>JAVEYK010000024.1:10167-40079 GCA_034003505.1 Anaerolineaceae bacterium | reverse complement strand
ACAAATTCTGGTGAAAGCCAAAGATCTGGGGTTCCCCCTCAAAATCCATGCCGACGAGTTCGAGAATCTGGGCGGCACCAGCCTGGCAGTCGGAATGGGAGCCATCTCGGCTGATCATCTGGTCAAGACTTCCGCTGCAGATATTCAGGCTCTAGGTAATTCCGATACCGTGGCTGTCTCGCTTACCCCGACACCCTTTGGGTTGGGACATTGTGAATTCGCCCCCGCCCAGGATTTGATTGCCGCCAATGGCATTCTGGCGATCGCCTCGGATCTCAACCCCGGGACAGCCTGGTGCGAGAGCATGCAGTTCGTGATCGCCCTCTCCTGCCGTTATCTTAAGATCACGGTAGCGCAGGCCATCACCACCGCTACCATCAATGCCGCCGCTGCCATCGGTCGTGCCGACAGCATTGGCTCGCTCGAGCCCGGTAAACAGGCAGATCTACTGCTGTTGTCAGTGGACGACTACCGTAACCTGGGCTATAAATTCGGTGGCAATCTGGTGCAACGCGTGATGAAGCGTGGCAAGTGGGTGGTGGAGAATAAATAACATTTCTTTACGATACAGACTTAAGATCAAAGGAACTCACAGATGTTAACATTGGATGGTGCACGCAACTGGTACCCGTTGGTCGATCCGGTGCATGGGTTTGATCATATCGAGCGCGTCTACCGCATGGCAGAGAAGCTGGCGCTGCTCGAAGGTGCCGATCTGGAAATTGTGCATGCGGCTGCACTACTGCACGATTCACGTGGCAGTGACCCCAATAGCGGGGAACGCCTCAGCCACCACGAAGCCTCCGCCCGCTTTGCTGAACAAGTCCTGCAGGCTGAAGGCTGGCCGCTGGAGCGGATTCGCGCGGTACAACACTGCATCCGCGCCCATCGCTATCGTGGAGAAAAGGAAAATGAACCCGAGACGATTGAGGCTAAAGTACTTTTCGATGCCGATAAGCTGGATGTCCTGGGAGCTATCGGGGTGGCACGCACCATCGGGTATGCAGTCCAGGCCGGGCAACCCATTTATGCGGAGCCAACCGAACAATTTGTGAAGGAGGGCGTCAAGCAGCCGGATGAACCGCATAGCTCCTACCACGAATACCTCTTTAAGCTGCGCAAGGTCAAGAATCGTCTCTTCACATCCAGCGCCCGTCAACTAGCCTCTGCCCGGGATGCCTTCCTGACCGAATTCTACGAGCAGCTCAGAGCCGAAATCGAAGCAGAACGATGATGGTTGGTAGCTAGTAGCCACATCGGAACTCGTGACTACCCTGGTATTGGTAATGGATTGGAATGGTGCATTGCACTTCTGATGGGTTGGTGGATGGTGGTTTGATTTCCATTCTGGATCTGTGTTGATCCCGAAGTACAGTGCACCCTACAAAAAATCTACCCTGAGATTGGTATTGGATGGGAATGGTGCATTGCACTTCTGATGGGTTGGTGGATGGTGGTTTAGGTTCCATTCCGAGATTGGGTGTTGATCCCGAAGTGCAGTGCACCCTACGAAAAATCTACCCTGAGATTGGTAATGGATCGGTATGGTGCATTGCACTTCTGATGGGTTGGTGGATGGTGGTTTGGGTTCCATTCCGAGATTGGGTGTTGATCTCGAAGTGCAGTGCACCCTACGAAAAATCTACCCTGAGATTGGTAATGGATCGGAATGGTGCATTGCACTTCTGATGGGTTGGTGGATGGTGGTTTGGGTTCCATTCCGAGATTGGGTGTTGATCCCGAAGTGCAGTGCACCCTACAAAAAATCTAACCTGACATTGGTAACCGATCAGAAGTGCAGTGCACCCTACTTTACTGTAAACTGTCAACCCACCAACAGCTTAACAGCTGTCTCTACCTCACTTCTATATCGCTATACGAGGTCGGGTCGTGCAATGGTTCCAGGTGGGTGAAGACTGTGCTGTTTGGCAAATTTTCTCTCAACTCCGCTTCAAGCTTGTTAAGCAGCGTATGACCATGCTCCACCGTCCATTCGTTGGGTACCAAAACATGCATATTGATAAATTTAATGGCACCTGATTGACGTGTGCGTACAGCATGGAACTCCACCCCCTCACTTTTATATTTGGCCAGTACTTGCTCGATCAGATCGAGATCTTCCTGTGGCAGAGCTGTATCCATCAATCCATATACCGAATCACGCACGATGGTGTATCCTGACCAGAGAATATTGAGGGCTGCCAGAATGGCAACAATTGAGTCAAGTGGTTGCCAGCCCGTCAGAGCAACCGCTCCCACTCCAACCAGCACACCGCCGGATGTCCACACATCTGTCATCAAATGCTGAGAATTGGCGGTCAGAGAGATGGCGTTGTGGCGTTTGCCTGCTCGTTTCAGAATCAATGAGGTTGCCAGATTGACGGAAGAAGCCAGAAATAAAACCAACAAGCCCACTCCCAATTGCTCCAGGGGTTGGGGATCCAACAGACGTTTTACCGCTGTATAGATGATGCTGCCAGCAGCAATTAAAATCAATGAGCCTTCAAATCCACTGGAGAAATACTCCGCTTTGCTGTGCCCATAGGTATGGTTATCGTCTGCGGGACGGGCAGCCAGGCCCAACATACTCAGTACCATGATGGCGCCAGCCAGGTTCACCAGGGATTCCAAGGCGTCTGACAATAAACCAACTGAATCAGTCAGCAGGTAAGCACCGGCTTTCATCCCCATGGTAATCAACGCTGTGGCAATGGATAACCAGGCATAGCGTTTGAGCGTGGAGCGGTTTTTTTGTGTTTGAGTCATGTTTTTTCCTGAATTAGCTGACTGGAACGGAAGCGTGGAATCGTTTCTCAATGCAGCTAGCGGTTTCTGGGTTTGATTCCTGGGATGATGAATGGGGTTACCCGACTGTACGCCACGTATGACTGCCCAAATTCACTTTTTAGTTTGCGCTCTTCCAACATCGCACCCAGAATATTATAAACAGAGATTCCCAGATTAAGAGCCAGGACGTTCCAGGTCATAACCGGAACCAACCAGAGGAACAGGAACATGCTGGTATAAATGGGATGGCGCACCCAGTGATACAGGCTTCTATTAACTAATTTGATTGGTTTTTGCGCCTGCTCGGGATCCAGTGCCTGCTGCACCCCGGTGAATCTTAACATACCGGTCAGCATGATGCTATGAATAGCGCCAAACACACCCAGTATTTGCAAAGCGATCGTCAGGTACACCCAGGGGGTAGGAATACGATAAATGGTTTTATCCGGCAGGAGTACCACCAGCAGCAATACCGGCACGAACAATATGGCTGCCTGCAAAGAGAAGAACAAACGGTAAAAACGGTTATAGTTTCTATCGCCCCACCAGCCTTTGACCCAGTCTTTGGTGCGGTGCGCAGCCAGAATGGAATGGATTACACCATACAACAACAAAGCCAGAAGTATCCACCAGAAACCGGTTTGCATCAGGTTACCTGTGCTCATCCGCGACAGGACCGCCCTGTTCGGCTATCAATTCCTGCAATCGTGGATGGTCTTTGTAAAAGCCCCAGTAGCGCGGCGGGATTAAGGCAGCAATACGGCACATGATTTCATCGACTGCATTCTGTAAATGCTGTTCCCGATTTTCTCGCGGGATTTCATCAATCACGATCGGTTTTCCAAAGCGCGCCACCATATGTGGTTTACGGAAAGTGAGCAGTTTTTTGAAGCTGTTTTCTGTGCCAGCCAATCCTACCGGAACAATCGGGGCACCGGTGCGTAACGCCAGCAGAACTGTACCGGGTTTGCCTTCCAGTAATTCACTGACCTTGCTACGCGTGCCTTCCGGAGCAATCCCCATGGCAACACCAGACTTAATCAGTTTTTGTGCCTCCCGGAAAGCACCAAAGTCAGCTCTCTCGCGGTCGATATAGATGGCACCGGCTGTTTTTGCAAACCAACTAATGCCAGGGTAATTGACATATTTATCCGCCACCAGGGCAGTAATATCCGGCCGGGCAGGGTTTACGAACAGCATCGGGATGTCCATACGGCTCATATGGTTGGTTGCGACAATAATACCACCCTCCCTGGGAACATTTTCATTTCCTTCGAAGCGGGTTACCGTGATGTGATCGAACAGGTAATACATGATCCGTTGCAGTGTTTCTCGTTCCAAAATGCCCTCCCGGTGCGTTCTGTTATTATTTTATCGCGTTTTAGGCGTAATTCAATCGGAATGAGAAGATTCTCAGAAATTCATTGTATCAAATTGTATCGGAATGTTACCTGGTGATCATTTCGCGTAATCGTGTGACTTGGAGCAGAATCTGATCAGGGTCTTGCTGATACTCGAGGGTCACTGCCCATGGGCGGCAGCGCTCAAGAATTTTTTCAAACAGAATATAGTCTTCTTCCACGAGCGCCAGATGAGCATCCACCAGGCGGTTGTCACGCCAACCTGGGCGATTGAGATGAATTTGACGCACTTTCCCGAGCGGCAGCTGATCGATATAATCTTCCACAGAAATGTCAAAAGCATGGGCGGTCACACGCGCGTGCGCCAGATCCAACAGCAACCAGGTGCCGGTATCCTGAATGACATCCTGAATAAAATCAGGCTCACACACATATTCATAGGCCTGTGTCGGGTTATAATCCAGGTTCTCCACCAGGATCGGCACCGGTAGTATTTCTTTGAGCTCTTTCAACCGGGAGATGCAGCGTTGCAGCACCAGACCGCGCGGTTGCAGTGCAGAAACGGCTTGCATAGCTTCGTCATAAAAATCGACCTCCTCCACGGAAAACCCCAGGTGCAGGCTATACCAGGGAGAACAGGACAACGCCAGGCGCTGCCGGGTGATGTTGGCTGCATCTTTATGTTCCAATCCATCCTGATGGGTCAATGACCATTGATAGAGGGCATTGTGCAGTAACATGGGCATCTCGGGATACGCCTGACGAGCTGATGCAACATAAGGCCCATGGACTTCCAGATAATCCAGTTCCAGTTGATGGTTATCCAGCAGATGACGTACTGCCGGGCAGTCGGTCATACCCAGTTGAATCATGCCGACAATAATCCCTTCGCGTAGAGCAACTCAGCATTCAGCACCGATCCCCCCGCGGCACCACGTACGGTATTATGTACAACCGTAACCATGCGCAAATCGAACAGGTTACAGGGACGAATGCGCCCGACACTGACGGACATCCCGTTGCCCGCATCACGATCACGGCGCGGTTGCGGCCGGTCGGGATCACGGCGCACCAGAATCGGACGTTCGGGTGCAGTCGGCATCTGCTGCACCTCAGCCGGACCACGGAAATCCTCCAAAACCTGCATGGCGTCTTCCACAGAGGGCTTGCTGCGGAATTTTATGGAAAGCGCTATGGTATGCCCATCCAGAACCGGAACGCGATTGGCATGCGCGCTGACCTGAATTTGGGCATTGACCCTTCTGCCAGCCAGCATCTTTCCCAACAGCAGGTTGGTTTCCGTCTGGATCTTTTCTTCCTCGCCATTGATAAAGGGGATTACGTTATCCTGAATGTCCAGAGAGGCCAGTCCTGGGTAACCTGCGCCCGAGATGGCTTGCATGGTACTCACAAACACCGCTTCCACCCCAAAGGCATCGTCGAGCGGTTTGAGCGTCATGGCGATGCCATTGGTGGTGCAATTCGGGCTGGTGACTGCCAGACCTTTCCAACCCAGCTCGCTCTGTTGCAAAGGGATCATGTCCAGATGATCGTAGTTGATCTCAGGGATTAAGAGCGGCACACCGGGAGTCTGGCGTAAAGCCGAAGCGTTTGAACAAACCGCATACCCGACAGCAGCCAGTTGCGGCTCCCATTCGCGGGCGATCGCCGCCGGTAAGGCTGAGAAGGCAACCTGACCAGGCAGATGGGTGGAAGTGGGCTGGATTTTCAAATGCTGAACCTGCTCCGGGATGGACCCCGAGAGCACCCAGCGGCAAGCCTCCCCATAAGCTTTGCCGGCACTGCGTTCTGAACCAGTTAAAGAAACGATCTCGAAATAAGGATGCTGTACCAGCATCTCGACAAAGCGTTGCCCAACTGCGCCAGTCGCGCCTAAAATGGAAACCGGTATTTTGTTCATTGTGTGTCCTTTCGGAACCAGAACCAGGCAGAGCGCCAGGGAGTCTGATCATCCACCTGAGTCAGTCCATGTTCGACTCTTTCCAGTTCAAATGTGTGTGCAAAGATTTTTCTCAATATGGTTTCATCCATCCAATTCTGTTCTTCAGGAGAGGTGTTCTCTTCATTTAAATGGGCAAACAGCAGAAAGACTGCCCCAGGTTTCAGCAAGCGTAGCAGCTCCAGGTGATAATCCTGCAGTTCCTTCTCCGTTAAACCGTGCGCGCACCCCACATCCAGAGCAAAGTCGTAAGGGCCATCTAAAAAGCATAATTCCGTCACCGCGGATTGATGAAAGTGTACCCGCTCGCTTACGCCTGCCTGCTCTGCACGCAGACGCGCCTGTGTGATGGCCTGTCTGACGAAGTCGACGCCATCCACCTGCCAACCCCTTTGAGCCAGATAAATGGAAGCGCGTCCTAATCCACACCCCAGATCAAGCGCTCGCCCAGCTGGCAGCACCGAAGCGATATCAATCACCTCGGGCGGGGGATCTTGCTGATCCCAGGGAATGGAGCCGGATTCATAGATTTCTTCCATGCGTGCGTGTTTTTTCATCTGGATTGGACTGCTTTCTATCTACTGGTTAGCGCGATTATATCATTGAGAACGCCATTAGCGGTGACCACAATGCCCGCACCCGGTCCGGCAATCACCAGCGGCAGCGGGTCATAGCGTCGGCTGTGGATGGCAAAATAGTTGCCAGGGCCCTGCAAGGCACCCAGCGCACTGCTGCGTTCCACAGCCTGCAAACCGATATGACCGCCTTGCGGGGTGATGG
Source organism: Anaerolineaceae bacterium (assembly GCA_034003505.1). Classification (GTDB taxonomy): domain Bacteria; phylum Chloroflexota; class Anaerolineae; order Anaerolineales; family Anaerolineaceae; genus UBA6170. Next base: position 33,191 of record JAVEYK010000024.1, on the reverse strand, counting down.
TCGCCAGATAACGCAGCACCCTGCCCTCTTTGGCAGCTTTCCCAACCTCTTGCGTATAGGTTTCGTTGAGAAGAGCAGTGCGTTGAAAGAATTCCGACACTCGCATCCCGATCAGTCGATCATCATAAAGCGCTTGCACTGAAAAATCTGTCTGTTCCAGACGCCAACCAGCCGTCCTGCCCAGAATCAAAGACTTACGCAACACATCAAAACCGCTCAAATCATCACGCGGATCGGGTTCGGTGTACCCAGCCTCAAAGGCTCGCTGAACCGCCTGACTGTAAGTGGCACCGGCTTCAAGCTGGCTGCACAAATACCCCAACGTGCCACTCATCACGCCTTCAATGCGCGTGATTTGATCGCCACTGGCAAGCATGGATCGCAGGGTTGCGATTACCGGTAAGCCCGCCCCCACGGTGGACTCATAACGGATGCGGTCATTGTTAAAAAAAGCGGCTGCCTGTGACCAGGGAGCGCTGTGCGCATTCTTGTTGGCGAACACCATTTTGCAATTTTTCCGTATTGCTGTACCCCAGTCGAGGTTTGGGGCGGCACTGGTATCCACGATGATCACATCCGATTGATATGAAGCAACTAGATTGGTCAGTGGTTGTGCGTCCGGCAGATCAATCAGTTTTTTACCGGCTGATTTGGTTTCCAGTGCTGCGCTAACCTGCTGAACAGAAAGCGGTTGTCCTATTAAACAAGCGGTGCTATCAGCCAGGGCGGTGATCTCACAGCCTAGCCCACTTATTGGAAGTTGCTGAAGCACTTCGCGCCCAACTTTTCCCAGACCGATCAGAATGATTTTTAATTTTGACTGCATCTAAGGCTCCGGTGATATTCGTATGGGTATAATTCTATCGGAGAAAAGCTGTCTGACAAGGGTTGAAAATGTCAACGAGAACGATCCACGATAAAACAGATGAAAAAACTTTCATCATACTGGTTTTTGGTTTAAAATCAGGAGGAATCATTACAAAAGGAGCGTTATAAGATGGACTGGATTTCTGACCCTCAAATCTGGATTGCGTTTTTAACCCTGGTAGCCCTGGAATTGGTGCTGGGTGTAGATAATGTGATTTTCATCTCCATTCTGGCTGGAAAATTACCCCTCGAGCAACAGCCCAAAGCCCGCCGAACCGGGATTGCACTGGCCGTCATCAGCCGCATCTTATTACTGCTTTCCCTCTCCTGGATTATTGGCTTGACCGAACCGATCTTCTCCATTCGCAACTTTCACATATCCGGCAGGGATTTGATTTTACTCATCGGTGGATTATTCCTGATGGGCAAAGCCACCATGGAAATTCACCAAAAGCTAGAAGGGGTGGAAGGACACTCCTCGGCTAAAGTCAAAGCCACCTTCTGGAGTGTAATTCTTCAGGTCCTGATATTGGACGTGGTCTTTTCTCTGGATTCGGTCATTACAGCGGTTGGCATGGTGGATGAAGTGGCTGTCATGATCGCGGCTGTGATCGTGGCCGCCGGTGGGATGATTTTATCCGCAGATGCCCTCAGTAATTTTGTGGAACGACACCCGACTGTGAAAATGTTAGCCCTCTCATTTTTATTAATGATCGGATTTACGCTGATCGTCGAAAGCCTGCACCAGCATATTCCCAAGGGATATATCTACTTTGCCATGGGTTTCTCGGTTTTCGTGGAAATGCTTAATCTGCGCCTACGCAAAACGGATCGCGAACCCATCAAGCTCCATCAGCCATACTTAGCGGAAAAGGAAAAAGAATCAGCCTTAGCGCACAAGTAGGGATAGGAAAGACTCAGATCATCTCTTTTGATATTGGTAGGCCCAGAAATTGGAGCGTGTATAATAAAGAAGGACTGACCAAATGCAGTTACCAGTCCGGTAATTGTAGAGGGGACGGGTTTGTCACACTTGTTAATAGGAAAATAAAAATGAATAATTCTCAAGACCTGGTACCACTTGGAAAAACCGATATCAAAATCACCACCGTTGGTGTGGGTGCATGGGCCTGGGGTGATCGCATGATCTGGGGCTATGGTGGCAGCAGCTATGATGACAGCGATATCCGCGCAGCCTTTGACGTCAGCCTTGCCAACGGCGCGAACTGGTTTGACACTGCCGAAGTCTATGGGCTGGGCAAATCAGAACGATTTTTGGGGAAATTCTTACCCTCCGCAACGAATGAAGTGCTGATCGCAACCAAATTTTTTCCGTTTCCATGGCGGATGCGCAAAAAAGCACTGCTGAATGCGCTCAAAAAAAGCCTGAAGCGCCTGCAACTCTCCCAGGTCGATTTATACCAAGTCCATATGCCCTTCGGGCGCTGGAGTAAACCAGAGTATGTGTCCGCTCTCGCAGATGCCGTAAAGTCAGGGCTGACCCGCGCGGTCGGTGTCTCTAACTTCAATACAGAAAAAACCAGACTGGCACATGAAACCTTGCAGGCGGACGGCATACCCCTGGCTTCCAACCAGGTGGAGTACAGCTTATTTGACCGCAGCATCGAGAGAAATGGTTTGCTCGCTTACTGCCTGGAAAATGACATCACCGTCATTGCATACAGCCCACTGGCCAAAGGCATGGTGACCGGGAAATATGGCCCCGATAATCCACCACCTGGCCCGCGCAAGCGCATGTATCCCAAAGAAAAATTGCAGCAGGCGCAACCGTTGATCAACCTGTTGAGAGAAATCGGCACTAATTACAGCAAATCTCCTGCACAAGTTGCCCTGAACTGGACGATCTGCAAGGGAACTGTGCCCATCCCCGGCGCAAAGAATGCCAAACAAGCCGCCGAAAACCTGGGTGCGATGGGCTGGCGGCTGTCTGCTGATGAAGTGACAGCCCTCGATGAAGCCAGCAATGCGCTGGCATAATGGAATGACAATAAAATTCGAAAAAATCACAACCAATGGGATCCGACTGCATACTGCTCTGGCAGGGCCCGAAGAGGGAGAGCCTGTTTTCCTCTTGCACGGGTTTCCGGATGCCTGGTTTGGTTGGGAAGCCCAGATTGGCCCCTTGGCGGAGGCTGGTTTTCGCGTCATTGTGCCTGACCAAAGAGGCTACAACTTAAGCGACAAACCGGATGGCGTTGCCAGCTACCAGATGAATACGCTTGTCAAGGATATCATTGGTTTAGCCGATGCTTTGGGCTATGATCGTTTCCACATCGCCGGGCATGATTTTGGTGCGATGGTTGCCTGGAGCCTGGCGTTGAGCTGCCCCGAACGGATCAAAAAAATGGTGATTGCCAATGTGCCGCATCCACAGGTGATGAGCAGCTATCTGCGCACGCATATCAAACAGATCCTCAAAAGCTGGTACGCCTTATTCTTTCAGATTCCTGGTTTGCCTGAATGGGTTGTCCGGTTAAATAACTGGCGTTTTTTGATCTCGGCCATGCCAGATAATTTAAGCAAGGAAGAGCGAGATCGCTATCGCACCGCATGGAATCAACCCGGCGCCATGACAGGCATGATGAACTGGTACCGGTCTTTTTTTCGGGTGAAGAGACAAACATCGCAATCCCTCAGAATCCAGGTGCCGACATTAATCCTGTGGGGCAAGCAAGACCCGCATTTAAGTTATGAAATGGCTCCTTTAAGTGTCGATCTTTGCGATGATGGTCAGTTGATTACCTTTGAGGACGCAACGCATTGGGTGTTGCACGATGAATCTGAAGCAATCAGCAACCACATTGTGCAATTTTTCAGAGAGCAACACTAATTCGAGAGGGTTGCACAAATAGTATGCAAATAGAGTTGGCCCCCGGATTATTTGGAACCTTGGTTCTTTTCTTTCTCCCCTGGGTGCTTACCTCGTGTGGTAATGACCCGATGCGGGAATTCAGTGGTTGGCAGTTGGCCATTGGCGAAGGCGGAGCAGGGGAAGGCTATAAGGGAAATGCGGATAGTTTTGGCGTGACTATTACCAGTATTATTATCTTGCTTTTGATCTTTCAACAATTTTTAACTACATCCAGTGAAGGAATTAATCGTGAAATACTGTATGGTTTATGGGGATATATCCTTGCCTGGATTGTTGTCCTAATTGGCGGAGTGATAAATATCGTCGAGCAAAAAAAGCCTGCCTAACTATAAAATTTTTTTGAGAATCGAGTTTAAAACCACCCATTTAGTTTGGGTGGTCAATCCCTAATCGATCCGGCTTTTAAAACGGGTTCTGCTTCTTCAAGTAGGCCTGTTATCCGTTCCAGGCTGCTTGTGATTAAAGGCAAATGTGGTTCCTCCATTTCATCGACTGTTGCACTCAAATTTGCCAGGCGCACTTTGAGGTCTGAAAGAAGGCTTACAGAAGTTGTTTTTGTACTGCGTTTGATTAACCTGTTCCAAAGTATTTGAAAGATAATCGATAATGGCGGAGCGATAACGATTCCAATAATGCCAAGTGCATCTGCCAATGCAACCATCAACACCAGTGTCAGAATCGGATTATCCCATTGGCGGTTAATCAGCCTGGGTTTTACCCAGATACCCAGCGCAGTCAGAATAACGATCGTATATACAACGGTAAGCAGACTGATCTGTACGCTGGTTAACAAACCCAACACCAGTGTAATGAAAACAACCAGAAATAGCCCAACCACGGGGATCATACTACCAATGATTCCCACCAGGGCAAGCAGCGCTGGCGAGGGAGATCCAATCAGCCAATACCCCAAACCTAGAATTAACCCTGCTAATATACTGTGTAAAACCTGCCCACGCACATAAGCGCCAATATCCGATTCAATTCTCTCCCAGATGCCACGCACTTGTTTTCTTTGATCAGAAGGCAGTAACGATAACCAAAGTCGCTCGAAGTGATTTTGATTAACACTCCAATAAACACTCAGAACCAGAATGATGGCAATGGCAGCGATAACACCACCAACATCCTGGACGATCCCGAACAAAACAGGAACAATAAGCTCGCCTTCATCACCGGTAAACGCTCTAAAAAGAACGCTCGGGGATGGTAAACGCTCTAATAAAGACTGTAAGCCGCTGTTATCTGACCATATAAGTAAGGTCCATTTATCCTGTTCGGAGACGCCTTGCGCCATTGTTTGCAATTCTGTAGCGGAAGTCTGGATGGCAAATATTAATAAGGCAATTAAACTTCCGGTAACAATTAAGTAGATAAGAATCCAGCTTAATCGGAGGATGATTTTTCTGCCAGCCAGACGTGTGAAAAAAGGACGGATGGATGCTGCCAGGATGAGTGAAATCAGAACATAAATGACGGCAGTCCGAAATAGCCACAAGATCACGATTGCCATGATTGTGGTCAGGACAGCGAATCCAATTCTTACTACATTCTTAATCATTGGAACCTGTTTCGGTAATTTGGGCGAGGAGTACATCCAGAACCGTGGTAATTGCCTCGATTTCGTCCATCACATTATCGATCTGAGACACCTCAAGATCCGCCCCGGCTTTTGGTACACGTGCCTGACTCTTAAGATCTTTCGCAAGATCGTTGGCTTCATAGCGCAAGCGACTTGCTAAATCACGGCCAGCAAACGCTCCTTTTTCGTCTTCGGCGGGGTGAAAAACAAAACGATCCAATATCAGCTGAATAATTGCTGCCATTGGAATGGCCATGAGCGCTCCAACCAGACCAAATAAAGAACTGAAGGCAAAAATTGCTAACAAAGAAACAAAGGGGTTGACCCCTACGGCTTTGCTCATGATGCGTGGAACCAATAAATTATTTTCCAAAACCTGGATGATGACTGTAATAATAATTACCCAGATTAACAGAGATGGGGACACCGAAAAGGCAATCAATCCGGCCGGGATAGCACCCAGAGTAGGTCCAATGATGGGAACAGCTTCCAATATGCCGGCCACGAGCCCCAGGACAAAAGCATTGGGCAAACCGATCGAAAGGTATCCAATCATCGCCAAAAGGCCAACAACCAGACATAGCACACCCTGGCCGGCAATGTAATAACCCATTTTTGATTCGATCGCCGTTATCATAACGGAATGATTTTCACGTTGATTCTTGGGAAACAATAAAAGTAAAGATTCAATGGACTGTGGTCCATGGAGTGTCCAGTGGAAGGATAACAAAAGAGTAACCAGTATGAGGAAAAAGCCCTTGAAAATGGAAGACACATAGCTCAAAGCCAGTTCGGTAGATGCTAACATTTCAGTGTCAGATTGAATGACCTTTTCAAATCCTGGAAATTTATCAGGTAAATATGAGTTGAAACCGCTAATCAACTGATTGGGTGAATGCTGCACCCAGGTTCTTATCGACTGATAATAATCAGGAATATCATTAATAATAGCAGATCCCTGATCGTACACCAGCGGGAATAATAAAAGTAGAAATCCGGTTACCAGGGCAAAAATCAAGATGTATACAGCGACCACCCCACCGATTTTTGGGAATCCTCTTCGATTTAACCAATTTGCGATCGGGCGGATAATTGTTCCCAGAATAATGGCGACAAATAAAATAAAAAGAACCTGGTAGAAGCGGTAAAGCAGCCAAAAACCAAGCCCGACAGCAACCAGAGCGAGGGTGGCTACAATAATTCTTCTGAATGTCCATTGATTTGTGGGGGTTGATGTCTGAATTTCCATAGTCACTTATTCAACAGGGATATTGTTTAAACGTCATTTCATACATTAGCGGTCAGAGTTTTTGGCGAATAGTTACTTACCAAAAACACTCGCCAATCCCGGTTAAGGGAGATGCCTCTACTAATAATCAGGTAACATGCGTAGAACCTCTGTTTTTATATATTTCTTATTTCCAATAATGAACCTATTTTGAGTAAATGTGGGTGACTGGCTTTCTCAGATAGCGTTGCCGCACCTTAAGGGCCAGCTGGCGATTTGTCATCTCCGTCATTGTCTCAATCCCAACAACCCGCGCTCCAAAACCGGCTGTTCGCAGTCGATTTTCCAGCTCGACTTTTGCGTCATTCGGCCCAAATATCCAGATCGATTCCGCATCACACACGAGAGAAATGATCGCTTTGTAATAGCGATCGAGCAGACCCTCCGAATGCGGATTATGGTGATTCTCTATTTTCTCTCCTGGCAAATTTTCCATGTCACTTGTAGATAAATGGATTTCCTCCTCGATATTCGAAATGATTTCCCGAATATAAACCTTATCATTTGCTATGGACACAATCACCGCCTTGAGATAATTGATCCATAACCCAACTTTTCTTTCCATAAGCCGCTCCTTCAAAATAATCTCTTCAGATTGCTTATAGCTTTGGGTTCTCTATGATGGCTTCCTTGCGTTCAGCCTGCTTCAGTCGACGAATGTGCTTCCGTTGACCTTTTGGAAGTCGTTTGACTTTGGTTTTTTTCCCTTCGGTTTTTTTCTCTGTCATTTTGTTACTCCATTCTGAAATTTTTATTATTGTTTTGGTCAAGAACTTTTTGATAATCGATGAATCCGCGCTGGACATTTATATCGATCAGTTCAACACGAACCTGATCTCCAATATCATCAGCAGTGAACCTTTTGGTCTGTTTTTCTTCTTCAGGCAAGTCAAGTAATTGAACCCTGTTCCCTTTCCCGGATGAGCCAATGTCAAATGACTCAAACTGTTCACCAATTCCTGGTTCAAGCAGAATCACTGCGCCAGAATTACCCAGCAGTCGTTCAATTTTCGTGACCTCGTCTTCGTTTTTGGATCTTTGCACTGCCAGACCAAAGTGACCTGTTTTTTTCTCTTTCAAATATTCTGCATCACAATCAACTGAACCTGACAATTTCATTATCTGAGATTTGTAATCCGCAGCATTTTTAAAAATTCGATTCTCTTTTTCTGTTTCTGGAGCACGTATTTGTACACCAAAAATCACAGGTTTGGTTGCACTGGTTTGCAGGTCAAGAGCAGTCTGTAAGGAGGAGAGATGATGATTGTCAAAATTCATGAGACTCCTTTCTCGTTATTCCTTTTGATCTTTCTATTCATCCAGATTTTTCTTGATGTCTGGTTCGAGTTCACTGTAGTTGATCATGCAATCGCGACCAGCGTGTTTTGCTGCATATAAGGCTTTATCAGCCGCAGCCACCAATTCTTCTGCGCTCAACAAATTGCCATTCGCTTCAACAATGCCGATTGACACGGACATTTTTCCGAGAAGTTTTTCCTGGTAACGTATTTGTAGGTCTTTTACCTGTTCACGGATCTTCTCGAACCTGCTATAACTCTCTTCTTGAGTAGAATCGAGCAGAACCAGAACGAATTCTTCTCCACCGTAGCGGCATGCGATATCGCTACTACGCAGATTTTCCCTGAAAAGATGGCCAATTTCCCGTAATATCACATCTCCAGCTTCATGTCCGAAGGTGTCATTGAACTTTTTAAAGTGGTCAATATCAAGCATCGCGATGCTGATGGGTGAATTCTTTCTGCGTGCATGATTCAACTCACGTGGGAGGGTATCATCCAGATATCGCCGATTGAAAAGTCCGGTTAACGTATCATGATTAGCCTGTTGACGCATAAGCTCGCGCAGTCTCAGATTGGATAAAGAGATTTTGATGCCTTCTGCCACTGCCATGGTTTTTTGTTTCCAATTTTGTGCCTGGTCCGCTGGTAAGCCAGCAGGAGTATCCTGATAGAACAAACCCATGGTTTCACCCTGAACGACCATTGGATAACAAAGATACCCGACGGTTGGCGGATTTGTGAAGTGTTGACAAATCATATTGGTATGAACATCTGAAACCTCATGGATTTGCCCGCGACGCATTGCCCAGCAATCTTCCAATGTAAAAACGGACTCCAATAATTGTTGATTGCCCCAAAAAGAGGTTGTTTCCAGAAATTGTCCGGAATCATGCAGAATTGCCAATCCGCCATTCTGACCTTTGAATAAATCCTTGCCGGATATTCCAATAACTTGATAGGCTTCTTCAAGCGTTTTACATGATTGCAGGAGATCATTCATCTGATTAATCATTTTCATTTCACGGTCACGATTTTGCAATTCAATGACCAAATCAGATAATTCTTTGTTTACTTTTTGCAAATGGTCACTGGCCATCTTTCGTTCTGTGATATCACGGATATTACATTGAATTACCTTTTCCCCATTGACCAGATAGACATTGGACACAAATTCCACTTCAATATTAGCTCCCTGTTTGGTCTGAAGCGGAAGTTCATCGTAGCGAATATATTTTTTCTGGCGCAGTTCCTGAAAAGCAGCCTGGCTTTCATCAGAATCCTTAAACAGACCAATTTCCCACAACTTTTTACCCAACATTTCTATATAGGAATACCCCAGTAAATTGGTTATGAAGGGATTGGCATCGGTAATCTGCCCGGTGACCGCATCAAGTAGCAGGATACCATCTTTGGCAGATTCAAACAGGCGACGATAGCGAATTTCAGAATCCTTGAGATCATCATCCGCCTGGAAATTCGCATTCATATTTGTCTTTTGCTTGTGCCCATTGGAATTATGGGAACCAGACAAGGGCTTTTTTGTAGTGCTGCTACCGGTTAATTTATTTTTAGTTTCAACAGGTTTATTTGTTTGCGCTTTCATATTGCTAACCGTTTCTTTCAGAACTGTTAAATTCTGATTGTTTATCTATCATCAAGTTGGTCCTTTTTACTGCAAGATGAAAAACAGTCATTTTCACCTTCGTCCAGCTTAATTGAATCTGAAATACAAAACTGTGTTCAAATCTACTCGGGGTTAGCTTGCGAAATATCCTTTACCACTTCGGCTGTTTTTTCGGGTTGGTCCATACGTGTTGCCAGATCTGCCTGGGAGATAATTCCTTTTACTGTATTGGCATTATCCACAATGACAATCCGGCGTAACTGGTGATCGGACATCAATTTCATGGCAATATTTAACTCATCATCTGGGCGACAGGTCACGACTCTACGAGTCATTACCGCTTCCACCCGGGTAGACCTGGTATCACGGCCTTCGCCAACAACCTTCAGGGCCAGATCGCGATCCGTAATGATACCGATCAGTTTTTGAGATTCGGTATTATCAATCACCGGCAGCGGTCCGATATTTTCGCGCTGCATGATTTGGGCAACCGTTACCACGTTATCCGTTGGTAAACAGCAAACAGGGTTAGGGGTCATTACATCTTGACAGGTTTTCATTTTTTCTCCTTGCACGGAGCATTCATAAATCAGTGGTAGAACAGTCCACATAAGATTATCGTCACTGTATTCATTTCAACAAACCATGACGATATTTTACAATCTTGCCTCCCAGTTCATATTCAGGCAGGCAAGATTGTTTTCATACTGGTCATAAAATGACTCTCAGTTTTATTACTAGGCCATCATTCCATCAAACCTGGATATTAAATCACTCCAAGTAAGTTCAGGACGACAAGTATGATAGCGATGACCAGTAAAGTATGAATCCAGCTTCCAGTTTTTGGAAATTTTGGACTAATGCTCCCGCCGAAAAAGCCCAGCAGCCACAACACGAATAAGATAATGATAATTGTCCATAACATAATGTTAGTTCTCCTTTAAGTTTGTTTGTTTTTCTGCTAAATTGATTTCAAACAAGCCTGTTTTCCAACTTAAAACCAGATTTTGTTACTCCTTGAAGTATTTGTCTGGCAAAAGGATCCCTGCTTCGGCTATTTCTTCCTCGGTTAGCATAAAAAATTCCGTTACCCGTTTGATTAAAATCGGGGCAGAATTCCAAAGGGTTCGGAAATAAATCCTGAAGGAGGCTTTTGGTTTAAGTTGATTAATTAAGTCTTGCATTGAATATCCGTTTCATCTACAAAACGAAAGGGTTTAACGTGCTCGTCGTAATAAGCGCACAATAGCAATCAGGATGATTGCACCCAATAATGTCACCAACATGGTTGGCAAGGTGATGGCGTCGTTAATTGTTCCAATACCAAACAGCGGACTTAGGAAATAACCAGCCAGAAATGCGCCCACGACAGCCACGACAATATTAATCAGCAGATTGGAACGGTCATGCATGAGGGATGTTGCCACCCAACCGATAACTGCTGCAGCGATCAGATAAATAAGTATGTTCATTTTTTCTCCTGTTGTTTAATTAGTTTTACAAACATTTCAAATTTGCGATTCAACAACTTGCCGGCGTTGTGCTTGTACCATCCGGCTGGCAAACCAACCAATGACGGCTCCGGCAAAAAGCCACACGATGAAATTTACAAAGTTCATTGATTTACTCCTTGTGTTTCGTAACGGTTGTGGTGCTGACATTCGAGGCTGTCTGCGGTGGAATTTGATCAACCACTGTCCTCTGTTGCATACTCACAGGTCCGCGCGGGCGATAGAAGAGGACATTAACCAGCTTTACTATTACCCAACCAATCAGAGCATAGATGATCATGGCGAGTAGTGTCGAAATTTCAAAAGTCATACCAGCTGTTGAGGGAGCACCGATTAAACTTTGAAAAGGCAATACAAATAGGTTGGTCAATCCATACAGGAAAGAAGCAAATGTATTGGCTTCGTTCACCCCGATCAATTTGAACAGGAAACGTAATGCAAGAATTGCCTCAAGGATTCCTAAAAACAACCAGATTAACTGAGTGGCTTTAAAAGTCGCAACACGTCCACCCTGTCCTTGTTCATGCTGAGAAGTTGTGACTTCTTTAAAAGATGTCATTTTGACCTCTTTTCCCATTCTTCTTCCGCTTGTTCGCGGGTATAACCATATTTTTCCTGGAGCAAGCCGATTAATTTATCATAATTTCCTTCCACCTTATCCAGATCGTCATCCGTGAGTTTGCCCCACCAAACTTTTGCATTTCCACGTAGTTGTTTCCACTTTCCTTCAAAAATATCCTTGTTCATACTATTTCTCCTATTCTAGATTATGTAAATCAGGCTCGCCGGGCGTTCTTTAATAAACCACCCAGCAGTAATCCAATCGCCAAACCAATTGATATCGCTACCCATGGATATTGGGAAACTTTCTTGCCCAGATCACCGGGCACACTTTTCGCAAACTCATCCGCTTTGGCGTTGTACTGTTTTAATCCCTCGCCAATATCTTTCTTTACAGAATCGGCTGTGCTGGCGAGGGATTCTTTTGCTTCACCGCTTAGTTTTTCAAATCCTTTTGTTACTCGTGTAACACCATCATCCATCAAGGTATTGATATCCTTTTTAACCTTTTCCGAATCTTGTTGAATTTTTTTGTCCATTTGCTTTTCATTCATATTATTTTTTCCTTTTCTGACTTACGATATTGTCTGATTCGTTCTCAATATACGCTCTTAACATCCAGGCCATTTTTTCATGAAGGCTCATCACACCGACCAACAGTTCGACAGTGCCTTCGTCTTCATACTCCTCGTTACATTTTCTGATATCATCGCGCAGGAAACGAATGATGGTTTCATGATCTGCCAAAAGGTGTAAGTAGTCTGGAATTTCTGAGCTGTGTTCCAAAATTCGTGTGTGTTTAAGAAATTCTTCAAAACTGGCAATTGTGATGCCGCCCAGCATTCTTACCCGGCCGGCGATCTTATCTGAAATTTCGTTCAATTGTTTGTATTGGGTTTCGAAAAGGATATGTAACTCGAAGAAACCGGTTCCGCTGACATTCCAGTGTGCCCCGCGTGTTTTTTGCGTCAATACAGCCTCATTGGCAAGACTGGCATTCAGGATTTCAATCACCGGAATACGGACATCACTCTCTAACCCGATATTAGGCTGGATGAAGATTTTCTTCTGCGGATGAAGCCCATCATTTCTTTGTTCCACAACTGGCAGATCGATATCCAGTGGCTTTGTGTTCAGGACGTTGTTCTGTTTGCGTCCCATTTTTTGTTCCTTTCTTCAGGCAGTTTTTGCCTAGATAACATGCTAACCGATGGGGGCTATTAATGTCCTGTATACAATCTGTTAAAACCATTAATTTTTTGGAGATCGATATTGATTGCCTACTAATTGGCGATGATAAAATGATTTTTCAGATTGGTCTAAGGACATCCAGAAATACATCTACAACATGCGGATCAAAATCTTCCGGAGGAAGCTTTGATATATTCCAGCGCTTTATCTTCAGCCCAGGCTGGTCTGTACGGCCGGTCAGATCTTAGTGCATCCCAAACATCAACAACTGCAAATATACGAGCTGCCAAAGGAATTTGATTTCCCTTTAATCCTTGAGGGTATCCTGAGCCATCCCATTTTTCATGATGGCAATAAGGGATGTCCAGTGCTTTCCGGAGATATTTGATGGGAGAGAGCATGTTTAAGGCAAAAATTGGATGCATCCGCATCAAAACCCATTCATCCTCGGTTAAAGGCCCAGGCTTGAGCAGGATTTCGTCAGGTACACCCATCTTGCCAATATCGTGCAACAATGCCCCCCAACGAACCTGGACAATCTCTTCCTCGCTACATCCGAAGGCTTTTGCAAGACTCAGTGTCAATTCTGTCACTCGCTGTGTGTGCTCTTCGGTCTCTTTATCGCGCAAATCAAGAGCATGCGACCAGCCCTGGATTGTGACGTCATAAGCCAGCGATAATTCCGAATTGGACCGTTGCAGACTTTCAATCAATGTGACATTTTCGATGGCGAGGGCTGCTTGCCTTCCCAAAGCATCGAGAAAATTAAACCATTCATTATCCGGTTCAAGAGGGCTGCGGTGAAATATTTCCAATACACCTTTTACTTCGCCCATGGAAATCAGCGGTATTCCAAAATAACAGAAGAAATTTTCTTTGTTTATTAAATCCATTAAGTAAAAGTTCTCAGGCTTATTTTTGAGATTTGAGATTTGAACAAGTTGGCGGCTTAATGCAACCTGTCCAGCAAAACTTTCACCTAACAGAACATTTGCCGTACGGATGGCAGGCGTCCGAAAGCCATGCTCGGCCCCAAATTCAAGCCTTTGGGTTGTGGTGTCTAAAAGTAATATATCAGCTGCATCAACACCCAGTTCTATCGTGGTGTGAGTGAGTATCTCTGAAATGATGAACTTTAAATCAAAATGAGATGCAATTACTCGCTCTATGGATCTCAACGCAGTCAGATGATTGATTTGTTTTTGTAATTTTTCTTCGGCTTGTTTCTGTGGCGAGATATTGAGCATGATGCCTTGCCAGAAGAGGTGGTTACCATCTGCATCTCTTACCCGGGTAGTATGTTCACGCACCCACACCAATTTTCCCGTGCGGGAAAACATTCGATAATCCAGGTCGATTAGATCGCCGGCCTGCTCAAGCTCGGCCGTTTTTTTTATAACAAATGCGCGATCATCAGGGTGTAATGAATTCGAAAAGGATTTTGAATCAGCCAGCCATTCTTCCGGGGAGAATCCCAGCAGAGCTTCAATCTGCGGGCTGATATAAAGCAAAGCACCTGTATCAAAGGAAGTGAGTTGAAAAACGACCGTGGGTAGATAGTCAACCAGCATATGAAATTTAGCCTCTGATTTTTGCAAAGCAGCTTCGGTTCTTTTTCGTGCGGTAATGTCACGAGCAACCCCTTGAAAACCAATTGTGTCTTTATCTTTGTAATAAGGCGCAGATAAGATTTCAACAAAATGTATTTTCCCCTCTTTACCACGGATGGCATATTCCATTTCTACGTCGAAAAGAATACCTTCCAGAATATTCCTTAATCGGATTTTAAATTGATCTAAAAATTCTTCCGGGATAAGATTCCAGATATTCATCGACATCAATTCAGTTTTTGTATACCCAAGCTCAGTACAGATTGCAGTATTTACATTCAATATTTTGCCGGATAATTCAAAAACAAATATGCCATCAGAACTTGTTTCAATAAATCCATGGTATTTTTTTTCATTTTCCAACATTGCCCGAATGAGATTTTTATGTTCAGAAATATCACGGACATCACATTGAATTACTTTTTCAACCCCCACCAGGTAAACATTGCTGATAAATTCAACATCGATCAGGCGGCCATCTTTTGTCTTTAAAGGCAAGTCTTCATAGCGGATAAACTCATTCTTTTGTAAGGTTTCAAATGCAATCTGACTGGCTTCAATATCAATAAATGCCCCAACTTCCCAAATTTTTTTCTTCAGGAATTCTTCGCGGGAATAGCCGAGCATATTAATTAAAAATGGATTTACGTCTTCAATCATGCCTGTTTCTGCATCCAAGATTAATATCCCATCCTGAGCTGCTTCAAACAGACGACGATATCGAATCTCTGACTCTTTGATTGCCTGACTTATTAGGGGGTCTTTTTCCTCATTCTTCACTCTCACACCGGATCTACTTTCCTTGGAGTTCTCTTTTACTCGGACAGAAACATCGAATAAGTATCATCGTTAACACTTGATTTTGCGTTTGTATATAAACACTTACAACTTTTAGACAGGGAGGGGAAGGCAAACCAGTCGCCTTCCCCTCCTTTGGGGACAGTCAGCGAAAGCTGTCAAAATTACCAGGAAATTAATCAGGCAATTTTAGAGGGACAGCCAGCTGAATGTTCGTAATTGCTGCACGTATTCTACACACTGTAGAATAAACGATTAACCCTCTTTTTGTCCTGAAAAGAATCTGAAAAAATTCTATATAAATTTTATAGAAAAGCTCAGATTTTTATCCCCCGGGTGAATCAACCTAAAAATATGACCCTGATCAATAAATTTTCGTCGAATGCAGATTGTATCCCATACCAGGAACAGTCTCGAGAAGTTCGCCAAATTCCCCCAGTTTTTTCCGCAGGCGACCAAGATAGGTGTGTAAATAATGGTTCGATCCGCGATATTCCGCTCCCCAAACCTGTGTCAACAATTCGTTATGGGTGACAATTGCATCCAGATGTTGGGCAAGCACCGCCAGGATGGCGTATTCTGTCCGGGTCAAATGTAGATCGTTTTCGTTAATAAAAACACGTCGCGCATCCAGATCGATTTTGAGGTCCCCAATCTGAATTCTATTATCATCGTTTTTCGCTGTCACATAAGAGCGGCGCAGGAAAGCGCGCACCCGCGCCATTAATTCTTCCGAACTAAATGGCTTGGTTACATAGTCATCCGCACCAGCGTCCAAAGCGGCCACTTTTAGATCCTCTTCCAGGCGGGCGGATAAAATGATAATGGGTACTTCCGATCGGGCGCGAATCCAGGCACAAATATCCACCCCCGATAGCCCGGGCAAAACCAAATCCAGAAGAACCAGATCAACCGGTACCGATTGGAATAGCGCTAACGCCTGCTGGCTGTTTTCGGCTTCACTGACAGAGTAACCCCGTTTGGCGAGATTTACCCGCACAAGCTTACGAACATTCGGATCATCCTCAACAATTAAAATATTCCCCATTAAGACACCTCCGCAGTGGTCGTCATCTCATTTTCTGGATTAAGCGGGAGTGTAAAAGAAATGGTCGTACCCGGCGTGGTTTTCCTTTTAATCCAGATTCGGCCGTGATGGGCGTCCACCAGACCTTTGCAAATCGCCAAACCCAATCCAGCGCCTTTGGTTAATTCATTATCCCCGATTGTCCCCCGCTGAAAAGCCCTGAACACTTTTTTGTGTTCCGAGGGAGGTATACCTGGACCTTGATCGATAACATTCATTTGCAGAAACTCTTTTTGCACATTGGCTGAGATTTTAATTTCTGTTCCTTTGGGAGAATAAACCGCTGAGTTGCGCACCAGATTGACCAGCACCTGTGAGATGCGCTTTGTATCGGCGTAAACCTGAGGGAGGTTGGAAGGTAATTGAATTGTTAATGTTTTTCCTCTGACTAAAGTATGAAGTTGCGGCATTGCATCTTCGATAATCTCATCCAGAGAAACGGGTGCTGGCGATATCGGTAAAATCCCGGCATCCAGGCGGGAAAGGTCCAGCAGGTGATCAATCAGTTCCTGGAGGCGGTAGCCTTCCAACTGAATCGTTTGGATAAAATCACGTTGTTCCTCTGCTTCCCAGGAGACATCCTCAGCCAGCATTGTAGTGGTAAAACCGATAATGGATGTCAATGGTGTCCGCAGTTCATGAGAGATCATCGCGAGGAATTCAGTTTTTATCTCGTTAGCCCGCTCTGCCTCTCGCCGGGATTCTTCTTCTACGATCAATAATTTAAGGTTATAGAGCGTGATTGAAGCCTGGTCGACAAGCACTTTCAGATGACGCAGTTCGATGCGATCAAAATGATGTTCCTTTTGGTAAAATACCAGCAAGCAACCGATCCAATCCGCCAATGAAACCATCGGGAAGATGATCAAGGTTTGGACATTTCCCTCCAACAATAATTCACGCAAGCGGGGCTGTAAGCGCGGATCGGATTGAATGGTGTTGATGACAACGGATTGTTTTGGTTGGGCTAACTCCCACAAGGCAGACTCTTCGTACAGATTGGATTCGCTTGGCCAGTGAGGAAGAGATCGGCTGGACTGCCAGTTGGCTAACAATTCCACGCCGCTGGAAGGCCCGTGTTTGGGATGATCGAAAAACAGCAGGGCGGCCCGTTGGGCGGAACGCAGCTCATGAGCCGACATCAGGGTTTTAAGGACTGTTTCGGGTTTTCGCGCCAGACTCATCTTACGGCTGAGGTTAAACTGTTCATGCGTGCGGTCCACGGTTTTTCGAAGGGTTTGCTCGAGCTGCTTCTGGGCTGTGATATCCTGAGCGATACAAAAATGGTAATGCGGACCACCATTTCCATTGCGAATTAAGAAGCTGCGTGCATAAACCCAACGCACGCTGCCATCCGGACGCAAAATCCGATAAGACTGGTTGAAAGGTTTGTAGTCTTTGTGGGATAGAGAAACCAGGACTTGTACTCTATCCTCCGGGTGAACGCTTTCGATTAGAATCTGCGGGTTGGCATACAGACTTTTACAGGAGCGGCCCCAGATCGATTCAAAAATAGGACTGGCATACAGAACTTGACCGGAATTTATCTCGCTTAACCAAAAAACCTGTTCAATTTTTTCTGCCACTTGTTTTAATTGAGTCACATTTGCAAACAAATCCAGGATATCTCCTGGAAATACGGTCTGAGCTTCTGGCAGCGGGGAAGTTGCCAGAGCATCTTCCAAGGATTGTTCTGTATCAGTTTGAGGAAACTCTTTTGTGGACGGGGAGATTAATAGCTCGCTTTGCTGATTTGCCCAAACCAGGATTTGAGTCAGCAAGTGTTCCTTTTCCTGGGGTGTTGCCTGATCAAATGAAGACTGTAAATTCTGGAAAATCCTATTTTGGATCGTACTCTTTTGTCCCATACGGACCTTTCACTTACTCTTAAAATATCCAGAAAATAATTATCACGGGCTGACCATCCCGGGATTCCTCTTATCCAAAAATTTATCGTTAAGATTATCACAAAAAAAGCAAAACCGAATGACTGTCTGATTTAGGCATCCATTCGGATGAACATCATTTAAATTATACAATAATGTTGTTAAACTTGCGCTTGGGTTGGAGCATTACACCAGTAGGGGCAAAGCAGTCGGAATGCGACTTTCGAATGGAAAATCATGGTTGTATCCGACTGCTTTGCCCTTACACCCACATCCGTCATGTCCATGATCAACGCAATAAAACCAGGTCGCGTCGTCGTTCCTCGTCCTCCTTTGGGTGCGTGGATGACAAATCCAGAGGGGCAACAGATTTGGATCGTTAATACCACCTGCCGTCAACGAATAGAGAACGAATAAACGAATTTTTAGAGCTGCATTTTAACAAACCAAAGATGCAACATCCTTCTAGCAGATGATTACCATCTATGTTGCCATGATGTTTGTAAGTAGGTTGATCCTCAAGTGCAGTGCACCTTAAATTTTGTTTTCCTTTCGCCTTACGCCTTTTGACTTTTGACTTTCAACTTTTAACCTTTGCTGTCTTATTCTTGCGTTGTGCTTTGACGATATAGGGCAGCAGAAATAAATAAGCGCCACTTATCGCCATCACTAGCATCAACAAGGAAGGGATTTTGTCCAGTTTTTCCCAGGTCTGTACCAAATTCTCGTTACCTACCAGTTTGATGATAAGTGCGGTTGGAATTGCCAGAGCGGTAGGCACGGCAATCCAGCGGTGAAATTTTCTAAACCATTTTGATAATACTTTCGTCATTCTATAACCTCTTCTGGTGATTTGTTGTAACATCTCAATCAAAGGGGCTTTACGTGCCCAAAATATTGAAATGTTAATAATATTCTACGTTTTTAAATCCAGATTTATTAATCGTGCCGGGCTGGGGGCGCCGGGGCATTCAATGCGGTTTACCACACCCCGAATACCAGGCACTTGCTGTGCCAGTTCTTCTGCCAGAGCACGTATTGATAAGGTGTCTACCTTCCCTGCCAGATGAGCAATCGCATTCAACACCCCGACCCGCAAATTATCGGCCGCGATACGGTCATCTGCCGCAAACGCCGCCAGAATTGCTTCTCGCAGGCTCTTATCTGCGTGGGTAGACACATCCATTCCTACGCTTTAACCCCGGTGGTCAAACGCTGAGCCTTTTTATCCTTACGCGTTTGTGCGTACATCAACCCCAGAATAATTGCCCAGGCCAGCATTCGAATGGTCATGGCGCGGATGCTATCGACTGCCACAACATCTCTGTAGGCCGTCTGTATGATGACCATGACCAGGGTGTGCACACTGAAGGTCGCGATGGCTGCAAACCCGGCCAGTTTCCTTCTTTGCCAAATCAGAATGGCAGTAATAAAGACAGTCAGAACCCCGGCTGTGTAGTTATAAATCGGCAGCCAGTTGATGACATAATATCCCGGATCATTGCCCAATAATACCTGTAACCCTGCAAAAACAGCCATTGCTCCAATAATGAAGGCCAGGATAGCTGCTATTTTTGTAAAAATTGATTTCATGGGTACTCCTTTTCGAATCGTTTCAATAATTTGGGTCTCTGGTTTTTCGCGAGCGTGTGCTCGCCAAAAAACACACAACAATCTCCTTGTATTTCAGTTTATGGAGATGTATTGACCTGAGTATAGGTTCTTTTCGCATCCGCTGGAACGACTTAAGTCGTGTTTAGCACAAGATGATTCCACCAACGAACCGGATTGATCCTGTTTTTGGAAAATAAAGATATTCCAAACTCGACAAAAGTCGTAGTAATAGCTTGCCGGGATGGGTAAGATGTATATGAACCAGTAGTTGTTTCTACATCTTTAATAAAAATTTTAGCGAATGAAAAGTTTGAGGAAAGGTAAAAAATGCAAATTACAGAAGATACAAAAATTTCAGATATTTTTGAGGAATACGGAGATATTTCCGAAGTAATGGTGGCACTTGGCATGAAGGGGGTGGAGAAAAACAAATTGCGTAATTTTCTTGAAAAACGGTTGACGGTAAAATGGGCTGCCCGCTTCCATAGAACGCCGTTGGATGAATTTCTGGTGCTGCTTAACAAAGCGGTTGCACCTAAGGAACCTCATGTCCCCGCATGAATGAGGGACAATCAACAACCACCTCCCGCCGAAAAAAGGTGATTGGGATCTTCCTGCTGGCTTTACTTTTGCTGATCGCTGTGGAAGTTGGGTTGGTGTGGGTTTTACGCACATGGTGGAGCAATGGTCTCGGATGGGGAAATCAGGTCGCTGGTTTGCTAATGTTCTTAGGCGGAATTTTTCTGGTGGGATGGACAATCTACATTCAATACACGCTGGGCAAAGGTACGCCCTATCCCAATGTTGCCACTCAGCGGCTGATCACAACCGGCCCCTATGCCTATACCCGCAATCCGATGACGTTGGGGGCGTTTTTCCTATATCTGGGCATTGCTATAGGATTGGGTTCCGGTGTGGTCAGCCTGCTGATCCTGGTGATTTTTGTTGCCTTGTTGACGTTTATCTACCAGCATGAAACCCGCGAGTTGACCGAAAGGTTTGGTACGGATTATCTCGAGTATCGCAAACGAACACCTTTTTTGATCCCCAGATGCCCGCGGTCTTGAAAAAAGTTGGCCAATGCATTCTTCCTCATCACGATGGTTGAGAAGAATTACGTTTGGATGTCATTCACAGGATAGAGAGATTCAGATGCTTATTTTATCCTTCAACAACCCAGACTCCTCTGAGCTGCTCCCAACCAGCACCAGATATTTGCCTTCTTCTAAGACCCAGGCTTGCTCTTTTACTGCGTAATAGCGTAAATCCTCCAGCAGTACCGGAATGGTAACCTCAACATGCTGCCCGGCGGGGAGGAAGACCTTCTGAAAACCTTTCAGCAGTTTCTTCTGTCGTTCAACTTTTGAGTCTGGTTTGCCCACGTACACCTGCACCACTTCCTGACCATCGCGTTGGCCGGTGTTGCTGACGCTGACATTAACCGCCAGATGATCCTCATTACGGGTTACGCTTAAATCGCTGTATTCAAAACTGGTATAGCTCAGGCCAAAACCGAACGGGTAGGCTGGCTGGTACCCGTTCTTATCCAGCAGGGTGTAGCCGTGGTAAAGGTCATAGGTGATTTCCTTGTCTGTACTGCTGAAGTAGGGCAGCTCTTCCACACTGGTGGGGATCGAAAAAGGCAATTTGCCACTCGGGTTGACATCCCCAAAGAGAATCCGTGCCAGTGCGGTACCGCCTTCCATACCGGCATACCAGCTATACACAATCGCCGGAATCTGTTCAGACCACTTACCCATCATGATCATACTGCCAGTTACCAGGCACACCACAGTGTTGGCATTGACCCCCGCGACTGCTTCGATCATTCGGATTTGGTCTGCTTTCAAAGACAGATCCTGGCGGTCGCCACCCAGTGCCATGCCCTCCTGTATCTGAAAGGTGGAAATACCCAGCTTTTTGATCAGTTTCACCAAAGCAGCTTTGATTGGTTTTCCCATTTGTTGGTAACCTGCGATGATCGGGGTGAACATTTCATCCATATTACTGGGAGAAGTGTATTCGCCCTCGTCGTTGTAATCATTCCCGGCAATCACGATCACACAATCCACCTCGCCCGCCAGTTGGCGTGCTTCATCCACCTGTGTCTCATCGCGGTGCAAAACCTCCACCTGATCTCCCAGGTAGTTTTTCAATCCCTGCAATGGGGTAATCACATAGGGTGGGTAGACTCGGCTGGAGCCATGATCGCCGGTGTTTTCCTGATCCGCCAATTTTCCCAATACCAGCACACGTTTGAAATCCCGGCGAAAGGGTAAGACCTGATCCGCGTTTTTGATCAATACCATTGATTTCTCAGCGGCTGCCTGTGCCAGGGCGATGTGATCCGGATGGGTGACCAGTTCTTTGCTGTAGGCCATGGGATCGGGTGTGTTTTCAAATACCAGTTGTGTACGCAGCACGCGCAACACCGCCTGATCTATGGTACTTTCTGCCACTTCCCCTGCTTGCACCTGATCCAGCAGTTTCTGATTGAAATGCACCGGGAGCGGCATCTCAATATCCAGACCGGCTTCGATGGCTTTCTTGCCATCCCGCACGCCAAAGATGAAATCCGAGATGGTGAAGCCCTCAAAACCCCATTCCTCGCGCAGAATGTCGGTTAACAGCAGACGGCTCTCACAGGCCTGGTCACCGCGGAAGAGGTTGTAAGCACCCATCACTGCGGCTGCACCAGCCTGAATGATGCGCTTGAAATGTGCCAGATAAACCTCATGCATGCTGCGATCATCCGCCTGAACATTCACAAAGAAGCGGCTGTTTTCGATGTTGTTGAAAGCATAGTGCTTGACGCAAGCGATCACATTGTGCGCCTGGATGCCTTTCGTCAGGCTGGCTCCCAGCTCACCCACATGGTAGGGGTCCTCGCCATAAGTCTCCTGTGCCCGTCCCCAGGCGGGATGGCGCAGCAAATTGACACATACCCCGCCGAAGAAGTTGCCCCCCCGGGCGCGGATTTCCCTGGCGATTACCTCGCCGATGGCGCGTTCCAGATCACGGTCGAAGCTTGCGCCGCGCGCCATTGAGACCGGAAAACAGGTTGATTTGCCTACCACCGCGCCACGGGGTCCATCACTGAATTTGATCGGTGGAACACCCAGGCGTTTGACGCCATTGGTTGCAATCGGGACCGGGTTGTACCCATTCTTATACTTAACCTGGTTGCGGATCATATCCCAGTTGCCGTTCA
>JAVEYK010000024.1:0-10067 GCA_034003505.1 Anaerolineaceae bacterium | reverse complement strand
CGGGGTCCATCACTGAATTTGATCGGTGGAACACCCAGGCGTTTGACGCCATTGGTTGCAATCGGGACCGGGTTGTACCCATTCTTATACTTAACCTGGTTGCGGATCATATCCCAGTTGCCGTTCAACATCCAGACCTTTTCCTTCAAGGTCATCCGTTTGAGTAAATGGCTGGCAGTTTGTTCAATCTCCTCATGGGTCATGGAACAGGTGGATTCTTTATGAAACATGGTCCCTCCAGGCAGAAAAACGCGGAAATATTCAGGAAAACGTTTGGTGCTTTCCTTTTAATGATAGCTGATTTTTCCTTCGGTGAGAGCCTGGTTGCCTAGGGGGATTGGTCGAAGCTGTTGATTCTGGCTGTTTCGTTTTCTGTGATCTTGAATTTAAACCAGACCGGGATGATTGCTAATAATGAAACTACCGCTGTGACATAGAACGGGAACTGCGGGCTGAATTTCTCCCATAAAAAGCTGCCAATGATCGGTGCTGGTAATGAAATAAATCCCAGACTAGAGCTGAACAAGCCAAAGGCTACCCCGCGCAAACGTGCTGGAACTGCTTTGCTAATCAGGGATTGGTAAGCTGGGGTTGCCAGACCCACACCAATGCCAGCGATGACCCATCCCAACCCATAGATCCAGGCGGCACTTCCCGGAGGCAGCGTGGCAATCATCCCAATCGAAATCGAAATAAATACGAATGATGCAGCAATATTGACGCGTTCTCCCACTTTATCCGCCAGCCACCCGGCAGGAATCATAACGGTCATCATCGCAACCCCAAAGATGCTGTTCATGATCCCAATCTGACTGATCGAAAGCAGGGCGATATCCTGCATATACACTGAGAGGAAGGTCATGGACATATTAAAGAAGATATCGCGGATGCCATCCGTGATCATGATCCAGGTGAAGAGCCCGCCGGCCAGCACCAGGCTTATCATGGTGCCCAGATTGCTTTTCAGGCTGCTGATGGTCAATTTGGTCGGCTTGGATTCTCTGCCGCGGGCAGCTTCCTTGGCCATACCGACCCGGATGACGGTTGCGCTGACATACAGGATGGTGGCCACCAGCAGCATGCCTTTAAAGCCCATGGCTTCTACTAAAAAGCCACCGGCCAGGGGACCGACCACACCGACCACACCAAACAGTGTCTGGGTGATGCCGAACAGACGTGCACGGTTCTCCGGTGCGGAGTGATCCGCGATGAAGGCATCAAAGCTGGGACCCACCAGTGAGCGCGTCATGGCGTTCAGCACTGAGGCTGCCAGCACCCACTCCCAACGGGTTGCCAACAGCAGCGGAATGTAACCCAGAATGCCCAGCACACTGCCAATGGCGATCGCACGCAAGCGCCCGAGGGAATCGGAGATCCAGCCACCCAGAATCTGCAATACGAGTGGGATGATTTGCGAGAGTGTGTAAAACAACCCGATCTGCGCAATGCCTGCCCCCAGTTCCTTCAGATAGAGCGCTTCCAGAGGCTGGTACATGCTGCCACCCGTATTGGCCAGGATCATCGCCAGCATGAAGAGCAGCAGGAGGGGGGTGAGCAGAGGGGCTTTTTTGGTGGAAGGTTGATTGGTGGTCAAGTAAGGGAGCTCCACAAAAGAGGAATTGGTCTTTGATTCAAAAGCAGCAGGACTGGTTGAAAAATCAGTTGTGCCCGAAGGCACGAAAATTGAATTGTACTCCAATTTCAGCTGAATTTTCATAAAAATTCCCTTATTCAGTGTTAGAATTTAATCAGAGGGATACTATTCTCCTCCATCTGCATTAAGGTCATGCGCTAATTTATCAATATTCATAGGAGAGCAACATGCTGGGTGTACATGGAAAAATACTGGTGGTTGATCTCAGCAGCCATCAATACGAAATTGAGGAACTACCAGAAGAGGTCTACCGCCGCTACCTGGGTGGATATGGACTGGGAGCCTATTATCTCTACCAGCACATCCCTCCCAATTGCGATCCATTGGGTCCGGATAACATCCTCGGCTTCTGCCCCGGTTTATTAACCGGTACCGGCGCAGGCTTTTCCGGGCGCTTTTCGGTGTGTGCCAAAAGCCCCCTGACCGGGAAAGGCTTGCGCTTGAATGGGCAGCACAGCTCTGGCGGCTGGGGCAATGCCAATGCCGGCGGCATCTTCGGGCCGGCCATTAAGCGATCCGGCTTTGATGCCCTCTTCTTCAAAGGGCAATCACAAACGCCAGTTTATCTCCTGATCACCCAGGAAGGCATCTCACTCGAAGATGCCAGCTTTTTGTGGGGCAAGGATACCGTTGAAACCGAGGAGGAACTGGGAGCCTGGCACGGTTCACGTGCAATTGTGGCGTCCATTGGTCAAGCCGGGGAAAATCTATCCCTGATTTCCGGTATTTCGAACGACAAAGGCCGCATTGCCGCCCGCAGTGGGTTGGGTGCCGTCATGGGCAGCAAGAAACTCAAAGCCATCTGCCTGAGTGCCAATAAAAAACTGGAATATGCTGACCGCAAAAAACTACAGGAATTAAATAAATTCTACTTTGCACGCATGAAAACCTTCAAATCCAGCAAGCTGGTGGCAGCCATCGGCGCGAAGGTAGATTATGCCGCCCCACTGATGCGGCTGACCAAAATGGGGCTTTCGGCACCGGGCAGTATCATTCCGCGCTTGATGGGCACGATGTATGGTGGCGTTGCATTGGGCACCAACATGACCACCATCATCTCCTCACAAAATGGTGATTCCCCGGTGAAGAACTACAAGGGGGTTGGCTATATTGATTATCCGATGAAGAAAGCCATGAAATTGCGCGGTAAGAATTTGAACACCTACGGGAAGAAACAATACGGCTGCTTCTCCTGCCCGCTCAAGTGTGGGTATGTGCTGGAATATCAAAATTTGTCCTACAAAGACAAGGAAACCCACCGCCCCGAGTATGAAACCTCCTGTTCATTCGGTTCCTTAATTTTGAATGATGATATGGATCTGCTTTTGAATGTGAATGAATACCTCAACCGGGTTGGGATGGATAGTATTGCTGCCGGCACCACGGTGGCGTATGTACTGGAAGGCGTTGAAAGCGGCTTTTTTAAGCAGGAAGATTTCATCTGTCAGGCGTATCCGCAGGGATTCCTGCCGGTGTGGGGTGACCCGACCTATATTTTACCATTGCTCAAGCTGATGGTCACCCGGGAAGGCATCGGTGAGAAGCTGGCGGATGGCACCTATCAGGCTGGTCAGCATTTCCCGGGGACACAGTCTTTTGCCATCAATGCAAACGGTGCCGAAATGGGCATGCACGATCTGCGCCTGACCAAGAGCTGGGGTATGTCTTTTGTGGCAGACCCGACACCCGGGCGACACACCACCTCAAACTACGATATGGGGCAGTTAGGCACGCCGGAATTCTTCCCACCTCTGAAACCACTGATCGAAAAAACCAGTGATTCATACCGGCAAGGGAAAACCTCTATCTGGTCTGTAAAATTGCATCAGGTGATGGAATGCCTGGGGCTATGCATGTTCTCCTACTTCTTCAGTGATTACCGCATGGTCGAAATGCTGGCGGCTGTCACCGGTTGGGAGCTGGACGCAGATGACATTTTTGAGATCGGCGGCCGCATTCAAACCATGCGTCAGATGTTCAACGCCCGCGAAGGCGCCATCCGGCATGAGATGACCCAGCGCGCCCAGGGCAGCCCACCTTTGGCAAAAGGTCCCACCGCTGGGAATGCGATTGATATTGAAGAGATGATTCAGGGTTATTATGCCGGTATGGGCTTCCAAAAGGATGGCGTTCCGACTGCCGAAACACTGCACTCCTATGGACTGGATGCAATCATCCCGGATTTACAGATCTGTACAGGTGCTCCTGAGCAGTTGGTGAATGAACACCTCCAGAAGGCGACCCCCCATCAAAGCGCTCCAGCTGCCTAAATAACTTTATGACCGGCTGAATCGAGTTTTTCGGGAGACCTTCCTGTATAATTTAAGAGAGCAGGTATGACGCTCTTCTGAACAGGATTCTCCTGGATGGAAACAGGAGACCGGCTAAACCAACCTGCCCCGAAGGAACCTGATTGACTCTTGATATTGCCCTGACCTTTGGCATCTTGCTGATGGCCATCTTTTTCTTCATCAGCGAAATTCTGCGCCCCGACCTGGTGGCCTTGATTGTGCTGGTATTGCTGGTGGTCTTTGGCCTGGTAACACCGGCGGAGGCCTTGACGGGTTTTTCCAACCCGGCGGTGGTGGCTATCTGGGCAATATTTATTATTTCTTCAGGTCTGGCGCGCACTGGGGTAGCTTCCTTTTTGGGCAGCCAGGTCATGCGGGTTGCAGGTCAGACCGAAAAACGCTTGTTGAGTGTACTGATGACGAGTGCCGCCATTCTCTCAGCCTTTATGAATAATATTGGTGTGGCTGCCATGTTCCTGCCGGTCACCATTGATATTGCCCGGCGCACCAAGCGGGTAGCATCCCGGCTCCTGCTCCCGATGGTATATGGATCCTTGCTGGGTGGCATGCTGCTCCTGTTTGGCACATCCTCCAACCTGGTAATCAGCGGAATTGTGGAAAATAGCGGTTTGCCACCACTGGGGATTTTTGATTTCACCCCGATTGGGATCGCTATTTTTTTGGTGGTGTTGCTCTACATTAACCTCCTCGGGCAGCGCTTATTACCGCATCGTCAATCTCCGCAGCCAGTGTCACCAACGCAGCTGCCTCCCGCACAGGATTTGCACAGTCTGTATGGGCTGGAAGAACGCCTGGCAATCCTGGTGTTACCCGAAGACAGCTTATTGGCAGGCAAGACACTGGCAGAATCCCGGATCAGCCGTGCATTGGGATTGAACATTCTCTCCGTTGAACGTAAAAATAAGCAGCGCCTGGCACCGGAAGCCAACCTGGTGTTGGAAGGAGGGGATCGTCTGCTGGCCATCGGCAAGTTGGATCAGATTGAAAAGATCATCCGTTCCCCGATGTTTTTAATCGAAAGCGAAGTCCCAACCCTTAACCGGTTGTTTACTGAGAACCTGGGTTTGGCAGAGATTCAGATTACCGAGAAATCAGATTTTGTCGGTAAAACGCTGGTAAGTGCCAACTTTCGGCAAAGATATGGGGTGAATGTATTGGCAAACCGGCGCAGGGACATGATCCGCCGCACCAACTTACAAAATATGGAACTGGAAGCCGAGGATATTCTCCTGATCGAAGGACAACTGGATAAACTGGATGCACTCTCAGACCAGCCAGGGTATCGAATTTTAGGTGTAGAGGAGTTACGTGATTACCACCTGGAAGATCGTCTGCTGTTTATCGATATTCCCCCAGGATCAGCATTAACCGGACAAACGCTGGCAGAAGCCAGACTTGGTTCAGCCTATGGCATAACAGTGCTGGATATCATCCGAAGTGGTCAGGAGTGGCTCTTCCCGGAGCCGGGCATGCACCTGGAAGACAATGATCAGTTGATTGTTTCTGGTCATCCAATTGATATTGAGGTGTTGAATGGCTTACAAAAAATCCGGATTGAAAAGGACATCAAATTTAACCTGGCTGATATGGAAAATGGCTCACTTTCCTTTGTAGAGGTGATCCTTTCACCCTACACGAGCCTGGTTGGAAAGACCCTGAAACAAATTCGCTTTCGCGAGAAGTTCAATGTCTCCGTGTTAGCGATCTGGCACGGGGATCGTCCATATCGCACCGGATTACAGGACTTAAAACTGCAATACGGTGATGCCTTTCTGTGTTATGGTACCCGCGCTGGTTTTGAATTACTGGCAAAAGAACGGGATTTCATCGTTCTGCGGCAGGATGTGCAGGAAAAACCACGCCTGAAAAAAGCACCGATGGCCGGATTGATCATGCTGGGGGTAGTGGCAATGGTGCTGGCGGGTTGGCTGCCCATTTCCATTGCAGCCATCGCAGGAGCAGTGCTGATGGTGTTGACGCGTTGTTTAACCATGGAGGAAGCGCATAAATCCATTGACTGGAAATCGATCTTCTTAATTGCCGCCATGATGCCGCTCGGTTTTGCCATGCGGGATAGTGGCGCTGCTCAATTTCTGGCAGATGCGGTGGTGCGCATCGCCGGACCATATGGCAATCAGGCGATCCTGGGAGGTCTGATGGGTTTGACATTGTTGATCAATCCGTTTGTGCCGACGGTGGTCAACGCAGTCATCATGACGCCGATTGGGCTTGCCACCGCAGCCAGTTTGGGGGTATCACCCTACCCATTCATCATGGGAATCGCCTACATGGTGGCAGCCTGTTTCATGACACCTGTCTCGCACCCTGCCAACCTGCTGGTGATGAGCCCGGGTGGCTACCGTTTCACCGATTATCTCAAGAACGGCGTGCCCATTGCCTTGATCGCGCTGGTGGTAAGTTTAATTTTATTACCGCTGGTGTTTCCGTTTTAATCGAGCAGCTCACGCTTTTGGCAATGACAACCTGTGGGTGGACTGAATTTTTTGAATTCGATCGTTTTCAATCCTTATTTCTCGATCCCATAGAATTACTTTTGCATCTGTCATGCTTCATCCTTTTGTTCATCGCCCCATTTCCAGGTTGATTTGTTTATTTGCCGCTTCGGTGGTCGCGCTCTTTGCCTTTCTTTTCCTTTAAATCTGACTCTATCCACTGGCCGAATCGAAGAATCAGGTACCAGAATTTTCAGGTTTTCATCTAAATCGAGTGCCTTCAAAACACGAATGAATGTATCCAAAGATACCCCTTCGCCATTTTCCAGACGTCGCATTGTTTTTGTGCTGATACCAGCATTTTTGGCTAATTCTGCCTGTGTCGTATTGATTAACAGCCTGAAATTTCGGACTTGCTCTCCGAGATACTTCTCGATTTGATTGGCAGTAACGATTTGAAAATCTATTTTTTCATTTGTCATATTCGTCAACTACCCCTGGATGAAATATTATAAAAGGTAATATTCTTCCTTAAGATATATCCTTTGGCAAACGTCTTTCTTTTCTTCTTTAATCCTTTATAATGAAAATCACAAAATATTCGTTCCCATTCATTTGGGGATTTGCGAGTTATTGGTATGACAGAAAATAAACAAGTTTTTGAAATTAAAGGGATGGATTGCGCAGATTGTGCCCGCAAAGTTTCGGATGGGGTACAGAAACTACCGCGGGTAGAATTCAGCCAGGTAAATTTTGCCACCGGTCAATTAACCGTGCTGGGAGATGTGAATGCTGCGGATGTTGCCAAACGGGTGCGTGATCTTGGTTATGACGTGGCAGACTCTGCAGAAGCAGCTACATCAGCAGCACAGCCGGGGAAAAGCAGTTTCATCCGGTTTCTGTGGCAACGCATGGAAACACGTCTGGCGCTCCTGGGGGCTGTGCTGGTGTTACCGGGCCTGATCCTGGGTGAGATCCTGGGTTTCGACTGGTGGTGGGTAAACATCCTTTCCCTGGCAGCCATGCTGGCAGCCGGTATCCCGGTGGCGCGCTCTGCCTGGAACAACCTGCGCATCAACCGCGCGATCGACATCAATTTCTTAATGACCATTGCTGCCATTGGCGCAGTGGTGATCGGCGCCTATGTGGAAGCAGGCATGGTGATTGTGCTCTTTGCACTCGGCGAAGCCCTGGAAGGCTATACCGCTGAAAAAGCGCGCTCTTCGATCAGAAGCCTGCTGGAGGTCGTACCACCAATTGCCACACGCCTCTCCAGTCAACAAGGTGAACCTCGTGAAGAGGAAGTGCTGGTGGAAAGCCTGCAGGTGGGCGATCATCTCCTGGTGCGTCCCGGGGAGCGCATTCCCATGGATGGTGTGGTACTGGAGGGAACTTCGGCTGTCAATCAGGCCTCCATTACCGGAGAATCTGCTCTGGTGGATAAACAGACCGGTGATGAGGTCTTTGCCAGCACCATCAATGGCTCATCAGCCCTGGTGATCCAGGTCACCCATCTCAGTGAAGACAACACCATCAGCCGCGTCATCAAGCTGGTGCAGGAAGCGCAGACAAAACGCGCCCCATCGCAGCGCTTTATCGATCAATTTGCGCGCTGGTATACCCCGGCCGTGGTGGTTCTGGCCACCCTGGTGGCAGTCATCCCACCGCTTTTCTTTGGTCAGCCCTTTTTCAACCCGTCCAATGGATCTTTCGGCTGGTTGTATCGTGGTCTGACCCTGCTGGTGATCTCCTGCCCGTGCGCATTGGTGATCTCGACGCCGGTCAGTATCATTTCCGCCATCAGCAACGCTGCCCGGCAGGGAGTGCTGTTTAAAGGCGGGTTATTTATCGAAAAGCTCAGCCATATTAAAGTGATTGCCTTCGATAAAACTGGCACCCTGACGGAAGGCCGCCCGGTCATAGTGGGATCGCGATCCAACAGCCATCAGGATTTCAAGGCAATCGCTGCTGATTGTGATGATTGTACCGAATCGATCGCGCTGGCGCATGCTGTCGAACGCCGCAGCCAGCACCCGCTGGCGCAGGCGATTGCCCAGAAAGCCGAGGAGTTAGGCGTGGCGGAGCGCTACCCGGCAGCCAGTCAGGTGACCGTCATGCCCGGTTTGGGCGTCAGCGGCGAAGTGGATGGCCGGCAGGTGCACATCGGTTCGCATCGCATGCTGGATAGCGGCATCAAGCATTCCGAAGAAGATTGTGATCAGCTCAAAGAAGCCGAAAAGACTGGCAATACGCAAATCCACGTCGCAGTCGATGGGGATCTGGTCGGCAGCCTGTTAGCGGTGGATGCTGCCCGCGCCGGCAGTCGTGATGCATTGAGTGAACTCAAAGAGCTGGGCATCCAGGCGCTGGTGATGTTGACCGGTGATCAGCCGGTGGTTGCGCAGCACATCGCCGAGCAGGTAGGCGTGACCGACTTTAAAGCGGGGCTATTGCCGGAAGATAAAGTGAGAGCGGTGGAGGATTTACGCAAAGAATGGGGTGCGATTGCCATGGTGGGGGATGGCATCAATGATGCCCCGGCATTGGCACTGGCGGATTTGGGGATTGCCATCGGTGGCGTCAACAGTTCTGCGCAGGCCATGGAAACCGCGGATGTGACCCTGATGCAGCCGGATTTACGCCAACTGCCCTTTGCACTGCGACTCAGCCGCCGGATGATGAACACCATCCGCTTTAATATTGCCTTTGCGATCGGGGTAAAAGTTGTCTTTATGGCACTGGCAGCGGCCGGGCTGAGCACGATGTGGATGGCAGTGGTAGCGGATATGGGCATTTCGATATTGGTGACATTGAACGGCATGCGCCTGTTGAAATATCAATGAAGATGATAGCCCAAGTTATTCGTAGCTGGTAGCTGGTAGCTCAATGCTCAAGGCTCAAGGCTCAAGGCTTAGAGCCAAAAGCTCAAATCCTAACCCCTAAACCCTAACGCTGGATCTTTATTTGTAATACAACCCGGCCAGTTGCATCTGTTTGTCAAAGGAGATTGTGTAAACAAAACTTCTCAACTCATATTTTGCCTGGGCCACCACCACGGCATACTCTGCTCCGCTGGATTGGTCAGTTGACCCGGCGACACTCATATCCGCGATCGATTCGAAAGCGCCACCCTCAGCCAGGGCGGCATAAATTTGTGATAACACCTCGTCGGTGATGGCGGCATCCATCTGCGCAGTGAATAATTCCCTTAGCCCGGCGGAGTCCTGACGGTTGAGCAAGTCAATCACGTTTTCCGCAGCCTGTTTGACTTCGGCTTCGTCGAAAGCGCTGGATAATTTGGGGCTGGTACAACCCGCGAGAAAGACAATGCAAAGGGCAGCAATAAGGGTGAAAACAATTGATACGTTGATATTTGATTTCTTCATTTCATGTTCCTTCATTAGCGGTCAGGGTGATTTTGACGAGTAAATGCGCTCCAAAATCACCAGCCAACCTCGCTACATTGAGATGATACCCTTTTCATTATAAGGGATTTTATTTTTTATTGAAGCTTTGAGAAGCTTGCAGAAACCGGAGGAGAAGGGAGAGGATGAGGATGATGGCCATGGCAGCCAGGCAGCCTTTGCCGGAGGGGCTGTCGTCTTCTTCGTAGGAGCCGTCCTGGTAGAAGGAGTCGGGGTGTTCTTC
>JAVEYK010000023.1:0-41057 GCA_034003505.1 Anaerolineaceae bacterium | reverse complement strand
AACAGCGTTCGCTCGAGGACGAACGCTGAGTCCGTGGTGCCACCTCATTTAGGTAGGCTTTAATCAAAAATCCCTTTGCGAAACAAAGGGAAAAAAAGCCAGCCTCACTCTATCGGGTACAGCCTGTCGCGATACCCTTTACCCTGATAACGGTGGAATCTCCGGCGCGGGCTACTCGATACCTTTCACCCTGCAACTCTGAGGTCCATTCGATAATGCTGTTCGGGCAATTTCTCACCAATCATTGCTCTCTGTACCGGCGAGGCATTATGTACTCGTCCTCTTCAATGTCTTTAGATTATTCGATTATGGCTAGATTATATAACGAATCAATTATTTGTCAACCGATCATTTTTTATGGTAACTTTTGCACGGCGAATATGGTTGTTTTTTTAATGGATCAGGAAAATACCACCATCAGGTTTGGAGAAGGCTTGATCTAAGATCAAATATGTTATATTTATTTAAAGAGATTTCACATTCTTAACCAATCATTTAAAAATAACGAATTATGGGAATTGATATGATCACAAATGAAATTTGGAATAAGGGACTGACGTTGCAGGAATACATCGCGCGAATGGAAGTCTTTCAAAAACAAATGCAACAAAGGGTAAATGAAATTCGGATTACATCTGCTGAGTTCCAGAAACTGAGGGCATTTGATCAGGTTCGAAAAATTCTGGTGGTAACAGAAGCCTGGTGCATAGACAGCCTGATGAATGTACCCATCATAGCAAAAATCGTAGAAGCATCGCCGAACCTTGAAATGAAAATGATGATTAGGTCTGAATACCCGGCATTAAGACAATATTTTTCAGAGCAAGGTTATAACAAAATTCCTCTATGTTGGGTCATGAAAGCTGATTTTTCTTTTTGCGGGGCATGGCTGGAAAGACCTCAGGCTGCTTATCGCAAGCTGGATGATTGGAAACAAAATCATCCGGATTTTGTAAAAATCCACACCGATGCGACGTTATCGAAAGAGGAGAAAACGATAAAATTACAACCACTCATGGATAAATTGTTGGATGAAATGTGGAACTGGTATGATACCGAATTACAGGTTGATACCAGTAGAGAAATTCAAACGATATTAAATTGTGAGAAAATCTAACAGAATACCATTTGTTTATGGTTTGTGGGCAGTTTCACTAAAAAATTGATTTTCAATGGATTGCCAGGTTTCATTTTGATTTTTTCGCAACCAGAGGCCCAGTAATGAATTTGCTTTCCTCAGGTCATCCGCCATCCGCTGGGTAATCCTGCGGACGGAAAAATGTGCATTTTGAGCGCTGCGTAAATTGATTAAGTGATCCAGACTACGCATATTTGCTCGCAATAACAACCTCCGGTTGTAACCATTGGGAACAATATAACTGGCTACATCAGAATTCCAATCAGAAATTTCCTGATAAGTTTGATGAGCCATTTCCATTGCCTGGTGGTACTCTCTTTCGAATCCCGCAGTAACAATCATTTTTGGCACTGCGTATCCTAACAATGTGGATAATGCTTGTGGAGTCTGTGTCATCATACGATGACGTTTGATCTCAAAATAAGCACCCTGGTCCATGACCAGATCAAACATGAATGTTGCATATTCCAATTCCCGCACCGGTATATCGAAGCGTCCAATATCTTCGAAAACCTGTTTGCAGAGGACTTCGATCTGATTCTGGGGGAGGGTGTCGAGATAGTCCCAGGCTTGCTGAAAACCAAGACCACTATGTTTCAGCAACAAGGCAGCCAGTACAAGTTTTTCTGCATCCTGATCAAAATGAAGCAGTTGGCACCAATCAGCATTTGTTTGTGGTTGCTGATCTAATGTAGATAAATTGGTGAAGGATTGTGTTGCCTTGATCCAATAAGGCACTGCTTCGGCATATTTTACCAGCGTGGGAACATTTAACTGAGCAACTTGCTTAATTTCTTTGCCCATTGCCTGCACTTCCGCTAGGGGATGCGATAACATTTTTTGAATTGCATGCTCGAGTGCGCGTGCATTAATGGTCATACCCACATTGGCTAACGCAGAAGCTGGTAATAAAAAGCGGCAGACATCCACATAATCAGAGCGGATTCGACGTTCCCAGGCTGCTTCCGTTTCATCCTGCCTTTTGGGGATATTTTTCCCAATTTCATTTCGAAGGATCGGGAGCGCAGCATGATAAGT
The DNA here is from genome assembly GCA_034003505.1 of Anaerolineaceae bacterium. GTDB lineage: Bacteria > Chloroflexota > Anaerolineae > Anaerolineales > Anaerolineaceae > UBA6170. The sequence continues at coordinate 38,881 of JAVEYK010000023.1, read as the reverse complement.
CCGGAATAGGAATTGGCTGGTTTGAATATATTTTTCTTTTAATTCCGGTTGATCATCCAGTTCTTTTGGAATATGAAAGCTATCTTCACTCCATTTTTGGTAACGTGTCGATTTTTCTGTATAAGAAGCAAGACGATTGCTTTCCAGGCATTCAACAGCCAATCTGGAAACATTCTCCACTGCGATGTGTAAAACCGCATGTTCAGCGACGGATGCATGCCCATATCCGACGACCCATTTTTCATGAAATTCTGCTGATTTTTCATTCGTCAATTCATCAGCAATTTCCTGAAAAGACTGGGGAGAACGGGAAGTTTTTGCAAATGTGACAGCAATTGTTTCAGGTGTTAAATTATGGGGATCGAGTAAATAGACCTGTCGGTTTGGGGACATTTTTCAGAATCTCCTGCGCTTGAATTGCATCTTTTTGTATTTGATTGGTTAATTCCGCAATTGAACTAAATTTTTTCTCAATACGAATATTTTCAACAAAGTGTAATTGTACTTCTTTCTGATAAATATCCTGATCAAAATCAAGAATATGCGCTTCGATTCTTGGAATCGTTTGTTTCGATTCGAAGGTTGGGCGCAGACCAACATTGGTTACAGAAGGAAAAATTTGATTCTCAATCGTAATCCAGGTGGCATAGACTCCTGGCTTGGGGATTAGTTTCCCCGACCATATATCCAAGTTTGCGGTTGGAAATCCGATTTTTTTACCGCGCGCATCCCCATAAGTGACTTTTCCGGTTAGTGAGTAATACCGATTAAGTGCCTTGGTTGTGGGAGGAAAAAGCCCTGAAATTACCCATTCTCTAATTTGTGAAGAGGATACTTTGCCCTGATCGTTGTTTAGAAAAGGACATTCAATGATTGAATATCCTTTTTGTTTTCCGATTTCACTTAATACGGTTAAATTGCCAGCTCTATTTTTTCCTAATGTAAAATCACTCCCTAACCAAAGTTGGATAATTTGATACTGGTTGAGCAACAAATCCATGAATTCATCTGGTTCCATGTTTGCCATGCTCCTGGAAAATTCAAGATCCAGTACAAAATCAGCGCCTAATTGGTGAAAAATGGATTCTTTTTCAGAAGGTGTTGAAAGATAAAAAGGCATTGGCAACGATCTTAGTAATACAGCCGGATGTGGATGAAAAGTGATCACCAAAGACCCGATCAGGTCTTGCTTCGCCTGTTTCACCATGGATCGGATTAATTGTTGGTGTCCAATATGAACCCCATCAAAGGCTCCGATGGTAGCATACACAGACGGTTTTGAATTTGGTTTTCCTGCTTCGATGTGACTCATGAGCCTGACCATCACCTAAAATAATTGTCAGGAGGTGAAAACCTTTTTAGGCTGCCATTCCTGTGTTTCCGGATCAAGTTCCAGCAATCCGATTAATTCACCTTCTTCACTAATAGCACGTGCCATTTTCCCGGCACCTATTTCTGCGGGAATTCGGCGGCCATGGCGAACAATATCCAATTGTTCAGCCGATAATTCTATGGCTGGCCAATCGGATAAAGCCTCAGCGGCTGGGATGATGTAATTTTCCCAGGTATCATTTTCAAATGCCTCGCGTAATTTACGCAGTGGGACAGCATCACGCAATGTGAAACGACCGGATTTTGTCCTTCGCAAACCGATGAGATGAGCACCACAACCCAATTTTTCTCCCAGATCATGGGCTAAAGAGCGTACATACGTCCCCGATGAACAATATACATCGATGACAGCTTCAGGTGGTGCCCATTCCAGCAAGTCTAAATTATAGACATTGATGGTCCTTGCTTCAAGATCGACTTCTTCTCCATTCCGTGCCATGTCATAAGCATGGCGGCCTTTCACTTTTACTGAGGAATAGGGCGGTGGCACCTGTTCAATTTGCCCAACAAATGATTGCAGAACATCATTGAATTGTTTTTCGGAAATATCAACCGACGTGGTTGCTAAGACCCGACCATCACCGTCATATGTATCAGTGGTTGTTCCTAATTGAATGACTGCCTGGTAGCGCTTATCGGATGCTGACACATACTCGCTTAGTCGTACAGCTGGTCCCACCAAAACAACCAATACCCCGGAAGCACGTGGATCCAATGTCCCGGTATGCCCTGCTCTGCGAATGTTCGTTCCTTTTCTAACAATTTGAACGACATCATGAGAAGTCATACCTATCGGTTTGTCAATTACAATTACACCACTTACTAAATTTTTATTTTCTTTTTCCATTTTTTTACTCCCCGGAATGGCCTTGATGAGATTTAAATGATTTTTTCATTTTCCTTATCTTCCATTAATTTTAATGTTTTATCAATAACAGCCATTTGGACATTTTCCAACGATCCTTCAATATCTGCTCCAGAGGCGGCAGGGTGACCACCACCACCGAAAGATTGTGCAAGGTCGGACACGTTAAAGCCTGATTTTCCACGCCATGAGACTTTCACATGCCCATTTTTTTGCTCAACAAAAAGAACGGTTATATCATAATCAATAATACTCGATAAGATCGAATTCAAATCAGCATCATCATTACCATTATATCCAGCCTCCTGACGGTCACGAAGGGTTAAGGTCGTCCAGGCTAACCGATCCTTCCGTTGAATTTTCTTTAAAGCATATCCCCAATAAACTAACTGGTCAAAATTCTTGTTGGTCAATGCTTGTTGGTAGATCTCAGACAAATTTGCTCCTTTGTCAATCAGATCTGCTGCGATTCTCATTGCCTTAGAAGACATATTAGAAGTCCGAAAACCGATCGTATCGGTGATCAATCCGGTCATCAATAAGGAGGCTGTCTCAGCATTGATGGATAATCCCCAATTTTCTAAATTTTCTGCAATTAAAGCGCAGGTGGCGACTGAATCAGGATCATTCAAATTATATTTGCCAAATAAGGTATTGGTAATGTGGTGATCGATATTTAGTATGATTTCCCGCTCACCAAATATTCCACCTGATCGTTCCAGATCAGAAATATCCAGACTGATCGTCAAATCAAATTTTTGATCTTTTGGTACAGATCTCTTAACCAGATTTGCTGCATGCAGGTAATGGAAATTAGATGGTACTCCATCACTTAATGCCATATAAACTTTTTTGCCTGCTTGCAGTAACGCATTACCGAGACCTAAAAGCGATCCTACGGCATCTCCATCCGGGCGAATATGGGAAGCGATCAGCACAGAATTCGCGTTTTGGAAAAGACTTCTAATTGTCTTATGTAAAGGAGTCGTCATCTGGCTCCGTTTTCTCTACTACGTCCGGGGGAGTCAAATCTTCATCATCCCGAATGGTAGCCAGGATTTGCTCAATGCGGTCTGCACGTTCAGGTGTTGGATCCCAGAAAAAACGTAATCTCGGGAATGAGCGTAATTCTATTCGGCTAGCTAATAATCTTCGTATATAACTACTGGCACTCTCAAAACCCTGTAAAATCTCTTTTGAACGGTCACTACCTTCCAGTGCGGAAACATAAATTGAGGCAAACGCTAATTCACGATCTACTTTGACATCGGTGATTGTCACACCGGACAATCTTGGATCCGAAATTTCCTGACGAACCAACATTTCGGATATTTCCTGTCGAATTCGATCGCCTATTTTTGTTAACCGTAATTTCGATGGCATTTTCTTCCTCGCATTCTAATTCTCAGTTGAAAGCTCTTTGGTGAAGCAATAAATCGTGTCACCAACTTCAAACTCAGAAAAACCTTTTAGTCCAATACCACATTCAAATCCAGTGCGCACTTCGCGCACGTCTTCTTTTTCATGTTTTAAGGAGGCGATATCTGCCTCATGGACTACTTCTTCATTGCGGACGACACGAGCTTTGGCATTTCTTCTGAATTCTCCTGCCATTACTTTACAACCAGCAATTGCACCAATCTTTTGAATTTTGAAAATTGCCAGCACCTCTGCTTTACCAAGGATAACCTCAACATATTCCGGTTCAAGCATACCCTTTAACGCCTTCTCCACATCTTCGATCAAGCGATATATGATTTTATACATACGGATGGATACGCCTTCTGCCTCAGCCATTCGTTTTGCGGAGGAATCGGCTGTGACATTAAAACCAACAATAATTGCTTTTGAAGCACTGGCCAACATGACATCATTCTCACTGATATTGCCTGTCTCTGCATGCAGAATATTGATACTGATTTCTTTGCTGGCCAGATCGTTCAATGAATTCTTGATGGGTTCCAGCGATCCCTGAACATCAGCCTTTATGATAAGTCTCAGTTCCTGCTCTTCACCAGATTGTACCTGACTGAATAATTCTTCCAGCGTAGCTTTGGGGGCTGCAAAGCGTGAATCTTTAGCAGCTATTTTTCTTTCAGTAACAATTGACATTGCTTCTTTTGTTGATCCAACCACCTGGAAGATATCACCTGCCTGCGGAACATCGTTCATTCCCATAATTAAGATGGGAGTGGATGGTCCGGCTTTGCGGATAGGTTTATTTTTATAATCAAACATCGCCCGAATACGACCATAAGAACTGCCAGCGACGACAATATCGCCTGAATTTACAGTTCCATTTTGAACCAATAAAGTAGACATGACGCCTTTTGACTTATCAATTTCTGCTTCAATGATGGTACCGACCTTTTTCCCGTTTGGGTTTGCTTTAATCGTCATACCTTCTGAGGTTAGCAAAATAGCTTCCAGTAGATCTTCAATTCCGGTTCTTTGCTTGGCAGAAACTGGAACAATAATGGTGTCCCCATCCCATTCATCCGGAACCAAACCATTCTCAGATAACTGCTTTTTCGCAAATTCAGGATTTGCATCCTGGCGGTCAATTTTATTGAGTGCGACGATAATTGGAACTCTGGCTGCTTTTGCGTGGGCTATCGCTTCTTTGGTTTGTGGCATCACGCCGTCATCAGCAGCGACTACGAGAATAACAATATCTGCTCCCTGGGCACCTCTGGACCGCATCGCTGTAAAAGCCGCGTGACCAGGTGTATCCAAGAAGGTGATCAATTGGCCTTTGTGCTCAATCTGGTAGGCAGCAATATGCTGTGTGATGCCGCCAGCTTCGCCACCAGCTACATTCGTATGCCGGATGGCATCCAGTAAAGTGGTTTTCCCATGATCAACATGGCCAAGAATGGTTACAACAGGGGGGCGATTTACCAATTCTTTTGGATTTTCGTCCATGATCATCTTACGCCAGAGGGGGATCTGCCCTTCTTCAACAACTTCTTCTTCTTCGTAGGTTGCAACGGTTGCTTCAAACCCTAGCTCTGAGGCGACAATAGCAGCTGTATCAAAATCAACCTGTTGATTGATGTTGGCCATAACCCCATTTGCCATTAAAACCTTTATGATTTGAATCGGACTGGTTTCCAATAATAGAGCCAGTTCACGAACAATAATACTGTTTGGTAAAACGATTGTTTTCAATTTTTCGCTCATTTCGCACCTCCAACGCTTCTTTGCACCTATGTGCTAAACTCTTGTCGAGCTCAGGATTGTTGTGCGCTGTTCGAGCCTTACTTACGATTTTGTTCAGCTAAAACAACTACAAAGTTTTTTCATCCCGCTCTTCTTCACTTACGTTTTCCGGTAGTTTCTGCATAAAATCAAGAAGAATTTTCCGGTCTGCGTCTGTTAATTCTATTTTTAAGGCATGGGCAAGTTTCCCTTTTATTGCTGCTTGCCAACAGGTTTTTAGATTGTGAATGTATGCGCCACGGCCAGACATCTTGCTTGAAGGGTCAATTACGATCCCCGTGTCGGTACGAACCACTCTTGTTAATGATCGTTTGGGTTGTACCTCGCGACAACCGACACAGGTTCGTTGGGGTATGTGTTTTGGCCGTTTCACCTTCGTTTTTTTCACCATCTTCTTTGGTACTTCACCTCAGCTTTATTCCCAATCAATCTCGTCATTGCGCTTATGAATCTTACGATAAATCAGAACGTCTTCTTCTTCGTTATATTCCACTTTAACCTGACGTTTCTTCTTTTTATCTTTTTTCTTCTTGGATTTCTTATCCTCACTGAGGTCTTCTTCCTCATCTTCAACAAATGGAATTTCAATGTTGGTGGATTGGAGGGCGAAAAGTTCATCGAATGAGAGATCTTCTTCCTGTGCAGCTACTGGTTCTTCTGTTACGTCTTCCTGTTCGGATTCCTCGATCATTGCATCAGGAACCTCTTCCAATTGTCCAACCTCAGGTTCAATTCTTTCTTTCTCAAGTTCAGGTTCTGCAACTTCCTCAGCTTCCTTTTCAGCAACAGCTTCTTCCAGTTCAGATTCCATCACTGCTACTTCATCAACTGGTTCTTCAGATGTAGGTTCAGCTTCTGCTTCTGAAACTGCAATTTCAGACAATTCAGCTGCGAGCGTTTCCGGTAACAAATCCATCAATTCTTGAATTGAGTTCATTGCTTTAGGTCCGATACCGTTTAATCGCAGGATATCATCCGGAGCCTGTAACATTTTGGTGACCAATTCTGCAATCGTATTATAACCAGCTTCCTGCAGGATGTAATTCACATGTTCAGGTAATGAAGAGTCCAGAATGGTCGTATCGAAGAAACTGGGTGGTATTTGTGCCTGTAAAGCTGCCATCCGACTTTTTTCTGCTTCTTCTTCTAATTTGCTGCGAATAAATGTGCGCGTCTCAACTCTCTCAATGAATTTGTTCAGAAAATCGTAACTATCGACATTGAGGATTCCCCCGGAGGACTTCTTGGCTAATAGTTCTTCCACTTTAACCATGTTGTCTTTTTCATTGGCTGCCATCTCGGCCATTCCAGGATCTTTTTGTAACCGATAAAGAGCATCGCTGGATGCTTCCTGGACACTTTTTATATCAATTCTCCAGCCTGTTAATTTGGCCGCCAGACGTGCATTTTGTCCATCACGTCCAATCGCCAGGCTGAGTTGATCTTCAGGTACCACGACAGTGGCCGTCTTTCCACCTTCAGAATATTCGTTCAGATAGACACCACTCACTTTGGCGGGGCTGATCGCACGGGCGATAAATTGAGAAGGATCTTGATGCCATTCGATGACATCTATCTTCTCATCATGAAGTTCACGTACAATTGCCTGAATTCTAACCCCACGTAAGCCTACGCAAGCGCCAACAGGGTCAATTCCAGATTGTGTTGCTGAAACAGCCACTTTTGCGCGTTGGCCGGGTTCACGGGTAATCGAACGAATTTCAACAATACCATGATAAATTTCTGGTACTTCGGTTTCCAGTAAACGACGTAAGAAATTTCGGTGCGTGCGGGAGAGCAAAATCTGAGGTCCACGGTTGCTGTCTTTCACCTCAGCCACCAGCGTTCGCACGCGGTCGTGAACGTGGAATCGTTCGCCAGGGATCATATCTTTGCGCAACATGGTCCCTTCGGCTTTCATTTCCAATCCGATTGTTAACCCCTGTGCATTGCTAGCCTGGACAACACCGGAGATGATTTCACCAATCTGGTCGGCATAGTAATCTAATTGGGCTTGCCGTTCTGCGTCGCGGATTCTTTGTTGAATCACCTGGCGGGCAGTTTGGGCAGCAACACGCCCAAAATTCTTGGGTGTGCTTTCCACGGAGACCATGGAACCTAATTCAGCATCTTTATCGAAGCGCTGAGCTTCTTCCAGGTTAACTTCTGTGCGTTCATCCTGGACTTCTTCGACAACTTCTTTTTCTGCAAATATGGTTACCTTGCCGGTCTCCATATCGACTTTTGCATCAATTATTTGTGCCTGAGAAGCATTTACTGATTTTCTATAAGCAGATACCATAGCTGACTCAAGCGCTTTGATAATAATTTCACGCGGAAGACCTTTTTCTTCCAGCACTTCGTTGAATGCAAGGGTAAATTCGTTTCTCATTTCTTGGCTTTTCTCCCACAAAAAAATACTTACTAAATAAGAAAAGTGGGGGTTGCCCACTTTTCCACGAGGTCTACTAAATTCTGTAATGCAATAAATATTTTACCATAATCACTTTTTCAAATCAAGGTTTTTCCCTCAAAAGGTTGATTAAATCACTAATATGGGTATGGTTAATTATTTTTCCTATAAAATCTATGTTAATAGAGAGATTTAAAAGCCATTTTTCTTTTTTTTTGCCATGGAGGTATCAATGTCGGACTATTTATGGTGGCGTGATGGTGTTATTTACCAGATCTATCCACGCTCATTTATGGATGCAGATAATGATGGAATAGGTGATTTGTCGGGTATTACACAAAAATTAGATTATCTACAGGATTTAGGGATTGATGCGATCTGGCTGTCCCCAGTGTATTTGAGTCCGGATGTTGATTTTGGTTATGATGTAGCAAATTACCGCGAAATCGATCCAAAATATGGCGGAATGCCAGCCTTTGATAAATTCTTGCAGGCAGCACATCAGCGTAATATCCATGTCATTATGGATCTGGTTCTTAACCATACCTCGGACCAACATGAATGGTTTCAGCAATCAAAATTATCTAAGGATAATTTCTACCGCGATTGGTATATTTGGAAAAAAGCCCGAAACGGTGGCAAATTCCCCAACAACTGGAAATCTCGATTTGGGGGTAGTGGCTGGGAGTGGGATCATGCCACTGAAGAATTCTATTTTCATATGTTCTTTAAACAACAGCCTGATCTTAATTGGCGTAATCCAAAAGTTGTTGATGAAATCCTGGATATGATTAAGTTCTGGCTGGATAAGGGCGTGGATGGTTTTCGGTTAGACGTATTTAATGCTTACTATAAAAATATCAATTTTGCTGATAATCCCTTCAAGCTTGGTATTACAAAATTTGATCAACAAAACCATATCAATGATTCCGATCAACCAGAAATGTTCGATTTTCTCCAAAAATTTCGTCAATTGCTCGATTCCTACCCTGAACGTTATTCAGTGGGGGAGACTTTTATGGGGGATCATCATACAGCAGCCAAATATGTAGGTGATCAGGCTTTGCATGCAGCCTTCGATTTTTCTTTCATCAACGGTCGCTATAAAGCTTCTTCCTTTTATAAATCCATTCAACAATGGGAAGATGTTCTCGATCAAAAAGGGTGGCCAAATTATTTCCTCAACAACCATGATGACCCCCGTTCAGCGACTCGGTACACAAGAAGTGAAGATGATGAGCGACTCAAAGTGTTAGTGACATTGCTATTGACATTACGGGGAACGCCTTTTTTGTATTATGGAGAAGAGATCGGAATGCGCGATATACCGGTGCTTAGAAAATCGGATGTACTTGACCCGGTCGGCAGACATTTTTGGCCTTTCTACAAAGGACGGGATGGTTGCCGTTCCCCTATGCAGTGGAATGCTGATCCATATGCTGGATTTTCAGAGCACGAACCCTGGCTGCCAGTTCATGCCAATCACGAGTGGCGAAATGTCGAGAGCCAACAACACGAACAGAACTCATTGCTAAATTACTATAAAAAAATAATCAAAATCAGAAAAAATACCCCTGCCCTCCAAAAAGGGATGTATTTACCGATTACTTACGAACCGCATAAGATTTTGGCCTATACCCGGCAGACATCCCAACAAACGGCATTAATTGCGCTTAACTTCAGTAAAAAGAACGTTGGACTGATTTTAAGTTCCCAATTTGTAATCGGAGATTGGACCTTGTTGATCAGCAATAAAAGAGACTCCCTCCCGCCTATCAGGGATCGAAAAATCATGTTAGCAGGGAATGAAGCCCTGGTAATCCTTCAGGGATGATAAATTAATCACCTGCTTGGGCAGGGTCTATCTCTTTCTCGCTCACTGCGTGCAAATCGAAAGCTACGCCTACTGATTCACCAGCAGATTGCAAGGATTTGACAACTCCTTCCAGGAGCGGAATGCCATCTTTTTTATACTTGTCAGTGCGTTCAAATTCTTTTTCACCATGGATAAATATGCGCTCCTGACCAATTGCTTTTTCGGCTGTTTTTAACTGATGGAAGAGATTGTCCATGTCCTGCTTAAATTCCTCTGGTTCCCGAAAGGCATCCAGGCGCATAGCAGCAAAGAAATGTCCAACATTGGCGTTTGACAATTTACTCGGGTCGGAAACATTTTTTCCAAAAGCTGCGCCAGATAAAACCCCTGAAAAAATATCTACCCACAACGCCAATCCGTAGCCTTTATAACCACGCAATAATTCAGGTCCGCCGAGAGGGAATAAAGCACCTCCCTCCAGGACTGCTTTTGGGTTTGAAGTGGGATTGCCTTCGGAGTCAATAGCCCAGCCTTCTGGAATTGGGTCGCCGGCTTTGTCAAACACGGTAACTTTCCCGATGGGCACGATACTGGTGGCCATGTCTAATACGAATGGTTTTTCAGTCAAAGCAGGAGCAGCGACGGCAATGGGGTTGGTCCCCAGTAGTCGGTTTCGGCCAAATGTGGGCGCTACCAGTGGTTGTGCGTTGGTAAAACTGATGCCGATCATATCGTCTTCCAGCGCCATCATGGCATAGTAACCGGCTATCCCGTAATGATTGCTGTTTCGGACAGTCACCATGGCTACGCCGGATTTCCTGGCTTTTTCAATGCAGCGGTACATTGCATCTTTCCCTGCCACCTGTCCCAATCCGTTTTTCCCATCCAGAGCCAGTGAAGCAGGGGTTTCACGTAGAATTTCATTATTCGCTAAAGGATTGATCAACCCTTTTTGTAAACGGCTGCCATAATAGGTTTGCAATCGGATAATGCCATGAGAGCTAACACCTCGCAAATCTGCGGATTGCAAAATCTCGGCTGTTATTTCGGCACGATCTTTTGGAACACCTAATTTCACAAAAAATCGAACCATAAAATCAAAAAGATCTTCTGATTTGTAAACATATGCTCTCGCCATTTCCACCTCGCACGAATTTGAAATCAAATATAGTGTAGCACTTTAAATCATTATATCGATGAACCTTTGTATAGGCCCAAAGGAAAGATAGATGTTGAATCGAATAAAAAATTTAAAAATTGAAAAGGCTACGGAACCTGAAGCAGCCGTTAAACATCCAGGTTTTGAACAGCCAAAGCATGCGTCTGAATAAAACGGGTTCTGGGTGGTACAGCCTGCCCCATTAACATATCAAAGGTCAAATCAGCCTGGGCAGCATCTTCGATGGATACCTGTAACAAAGTACGGTTCTCCGGGTTCATCGTCGTATCCCATAATTGTTCGGGATTCATCTCTCCCAGACCTTTATAGCGTTGTAATCCAACTTTATCTGGACTGACACCAAAATCATTTATGATTTTTTCTTTTTCCTGTTCAGTATAGGCATATTGTTTCTGATTTTTATAACTGATGAGGTATAAAGGTGGTTGTGCAATATATAAATTGCCATTTTCAATGATTTTTTGCATGTAACGGAAGAAGAAAGTAAGCAAGAGCGTGCGGATATGACTTCCATCCACGTCAGCATCGGTCATGATAATAATACGGTGATAGCGTAAATTACTGAGATCAAAATTGTCACCAATCCCAACCCCCAGTGCAGAGATCATGGATTTGATCTCCTCATTGGATAAAATTTTATCCAGACGTGCTCGTTCAGTGTTCAGGATCTTGCCACGCAAAGGTAAAATCGCCTGAAATTGACGGTCCCGTCCCTGTTTGGCTGAACCACCAGCCGAATCCCCTTCCACGATGTAAATTTCAGATTGTAAGGGGTCACGTGAGGAGCAATCTGCTAATTTCCCGGGTAAAGTCATAGATTCTAACGCGGATTTTCGAATGACCAGATCGCGGGCTTTCCTGGCTGCATCTCTTGCTCTGGCGGAGGTTAAACATTTGGTCACAATCGCTTTTCCGGCGTTTGGGTTTTCTTCTAAAAATTCTGCAAAACCCTCTGTGACCACCTGCTGGACGACGGTCTGAACTTCAGCATTCATTAATTTCACTTTGGTTTGTGATTCGAATTGCGGATCAGGAACTTTCACACTAACAATTGCTGTTAAACCTTCACGTGTATCATCGCCCGAAAAATTGGGATCGTTTTCTTTTATTAATTGGTTGCGACGGGCATAATCATTGATGACTCTGGTTAACGCAGTCCGCAGACCGGTCATATGGGTGCCGCCATCAATCGTATTGATGGTATTCGCAAACGAATAGACTGACTCAGCGTAAGCGTCGGTATATTGCAAAGCTGTTTCCACACTGATTCCTTCCAATTCCTTTTCTACGAAGAATACAGTGTGTAAATTCTCACGATTGCGATTAATATAGCGGACGAAAGAAATAATGCCACCATCAAAATAATATGTTGCTTCCCGATTTGTACGTTCATCCATCAGGCGAATCTTTACTTTTCGGGTAACAAATGCCATCTCCCTGAATCTTTGTGAAAGTGTTTCAAAGCGGTAATCAATATCATCCTTGAATATTTCTTTATCGAATTTATATGTGGTAACGGTGCCGGTGATGTTCGGATCACACTCACCAATTACTGTCACCGGACCTTGTGGGATACCTTTGCGGTATTCCTGGGAATGCATTAACCCTTGTTGGTACACAGTAACTTTAAACCACTCCGAAAGTGCATTGACAGCCGAAGCACCCACGCCATGCAAACCACCTGAGACTTTATAGCTGCTATGACCAAATTTACCGCCCGCGTGTAATACAGTGTGAACTAATTGAAGTGCAGAAACTTTTTTCTCCGGATGAATATCAACCGGGATGCCTCTGCCATTGTCTTTCACTGTTACGCTGCTATCGGCATGAATTTCAATACTGATATCATCACAATATCCAGCCAGAGCTTCATCGATAGAATTATCGACAATTTCATATACCAGGTGGTGCAATGCTTTGATATCTGTTCCACCAACATACATTCCCGGTCGACGACGAACAGCTTCAAGACCTTCTAATACCTGAATATCTTTTGCACCATATGATGAATTATCTAAATTGGTGGTTATTGCCACATATCCTCCTGGATCTGAACTCATTCGAAGTAGCAGATCATTATTTTTGAATAATTTTTATTCTCTCTAAAATTTCTTTTGTCCAATCACAACTTTTCTGATAGTAAATAAAACTCGCAGCAATCAGTGCGGTATAGATATATGCATGCCCGGTTATACCGATCAGGGTCAACCAGGAGTCGCTTGGCGCTGCGATCCATAATAAATCAAGTCCCTGTGCAATTAAAATAGCTGCCAGCAAAAACATCCCTGTCCCTGGAAGATAGGAGCGAACCACCTTGATCGAGTGCAGAATGGACTGGATTATTCCCATATCCTGGGCATAAACACCATGGGGAGAGAAGATTAATGGAATTAATAACCAGATTAAAATAAAGGTTGAAATTATTAATAAAATTTGCGAAATTACCGGACTAAATAATGAAAATAATGAGACAACAAATAACACCGGCATAATAAGAACAATCAGAATAATAACCAATAGAATGGATAGACCAACACCCTTGACAATTTTTTTGGTCAGTTCTGAAGGATTGATTTTTTCTTTTTTTACTCTTGTGGTATAAGCAATTGTGCTCAAATACAAACTTCCCAGGAATAAACCAATGAAAATAAATAACCCGGTAACGATAAGAATTAACCCAATTGAGGGGATATCATAAGCAATAGGAGACCCAAGCGGTGTTTCCTTTATCCCCTGACCGGACAAAAGGCTGGGGATACCAAATGGGAAGGTTGATAAACTATTGGTGAGATTGATTCTGCTGAGAATGATGTCCATTTCCGTTTGTGATGTTTCAAGAAGTTGACGCATCTCCGAGTTGTTATAGGTAATTAGAGTCTGGATGGCATTGGAATAGATCGGTTTTAGTAATTTATCCAGCTTCAATTGCGGCCCAAACCAGATTAATAGATCCAAACCCAGAGGAAACAAGATTAATCCTATATGGTTTGCGACTGTGTTAAACCCAGCCAAAAGAGTGGGGATCAGTCGAGGTGGAGCAAGCTTTTGATCATATATTTTTGTATTCATTCAACCCCTAATTTTACCACACATCCGGGTTTTCTCGGTTATTTGTTCTAAAATTACTGGCAATAAAACTCATTTGTCGTTACAATTTTCACATGCCTAAAACGAATCAAATCCCTGATCTCAGCCGTCTGAGTGTCATATCTGCTGTGATCATTCTGGCATATGGGTTGGTACCTTTTGTTCAAATACCAGCACAGAGTATTGTGATCCGATTGCCCTGGGTGGTTTTTAATTACGATCTGGATTTTGGCACGGTTGTCTCCATTCTGGTTGCGTTTTTAGCTGCCTTTGGAGCGGATTGGTTAATTCAAACTCATCCCAATAAAGGAAGCCAATCCTTCATTCACCATAGTTTAGTTCCGGCGTTGACGGCCTGGGTGATTGGCGTACCCTTATCTTTTCTGGAGGTGGGGATTGAATGGTGGATGGTGGTGGCCTTAGGCGGCACTTTATTAGCATTTATCCTGGTGGCTGAATATTTGGTGGTTGATACGAACAGTGCCTCTCATTTACCTGCCAGCCTGGGATTAACTGCTATTTCCTTCGCATTGTTTTTGGTTTTAGCAATTGCATTACAGTCATCTGGAGTGCGTTTATTTTTATTATTGCCAGCCTTAACAGTTACAATTTTTTTCCTTGTCTCCAGAAGTTTTTATTTACGAACTGCAGGGGACTGGAACTGGTTCTGGTCACTTGGCATTACATTATTTATTGGTCAGATTGCCCTGGGATTACATTACCTTCCCATCCGCCCACTGTCCTTTGGTCTGGTGCTGGTAGGGATTGCCTATCCGCTGACGTTGTTGATCATCGCACACAAGGAGGGCAAGCGGGGTATCAATCTGTTAATTGAACCCCTGGTCCTTTTAATTTTCCTTTTCTTTCTGGCATTGATCACCAATGGATAAACTATTTATTCCCCAGGAAATATCAAATAAAGTGCTTGCTTACGTTATGGAAAAAATGCCCGAAGAAGCCTGTGGGTTGCTGGCCGGTCGCGATAACAAAGTCAGCCTGGATCTTCCGATAACCAATCAACTTCATTCTCCGGTGAAGTATTCCATGGAGCCAATGGAATTATATCTGGCACTGGAAAAGATCGAAGAAATAAAGTTAGATTTACTGGCGATTTATCATTCTCATCCGAAAGGTCCAGCCAACCCATCAGAAACTGATATTAAAGAATTCTTATATCCTGGGGTTGCAACTATTATCTGTTTTCCTGAATCTAATGTATGGAAGATGAAAGCTTTCCTGATAGAAAATGACTGGTATACTGAAATTAAATTGGTAAACTATTAGATAGCGTATCGAATGAATGTTTCAAGTGTTTCTGTAAATAAAGAAGTGTAAGAGGGATCAATGATCGAATTTGGAAATGTCCTGCTGGTATTAATCATTGCGTATTTAATGGGTTCAATCCCATTTGGGTTCTTCGTGGTTAAATTAGTGAATGGGCGTGATGTGCGACTGGTTGAATCCGGAAGGACGGGGGGAACCAATGCTATGCGCGCGGCTGGTGTAGGCGCAGGCGTTCTGACCGCGGTTCTGGATGTGCTTAAGGGCGCTGCTACAGCCTGGGTTGTGAGTTGGTTGGTTCCCCAGCAACCGTGGGTGCAGGTTTCTGCAGCATTGTTTGCAATTATTGGACATAATTACTCAATATTTTTGGTGCATCGGAAAGATGGAAAATGGGCATTACGCGGGGGAGCTGGAGGAGCAACTGCTCTAGGGGGAGCGATTGCACTTTGGAATCCGATTGTATTTATTATCCTCCCGGTGGCCTTTTTGGTTTATCTTTTTATCGGTTATGCATCAGTCACCACCATGAGCATTGCTTTGATAGCGATGATCATATTTATCATTCGTGCCATTATGGGATTATCTCCCTGGGCTTATGTGATTTATGGCGCACTGGCTTTGCTGGTTCTGGTTTGGGCTCTACGACCAAATATCAAACGATTGATCGCAGGAACTGAACGAGTGGTTGGATTAAGGGCCAAGTGGTTAAAAAAGAAAGTATTTCAGGAATAAAAAACCTGTAGCGCTTTTTTATTCATCCACGATATCATCATCATAGTCATCAAAGGGTGAGTCGATCAGATCGATTCCTTCAGCCTGAGCATATTGGTTTAATAAGTATCTGACATTATTTTGATGCAATGAATTTCCCAGTCCAGCCAGAACAACCCTGCTTTTTCCACAACTTTCAACATCGATAGCAGCGGCTGCTTTCAATGGATATTTATTGCTTAATGCGTCTTTAACTTTTACTTTAAGTGTTTTTAAGTAATTGATATTTTGTTGAATCGTCTCTTCAATCTCACCCCGTAGAATAATATCACCATGACCCTGGATAATATTCTCCAGTCCGAGATTGGTATAGGATTTGAGAGAGGCTATCAATTGTTCGATATCTCCCTGGACAAAATAGGGAATGGGTAAAAATGAATCTGCTGCAAATAAGACCCGGTCCTCTTCGATCAAAACTGAAATGCCATCTGCGCTGTGACCGGGGGTTGGAAATAAAATCAAATTCTTTTTTCCAACCCGTAACGACATATTACCACTTTCGAATGTAAGATGCGGGTACACTAATTTGACAGGTTTAAAAATTGGATTTTGCTGAATGGCTTGATCCAATGATGCCTGACCCTGTTCCAGTTGAAGTTTTCTACATAATTCGTGGCTGATGATGGTTGCCCCTGGAAAAAAACAATTACCCCAGGTATGATCAGCATGAAAATGGCTGTTAATAATGTATTGCACAGGAACTTCAAGGTTATTCTCAATGTAATTTTTCATTGCAATTGTTTCTTCAGGAATGGGGAGGGTATCAATTACAACAGCCCATTTTGGCCCGGTGATCACGCCTGCAGTTACTTGAGCATAAACTTCACTTTGGAACCAATAAACATTTTCAGATACGCGTTCTCGCTGCATCTATCAATCTCCAATATAAGTATCGCGTTGTTATTTAACAATTAAGAAGAATAGCACATTCAAATTGAAAAGTCAAAAAAATCATTCTTCAAGATCATCTGGTGAATGATCTTTGTTTTTCCTGTTATCAGGTAATAATGGCAACATCATGTACCCCTTTTTCCAAAGGAAATAACCGATCAATAATACCAAAGAAAGTCCGATAAGGCTACCCAATAAAGGATAAACCCAGGAAGAATCTTTTTCTCCGGCCTCTGGTCTGGGAACCGATGTTGGTTTGGCGCTGAAGGTTGTACCAGGTTTTGGGGTTTGAACAGTTGTTTCATTGCCGGGAATGACAGTTGCCTGACTTACCTCTGTTCCTGGTTCCGGATATCCTTCTGCTGGTTGTGTTGCGTTTTCTGGATTGGGATATGCATCTCCGGTTGGCGTTTCGCCGCCGACCGGGCCGGGATAGCCACTGTCAGGAGTGGAATTGCTGGTCGTTGGGGCTGGATATCCAGGCGGATTTGTTCTCACGACGAAGCTGGTTCTGGTCGGGCTGCGGTAAGGAATTAAAAAAGGAGTGCGTGTATTGGTTGCCGTCTGAAAACGAGTGCGTGTAGGCGTTAAGGTTACTGTGCTTGTTCCGGTTATCGTGGGTGTTGTCGATATTGTTGGTGTTGTGGTAATGGTGACTGTAGGGGTAACTGTGATGGTGGAAGTAATTGTGATGGTCGACGTGACAGTGGTTGTTGGTGTCAATGTTGGGGGAGCGGGAGTAGCGCTGATGATATTGGAATACACCGACAATAAATTTGTCCCAACGATTTCCAAACGGTAATCATACCCGGTCAGGTTGGTTACATTGGTGTCCACAAATGAGTAATCTGCACCAGAGGCATCCGTACCGGTATGCACAATGAAGGGACTGACCCGGTTGAATGAGAAACTACCGGTTGGTCGTCTTTGCACATAGAACCCAGCAGTATTCAATTCACTGGCTGTCGACCAGGTGATATCCACTTGCATATTGCCAGGGCTCGCAGTGAAACTGGTTAGCACTGCCGCAGCCGGTTGACCGACCAAACCGACTACAAAAGGTGTATAGTTCAAATCATTGGAGATACCCGGCCGGCCTGAGGTATCAATTTGTACGGAGATCTCTTTATTTTGGAGGTTGCAGGTTGTCACCTGACCATTTGCTCCTCCTGCAGAAGGTCCGTTCGGGGCTTTCCCTGTGGTATTCCATCCCGTGGTGATCAACTGATCCGGATCGTACCACCATAAAGGGAATAATGCTGGATTGCTCTGTCCGCAATACGTGCTGGATTCAATATTTGCAATACAGGCAGCATTAAGGTCATATTTCATGAAAATATTTAATTCCTGAATACTTGTTAATCCTTGTGCCAGGAAAATATCATAATAATTATTGCAGGGAACCAGCGTAGAAGTTGATCCTGAGTTTAAGAACGGTGTATTTACTGTATTATTGCCATGGTTAACGATGAAGATATCAAAATCCGGGTTATCCGGGGTTGTGGCAGGTCTTTGAACAGCAATTTTATTTTCGAAGTAAGATTTTTTTGTTGAAGTGACGGAAACCATTTGAGCTTGTACACCTGGGTTATTTAAATTATCAAGGATGGCACTACCCAATCGTTTTCCGGATTGAGATGTGCAGTCAGGTGCTGCAACCCCTGGCAATACGCCGATTCCCCAGAAATTATGGTCTACCAAACCAAGATCTTTACTGCTACAACTAACCTGCACTCCGGAACGATTGTTGAATATATTATTTGCAACAGCATTTAGTTTCCCGGTTCCGGTAGCGCCAGGTTTCACAAGGGCGTATCCGCTATTATTCGTAATGTTATTGAAACGGATCGATACATTTCCAGGTTGGTTAATGATTCGAATAGCATCCTTGCCGTTGTTCAGATTATTCGAAAAAATCTGGATATTTTGTGAACTATCGATAACCAGCAAGTCGCGGTTTGGAAGACTGCAAATGCCATCATTGACGGATAGATTTTGAAGGGTAATTTCATTATTCAGGGATAGTACCGGTTGCGAACAGTTAAAGGATTCACTTGTGATTTTTGCATCATTGATGCCTTGTATAGTCACCGCTTTATTAATTACCACCGTATTGCTTTTGACCGGATAAATTCCAATTATATTAATTGTGGAACTGGGATCAACCACATCAATAGCATCCTTCAAACCAGTTCCAAGTCCTGTAGACAGATCATCTTTCGAATTTACAAAACATGGAGTGCTTATTCCGCACGTTGCTGCGTCTTTGGCAACATAAACTGTACTTCCGACAGGCGCGATGGATAAATAATTGAAAGATTGTTCGGATTGAGACCAGGCTGTTCCATTCCATTCGAAAACTCTGATTAATGTTGAACCACCTACGTTTGCAGATTTTCCTACCCGAAAGTAAAAATCAAGGGTATCACCAAAGAAGGTGGAATTGAGCGCTGTTGAAATACCCTGACTCAAAACATAATTCGTAGGGGGGACGCCACAATGAGACAGGTCCGTCGTGTAGGTTGCGCCAGACACTTTACCGTTTGATTCGAATCCAACATCGGTGACTGCCCAGTTATCAGGGGTGAATAAACAAACCTGGATATTGGTCTCTTGCGCCGGCAGGTAGTTCAGTAAATCAAAACTGGTACGGAAATTCAGCCGCTGACCGGCTGCACAACCTCCCTGTGGACAGCTAGTGGGGCTGATCAGCGTTATGCTGGAGGATTTCAACGGAGAAGCAAGAATATTGGCAACAGAAATAGCCAATCCAATGAAGACAGATAATAAAAAAAACCAGCGAAAAAACTTCTTCTTCACACAACCTCTCAGTGGAAATCTGATAGAACGATTATACAGTATTCAATTCTAAAAAAGAACTGACCAGAAATTTTTCGATGGTGATTGATCCCGGATTGTTGCAATACCAATTGAACTTATTGCAATACCTTGCTGAGGAAAAGTTTGGTGCGTTCGTTGGTTGGATTGGTGAATAAGACATTTGGTGGTGCTTCTTCTACGATCAGACCCTCATCCATCAAAATTGCCCGGTTCGCAGCAGCTCTGGCAAAACCCATTTCGTGCGAAACCACCACCATGGTCATTCCTTCTTTGGCCAAAGCTGTCATGACATCCAGAACTTCCTGGATCATCTCCGGATCCAATGCACTGGTAGGTTCATCAAATAACATGATTTTTGGATTCATTGCCAGAGCCCGCGCGATTGCCACGCGTTGTTGCTGACCGCCGGATAGTTGTAATGGATAGACATGCGCTTTTTCCGGGATGCCAACTTTTTCCAATAATTGCATACCAGTTTTTTTAGCTTCCACCGGGTTGCGTTTTCTTACTACTGTTTGGGCCAAAGTTACATTTTCTAATACACTTAAATGCGGGAAAAGATTAAATTGTTGAAAGACCATGCCAACTTCTGTTCGTACGACATTAATGTTCTCAGCGGAATCCAATGTTATACCATCCACGACGATTTGACCCTTATCAAATTCCTCCAGGCGGTTAATGCAGCGCAATAAAGTCGATTTACCAGAGCCTGATGGGCCGATGACCACTACAACCTCGCCTTTATAAATATCCAGGCTGACCCCCCGCAAGGCATGTACATGACCAAAATATTTGTGTATCCCTTCGATATGAATAATAGGTTCCATCTTATCGCTCCAGCTTCGTTTTTCGTTCAATCCAGGTCACGATTCTGGCGGAGAAGAGGGTCAACACCAGATACAGCAATGCTACCATTACCCAGGTTTGTATGGGAATAAAATTGGCTGCCATAAACTCACGCCCACGCCGGGTGATATCTGCAACCGCCACGACACTGACCAGTGAGGAGTCCTTCAGCAATGTAATAAATTCATTTCCTACTGGCGGAAGAATCACACGAATTGCCTGAGGAAGAATAATAAATCGCATTGATTGAAAATAATTCATTCCTAAACTGCGGGCAGCTTCCATCTGCCCTTTGGAGATACTTTGAATGCCTGCCCGATAAACTTCACTCATGTAGGCAGCATAGCAGAATGTCAGTCCAATAATTGCCATCAGAATGGGATTGGCACGATATTTAATCAATCCCTCAATTGACAAAAAATTTCCTAATCCCTGTATGACTGATGGAAAAGCGAAGTACCAGAACATCAATTGCACCAATAAAGGAATCCCGCGCACCAATTCAACATAAACTGTTGCTGCGCCATTTAATATTTTATTGGTGGATATTCGACCGAGCCCCGCCAACAGTCCAAAAAATAAAACCAGGACAAAAGAAACCAGCGTCGTGTAAATTGTGACACCGATACCATCTGAAACAAATAATAAAATTCGTTTGAAAGGATCGGGTTTAAAAGTAATTAATAAAATAATAATGACAATGACAGCAACAAGTAATAACCACCAGCGATCAAAATAAAAACTTTTTTTATTGCCAGTGTTTTCCTTTGTTTCACCCGGTTTTATTGAAGAAACCATGCGTTTGCTCCATATTAAAAAGCCTGGGAAGTAGTTTCCCAGGCTTTTGACCTAAAAATTATTCGCCTGCCAGATATTTAGCAGCCAATTCAGCCACAAATCCTGAGTCAATAACAGCTTTTAATGCTGGGTTAATTTTATCCAAAAGGTCCTGACGATCTTTACAAAGGGCGATACCGTAAAATTCATTTGTGAATACTTCACCGACAGTCATGAGTTTTGTCGGGTTTTTCTCGATGAAACCTAATGCGGTTGGATAGTCGGCGATCACTGCGTCAATCTGGCCATTCATCAAATCAAGAAATGCCAGATCATAGGTGTCATAGGGTTTATATTCAACACCTTCGATTGCCTGTGCTTCAATTTCTCCTGTGGTTCCTAATTGTGCACCGATAATCTTTCCACTTAAATCAGCCTTACCCATGATCTCATTATTACCAGATTTCACTGTAATAATTTGGCCGGCATCAATATATGGTTCACTGAATAGGAATTGAGCCTTCCGTTCATCTGTAATGGTAATGGCAGCAATAGCCATATCATACTGACATTCGGACAAACCAGCCAGCATAGGGTCAAATGGCAAATTGATGAATTCATATTGAATGCCCGCCTGGGCAGCAACTGCTTCCATCAACTCAATATCAAACCCAATCAATTCCTTGGTTGCTTCATCCACCATTTCAAAGGGTGGAAATGTGGCATCAGTGGCGATTGAAACCACTTCAGAGGCAGGATAACCTGCATCTTCCTGAACAACAGCGGGCTCTTCCATAGGATACCCTTGTTCTTCCATGGCTGGTTCGGTTGCCTTTGTTTGGGCACAAGCACTTAAAACCAAACTTGTGACCATTAATAAAGACATGATTACAAAAAAGCTTTTTTTCATGATTCTCCTCCGAAAAATATTGTGAAATTTGTTATACAGGGGATTGATACGCTACATTAAATTATAGCATCTTAATGAATGCAAGTCGGCTGCCATTCATCCAAAAAAATTGGTATTATTCTTCCTTTTGCACAGCCAGTTTGTTAGAAAATGAATGGATGATACAATTTATTTTGATTGGAAAAGGAGCGGTAATAAATGGGAATAATTCAGAGAGTAATTATCTTTGTTTTGGATGGGGTGGGTGCTGGTGCTGCACCTGATGCTGACATATACGGCGATGTAGGCAGTAATTCATTATCCAATACAGCCAAGGCTGTGGGAGGGTTGAATTTACCCAATCTGGAATCAATCGGTTTTGGCAGGATTACCACGATGCAAGGTGTTGATCCTGTGGATCCGGCCAGCGGATCTTTTGGTAAATTAACTCCTCGCTCCGCAGGTAAGGATTCTGTCACGGGGCATTGGGAATTGATGGGGATTTATCTAAAAGAACCTTTCCCGGTTTTTCCGGATGGCTTTCCCCCCGCGGTTATTCAGAAATTCAAAGAGTTAACCGGGTTGGATGTTTTAGCGAACAAACCTACTTCAGGAACCGCTGTCATTCAGGAATATGGTGAAGAGCATATGCTCACCGGGAAACCGATCGTTTACACCTCGGCTGATTCTGTGTTTCAGATTGCCGCCCATGAAGACATCATTCCCATCAAAAAATTGTATGAAATTTGTGAAATTGCCAGATCGATGTTGGTGGGGGATTATGGTGTCGGCAGAGTAATCGCGCGACCCTTCATTGGTGAAAGAGCGGGAGAGTTTCAACGCACCAGCCATCGTCATGATTATCCACGTTTTCCAGAATCAGATACGATCATGGACAAGCTGATCAAAGCAGGGTTCGAGGTATATGCTACCGGAAAAATTGATGATTTATTTGGTCATCGGGGGATCAGTGTTACGAATCACACCACCAACAATCATGACTCAATTCTGGCTACTATTGATTTTATGAAGAAAGATTTCAACGGGTTATTATTTGCCAATTTGATTGAGTTTGATCAGATCTATGGCCATCGCAACGATCCGCGCGGATATGCCGATGCGCTGGAAGAATTTGATCGTTTTATCCCGCAAATTAAAGAGAACTTGAATTCGGGTGATATGGTGATGGTTGTTTCAGACCATGGGGTTGATCCAACGACAGCAAGTACAGATCATTCCCGGGAGTTTAGTCCATTGCTCATTTTTGGTGAACAAGTTAGGGCAAATATAGACCTGGGTATACGTGGATCATTTGCGGATGTTGGCGCAACGATCGCAGAAATATTCTCCCTCCAACCTCCTCAAATTGGTGTAAGTTTTTTGGAAAAAATCAAGAAAACACCAGATGCTTAGAAGTGCCCATTGCAGGCCCGCTGACCCTGCTGGTGGGTATGAATCCTGCGAATGCCTCCTTTGCGACGTTGATCATTCGAATAGCAACTTTGTGGTTTGGAATTGCCTCAGGTCTATTTACCTGGCTAATCTCTCTTGAATTACTCGGGTTTAAGGAAAAACAATATGCAAAAGTGGAAAACTGAACTTCATTGTCACACCGCAGCCTCTCCGGATTGTTTGGTAAAAGTAGAAGACTTACTCAGAGTGGCTAAAATGCGAGGATTACAGCGCCTGGCGATCACAGACCACAATACGCTCCGAGGAGCTATGTATGCAAAAAGCCTGGAACCGGAATTAATCATCATAGGTGAGGAGATATTAACCACCCGAGGTGAGCTATTGGCATTTTTTGTGAAGGAAGAAATTCCACGTGGGCTCACCCCCATTGAGGCGATCAGACGCTTGCGTGATCAGGACGCATTCATCAGCGTTTCACACCCTTTTGACCGCCAGCGACATGGGTGGGAGTTGCAGGATTTGACTGAAATTTCACCCTTGGTGGATGCAATAGAAATTTTCAATGCACGCTCGTTTATTGCAGCCATCAATCATCAAGCCAAAAATTTTGCCGAGGCGAACAATTTAAGGGGAACTGTGGGATCAGACGCACATTCATTGATGGAGGTTGGGCGTTCATATCAAATATTAGCACCTTTTAGCGATGCAGCGACAATGAGGGAGTCTTTTTTGAACCCGGAATATGTGAAGAAAACTTCGTCGGCTATGATCAGGATCACATCAACCTATGCAAAATGGGTCAAAAGAATATTTGGTAAAGAGCGGTTTCCGATATAATGGTTTCAATGGACCAGTTTGTGAACAACGCCCAGCAATTATTGAATATTCGTTTAAGTGAGGCTCAAGTAGAATCTTTTCAAATTTTTCAACAGGAGTTGACTGCCTGGAATGAAAAATTTAATCTGACTGGTATTCGCGATATTGAACAGATCCGAAATAAACACTTTCTTGATTCGTTAACCTGTGTGCTTGCCTGGGGGGATAGCCGGCCTAAAAACTTGATCGACATAGGTACCGGCGCAGGTTTCCCTGGAATCCCGTTAAAAATCATTTTTCCAACGATGCGATTAACACTGGTTGAATCGATCGGGAAAAAAACGAAATTCTGTCAACACATGGTTGATACACTCAAACTGGACCAGGTCGAAATCATTCAGGATCGGGCTGAGGTAATAGGTCAGAATGTGAAGTATCGTGAAAAATTTGATTGGGCAATTGCCAGAGCAGTGGCGAACTTACCCGTCCTGGTAGAATTATTGCTGCCATTGGTTAGATTAGGGGGTGGAGTCATCGCACAAAAAGGAGAAAGCGGCCCTGCAGAAGCGCAAAAAGCCAACAATGCAATCCACATTCTAGGCGGGTCCTTACGACAATTATTACCGGTGACAATACCCGGGGTGGTGGAAGAGCGATACCTCGTCATCATTGATAAAAAAGCCAGAACTCCGAAAACATACCCACGGCGAACCGGAATTCCAGCAAAGCATCCCTTGACCTGAAGTGGTGCTCAGGTTCGTATTACTCCCTGATTGATATGCCAGATGGTGGATTGTTTTGTAAAATCAGCTGAGAATAATTTCAAGTCGGTCGTAGTCAATAAAGTCTGGTCACCTTCAGAAATTGCCAGTAATAATTGTTCACGCCGTTTATGATCCAATTCAGCCAGTGTTTCATCCAATAAGAGGACTGGTTTTTCGCCGGTTCGATTTTTCATAAATGCCAGTTCACCCAATTTTAAGGCCAGCATTGTTGTGCGGATTTGCCCGCGGGATCCGTAATTTCCTAAATCTATATTGTTAACGAGAAATCTTAATTCATCCCGATGAGGGCCAATAGTGGTGACACCTCGTAAAATTTCTTCCTTTTGTTTTTTCTTCAGTGCAGCCAGGAAAGCATCCTTGATGGGAGTGGGATGGTTAGTGGATTCAAAAAAGCCAGCGGAGTCATTTTCTTCGAATAAAGCCGGTTGATATGAAAACCGCAGGATCTCCTGATCATTGGTTAATGAGCGGTGGATTTGATTGGCTAACACTTCGATCTCATAAATGGCTTTGGAACGGGAAAATTGTAGAAAAGCCCCTTTCTCTGCTAATAAATCATCCCAATAATTTAATTGAGAGAGATCAGTATTTCGTTCAGCAACTTGCTTTAACAAAGCGTTGCGTTGATTAAGCGTCAGCATGTACTCACTCAATGCTTTTGCATATCCTGGTACTACCTGGGCTAAAGCCAGATTGAGATAGCGCCTGCGCTCCTCTGGGCCACCTTCGATGATGCGGGTCATATAAGGCAGGAAAATGACAGCATTGAATAAACCAACCGCCTGATGAGCTGATCGTTTTATGCCATCGACTAATATTTCTTTCCTGAATCGAAAACCATTTTGTGCACCATTCTGTTCCAGGATCAAACGAATTTCAATTTGATGCTTGTTTTCTCCCCGTGAAAAATCGGCTACCATTCTGGAAACAGGGAGTGTTTCTTCGAGAGCCAAAAAACTGATTACCTGTCGATCGGTACTGGATTGTATGGATGTGAAGGTAGAAAAAAAGTACACCGCTTCCAAAAGGCTGGTTTTTCCCTGCGCATTATCCCCTTCTAATAAAAGAATCCGCCGGGGCATTTCCATGTCCAGGCGGCTAAAAGCACGAAAATTCGTTAGTGAGAGATGGGTGATAAACATGAATAGAAGGTAACCATATCCTTATTCAGGGAGTTTTTCCGTTTCCTCCTGCGGAGGTTGCCAGATGCGGGTGGCACGATCTGTGAAAAGAATGCCTTCCAGATGGTCGATTTCATGCTGAAAGATTCTAGCCAGCCACCCGGATGCTTTGATTTTCACCGGTTTGCCTAGTTTATTGAAGCCTTTTACCACAACTGCAGAAAAACGTTCGACTTCTCCGACCAGATTGGGAATAGATAAACATCCTTCGATGCCTAGTTCAGTCTCTGGTGATGTTTTAATGATTTCGGGATTAATCACAGCATAGGATTTCGGTTTTACCCCCTCATCCTCAGCATATTCCACCACAATCACTCTTTGAGAGATGTTAACCTGGGGTGCAGCCAATCCAACACCGGGTGCTAAACGCATGGTTTCAAACATATCATCAATCAGGATTGACAAATCTTTATCAAAATTTGTTATTTTGTGAGCTTTTCTTCTGAGTACTTCATCAGGAATAATTACAACTTCTCTTAACGCCATATTTCACCTAATTATTAACGGATTACCCGCCTTGATTTTCAAAATTCTCCTATATTGTACCCTGAATTTCCTTCATCTGGATTGTTTTCGTCCAATTTAGGTTTTGTCTGAACCACTTCGTGATAGATCTCAATCCATTCAGCAACTTCATCCCGCAGGGCTTCTTTTTCTCTTTTTTTCTGTTTCTGATTAAATTGCTGGTATTTTTCAAAAATATCCTGTTGTGCTTCGGATGGTTTGTACACATAATCAAATGTAAACGTAGTGTCACCAACCCGAATAAATACGGTGCCAAAATTTAGAATCAAACTGATTAATCCAAGTCTTTCGAATTCGACAGTTTGAATATTTTTAATCGGAGCGGATCTTCTTTGTTCCTGCCCCAATGGCTTTTTATACAAATCTATCAATTGATCGTCGGTAACCATATAACGATCATTGCGCCAATCCCAGTATTGGTATAACCACCAGAGAAATAATATCAATCCAATTCCCAATTGTACGAAAAGAATAATATCAAAGTTAATGGATGGATAAAATTCAAAAATTGAGTAAACAAACACTAAAAATAATAGTAATAAAGCCAGGCTGGACCAGATCACTTTTTTGAGAAGGATAAACCAGTGGGTGCGATATATGATGACCCCATTCGTTTCAGTTCGTAAGCCAAATAAAGTCGAAAGAAATTCCATCAAGCCACTTGATTTCACTTTGAGAGGAAGTTGAGCCTGATCGAATTCATCCGGTTCGTTTTCTTCTTCATATTCTCCGGGTTCACGACGATCTAATCCAATACGACTGCGGAGCATGTCTTCTTTTGTCATGCGTTGTAATTTGTTCGTCTGATTGGAAGATCTTCCGCGTTCATCATTTACCAATCTGACAATCAGCTCAGGTTTATACATTTTTTTCAAATTAACCACCCCGGTAAACGTGCGGATGATTACATCTCCATAGCCGATCCAGCGCCCAATTTGGGATGTTCTGGTTTCGACGGAGAGAATTGCATCCAGCGGGGCTTCCTGGCGACTTTCATAAAATAAGGCGACCTTCTCTAGGGCAACTACTCTACGGTTGGTAATAATGGAAAAATCATTTGACCAATCAATCAATTTCCAGAAAAACCAACCCAGAAACAGTAAAGTGGTGAAACCGAAGAGAATTGGTACCCATGTACTTTGTGGAGGGATGAGAAAATAAAGATAAATAAACAAAAAGAGAGAGGAAAACCCAAGAAACATTGGGGGAAGCAGTCCTAACCAGAGGAAGAAACCATGTTTTCGGGCTACAAAGTGAACAGCCTCGCGTGGACCACGCCAATTGAACGGATGTTTGAGGAATAAACGGTAACTTTTAATCGTCAATTGGATCGGTTCGAGGATTTCAGGATAGGTCTCGATTAACTCTTCAACCTGTTCCTGCTTAACATGAATGGCGATGACATTAGAGATTGCCTGAGCGGTCACTTCGCGGTAACGATCAAAAGCCAGTCCTTCTTCTCCAAAATAATCACCTTTCTGACATATGGATATTTCTTCCGGATCCTGGTCTGTTTCTTTCTGGAGGGAAACACGACCACTGAGGACAATGTAAAATCCATCAGCATCGCTTCCGTCTTCGAAGATAATTTCATTCTGTTTGAAGAAGACTGTATCCATTTGCTCACTGATGGTAAGCAATTCTTCTTCATTCAACATATCGAAAAAATGAATGTTGCCCAGAACTTCCAATATTTCCTGAGAATAATCCACCATAATTTTTAAGTATATCCTATGTGAATAAAAATCTCGCGTCAGAATCTGGTAGAATCGGTTGGTAACTATGCGGAATATTGGTATTATCATCACCAGAGGAATCTCCATCATTTTAATCGTCATTACGGTTGTAATTGTCGTTGTTCAACTAATCAGTTACAGCAGAATTAGAGCCAGCTTGCCGATTGGGTCAGTGATTGGTGGGGTGCCTGTTGGAGGGTTGGACCGTCAGACAGCTGCCGACCGGCTTATCAAAGCCTTTAGTCTGGCTGTTGAGATTCGTTATAACGAAGCGGTAATCCAAATTCGGCCATCATCCATCGGTTTTGAGCTGGATCTGGACAGTATGTTAACTGCTGCTGATCAGCAAAGGATTACCGAACCATTCTGGAGTGGGTACTGGGATTTTCTATGGGGGAGATTTCCGGATCCCGACCCTATCCCATTACGCTACTCACTTTCTGTGGATCGGTTGAAATCTTATTTGCGGGATGAGATTGCGGTCCGGTATGACCAACCTGCAACAGCTGCCATTCCCATTCCGGGCAGTACACAATTCCAGGCCGGTAACCCGGGTACCAAACTGGATGTCGATCGGGCAGCAATTTTGATTGAAGATGCTCTCAAATCTCCTGTTATGCGAACGATTAACTTAACTTTTAGCCAGATTGAACCTGCCAGACCATCATACTTAAATCTTGAGGTGTTGTTGAAGCAGGTACTGGACAGCACCGGGTTCGATGGATTGACCGAAGTTTATCTGCTGGATCTGAAAAATTACCAGGAAATTAATTTTGCCTATCAGCAAGGGCAATCAATTCGTCCGAATATTGCTTTTACAGCAGCCAGTACCATGAAGATCCCGATTATGGTTTCAGTGTTTAATCGTGCACGAGATCCCATATCACCTGATATTTTCAATCAAATGGAATTAATGATTGAAAGATCGGAAAATGATCCAGCTGACAGATTAATGGAGAATGCTCTCGGGGGGAATCTGGGACCTTTATTAGTGACGGATGATCTGGAGTTATTGGGTTTTGAAAATACTTTTTTGACCGGGTATTTCTACCCAGGTGCACCTTTATTACGCCGCATTCAAACCCCCGCTAATAGTCGTAGTGATGTCAACACCAACCCCGATATTTACAACCAGACTACCGCTGTTGAAATGGGTATGTTGCTGGGTGACATCTACCAATGTGCCGGGCAGGATTCGGGGGCTCTGAAGGCTGTTTTTGAAAATCAGGTTACCCAGGATGAATGCCAAAAGATGATCGACTACCTCCTTCGAAACCGGATCGGTGTTTTAATTCAGGCAGGTCTTCCAGAAGCAACACAGCTGGCCCATAAACATGGTTGGATTACAGAATCAGATGGTTTAATTCATGCAATCAGCGATGCTGGCATTGTTTACACGACCGGAGGCAATTATGCCCTGGTGATTTTTATGTATCATCCTGTACAGTTGATTTTTGATAACGCTAATTATGTGATGGCGCAAATATCAGCGGCTATATACAACTACTACAACATTCCATTCGAAAATTGAGAATTTTTTTCAAAAAGTGCTTTTTTCAAGTCTGCGATTATCTCCTGTGAGGTCGTGCCCAATGCACTAAAGATTTCATCCTGTAGAGCTTCTACCAGGGGGGTATTCTTCTTAATCTTGGTCGCAAAATTGGGGTAGCGTTGTTGCAGTGCAGCCAGGCGTTCATCCAGCGAAACAATCGAATTTCCTTCAGAGAGCTTATCCGCGTAATTGACAATTTTTTCTTCCCAGGTTTGTGGTCTCGTTTCTTCTGAAACCAGATCACCAATCAGATGACGCCGGGCAATCTCCGCTAATTGAAATTGTTTTTTTGATTCGAGGAAATCAGCTGCTAAATCAGCATGATTCTTCCTCCCTTGATCCTGTAATTTGCAAAGGTCATGGGTAAGACCACCTCTGTGTGACAGTAATGGGTTGACTTTAAACCCTTTTTGTTCAAGCCAAAGCGCTAATTGGTATGCGATTGCAGCGACATTCTGCACATGTGATAATAGTGTATGGGTTGCACCGAATTCCATATACCAGCCGATACAGGTTTGATAATCAGGGAAAAAAGGTTTGCCTAAGACGTCTGAAATTTCAAAAAGATTTCTTATTTCCATGTCCTGAAGTGGCAGATGTCCAGAAGCTAACCGCCCTGCAGGGTTGAACCAGATCGATTTCCAGCCTGCCAATTTGGCCGCGACAACATCTTTGAGATAGTCATCACCAATCATGACAACCTGATCCAGGGATTGGTCCAGTTGTTTCAGGAGATTTTGGTAGAAATGGAGTTCTGGTTTTTTTGCGGATAATTCTTTGTAAGTAAAGATTTGATCGAAAAACAAGTCAAGATTTGCTCTCTTCAAAGCGCTGGATATATCCTGACGAGAAGATTCTTCTGCATTGGTAGCCAGCACCAGCTTGTAATCAGCGGAAAGAACTTTCAAAGATTGATAAGCACCCGCGACTGCCTCTACTTCTGGCCAATTCATCATTTTCCCTGGATGTTTTCCATTATCCAGCATGATTGTGTTGCCCCAATCAAAAACCAATGTGGTAATCCGTCCCATATGAATTGCCATCTCCCTGTTTACACTTAGTTCGATTATAGTGGAAAAACCAATTTGATCAAAAAGAGCGATGGTAAGGAACTCACATATCCGTTTTTTGATCGATGTCCGGACATAATTTAATAGTTTTTCTGGACATATTTTGTCATTGTCTCGTCATGGTTTAGAAATTGATTAATCATTATTTAAGTCATTCTTTAGAATATTTGTTCAGTTTAACTTAAAATGGTATAATCGCTGAATGCCTTCTCTGGTAGCCCTCGATTTGGAAACAACAGGATTAGATGCACGCAAAGATGCGATTATTGAAATTGGTGCCGTGCGGTTTAACGCATCCAGAATCGAAGCCGAATTCTCAACATTAATCAATCCGAACAGGTTGATTCCACCAGAAATTACTCAATTAACCGGTATCAGTAACCAGATGGTGATAAAAGCACCACCATTAACAGCAGTCTTGCAAGAGTTGGTCGATTTTGTGGGAGATTGCCCGGTTGTTGGTCACAATGTTCAATTTGACCTGGGTTTTCTTTTTCAGGCGAATATTCTGCGTTATGCTCAAGCCGTCGATACTTATGAAATAGCCTCCGTTCTCATGCCGCTGGCCTCCCGTTATAACCTTTCTGGTCTTTGTCAGCAACTCAATATCCCCAACCTGGGTGCACACCGTGCACTTACCGATGCTAAAATGACGCATCAGCTCTTTCTTGAATTGTATGATCTGGCGATAGAAAAACCGGTTGATCTTTTAGCCGAAATTGTTCGAATGGGCGAGCCAATTGATTGGGATGGATACTGGTTTTTTCAGGAGATTTTAAAAACCAAAATTCGGAAACAACCCATACAGGCGAAATACACCCGTAAACAGAATATACTAAACGGTTTATTTTTAGATCAGGAACTCCTGGCACAACCAATAAAACCAAATTCAGAAATAAAACCATTGGATGGTGACGCTTTGAGTGCCATCCTTGAACCGGGGGGTGAATTTTCTAAGTATTTTAAAAATTTCGAATATCGTCCCCAACAAGTGGATATGTTGCACAGTGTTTCATCCGCTTTCTCCAACCAGAATCACCTCCTGGTAGAAGTGGGGACGGGCACAGGGAAATCATTTGCTTATCTGATCCCTTCTGCTTTTTGGGCACTGGAAAATAATCACCGGGTAGTTATTTCCACCAACACCATTGCTCTCCAGGACCAACTGATTAATAAAGATATACCCGATCTGTGTGCCGCGCTGGATATTCCCTTGCGGGCTGTGGTCATTAAAGGACGTGCAAATTATCTATGCCCACGCAGGCTCGAAGCGATCCGTTTTCGCGGCCCGGAAAGCAAAGAAGAAATGCGGGTCATCGCGAAAATACTAGTTTGGATCGAAGCTGGAGGTGATGGGGATCGTACCCGCCTGAATCTGAACAGCCCAATGGAACGTGAGATCTGGCAAAGACTGAGCGCGGATGATGAGAATTGTAACGCTGAAACCTGTATGTCCAAAGCGGGTGGGATGTGCCCCTTCTATCAGGTTCGACAGGCAGCACAGACTGCGCACTTATTGGTTGTTAACCATGCTTTGTTACTTTCAGATGTTGTCACAGGCAGCCGCGTATTACCCCCGTATGAATATCTGATCATTGATGAAGGACATCACCTGGAAGACGCCAGTACGAATACACTTAGCTATCGAATTACACAAAATGACATGCAAAGAATGTTACGCGAACTGGGGAGCGTCTCGAGTGGCGTCATTGGTCGTTTGGTAACTTCCTTAAAAAATACGCTGAAACCTTCTGACTTTGCCAGTGCCTATTCCATTTGCCAGCGAATCACCGATCTTGCTTTTCGCCTGGAGCATGATTGGAATACATTTTTTGATGCTTTACAAGCATTTTTGGAATCGGAAAGAGATTTCCAGCCAATTGGAATGTATGCGCAACAGGTCAGGGTGTTACCGGCTACCAGAACCGTGCCTGCCTGGTCAGATGTGGAAATTCAATATGATCAGGCGAACGAAACGATGGATTTACTGGTCAAATTAGTGAAAGAATTCCTCAAGGATTTGAGCGATACAATCGAAAGTCCTGCAGAGGACCTGGAAGAGGCCATTGGAAGTTTGAGTTTCAACCACCAACGGATGGCTGAGGCACAACATTTTCTTTATTCCATGATATTAAATCCAGAACCTGATTATATCTATTGGATTGAACAACAACCCGATTCGACACGCATGGTTTTACAAATTGCACCATTGCATATCGGCAACCTGATGGAAAAATATCTCTGGCATGAGAAGGCTTCGATCATCTTAACATCAGCAACATTGACCACGAATGGCGAATTTGATTATCTGCGCAGTCGTTTAAATGCTGACGAAGCTGATGAGTTAATTGTAGGTTCTCCATTCGATTACGAAAATTCAGCAATGCTATATTTACCCAACGACATCCCAGAACCTTCCCAGACCTCTGCTTATCAGAGGATGGTGGAACATACCCTTGTTCAGCTTGGTAAAGCAACAGGCGGAAGATTACTTGCGTTATTCACTTCGTACGCACAATTAAAGAAAACCTCGCGGGCAATTGGACCTCGCCTGGCAGAAGCAGAAATTCAGGTTTATGAACAGGGTGAAGGTGCGTCCGCGAACACTTTGTTGGAAAGCTTCCGGGAAACCGATCGCGCTGTTTTATTAGGTACACGCGCATTTTGGGAAGGTGTGGATATCCCCGGCGAAGCATTGTCCGTGTTGGTGATTGTAAAATTACCCTTTGCAGTCCCTTCGGATCCGATCGTGGCTGCCCGCTCAGAAACATTTGATGACCCCTTCAATGAATATTCAATTCCTGAAGCTATCTTGACATTCCGCCAGGGTTTTGGTCGTCTCATCCGGACTCAATATGATCGTGGGATCGTTGTGGTTCTGGATCGGCGGGTGATGAGCAAAAAATATGGCCGCTTTTTTGTTGAGTCGCTACCTACCTGTCACCTGGAAACAGGATCCGTCATGGAATTACCAAAAAAGGCAGCCCGCTGGTTAAGCATTTAAAAACAAAAAGGCTGGTTTTTAAAAATCAGCCTTTTATCAATGGTTAACTTCTCAGGTTCTTTGCCATCAAAGCCTTCGTGGCAATCTTTTGAATTTCTTTTAACTTCGCCACCAACGCTTGCTGGTTACCATCCTGTTCTGTTTGAGCAATGAGACTGGCAAGTAATTGAATGAACTCATCATTAATTACCTCTGGTTTTTCGTTTAATAACGTTTTAATGGTTTCAGCATCCGGTGCTTTTAGCAATGATTCAACAAATTCAATTTCTGCTGGGGGTTTATTGGCTTCTTCGATCATGGTGTTTAATTGTCCTAATTTGGCAATTTTTTCCAAATCAGCCGCTTTCCGGGCTTCCTCTAATCCATCCTTAACCGCTTCAACAAAAAAGTCATTCAACTCATTCCCATATTTTTGTAACCCCGCCTCGATATTGGCCTCAGCCAGGATTTTGTTAAGGGTTTCCCTGGCATGTTTTTTTTCTTCCTGGATTTGAGCATCAATTTGTGCTGTTAAATCTACTAAAAAATCTCGTAAGGTCGATAACTTCGCTTTTTGTTCAGGATCGGGTTCAGAATCGATTTTTTGGGAGAGGATCTGGAAAAATTCATAATCCAGCCCGGAGCGGACCATGCCAATCAGCGTATTGGTATAAATTTCATCCGGTGCTTGTATAAATAAATCCAGTAGTTTTTCTCTGCTTAATCCGGCTTTGGCTGCTTCCTGTAAATCCTCCATGGCTTTCTGCGAGGATTTCATTTTCTCCTGAATTTCCTGACCAACCTTCGTTTCCTGCAATAATTCCTGCTGGAAGAGGGCCAGTTGTTGCGCAGATTGTTTGTCTCCCTGTGCAACAGTCGCTTCCACCAGGCGGTTCAATAAACCAAAGAATGTTTCATCTATTAAAGCTTCTTCCTGCTGAATAATTTCTTTCCTTGAATCAGCGTTGGCGGTGGATAATAACCTTTGAATGAGCTGCAATTTTTTTTGCTGTTGGTCAAGCATTTCTTTGGTGATTCCATCTGCCTCGAGAATTTTTTCCATCATGGTCTGGTACGTGAGCATACTTTGTGCCTGGAATAAATAGGCTTTACGTTTTTCCATAGGAAGATCATTAACCACTCTTTTGATTAATGGGCCGACCATTTTTTCCTGATCATTAATGGACATACCTAATTCTGGTGGAAAATAGGTTAATAACATTTCTTTTTCAGGATCATGATAAACGATTGGTGTCGGATACAGACCTTGATATCCACATGCCTGGCATTGAATCATATTGGCAGAACCGCTTAACAATTTCTGTTTTGCTTCAGGATCAGTATTCATATCGAATAATTGCTGAATTTCAGCTGTCAGAGGTGTATGACAGCGAGGACAACTAATTTGTGTTTTTGGCATAAATGGCCTCTCTGTAAATAATTTTATGGGGAGATTATACCACCGACAATTTTTGGGGAAGGGGATCCGTTGTACGTGGTAATGAAAAACAGATGCGTGCTCCTTTACCGGATTCCGGATTGACCCAAATTTGACCACCATGCGCTTCAATAATGGAACGGGTCAAAAATAATCCCAGCCCAGCCCCACGGGAGTTGCGTGCCATATCCGGTGCCCGGTAAAATCGATCAAAAACATGGGGTATGTCTTCAACGGCAATGCCAGGTCCCTGATCACTGACACAGATAATGACAACATCCGTTCGGATTTGACCGGAAATTCGAATTTCTCCCTTTGGTGAATATTTGATGGCATTTGATATCAGATTGGAGATAACATGCTCCAGTCGGGATTCATCCGCGAGAATAACTGGAAAATCCTGCGGTAGATCAACCACAATTTCATGCAAAGTGGATTGTGTTTGGAGACGTTTGGCCATACGTTGAATGATTTCTGGCAAAAATACATCAGAACGTTTAATAGATAATCCGCCAGCTTGTAAACGCGAAGCATCCAACATGTTTTCGATCAATAAACCCAGGCGATCTGCTTCTTCCTCAATGACAGTGAGACTCTCCTGCACAATCGATCGATCCCAGCGGGCATCTTCACGGCGCAGTGTGCTGACATAGCCTTTGATCAAAGCTAGCGGTGTTTTTAATTCATGACTGATAATTGAGATAAATGTGCTTTTCAATTCTTCAGCCTGGCGAAAACGCGTGATGTCTCGAATGGTGGCAATGATATTTAACAGTACATTGTCAGCGGATACCAGAGGGGCGTAGGTGATTCCTACCGGTAATTTTAATTTAGAATCTCCAAGTTTTAAATCCCCTTCAACGTAGAGATGGGCATGCGCGGTCAAAGGCCAACCACCCGCAACCGCGTCTTCCAATGTGATTCCGATCGGTGGCTGCGCCCATTTGATAAACTGACTGTGTTCTTTGTCCTGGATATCTTCTGGAGATATTTGTAACATCCTTTGAAAAGCCGGATTATAGCGCTCGATATGCAAAGCCGGTGATAATATCATGATTCCATCCGCGACAGTATCGAGGAGGGCAGACATGCGTTGACGTTCCTGGTTTACCTGTGTGTAGAGCTGTGCATTCTGAACAGCTATAGCGGCTTGATTGGCAAAGCTTCCTAGAATGGTACGGTCATTTGCTGAAAATAAACCCGAGTAACTCCGGAATATATAAATGACCCCGACAGCTTGTCCACGAGCAACCAAAGGGATGCCAACACCATTCAATAGACCAAAACTTCCGGACCGAGCCAATTCATTGATAATCTGGTTGATACGGGTCAACTCTAATTGACCTGGTTTTTCACCCACTTCGGTGATTTGAGTGAGGTAAGGCTCAATATATTTCACCAATGGGATCGGCAGCCCATGCCAGACACGTACGTGCCATCCACGTATGTCGGATTTCAAGGCAATAAAACCAGCCTGGCCAGCTAACATCTCAACAGATAAATTTAGAATTTTCTCTAAAAGTTTGTCAAGATTTAGCTCTTCAGCCAGGGCACGGGCGATGTCTAAAAGATAATCTCTTTGCCTAACTCTAAAATCAGGTAGCATGGACTAATTTTACTTGTTTTCAGCCAAACTGATCACATAATCCATAATTTCGAGCGCTTCATCAACCTGTTCTTTGGTGGTGCAAAGCGGAGGAGAAACCCTGATCACACTCTTGCCACACCCCAGGGTGAGCAGACCATATTCATATGCCAGGTCTACAACACGATCACGCAGTGCTCCATCAGATTTTTTACTTTGCTGGTCTTCAACGAATTCGATACCAATCATGAAGCCAATGCCACGCACCTCGCCAATCGATGGATGTTTTGATTGCATTTCTTTGAGCTTCTGTATGGTGTAATCACCAGTAACCCTGGCGTTCTCCATATATCCATTTTGAATTGCATGAATGGTTGCCAGGGATGCTGCACAGGCAATGGGATTGCCACCATAAGTGTTTCCATGCGAACCTTTTGTCCAGCTCATGACTGATTTTTTGGTGATCAAAGCACCAAATGGCATGCCGGAAGCTATACCTTTCGCTGAAGTGATAATATCCGGTTCAACGCCAAAATTCTCAATGGACCACCATTTTCCGGTTCGCCCCATGCCAGCCTGAACTTCATCGGCAATAAGCAGTATGCCGTGTTTATCACACAGCGCTCTTAATGCCGGGAAGAATCCTGCTGGTGGAACGATATAACCACCCTCTCCCTGAATTGGCTCTACCAAAATACCCGCTACTTCATCGGCAGGCAGGATTTTTTCAAATATTTGATCTTCAATATATTCCACGATTCTCTCGCCATAATCCTGTCCTGGTGCTACAGTGAACATTGGCCGGTATGGATCGGGAAATGGAACGTGAGTGACCCCGTTCATTAAGGGGAAAAAACCACGTTTGTAATTCGGTTTGCTGGCTGTAAATGTAACAGCACCTAACGTTCTACCGTGAAAACCACCCAAAAATCCGATGAAACTGGTGCGTTTTGTGTGATACCTGGCCAGTTTAATGGCACCCTCAACACTTTCGGTGCCCGAGTTAGTGACGAAGACCCTCGCTTCCTCCTGAAAGGGTGAAATTTCTGCTAATTTTTCTGATAGTTCAATCCACTTTTCATGATAAAAATCAGAGGAAATGTGAATGAATTTTTCCGCCTGTTCCTGAATGGCTTTAACAACTTCAGGATGGCTATGACCAGTTGCAGCCACGGCGATACCAGCTGCAAAATCAAGAAAACGATTTCCATCCACGTCCCAGACTTCGGTTCCTTTACCATGATCCATAACAAAGGGGTAACCACGGGGGTATGATGGTGACACAACTTTAAGATCACGTTCAATTAATGCTTTGGATTTTGGACCAGGCACATTTAAGGGTTTCATTGATATTCCTCCACTATTTAATTTGATTTTTGTGTTTTAATTTTTTTGATTTAAAGGTTGTTTTTTGATATTAATTTAAAATCTCAGGTTGAAATCTGAAGATGAGGAGACATTTTTGTGACTAACAATGCCAAAGCTCCTTTAAGACCGACGTCATCTCCTAATAGGGATCTGGC
>JAVEYK010000022.1:12134-42587 GCA_034003505.1 Anaerolineaceae bacterium | reverse complement strand
AAGTGAGTAAATTCCAGAGAAAATAGTTTGACCTTTGAATAACTCCATCAAAATCTTTCTGACTCATAAACGCCGGCCTCTCAATCTCTTCTATTAATGGTCTCAGGGAACCGGTTCGCATGCGGGTTACCAAGTCCTCTGGAGTAGTAGAGCCGCCTTTGGGTTGGTTTGCGTTTTTTGCATTTATTTTTTGTGTGAAAAGCCTTTTTAATAAATATTTGGATTTAAAACCCTTCATATAACGAATATCCGGATGAATCGTGAACATTGCTTTAATTAGATCTTCATCGGAAAATGGATCTACTTGAAATAAATTATGTGCAAGAAAGAGTTGTTGGCGTTGTGCGGCTATATCATATGTCTCTGTGAACAGGTCAATGAAATGGATTTTATCCAGATAATGCTGACTGGATGAATAGAATTCTGATTGAGACCTTCGAAAAGCTAATGCCTCTTTTAGTTGCTCATCCCCAAAACTACTCCTCATAACTTCCCAATCCTGGTTGAAAACAAACACATGGAAAAAATTAGCAGGCGAGATATAGTCATCCTGATCATCTTTGCTTTCAATGATTTTGGCTCCTTTCATAAGCGTATGCGACCAGGAGGGTTTTGCAGAGAAAAATGATCCCAGTCCTTTGAGTAGAGGAATGATGAATGGGAATCTACTAATATATTGGATGCCTTTTAGTTTTTGAGATTCTTTATTGCCCATGAGGCTATCGGCTGCCAGACCAGTAAAGAAATATTTCTCAGGCCAACCAGCAGCATGGACATACTCTGCTATTGCTAACATGCTGGGTTCTGTTTCAAGATTAGTCGGCTGGGCTAAGATTTCAATCGCTCTGATCAATAGGCCGGGGTAATCTTCAGGAGTATATTTTACAAATGTATGCTCCGTCTGGAGAAGCTGACTGGCTTGCTGTGCATATTCAATCTCAAATTTAAATGCCGGAACCTGAATAGCATAACTGATGGAGCGGGTGGGCTTTTGGGTTGCATTGGCATTGATCAGGTATTGAACCAGGGTTGAATCCACCCCTCCAGAAAGCAGTGTTGACAATTCCTGGTTATTCATCTCAACTTGTCTGACATAGTCACCAACCACGTCCAGTAAAGATTCATACAACAAATTTAACGCTATCCCATCGTCGCGGATGTAATCAGCTTCTGTTGAAATAACATCCAGGCTACGTACCTGTCTGATGTCTGTGTTCGATTCCGTCCACTTCAAATATTGTCCCGGTATAACGCGCTCTACTCCCTGGTAGTAAGTAGAGGAGCCATACACAGACCGAAATAAAAAATGTTGCGGTAAGATGACTTCATTTAATTCACATTTCGGAATCACTTTGGTTAGAATCCGTAATACATCCGAACAGATAATGCCTTCATCCCATTGGTGATAATATAATTGTGGTACTGCCATCAGCGTCTCAAAAACAGAGAAAACTGGTGCTTTTTTACTTAGACCCACTACCAGTCCATTCCCACTGAAACCTTCCGTATCGATTAATCGAGGTCCTACCAGCTTTTCCTCCAGTAGCTGCTGTGCTGTCAGGGGTGACTTCGTTTTTGACCGCAAAAATCCCAATTTAAGCACCAACGCTTCCTCTGATTCAGCCACATCCCCGTAGGATGTATAAAAAAACAAGTGGCCTAGCGTGCCAATCTGAAATGTTTTTGGATTTATTCTTAATCCAGATCGTAATTGCTGTTCGATGAAATGAGGATTACGAGTGAATCCAAAAATTGTGAAATCACCACTTGCAAACTGGGAACCTGAAATCATCATCCACTTTCCCCGGAAAAAGTATTTTTAATTATTTGCTTCTTGAAGAGATCATAGTTTAGCAATGCCCATAACAAATAATCCGGTTTTTGTTTAAGGCGTTTCAAATCAACCTCACTCAAAAAATCAGGACGGGAAATGTCATTAACCAGAGGCTGCAGAAAACCGGAACGCATCCACTCAAGTAAATC
The DNA here is from genome assembly GCA_034003505.1 of Anaerolineaceae bacterium. GTDB lineage: Bacteria > Chloroflexota > Anaerolineae > Anaerolineales > Anaerolineaceae > UBA6170. The sequence goes on along the minus strand of JAVEYK010000022.1, from coordinate 40,604 downwards.
ATTGTGAGCAATTGAATCACCTTTTCGTCTATAGGCAAAGGCCGTACTCGTTTTTTGTGCCAATATTCTTTTTAAGAGGTACTTGTATTTGAAACCTTTGATATAGCGAATATCCGGATGGATTGTCAAGGCTGTTTTCAAGAAATCTTCATCATAGAAAGAGGAGACCTGCTCCAAATAATGTGCCAGAAATAGTTGATGATTTTGTGCTGCCAATTCTGTGAGATCTGTAAATTGGTCAATGAAGTAAACCTTATCAATGTAATGGTGGCTTTTCGTGTATTGCGCAACAAGTTCACGCCGATTAGCAAAGGTTTCTCGCAACTCCTGGTCGCTAAACCAGTGGTGAATAATGTCCAAATTTTCATCAGAGATATACACTAACGCTGAATTCATCGGTGAGTAGTAAGAATCAGGATCATCTTCACTTTCAAGGATATTTGCACCCTTTAAGAACACGCGAGCTGCTTTTGATGATGCTGGCAAAACTGCTGCCAAACCTTTCAGGATTGGACCTGCAAACGGAAGGTTGCGAATGGTCTGCAATCCTTTCATTTTAACAGTTGAATCCCCACCAAAAATTGTATCACCTCCTGCACCGGTAAAATAAAACCTCTCTGGCCATTGAGCAGAATGGATGTATTCTGCAATCGCTAACATACTGGGTTCAATTTCCAAATTTAACGGTTGTGCTAGAATTTCGATGGCTCGTAGAAGTAAGCCAGGGTAATCCTCAGGTGAATATTTTACAAAGGTGTGCTCTGTCTGCAATAACTGACTGGCTTGGCGTGCATATTCAATCTCAAATTCAAATGAGGGCACCTGAATTGCATAACTGATCGAACGTGATGGTTTTCGGGTTGAGCTGGCATTGACCAGGTATTGAACCAACGATGAATCGACGCCACCTGACAGTAATGTCACCAATCCCTGGTTTTTTGCTTCCACCTGTTTGACATAATCACTAACGACATCCTGCAGAGATTCAGAAAGTAAATTCAGCGCTGTGACGTCCTTCCGGATATACTCCGCTTCGGTTGAAACAACATCCAGGCTGCGTACCCGTCTTATTTCGGTATTCCATTCCGCCCACTTTAGATATTGCCCAGGTATTACCCGCTCGACCCCTTGAAAATAGGTATCGGATCCATATACCGATCGAAACAGAAAATGCTGCGGCAAGATGGATTCATTAAGTTCGCGGTTGGGAATTAACTGAGTAAGGATGCGTAAAACATCCGAGCAAATAATGCTATCCTCAGATTCATAATAATAAAGTTGCGGTACCGACATCAACGTTTGGAAAATCGAGAAAACAGGTTCGGTTTTACTTAATCCCATAACCAATCCATTACCACTGAAACCATCTGTATTAATTGATCTTGGACCAACCAGCTTTTGGTCCAGCAACTCCTTAGCAGTCAAAGCTGATTTGGCTCTCGACCGTAAAAATCCTAATTTGAGCACTAATTCGTTTTCCGACTCCGCTATATCTCCATAGGTAGTATAAAAAAACATCTGACCCAGTGCACCAATCTGAAAGACTTCAGGTTCAATCCCGAATAATTCCTGCAATCGCCGATCAACAAAGTGCGGGTTGCGAGTGAATCCAAAGATTGTGAAATCGCCGGTTAACAAGCTGGTGTTTTTTGATGACATTCCTCAGGTTCCTTTTGCATATTAATGATAATTAAATCAGAATATTTACTTATTTAATTCAGATACTGCATATTGATGTTTACCAGATTTAAGTGGCAAAATCTGATCTGGAAATTCAAAATCTACAACAATTGTTGATCCAAATGTAGTTTGGATTACATTTGTGATCTCATCTAAAATGTCCTGGGGGATATCACCCTCTCTGACCAGACGGACAATCATACTATCCAGAGTTTTCTGCACCACTTGAAATTGCTTGATTGTGGGATGTGTCAGGCATCTAAATCCAGCCCCTGCAAACCCTGCCCATACCGTGCGACCATCCCTGGTTTGGAATGAGTCCACCAGGCGTCCTTCAAGCATTTCAATCATCTGGCTCTCTCTTCCACAGGAACAATTCTCACCCCCATACCACGCACCCGCATCCTCAATACTATAGCGAATAAAAGGCATTCCTAAATTATTTAAGTTAGTAACGATTATTTCCCCCACTTCTCCTGGCTTAGCTGGGGAGCCATTATTTACAATTTCCACATAATTATTTTCCATGCTGACGTGCAAACCCGTGTGCTTTTCGCACTCACAAGCTACACCTCCCAATTCCAATGTTCCGTAGCGGTTAAATACTTTACATTGGAACGTATCTTCAATGTATTCGCGTACTGGGCTCAATAAGGTTTCGGAAGTAGTTATTACACCTTCAAAGGTAATATGCTGATATTTGCTGGAACGAATAAATTGTGCAAATTTATAAATGGCAGTTGTGTATCCAAAAAGCACTTTTGGTTTCCTTTTCGTAATAAGTTTTGCAAATCCAGACAAACTTAGCTCTGTCATGATGAAGGCATCAGTCAGGAAACGATTCCAGATAAAATCTATCAATTTTGCACGGGTTTTTTTCATTAAACTCATCTGACTACTGGCACCCCAAATGAATGCTTGTGGTTCTCCCAATTCGCATCCAGCCCAGGCAACATGGCGTTGAATGTCAGCAGTTACATAATCCCGAAAATCAGGATCTTGCATGAAAATTAATGGGTGGCCAGTAGAACCTGAGGTAGCCAATTTATTCAACTGTTTTCGCCGGTTACTATCGGTCGTTATCAATTCATTAAAATTTTCACGAATTATTGCCTTGGTCAATATAGGTAGTTCGGAAAAACTTTCGGGATCTTTATGTAGATCATTTGGATGAAAACCTATTTGTTTAAATATACGCTCGTAATAAGATACATTTTGATAGGCGTATTCAACCACCTTGTGTAACTTTTTTTGTTGGTATGTTAATAACTCATCATAACTCAACCACTGGGTTTGGTTTAATTCATTTAAGCGGGATAAAATTTTACGTCCTGTGGTTTTTTCGTACAATTGTAAGGCGAAATGTCTCATTTTAACCTTTACAGATAATCTCTCATCGAATAATGGCAGTAAATAAACTGCTCATTTCTTCCCATTAATGACCAGGCAATCATACCTTAATCCATCAAACGAATCCGGTACCAGGACAATATACGCAGAAAATCAATTTTTCCGGTGATTTTTGCACCCAGCTTTTTTTGCCAGACAACTAAAGAAGGAGTATTTCGCGCCTCAATGTAACAGACAGCTTTTTGAAAACCAAGTTCTTTGAACAGTTGAAAACGAGCTAGCGATAATGCGGTCTGGATTCCTTTTCTACGAAATGATGGTACGGTGAAAACATCCGTGCACAAAACATCACCGGGACTCAGTTGAACGGGTATTTTTTCAAGTTTAGGTTTCATTTCAGGACCACCCCATGCATATCCCGCCACTTCACCTTGATAGGTGGCAACGAGACCCCTATGACCATTATTTAAATGTCGCTCGCATTGTTTCGCCTCCGAAGGTCGATTCAAATTTTTCACCTTTTCCAAGTCATTGAATTCAAAAGGGCGAATAACCAGGTCAATTTTTGGAGCTATTTCCGGCAAAGGGTCGCTTAGTGGATATTCAAGAATTTTAAATTGGAGATGCCGGAAGGGAAGCCGGACAATATCAGTTGCTATCTCCCTTGTCACCAATCTAACCCCATCGCGCTTGATGAGATATCTCCAATCTTCAATAAATTCGGCCAATCTTTTGAATGGGTTCATGGAGGTCTTCATTATTCCTAAATATATCCAAGCATCTTTTGGAATATTTTATAACCTTGTTGGCTTAACTTAAGCAAATTGGGTCTGTGAATTTTGGTATTGCGCCCATAACAAACCAATTGGCCGCCAAACTTAGCCTTAAAATCTCTTACCCCGGATTCTTCTTCGGGTTTACCTGCCCCACCAAAATCATAAACCTTATATCCATTAGAAGCGCCCCATTCAAGAATGTGCCACATCAACAACTCGTTGGGTGTATATTTAGAAAATTCTCGATTCATGCCACCATACCAACCGTAAATAACATCTTTAAAAAGTAACTCCGCGGAAGCTGCTACATAATCTGATCCTACCCGTGCCAATAAGAATTTAATCATATTTTTAGGAATCAGAATATCGAAAGCTGCTTCAAATAGAGAGAAGTCTGCTAATGGAATTTGCGCCGCTTTATAGGTCATTTTGATAATATCATACCAATTTCTTAATTTATTTCGGTCTGACATAAATTCTACAACCACATTTCCTTTCCGTAATCCACGTCGAATGTGTTGGCGGGTGCGAGTTCCAAATCCCTGTAATAACTGCTCACTGGAGCAATTCAAATCAATTAAGTAATTTAAGTGATCTTCATAAACAAAACCACTTTCAGAAAGGCTTTCCTGGAAAAGGATCATATCGGAGAGATTCCGTAACTCTGTAAAGAGAGTGTCTCGGCCTGCTTCTTGAGAATACACTTGCAGCAAAGTACTTAAAGCTTGTTTCCCGCCAGGATCCGGAGTACTGAGAACGCTACCGTAAGAAATGGATCGGCTTGTTAAGCGCTTCAATAGACCATTGAATATGGTCACCTGTACGGTTGGTAAAAGAGCCAGGATTTTTTTATTCTCATCTACTACTGCATGGATGAGGGGTTGATGATTGTGGGCTGATTCAAATACCTGAAACATCTCCGGTGTGTGAAAAATATTGGCCTGCCTGGTCTGGAGAACAAAATCTCGCCAGTTTTTTTCATCTAATTGATGAACAACATCCAGTTTTTCAGGCAAATTTTTCACCATTGAATACTTTTCCTCCGTTTTATTTCATTACAGTTTAATTATTTGCTTTTTGATTTATTATCAACACACTGATTCACCTGGTTGACATACATTTGACTGGTGTTTTTCCAGTTATAACGTTGATTAAAATTTTGGCTTCTCTTAGCTAGCTCAGTCAATCGATCTGAATCATGATAAAGCAATCGAATACAGCGAGCAAGATCTTCAACATTCTCCGGTTCGCAAAACTCGACATTTGCATCACTAAAATAGGAATCAATTGTTGTTGTGCGTGAAGCAATAGCCGGCATCCCCAATGCAGCATATTCCAGTAGTTTTGTTGGTAAAAGTCCATCTGTGAAAACATCATTTCGGTAAGGAACCACACCAACATGGCAACTTTTAATGGCCTGAGGAAGTTCTTCAGCAAGGATTGAATCAACAAAGGTTACATTTTGATCTAAATCAAGATTTTTAACCAGAGATTTCATTTGAGGTAAAAAATCACCATAGCCAATCAGAGTCAGGTGAATCCCAGGAATCTCATGTTTAATCAGGTTAATTGCCCGCAAGATCAAGTCCAACCCATATCTTTCTACCATTGCGCCGTGATAGATTAACCGAAAACTTTTTTGATCCTCCCTCGGCAATAGAAAAGAACCAGAATATTGAAAGATGCTATCATCTGCAACATTCATCACCACACTGCATTTTTCCTCTGGTACACCGCGCTGAATGAGTGACTGACGCCAGTGTTCACTGACGGTGATGACATGGTCTGCAAACCGGCAAGACAAACGCTCCTGGAAAAGCACTAATCTGAATAATAATGATTGTCTGCTTCGAAACCGACTTGCAAAAAATTCAGGCATTAAGTCATGCAGATCAAGAATAATTGGAACATGCAATAATTTAGGTATGAACGCGGAAAAAACCAGAAAATCTGGCAAGTTGTGTACCTGAATCGAATCATATTGTTTTTGAAAGTGAAGTATATTAAGCCTATGGGCAGCTGAAATAAAAAAAATCAGGTATTGGTAAAGTTTTTCCCCTAAACTACCTGGCTTCCAGAAATTCAGCAGAAATTTATACTTTTCACGATAAATTGTAACCCCTTTATATTGATCAACCGTTAAACTCCCCGCTGTTCGACAACAAATCACATCCACTTCATATCCGGCATTGATGAGTGCTTCTGCTTCTCTCTGGACGCGTGTTTCTCCCAGTGGGTAAGTAGCAAATACGATCATGCAATGTTTTTTTTCATTTTTTTGGTGTTGCGACATAAACCTTCCCTGTGTTGAACAATATCCTCGTAAGTTGAATTGTTTAGAAATTAGCGATGGATGATGGGTAGATAAAAAACTTTGCCATTGACAATTAAGGTAGAGGAGAAACGGTACTCTCCTGCATTCCCGGCATCAAGAAAGGCTTCATTCTTGATGCCTGTCGGAGAGATGGTTGCTACTACTGTCTGGTATGTTACCATCACCTGACTATGATCAAACAAAGAACCTGCGCCAGTCCATTGTAGCGTAGGCACCCCACTCGCATCAACCTCACCTGCTGTAGAAGACAGGCTGCCAGGTACATAAACCAGACCAGTGGGAACGCGATCCGTTAGGGTAATTGGGTTATCCAGGGTAGCTCCAGTACGAATCAATCGTATTGTGTATGTAACAGTCTCTCCAAACATGGCATTTGAAATACTGGTTCTTTTACTGGATTGAGAAAAACTTGGTGAAATCTCTTTATACAAGCCAGTACGTTGCAAATCATGCCGTGCCATGGGCCAGGGTAATCGCTCTGGCAATGCCAGTCCGGGGGTGTCCCAGACATATAGATAACCATCATAAGTAGCGGCTGCAATTTCGATTAGTCCATCCCCATCGAGATCTCCCAGGGATGGGCTATTCGATATACCGACTGAATCCAGCAAGAGTGAAGAATTCATAACACCGTTGTGATCAAGTATAATGATGCCAACATCTTTCCTTGGTTGCAAATCCAGCCAAAAAGTACCGAAGATAATTTCATTCCAGCCGTCTCCATCAACATCGCCAACAACTACCTCGCTGGCGTGAACCTGTCTTCCTTGAAAATAGTTATATTCCCATAATTTCTGCTTTTCTGCATTATAAGCCCGAACATAACCATCCTGAGTGGCAATAATAATCTCTGGTTTGCCATCTCCATTGAGATCCGCGATCACAGGTGCTTCGATCATCCTGGTGGTATTGCTCACCCAACTTAAACTATACCCTTGAGCTGGGATTTCCCAACCGGTGAACCGCGTGGCATTGGCATTATATACCAGTAATTCAGGATTAGTGTAAGAATATGGAGGAATAGCTTTTCTCCTGTGTCCTGGCACTATATATTCCAGGTTGCCATCCTGGTTTAAGTCTGCTAATGCTGGTGATGATCTTGGAAATTCAATTTGATCATCATCCCAATTACCAGCATCATAAGGATACCAAACATAATGAGGCCAATAATTGTTTATGTTTCCACCCAAACGATTAAATGCAAACAAACGATTATAATCTCGCCCGGTCACGATATCTGGGTATGTATCCCCGCTGAAATCACCAACAGCAATTTGACCAATTATCGCTGTATCCTGATCATCTTCATCAGGCCAACCTGGCATTAAATTTCCATTACTTTCCCACACATATAGATTGGGTGCAACTCGGGAAGAATTACTCGGAATAATCCGATTACTTGTTGCTGCAATTATCTCGAGGTTTAAATCATTATCGATATCAGACATAATTATTGAAGCGATATTACAATCTATATCAATTCCAGAACAAGAGGTGGTTCGTGGCCAGCCATTATATGCTGTACCATTTGGGTTCCAAATTCCTACTCTCGGAGCAACCCCATAACTTTTTGAATCTAAACCAGCAGCAATTTCCAGATCACCATCTTTGTTTAAATCACCGAGAGTCAGATGCCCACGAATTTGAGCACCAGTATTTGTTATTGGGAATCCTGCCAATAACTTTCCTGAAGAATTCCAGGCAAAAATCGTTCCATCGTAAGTCGGGAGAAGTATTTCCATATAACCATCATTATTTATATCAGCAATCGTTGCACTTGCTTTCTCTGTATAACGGTCATATCGGATCGGAAAACCTGAGTGAATGGGGTAGGATGATGTTATATTCTGAGCGTGTACATTGCCAATCAAGTTTGATTTTTCAAGAAAAGGATTCATTCCATCAATTGGAAATCCAAACACTCCATTTGTTTCTAAATAAGTGGAATATCCAAGAAACGTAATGATAGCTACAATGAAACCGATTATTATCGAATTCTTTGTTTTCATATGTGTTCCTGTTTTTAAGTCTGTAAAATAATGCAACAGGAGAGCTAAATTAATTAACTTACCTGGTCTTCAACCGGAAACGCAAATAGTTACTCATGAACCGGAATCCCTTTTAATAAACCAATCAGTTTTTGTATTTGTGTTTTCCTGATAAATCGTATCACATCACTATCTGCTAAAAAATCTTCCTTTCGGATCAAGGCTATCAAATAAGCCCAGATCAATGCCAGACCCCCAATGATATAAGGACGATCTGTCATGCGTCTAATCCCACGGGCAATAATGAAGAGAGGATGGTATCCCATCCGGTAAGCGCCATATCCTTGTTCGTAAAAACTTTTTAAATAACCTGTCGCAGCTCCAGTATAACGATAATGCATAAACTTCAAACCTAATATACTACGTACCTTCCAACCTTTCGAAAGTGCCGTCCATTCATCAATGCCATCCCATCCCATGGAAGGTTTCAAGCCACCAATCGCTTCAAAACATGTACGCCGGTACATTTTTGTAGCACCCCGCACATGATCTTCTGTCGTATTTAATTTCCAATTGTCGCCATCTGGTTTTTCATACAAACCCCCACCTGCGATCCCAAGTGAAGGGTCAGACAAAAATTCTTTTATTAAAGACTCAAAATAATCCGGTTCAAAAGAAACATCCCCATCCAGTTTGACAATAAAATCAAAATTTTCATCGATGGTTTCAAAACCTAAGTAGAACGACTCCACAACACCTTTGCCGCGTTTACGGATATCGTCTCCCTGACGATTGATGAGCTTGATCCAGGGATAATCACTGGTATATTCCCGGATAATCATTTCGGTTTCATCCTTGGAGCCATCATTCACAATCACCCAGCTCAGAGGTTTAACGTGCTGGTGAATCATTGATTCGATTGTCAATCGAATAAATTCAGCTTCGTTTTTCACCGGAGAAATAACAATGTAGCTTGTATCTTTCAATTCTTTTCATCCCATTTTCAAAGATTTTTTTGTCAATTATTCCTACAATTTTTTATGGAAATTTTCTGAACGAATTGCCATTTCTAATCCGAGAATTCGTCCAAGAATAGCTTCCTTTTGTAAAGAACCAATTTGCGAGCTTGACAGTAAATTATTAAATTGAAATTGGTCATATAAACTAGCAGAAACCATTTCGTCTGGTGTTAACAAGCATCTTTTTTCCAACTCTTTAAGCGTTGCCTGCAACCATTTTTCTGTGGGATAAGCTTTCCCAGATGCACCAGCATCCTTTCTGTTCCAGATTGGTTTTCCAGCAATTTTATTTCCAACTCGCCACAACAATTTTTCTCCAGAACTCAACCAGTATGGGAAAAAACGGTTAATATTTGTTAGTTTCATTCTAACCGCTGGCCCACCATCAGCGGTATCAATTTCTGCCAAATCAGGGGCTAACCGTTCTAATATCGATCGAAACAAGCGGGAGTGTGTTCTCCAACGATAATCAATTGAGAAACTGCGAGTGATATTTTCCTTTAAATTAAACGGGAGGATTACACGTTGTTGTCCTAAGACAGAAGCAATGGTAGTCCCGCAGACATGCCTTTCTAACAAAGTACCGATCATATCTAACTTGGTAAAAACCGGCCAATCTGGGTTCTGTTCACCTACATTTCTTAATCTGGTTAGAATTTCATTGCGTAAAAATAGGCTCCAATGATTTGCATCACTTAAAATTGAAATAGGGGAGGGAATCACGCGAAAGTCCATCAGGCGGTCATAATTCAGTTTAGTATTATTATTTGATAATAAGAACTCATGTTTCCAATAGATCCCTCTATGGAGCTCTCCCCCAAATCCCCATAATGAGACAGCCATCTGTTGAGCTTTTATTGATTGTTCCCGAATAGTGCGACTCATTTTTATGATATCCAGGTGTCCATCCATTTGGCCTAAAACCAGGTCGAACCAGCTTGTTCTTTGAATACCCCAATCATTAGGCAATCTAAAATATTCATAATCCCATTCTTTTTTGTGGCTGATATGCTCCGCGAGAGCAACATCCCGTGAGTCAAGTGGTCCATGTGCGTACGTTTTGAAGTGTATTTTACTGTAATCAGCCAGAGCAGCAATCGTGCGCGAGTCCAGTCCACCAGTCAGGCTGAGCCAGACTTTCCCTTCCTTTTTTAAAATCTGCTTGAGACTACTTGAAAAGCTTTCGATCATACAGTCAACTGACTGGTTCTCAGACAATCGTAATAGATTTTGATCAACCTCAAAGGACCAATAGGTGGACTGATGAACATGGTTTGCTTCTATTTTTAGTACTGTTGCAGGTGGAATCAAGTGAACATCTCGCCAAATCGTGTCTCCGAAGGTAGACCCATACAGAATAAAAGCTCTCGCTCCAAAATCGCTGAGATCAGACTGCAATTCACTGGCAACTGCAAGTCCAGAGGTCGAAACAAAAACTTGATCATTCTTTGTCCCATAATAAATTGGTATCATCCCAAATGGGTCAGTAATCACCTTCGTAGCTTTTGCAACATCATCGTAAAGTACAAGAGCAAACTGACCATCCAATCTTGAAAATACTTTATCACCTAACAGCAAGTAATCATCCAGCAATTTGTTCAAAGTAGAGTCATCGGAATCATCTGCTGTGTCCAAAACAGTTCCAACAGCGAGCAACCAGGAACCAGTTAGTCCATGTTTGGTATAACCACGATGAAGACTACACGGGGCATTCAATTTGGCAGCCAAACAATGTAAACCATTTGTCCAAATTTCAGGTGTTTCCAGAGATTTAAAACCAGCTACTGATTTTACAAAACGAGTAAATCCTGGTAATTTTATTGATTGTTCGGACGTAGATAATAAAGCAAAAGCTGCCATGATTCTCCAAATATTCCGGTGAAAAAATTTGAGTCTTAATCGATCAGTACCAGGAGATTTTCTAACCAAATCTCCCATGAAAACCCTTTAACAATCTTCTCACGAATTAATTCCCTATCCCATTTAATTCGATACGCTTGTAATAGAGCTTCAGTTAATGCTGCTGAATCTCCAGGTGGAATTATTATTCCAGATTGGTCATCTACTACCTCAGCAACACCTCCAACATCGGTGGCAACAACAGGAACGCCACATGCCATTGCCTCAATCACAACACAGGGTAAACCTTCTGAAAAAGAAGGAAGACAAAATACATCTGTTTGTTGATAAACTTTTACGAGTTCATTCTGTGCCATCGGTGGAACGATCTCCAGAGAATCCGATATACCATTTTCCATGGCGATTTGGCGCAATTCGTTAAGTTGTGGCCCATCTCCAACCAATATTATTTTGAGAGGTTTTTCTATCATATCTTTAAACCGGGAAACCGCATCGAGTAGAATATGAAAGCCTTTCATTCTAACGAATCTTCCGACGCCTAAAATTGTAAATGTCCTTCTTTCATCATCTAAAGGAATTAGTTTGAATAATTCAGTATCCACTGCGTTGTGAATGACGAAATTCTTTTGTCCATATAAACCCTTTGTCACACCAACATTTTTCAATGCCTCAGAAACAAAAATCAGACTGGTAACTTTTGAATTTAAGATGTCCCGGGCAGTATTCCAACCAGTGTATTGCTCAGTCCATACGTTTACATCGGTACCATCCGCAATTGACATGATTGGAATATTCAATTGATCTGCAATCATTGCAGCGGCTACACCATCCGGAAGCCAGGACGAAAGGATTAAATCCGGATGAAAGGTCTTTGCTAATTGTTTGACTATTTTTCGTGTCTGCCAAAACAAAAATTGACTCATGCGCCAACCAAAAATTTTTCTCGGTGGGCAAATCCAGCGGGGATAATATACATTTACTCCGTGAAACAGCAGTTCAGCCGGCACTTGAGACTGTAACTTAATCCAATTTATGAATTGATCTGGTTTAGACATCAACTCAGGTGGTGGATTCATAAGTAACGGGCTCACCACCAGCACCTCACAACCAGCCCGTTGAAGCGCAAGCACTCTTTGAAGTGAAAAAATACCTATATTTGGACTACGAGGATTGGGAAATTGTGAGGAGAAATAAAGGATTCGGAGATTTGATCTCATTTTCAATTTTCTTTACTTAATGGAGACATTCGTAGCACGCAATGCCATTTCAGTTGTAAGGACTTTGGCGAGGAAATCACTAATTTCAAATTCATTTTCCTCAGCTTTCGTTACTATTGAATGCAATCCTTGATTGTTGTAAAACGCACCAGAGAGCATCTTATCAGGATCAAACAGTCCTTCTCCTCGAGCGTAATCAAATAGAGCCTTCCTCCCAGCTACTGCTGAGGGACTACCAGTAGGATGAATAAACTCAATTCTTTCTTTGGATTGATGCAATAATTTTTGCTTGATCTTTGCCATTCGTCTTTGTATGATGGGTTCAAATAGTGGTCTAAACGCGTTCAAATTGTTTAATCTAATTGGAATTGCTGGACCTCCTTTGGTAAGTTCTATATTTGCCAAGTCATAATTCTCTCTTTCGAATAATTTTCTTATAAAATGATGATGAAGTGGTAAACGCCATAGAAATTTCAAGGATAATCCAAAATTGATCAGTTCCTTGAAACAAAACGGACTAATTGAACGAGATATCCCAGCAGCAGCTGATAAATAAGCCCCTCCATGAGAAGGATAGCGAAATTTAATAAACATAATATTCGATTTAATAAAATTGGGATAATTGTCATAAGGTAAAATTATTTTTGCCAGGTATGATCTCCATTCTTCTCGAATAAGGTCTTCTCTATCCTTGCTTATAGCGTTAATTGGAATTGGATTTAAGATTTTGGCATCAATAACTCGATCAAATTCATAATTTTTCCCCCAATTGAATAGATTAGTACTATTAAAAGCTGGTTCTCTCCATTCATCCCCTCCTAAACCAGTGACACTAACGTTGTATTTTTTTGCCCTTTCGGATTGCCCATACAAAACAGGAGCTAATTCAGATATGCTTAAACAAGCATCACCCTTTTGTAAAGCGGTTAGCATCCAATCAAGCTGAAGTTGTGCCCAATTATCTGGCAATGTGAAATTTTCATATTCCCATCCCATTTCCCGACTAATTATCCGGGATATCCGCACATCCGGGTTATCCTCTGTACCGACACAATAAGCAGTAAATGGGATCTTTAGCTTTGCCATGAACATAGTTGTTAAGCGTGAATCCATGCCTCCTGTCAGATCAGCCCACACTTTGCCTTCGCGTTCTAATATCAAGGAGAAATATTTTTGCAATATAATATCAGCATGTTCCAAAGCCTGTTTAATAGGCAAATCAGCAATTTTTTCAACAATTCTTGGCATCCAGTACTCTGATTGATTCATCCCATGGGCATCTAAACGAAGAATTGTAGCAGGCGGAATTCGATTCACCCCTCTCCATATTGTCTGCCCACCTAAAATCTTTCCTGTTCTAAGATAATTTTCAATGATTAGGTCATCAGGTTGAGCCTCAGACATTTTTGCTAATGCAAATGCAGAAGTCGAGATGAGATGTTGATCGTTTTTGATCGCATAAAAAATGGAAAATTGACCGGTTGGATCGGAAAATACATCAAGTTTGTTCGCATACCCATCATAAATCACCAGCGCAAAATGCCCATCATATTTTTCCAGTATCTTTTCTCCAACCTCCAGATAACCCCTCAATAGCTCAACGAGCAAAGTATTAGAATCATTGGCACCTTCCAGGGCGACAACTGTTCCTGTGGCAAATATCCACGATCCTGAATTTTCATCCCGGACGATACCTAAATGTAAAGAGGAAATTGCATCAATTTTTGCTGCAATACAATGTTGGCCAATTGCATAGGTATCAGGAAGTGGTATTTCTTTGAACCTGCACGTCAGCATTAATAGTTCATTGAAATTTTCTAATCTCGATTGTGGGGATGAATTTTTATTGAATAAAGCTGCAAATCCAGCCATTGTTCACACCTTTGTTACCTGATCTTCATATCGTAATCTGTATTACTCACATATCCGAGCGATCCTTCATATGAGATAACTTTTCCCGGGATGCCTACCACCACAGCATTATCAGGAACATCCTGGGTAACAACACAGTTTGCCCCGATAGCTACATGATTACCAATTTTTACCGAACCTATGATTTTTGCGCCTGGTCCGATATACACATTATCGCCAATCCTAGGGTAACCTTTGTTTTTCCCCCGTTGTGTAATTCCTAATGTCACCCCATGTGATAAGTTGCAATTTTTCCCAATTTGACTAAGTGGATAAACTACGATTCCTCCAAAATGCCCAATATAAAAACCGGGGCCAATATCAGACTCAAAAGAAATTGCAATTCCGTATCGATAGCGATAATGATTATAGAATAGTAATGCAAATGGATAGAGGCTGTATTTAAATATTTTTTTTCCTTGCAAAAATTTACAAGTCCGCATCCAAAAAATAAATTTATAAGACTCACCAAATAAAATATTTCGTAACAAAGTGACTTTTTTTACATCACCACTTACCCTATAAAGGTCAGAGAGAACCTGAAATCTATACTTTGCAAAGGTCATCATTTTATCTTCTCTCATCGATTAATGATTCGCATTCCATAATCCCATATGGTGAAGGCATCCACGTCTCCGGTAACTGCTAAAGCAGCTTTAGCCCCCTCTGGCCATCGTCCCAAACGAATCAATGGTTTGGTTCCGTTATCCAGTAAAGTAAGCAGTGGCCGTTCATCTTTTCGGTTGAATTCAGTTTGGTCAAAATAGTAGGAGAATTGAGATGTTTCTGCACTAATTTCTACCAAGAAGCCCTGATGCCGAAGGAACAATTCCAAAGACTCAGGCCTGTTTGGTGGGAGACCAATCCAAGGTTTTTCAGCACTAGAAATGGTAAATTCATTATTAATAATTTGATAAAATCCGCGCGACCATAATTTTTTCTGTGCAGGAATATTTACAGAACGGGAAATAATTACTGCTCTGGATGGACCTTGAATTCTAATTCTAATACACCCATCAACTTGCGTTTGTACGTCAAACGTCGCTTTCCCTAAATCAATATACCATTTTGCGATCTCATCCAATCTGGCAATCCAAACGGGAGGAGATAATTGACGAGCTTTCTTTAACACCGCCCTTAATGCATCTTTACATAGCGAAGTTCTTTCCGGGTGTAAACCTATTGTAAATAGCTCTCCATTTGCATATATTTTATCCAGCATATCCAGCCAAATTTTTTCCATATCCATTTTATTGGTTAATTTGAAACGCTCAATAAGTGCTTCATCATCAGGAAGACAATAAGGAATTCTTACCAAACCTTTCGTCAGATGGGGAATAGAAGGAAATAATGTTTCGGGCTGAGATCCGTAAAAAGATAACACATGTCGGAAAGAATCAGAATCCCATTCTTTTGCTACATCCCAAACCAGCGCCGGACTACTATCGTAAAGAAAACCGCACTCTTTCAACGCTAATATTGTGTCTGAATTCGATCGTAGATATGGACAACGAAATCCGGTTGGTTTTATCCCAGCACTTTCAAAAATCTGGCGTGATCGTTGAAAATGGTCTATTTGCTCGTCCAAAGAAAGTTGCGAGTAATCTATGTGTAAATAACCATGAACCGCCAATTCAATCCCCTGGGATTGTAATCTCCGAGCAATCTTCTGGTGACGTGCCAATGCAGTAGCAGTAACTGGCAAAGTCGCTTGACAATTAAATTCTCGTAATATGTCAACTAAAAGAGTTAACTCGGAATCTATTTTTTTATCTACAAAGCCATATCGTCGGGTTATCGAACCTAAACGAGATAACATCGTCAGTAATCCTTTTCCTTTGAGTGCTGTTCCTATTGGGTTATTCATATTGATTTTTTTCTTTTGCAAAAATATATTGATAAAAATTAAAAGTTTGCTGAGCTACCTGTTCAAGGTGAAAATTTTTTAGAGCATACTCATGCGCTGTCTGTCCCATTGAGTATCTTTCCGTTGGGTTCATGAGCAGATTTTTAATGCTCAAGGATAAACTCTTCACATCACCCACATCTATCAACAACCCTCTTTCACCATTTTGACCCAGCATTTCAGGAACGCCACCAACTCGCGAGGCGATGACTGGTTTCCCCATTGCCATCGCTTGAGCTAGAACCATTGGATAATTTTCTTGCGCTGATGGTAACACTACCAAAGCACTATTTTGATATTCCCGTATTAATTCTTCTTGATCAAGCTGACCGAGCAATTGAATCCGCTTTCCCAAACCAGCATGCTGAATTTGAGCATTAATGGCCTGAACATAGATCGGTTCGGAGGTAATATCACCAGCAATACGAAGCATGGATTGAGGTAAGTGCTGACTGATAAGTTCAAAAGCTTCCACCAAATCATGAATTCGCTTAAGCGAAACTACCCGCCCAACGAACAGAATATCTGCATTTGAATCTTTGTTAAATTTCTCAAAAAATTGTTCGTCAACAGCATTTGGAATCTGTCTTATCTGGATATCAGGCTTAAACTGGGAAGAAAAATAGTTGGTCACATATTGACTGATAGCCACCAAATAGTTAACCTGCTTGATAACAGATCGCTCAGTTAGATAACTATCGTAGTAGAAACGTAAACGACGAGCTAAGGAGGTTATATATTTCGTATCTTCTGCCCGAATTCCGTGTGCTGTGACGACTGTGGGAACACGTGAACGCAGAGCAACCAACGCTTCCGCACCTGCCTCCTGTGCATGAATAATATCAGGCTGGATCATTGAAAGAACTTCATTTACTGTTGATTGAAATAACCTGTAATTCCGCAAGCGTTCATAACGCTGAAAATGAGGGATAATGTGAACCAAGACTCCATTTTCATCAAATTGTTCCGGGCCCTGGCATCCTGATGGACGTGGAAGCAAAGCGTGTAGCTCTAAATCATCTAACCTGGTTAGACCACGTAGCAGGTATGCTACAGCAGCTTGAACACCTCCACGCAAATTATCGGATTGAGGCGGATATCCACCTAGAAAGGCGACCTTGATTTTCCTCATGGTAGACCTGTATTGCCAGTCCTGACCGCATTTATGGGTAAAATGATCGGGTAACCGGTTGAATAAATATTATTAATATCATCTTTTTCATTTACCTGATTAGCAATCATTCCCAGTATCATCCAGCACAATGTTAGTCCAATCGGAAAGAAACGCATGTCCATGAAGTTACTGACAATAAAATATTGAATTGAGCTTATCCATATGGTTATTAAAAAATTCTGGTTGGGGTTCTTTATTGGTTTACTGCGTAGCCACTTAAAACTTTTTATCACTAACCATAGTACCGGCGATAAATACAATAAGATCCCAACCAACCCTAATTCGGTAAAAATCGTTAAAAAAGTATTATGTGAAGTGGTAAACCCAAAAACGATAGAAGCAGCTCCAACCTGCCTGTAATAATTTGCTAAATTTAAATTGAGACTATCGTACCCCCATCCCAAAACAGGTTTTTCCATGATCATCCGAATCATTGCATCAGTGACAACAATGCGATCATCAATCGGATGTTGTTCACCAATTCTATTTGAAGCCATTGAAATTTGATTCGAAAGCAAGCTAAAACTAAGCAATAGAACAATAAATCCACCAACAAGGACCAACCGGATAAATTTTTTTCCGTGGAAAATAGCTAAACTAACGATTACTATTACACCTGCTAACCAAGAACCGCGCTCAAGAGAAATGAACACACTGATAAAACTTGCCCCACTGATCAACAAATATAGCATTCGTATTAGATCATTTTTTCGCTTCATCGCTGCGCCAATCAACACAACAGTGCTAAACATTAACAAGCTGGTGAACACAGCAGGATCACCTAATGATCCGGCTGTGCGGTATCCCACATTGTGACGCCAGGCATACGGTAATAAAGAAGGAACTATCCAGGATGCGATTCCTACTACATTTTGGATCATTGCAGCAAAAAAAGCTGTCCATTCCAACATTTTTTGATTTCGATTATCAAGAGTAGAAAATCGTAATGCGAAGTACATCAAAATTGGAATGAGCATACGGTCAAGGTATTGTCTCGCCAGGTCACCTGACAATCTATCAGTCAGTAATAATGATAGGGGAATATAAGCGGCTAACATCAATAAGCTAATATCAGGCAACTTTAACCGAAAAAGAGGTTGACGTGAGGTATTCACAAGGCGGGGAATTATCGACATAACAAGTGTAAAGGGAATCAATATACGGTGAATAAGCCAATACATCATGTCCGGATTCGGCAAGGCAGAAGATAACGGCATAAATAGTAGCCAAAGGATGACCCCAATAAATGGGCGTGAACTAAAGATAATTGCCAAAGGAACCAATAAGGCAATGATAAGAGCATAAGCCCAGTTTCCCTTTGAAGATAAAAAACCTAACACCACACCTAAGCCTATGGATAAACCAAAAGCAAAAATCTTGTTCCAATTTAGATGGAATGAGGTACTGTTTTTGGAATTGATTCGTTCAATGATTGACATTATGAATGACCTGCTCTAAAAACTCACTTTTTACCAAAGTGATTGAACGGTGATTTTGCCCGAATTTTTACAAGTGCTCGTTCAACGACAAGCATATCATCATGAGGCAATTTAAATAAAAAGAGCAACCCTAAATATACAAACCAGAGCATCCCTCCACCTACAATTAATTGGAGAAAATAAGATAATGAAAAAAAGTGGTTAATGAGTGCTGCAATCGATCCGGCAACTAAACCTGCCAGGATTGGTTTTAATAAACTGCGGTTATATGGTTGCATACGTAGTAATATCCACACTTCAATCAAACTGATCACATTTACCAACACAATTGAAATGGAGGTTGCCAAAGCTGCGCCAAGGACCTCCCAGCGGGGAACCAACAATATATTCAAAAATATCAGAATAAAAACCATAATGAGAGAATTGATGCTGTTTACTTTTGGATGATCAGTCATATCAAGGATATTAGCCCCTAATCCGGTACTTGTATATGCCAGGGTCCCAAATGCGAGAATGATCATGCTGGAAACACCCGCAGTGAAATCATCACCAAATAACCACAACAAGGGTTTTGCATATAAAACAGAGGTCAAAAAAACAGGTATATTGAACATTAATAACCAGCGTGCCGTTGTTTGATAGTACGCTTTCATTTGTGCGGTGTTACCCTGACTATGAAGATCGGCGAAAATCGGTGTTGAAATATTTCCCACTGAAAGATAAAACATGCTTCCGATTAAACTAAATCGCGAAGCTGCTGTATAAACTCCAACTCCGGTGGCTAGACCAAGGAAACCGAGCGCCAGTGTTGTGAAGGTTGATTGTAGAGTGTTTACAATCCAACCCAAATAGACAGGCAAGGAATATCGAATCAGTTTTTTTAAGTGCTTAGTCGCTGATCCAAGAGTACGCCTGAGTGGGAATAATGAATTGACAAAATATATCAGAACCAATAACGCAGTGAGGGATGCAATAAGTTGTGCAAAAAGAATTCCTTGTGTTGATAGCCCGATAGCCAAAAAAGATGCTGCCAATAATAATTTGATTAAGGGAGCGAGGATGTTATCAGTTATTACACTGTATTGTGGCTGCTTGTAACTGATAGTGATTACATAAGCCATTGAAGAAAGGGTGTCCAAAGGAATCAACAAACTGGCAATTCGTAATAGAGGAACCATACGTGTATCTTGAAACAATAAGCCTGCCAGAGGATCAGCAAGAATCAGTAACCCACCAGCAAGAATCAAACTAAATATTAATGGTATCCCAACACTGACCTGAATAATTCCCCAGGCAGTCTGGTCATCTTTCTCGCGAATGGCTGCTGGTAAAAACCGAACCATTCCTGTTTGTAGACCCAACATGGCAATGTTCGTAGCAATAAGCGAAACTGTAATTGCTAATGTGTACAAACCATATTGCTCAACACCTACAACTCGGGCAATGAAAATTCCAAAAGCAAAGCGAATTACATATTCAATTATTCTTCCCGCAAATGAAACCCCACCCCCCTTCGCTGCAGTTAAGATATTCTGCCAATCTGAATTAATTGAACTTTTTGCAGTTTCTTCAACTGGAGTAATAGGTATTTGCGGATCAGGTTGAAAACCCATTGATCTTTCCTGTGTTGTGATTAATTTTTAAATTCCCAGTGGTTATCAAAGAAGAAAAGACCAGGTTTTCTATCGATGTCGATCGTAATAATAGGAACCAATCCGTTCAGCTTCATTCACGACAAGACCAAGGATTGGTCCATTAATATCTACCAGTTGTTTGCATGCCTCTCTTAATGCTTCTTCGCGAATAATGTTTCTTCTCGCAACCAATAAAATACCATCCACACTTCGCATAATTGATATGGTGTCTGCTATCGACAACAAGGCTGGTGTATCCAATATCACCATATCATATTGTTCTGACAGAAATTTTATGAGGGAAATCATCTGAGGTGATCCTAATAATTTTTCAGGGTTTGGCGGTAACGGCCCACTTGTAAGAATATGTAAACCAGGGTATTGGGTTTTTTGAACTGTCTCATTAAATTTTGTTTCTTTATTTAAAATAGTACTCAAACCGATGTCATTTGAGAATCCATTGATGAGATGTTGTTTTGGAATGTGTAAATCGCAATCAACGACAATTACTTTTTTGCCAGATTGAGCAATTGCTTTTGCTAAATTAAATGAAATAGTTGATTTCCCTTCCCCAGGTTCAGAACTGGTTATCAATAAGGATTTTAATGGATTTCCATCTTCTTTTTTCGGGCTCTGAGTTACGATTTGAATATGCAAACGCCGAAAAGCTTCCTTGAAGGAAGTGTTTTTCCCTTCATCATTGGCTTTCCATAATCGAAACAATCGCTTTTGTGGCAATGCTGGGATTTTCCCAATAGTACTTAATTCAGCCACAGCCTCGATTTGTTTTGATGTATAAAGGCGTGTTCCTAAATTTTCAAAAAGAAATGCCAAACCTACCCCTCCCATTAAGCCTGCAATTAAACCAAGCGCAATATTCATGACCTTATTGGGTTTCGCGGGAGTTTCAGGTTGTGTCGCTGGTTCAACCACAGAAATGATGTTTTCTCGAATTCTTTCTTTCAGGCGTGCATCATCATATTGGTCCAACAACGACGTGTAAGTACTTTCTTTTAATTTTATTTTTTCTTTTAATAATAGAATTTGATCAGTTTCTTTTGGATTCTCTAGAACAAAAGCATCGTACTCGTGACGGGCATCTGATAATTCAGTTTCGGCTTGAACTAATTGTTCACTTAAAATTTCCTGAACACTTTTTCCACCTCCGGAATACAGCTCGCGCCCCTGTGTAATTAAAATCTCTGCTAATGTGTTGGCTGATTTTTCAGCAATTATTGGATCGGAGGTTTCTACAGTGATTTTTATCAATTCGGTATTAGGAATCGTCTCAACTTTTATTTCAGGCAGGATTTCCAGATTAAGTTCACTGGCTAGTTCACTCAAAACAGGTCTACTGGTCGCTAATTTTGTGTAGGTATTCATCAACCTATCAGCGTACATATAATCAGAGTAACCCACCACACCAGAAGATGAAGTCGCAATTCTTAAAGTAGTCGTGGTTATATACGTCGGTGTTATCGTGAAAGTAATGAAAATCACAACGGCTAAAGTTACTGCTGTCGTGATGATGATTACCCAACGATTGCCTCTAAGAATTGCGAGGTAACTCTTTAAATCCATATGTTTGATTCTCCGGTATTTATTTTAATATTAAATAGTCCTGGAAGTTGATCGGGGCACATCACCCAGTCTCTTCTGTATTATACAGGTGTAAATACGATATGAAATCGTGGCAATATTATTTTGCACCTTTAGCCTTTATGATGGTGATAAAGGTCCAATAGAGTATCTTCAAATCCAACAAAAAACCCCTTCGTTCAATGTAAGCAATGTCATATCTCGCCAGGGAATTAAATTGTATACTGCTTCGACCACGGACCTGAGCCAATCCAGTTATGCCTGGCAGGACCTCCAAGCGTTCATGATGCCAGGGGCGATACTCCTCAACTTCCCAAGGCACATTTGGACGTGGACCGACAATACTCATTTCACCTTTAAGAATGTTAAATATTTGTGGTAATTCATCAAGACTGGTTTTACGCATGAAACGGCCAACTCGCAGGATGTAATCAGGAGATATCGGTTTATAAATTACTGATTCATCATTATCTGAAGAAATTTCACCTCTTACATACGCTTTCATATAAGCACGAGATTGGGCATTCTCGGAGTTTACTTTCATTGATCTCAATTTCCATATTCGAAAAGGCTTGCCACCTTTCCCGATTCGTTCTTGAAACAGAAAAATTGGTCCTGTTGGGTCCTCCAGGTAAATGGCGAGCGCACATATCGCCATGGCTGTTAAGGTGAAGGGTAAGGTAATAATGGAAAAACTGTAATCAAATAGTTTTTTTATGGTTTCATAAAATTTTTTATGAGGCGTAACACGAGGTTGGTTAAGTAATGTATAGTCCATCTTATTATCCATTTATTCGTTTGCCACTATAGGGTGTTCTGAAGCTTTTCGCTTCAAATCCCCAAAATATTGAGAAGAAAATTTACCATTCATTTCCATGGTAGCTTTTTCGATCAGGCCTTCAAAAGTATATCCATCTCTCGGTAGTGTTGCTGACCCAAACAACAACCTTTCATTTAATTGCTGGTGCACTTGCTTTTGTATACGATCTGTAATAAACGGAATATCCTCAGGCCTCGTTTCTGGTAGAGCAACCAGAAAATGATCATCCCCCTGGACAATAATTGCTATATCCTCTAACTCATTGATAAGTATATTGCCGACCCCAGAAAGAATTTTTTCTTTGTATTTTGCGAATTTTGTGGTGTGCCTGAACTTATTAGAAATTGAATTTTGGTTCTTATCATCTATCTCTATTGCTAAAATGGCTAAGGGGTTGTTATGGTTTCTTGAACGGCGCACTTCCCTATAGATATATCCAAGACCATTTATCTCTTGTGTGGATATGTTTTCCTTAGCACAGTTACAGTTTTCTGAGTTTAGTTCGCTAATTTCATGTAAGGATAAATTAACCCAATAGGCGAGTAATAGAGTTACTGTTATTGAAATTGATTCGATTAAAGTATGTGAGATAGCCGTAATTGAATCAAATCCACCATTTCCAATATTAAACAATAAAAAAATAGAGGTTGGTACCAAAACAACGATCCATCCAGGTATTTTAATAGTCACAGGCACAAGGATAATAAATACTGAAACCACTAAAACTGCAATATATGCTCCCATATTAGTGTCAAATAAATTGAAAAAATACTTAATATTAAAAAGCAAAATTAACCAAATTGTTAGTAAAAAAATAAGAAATCTAAATTTTTTCATTCCAATCACACCGCCATTCTTAAGCAAGCTCCGCCATTCCGTTGCCATAAACAAGTCATTGCACTGTTGTAAGGCTTAAAGATAGTTAGGATTTTGTTATTGTTCACATGTTTTCTCCAGGAAAACCTGCAAATTAACAAATTTCCGATAAATTTCTACTCTGTATCAGGTCGGTTTCGCAATTAGCTCCTTGAAGATTTCTGCATGCTCTCCCCATGCTGTGCGACCAAACTAAACCTTCAGCTCAACGCTTCCGCAATATATTTGAATTCACCAATAATAATTAATAATTTCTCTTATTTATATGCTTTCAGTATATATTAATCCCAACCTGGAATCAATAATCAATATAACCAATCTGTTACTGAATGGTTACTAAAATGTTACCATCTTGTTACTAAATTCCAATTCATGGATTGATTATCCCTTTATGATTTTTTCCTTTCCGATCTGTAAGTTGTAAACAAGATTGGTGTATGTTAGGATTCAATCATAAACGAAAAAGGCAAACCCGTCGAAAGGCGGGGACGCAAAGTTATGGGCCTAAATCCACCAGGAGATGGCTGCCAGACCGCCGAATTTTTTGATTCTAATAATCATTTGGACGAGTCTGGATCTAATTTCAGACTCGTTTTTTGTTTGGATGAGGATTATGTTGAAAACACGAAAGAACTATTTAATTTTGTTACTCATATTGACATTAATTTTCTTTCCTTTTGGAAAAGTGAATGCTGCTCAAACGACCAATTTAAACACAACCGTAAAAAGTGAAGAGCTAATTGCTGAAACCTTGCTTGATACTTTGGAGATTTCTGATTTTCCATATACCATTTACCTACCACTTGTCCAATCCTTAGGAACGAATGTGAAATTAACCATTAGCCAATCTGAAAATTACAATATCCTGGTAGAACCCAATGGACCATACGAAATTGGTGACCTGGTGACGTTGACAGCCACAGCAAAACCAGGATACTTATTTACAGGTTGGACAGGCGATTTAAGCGGAACAGATAACCCAATCACCCTGACAATGGACGGGAACAAAACCGTCAATGCGCGTGTCGAATTAAACGAATTATCTCTTACGATCAACCAAACAACAGGCGGTACAATCACTGCGAACCCAACAGGACCTTACCATTATGATGATGTCGTAGAACTGTTTGCTGAAGCAGAACCTGGCTATTTCTTCACAGGATGGATGGAGGATATGAATGGCACTGAAAATCCTACTACCTTGACACTGAATGGAAATAAAAGCGTTAGTGCAAACTTTGCTCTACAGGTGGATTCCTTGACAATTAATCAAACTACAGGTGGTACGATCACAGCTGACCCGTCAGGACCTTACCATTATGGTGATGTTGTTACACTGATTGCGGAAGCAAAACCCGGCTATTCCTTCACAGGATGGATGGGGGATTTAAGTGGAACTGAAAATCCTACTACCTTGACACTGAATGGGAACAAAAGCGTTAGTGCTAACTTTGATTTGAATGTGATGTTCTTGACGATCAATCAGACCACCGGTGGCACAATTGTGGCTGACCCTGTTGGGCCTTATCACTATGGAGATATTGTGACACTCACAATTTCTACTGCTTCCGGTTATGTTTTTTCTGGATGGATTGGAGATGCGGTTGGCACAACCAATCCATTCACGGTAGTGATGGATAAGAACAAGACAATCAGTGCATCCATGGAAAAGGAAATGGAGGGTACCTATTATGTATCTTCATCGGGAAATGATGATAATCCTGGCACATTCACACAACCATGGCGATCCATTCAGAAAGCAGCGAATGTACTCGTTGCCGGTGATACAGTTCTAATCCGTGCTGGAACTTACAATGAGAGAATCATTCCAAACAATTCAGGTTCTCCCGGCAATTACATTACCTATGCTGCCTATCCGAATGAAAAAGTAGTCCTGGATGGAAACGGAATCAATTTTTCCAAATCTGAAGAAGGACTGATTCACGTAAAGAATAAGAATTATATAAAGCTACAAGATTTAACGATTCAGAACTCAACAGACATGGGAATTTATGTTGTTGGAACTTATAATCCAAGAATTTTAACTTCCAATATCATCTTATCGAATTTAGAAGTCTTGAACTCAAACAACGAGGCCATCAAGGTGATGTTTGGAGACCATATTCTCATAGAAAATTCATACACAAAAGAAAGTGTGTCTTCTGGGATTGGCGTGTGGAACAGTTCAAACGTAATTGTTGATAATAACACTGTTGTGAATGCTCGTAACCTGCCAATGCCATATGGACATGAAGAATGCATAACAATCTCTAATGTTTCCAATTTTGAAGTAAAAAATAACGAGGTTTATTTTGAAAACTTCAATAATTATTTAGGAGCTGCCGGAATTGACATTAAAAATTCAAGCTTTGATGGAAGTGTTCACCATAATTATGTTCACAGCTTTTATCAAGATGGTGCAATATATTTGGATGCCTGGGAAGCAGGCTTGAATGGAACACAGTCACTTCATAATATTGATGTTTATGCCAACCGGACCGAACGTGCCGGAGGAGTTTCAATCGGCTCAGAACGAGGTGGAATTGTGGAAAATATTAATATTTACAATAATATTATTATTGATTCCGCTTGTTCAGGTATATTCCTCCATCGATCTGGGGCCTCCGCAGGCGGGGACGGTTTAAGAAAAAATATAAATATTTATAATAATACAATCTTTAGAAGTATAGGGAATGGGGGTGCTGGAATCTACATCGCTACCGCCAATATTGAAAACATTGTTATT
Source organism: Anaerolineaceae bacterium (assembly GCA_034003505.1). Taxonomy (GTDB): domain Bacteria; phylum Chloroflexota; class Anaerolineae; order Anaerolineales; family Anaerolineaceae; genus UBA6170. The sequence goes on along the minus strand of JAVEYK010000022.1, from coordinate 14,274 downwards.
AAAAATAATATTGTCGATTTTGGTCCAAAATGGGTGGGGCAAATTACATTAGCATTCCCCTCCGCAATTAATCAGATAACTGTGGATAGAAATCTAACCTGGGGTAGGACAGAATGCTCAATGGAATACCCTGATTGTGTAGAGTTAGATAACGGTACCATTCGAGCAGACCCAATGTTTGTTAACCGTTCATTGCTCGATTTACGACTGCAAGAAAATTCCCCAGCGATAAATACGGGGCTTACTATTCCAATCGTCGATATGGATTTCAACGGTAAATTGAGACCATTAGGTTTTGCCTATGACCTGGGTGTATACGAGGTTAAGTAAAATATATATTGATTATTAAATAATTTCCTCATCCCCTACCCACAATCACCAACACCAACCAGACACCATATGCAATCGACCCGATGCCCAAGACGCCCAATCCATAATTGATCCATTGGAGAAGGATGTTTGATGGGCGCAGGTCGAGCAATACACTGCGTAACCCGATGAGCGCATGCGTAACCACAAAAATCAGGAAGACGATCTCCATCATGGGTATGATTGGAATTTGATAATACTGCACAATATCCGCATAACTCAACAAACCACCCGGCACAATCAGGTGATTAACAATTAAGTGAATAACCAGAACCACAATTACAAGAAAGCCGGTTAATATTTTCAGAAACCACAACCCCGCACCCTCGCCCAATCGGGAAGTCACATCAAATCCATCTTTCATCTCCATCTCCTTCCTGATTAATGGGCAAACATGCGTATTGCAAAATAAATAATAGCAATGACAGCAATAGTCATGAAACCAATGAAAAGCTGTTTTTGCTTCCCACCAGCAATACCAAAACTGGTAATGCCAATCCGGATGCCATTCAGTCCATGAATGAGCGCTGCAGCGACCACCAACAATTCTCCTGCCAGGAACACAGGATTTTTAACCAATGCGATAAACCCATCATAGGCTTCGGGACCTTTTGCTAATTGGCCCAGCATGATTAAGTGAATAAACAAATAAAGAGTGAGACCAAGACCGCTAAGGCGATTAAGAATGAATGCCCAGGTTCCCAGGGAACGATGCCTCGGATCGAACCACTTAATCAGGTTGGTAGGTCTTGAAGGATGATTTTCCATCTATACTCCTATTTCACACCAAAGAATTTTTTAATGCGTCTGGATACCAATTGTTTGCGTAAATTCATAATCCGCCAGGCTGGGTCAACATGTGAGGGACACACCTCAGTGCATTCAAAGGCACTGTGACAGCGCCAGGCTCCATTCTCGGAATCAACAATTTCAAGGACACAGGGGTTGAGATCACCGGATTGCTGTGCACCTGCCAGAACTGCGGGGCCTACATAGGCAGATGTAGTCAACGCAATGGGGCAAGCACTGATACACAATCCACATTCGATGCAATCTGACAACCTTAACAGATCGTCATCAGGGTCAAATTTTCCTTTACTATCTTCATAGATAACAGAAACAACTGGTTGTTGACCTACCCGCTCCATCCTTTGATAAAAAGTGGTCATATCAACTGATAAATCGCTGATGACCGGGAAGTTTCGCATGGGTTCCACCCGGATAACTCCGCCGTCCTTCGTCACTGAGCGAATCGTTGTAATACAGGTCAGTTTTTCCACACCATTAACCAGCATACCGCAGGCACCACAAGTGGAGTGATGGCAGGCGTGAGAAAAAACCAGCGATCGATCCTTGAAGGCCCAAATCCTTTCGACCCCATCTAAAACATATTCATCCGGATCAACTTCCAATTCAAATTGATCATAAAAAGACGGCTGATCCCCTTTTTTTCGAAAAATCTCAAAAGTAACCTGCCAGGTTTGTGTCATGCGACCTCCAGATTCTGAGCAATACGAAACTTACGATAAGAAAGGATTGCTAATTCAGCCGTTTGACAGGGCACATTCATCCCCAGTTTTTTACAAACAAGATCAGCTGTCTTTTCAGCCATTAAGCGCATGGTGGTCGCCTTACCACCTGTGATGGTGACCAGCCCATCAACATTATCTGATTCCTTATGGTCAAAACATTTAAAGGTACGGGTGAGGCTGCGACCTTTCGAACCGGAGTCCAAGAGCGGCCTGGATGCCATGAAGGCACCCCTTTCTTT
>JAVEYK010000022.1:7486-12034 GCA_034003505.1 Anaerolineaceae bacterium | reverse complement strand
ACAAAAAGGCCACCATTCGGTTCAATCACCTGGGGGATGATCTTCCGGAGAATGATATTCTCATCAATGCACTCGATTGCTGATTCCTGATCTTCCACTGCGTATCGGGCACCACTATGCAAAAGCCCATGGGTTCTACCAGAGGTTCCATTGACGAGCGGACCGCGTTCCAAGACCTTTACGTCCAGTCCCCGTTGTGCCAAATCATAAGCAACTGCAACACCAGTAAATCCGGCTCCAATCACAATCGCTAGAGGTTTTTCCATGTTTTCTCCATTGGTATCATCTTAAGACAGATCTTGGCAGGTATTTTTTGGAAGGAAAACCTACCACAAACACCTTTTGGCCATAGATGAAAAGATTTTTTCATTGTATATAATTTCACAATCATACCATATGTAAATATTTTATTACTCAATCCAATCGAAGGTTCGGGTAACCGCCTTTTTCCAACCAGCATACAGTTTTTCTCGTTGTTCAGCATCCATTTGAGGTTCCCAAACAGCAAGCCTGCCCCAATTTGATCGCAGATCATCCACTTTCTGCCAGACACCAACAGCCAATCCGGCGGCATAGGCAGCGCCCAAGGCCGTTGTTTCTGCAACCTTCGGACGAATGACCGGAACACCGAGAATATCTGCCTGAAACTGCATTAAAGTGTTATTGAAAACCATTCCTCCATCAACTTTGAGCGCTTTCAAGTCCACTCCGGAATCTTTATTCATCGCATCCAATACTTCACGAGTCTGATAGGCGGTTGCTTCCAGAACTGCCCGTGCCAGATGTCCTTTATTGATGTAACGGGTAAGCCCAACAATTACACCGCGTGCATCGCTGCGCCAATAAGGAGCATATAATCCGGAGAAAGCTGGCACAAAATAGATGCCCCCACTATCATTCTCAGTGTTAGCCAGCGTTTCAATTTCAGAAGAATTTTGAATAATATTGAGATTATCTCTTAACCACTGTACCAACGCTCCGGTGATTGCAATGGATCCTTCAAGTGCATATACTGCGGGAGCATCACCAATTTTATACCCCAGGGTTGTCAGTAAGCCGTTTTTCGACTGAACACTCTGTGTACCGGTATTCAACAACATGAAACATCCGGTTCCATAGGTGTTTTTCGCTTCACCAACATCAAAACAAGTCTGACCAAAAAGTGCTGCCTGTTGATCACCCAGAATACCTGCAATCGGGATGCCAGCCAAAGGACCGGATTGGATTCGTCCATAATCCTCACTGGATGAATGGATTTTCGGAAGCATTTTGCCTGGAATTCCCATGATGTGCAGAATTTCAGGATCCCAATCTAACGTTTCGAGATTCATACACAGTGTGCGGGATGCATTGGTCACATCTGTAATATGCAATCCACGATCAGGACCACCAGTGAGATTCCAGACTAACCAGGTGTCTATGTTTCCAAATAGAATTTCACCTTCCTCAGCACGCTTCCGAAATTCTGGAGAAGTCTCCAATATCCATTTCACTTTGGGACCCGAAAAATAAGTTGCCAATGGCAAGCCTGTTTTCGATCGGAACCGATCCTGTCCACCTTCTTGCGCCAGTTGAGTACAAATTTTGTCTGTCCGCGTATCCTGCCATACGATGGCACTGTGAACCGGCTTCCCTGATGATTTCTCCCAGACCACTGTCGTCTCGCGCTGGTTGGTAATTCCTAATGCAATAATTTCATTTTTGCGAATACCACTTTTTTGAAGAGTGTTTGAAATCACTTCCTGGGTATTTTGCCAGATTTCCAAAGGATCATGTTCCACCCACCCCGGTTGGGGATACATTTGACGATGTTCTTTCTGATCGGAAGCAATTATGTTTCCTTTCAGATCAAAAATAATGAAACGAGTGCTGGTAGTGCCCTGGTCAATCGCAGCGATGTACATTAAAACCTCCAGAGTGAACAATGAGAAAAATCAAATCGATTTTATTTAAATGAAGTACTATCCTGATTAATTATATTCATCTGACAGCTTTAAAGAAATCATTTCTCCAACAAGATCACTGATTTCCATTTTTTTATCTATACGCAACAAAAAATTGTATCTGGACTTTGATTCAAAAAATAATTAACCCATATGTGTTTTTTGGTCAATTATCCTGATTTCTATTAAATTTGAATTGGAAGAGAATGAATGATGTTAAACGGAGCAAAAATATGTTGTTTTGATTTTGGGATCTTTAGGCCATCAAATTGAACGGAAGGTTCTTCACATAATGCATATAAAGCATGTTGCAGGAATTCTGGCGGGTCTCCTTTGCAAACAAAGCTATCCGCCCCAGCCTCTATCACCGCGTTTCTTTGCTCAGGTTTGCTGCTAAGAACAATAATACTAACTTTCGGATTTAGTTTCCGTAAATAGCTTATTCGATCTTTTAAACAAAAATTTTGAGAACTTACATCCATCCAGGATTCTTCTGGTAGTTCCCAATCCAATAAAATTAACTGTGGTTGCTGTTGTTCAACAACTAAATATAGTTCGTTTACATTCCGAGCTTCCCCAAGAACTTGCCAACAGTCCTGATCCTGATCTAATAATAGATGGATTGCAGAACTTACTGAGGTGTCATCATCAGCAATGATTAATTTAATCAATTCTTTGCCATTTCTATTTTTTTCTACGAAATTTTCCATTTCTACTACTTTAATCCAATCATAAATTTGAAGCAACCTGCGAAAGAGCGGAAATTTTCAATCCCTTAAGGGAGTAAAAAACTGGACAATTGACCAGGTATTTCAAAATCAGTTAGAATCATTGGAAAACTATTCGTGATAATGCTAACGAAAGGACTACTGATATGAACATTATTCTGACCGGATTTGAACCTTTCAATGGAAGTACTACCAACCCATCTTCCGAAATCATTAAACATTTTCCAATCGATTTATTTCCAGGCCACAATCTGATTCAAAAAATACTTCCGGTTGATAGTTTGAATGCTGTCGCATGGTTAAGCAGCAAAATTAAGGGAATCCAACCCGATATTGTTATGCTTCTTGGAGAAGCATCTCAGCGACCGGTGGTTTCCATTGAAAAGATAGCCATTAATTGGATGGATTTCCGTATTGCTGATAATTCAGGGAACCAGATCCTCGATCGTCCTGTGATAGAGGAAGGTCCGGCAGCCTTTTTTTCCACATTACCAGTAAGTCTTATTCATCAACACCTAAAAAATGCTGGAATTCCTTCCGAAATATCTTTATCGGCTGGAGCTTATATGTGCAATCAGGTGTTCTATAGTAGTCTGTACTACTTAAGTCTTGAAGATCATCAATGTCTGTGTGGTTTTATTCATTTGCCACCATTACCGGAACAAGTGATTGAAAAGAATCAGGTTTCTCCATCCATGAGTTTAGAAACCAGTTTAAGGGCAATCATTCTGGCCCTACAAGTTTGCGTTGAAAATAATCAGGAACAAAAAATTACTCACTGATCGCATTAATGACAGAAAGCAATTGGTTGGCAAGTCCTTTTTCAACCACCGCAATTTGATGAATTTTCTTTTTAATATCTTCGAGAATGTCTGGTTGTTCGCCCTGGTACAAATTGAAAAACAGGTGACCCACATCATCCCACTGCTCTCCCAGGAATAGATATTGTTCTCCGATTGCTCCAAATGCCGGTGCTGCTGCCTGGTGGGCTGCTTCCAGCAAAAATTGGCCATACATTTTACGAAATGCTCCTCCTCCCGTTCCACCAATTTGATCGATCATGATAAAGGCATTCAGAGCAGCGCGTTTCAATTTCTTTGCACTCCAGTTCTTCCATTTGTCCATGGAGCGCGCAAATAACTGGATCGCCCTCAAACCCTCATTGGTGTTGGGTGCATTCAGAAATAAAACCATATTTTCTTTAATGGCAGAAATGATTTGAAAACGGGTTAGAAAGTGGTAATAATTCCATTCAATTTCTAACCAGATGTTGTCAGGCGGAAAAGGTTCTAATTTAGAAATTCTGGCTTTGGATAGTTCTACCATTGGCAGGATGTGAAAACTTTGCGGTTTTTCATGGGAAGATACAGTAATAGGAAAGCCAGCCTGGTCACGATCGGAGATATAAACAACCTCCTCTTTATCATCAAAACCGAAAACAGTAACACAATGGCTTCCAAAGCGTTGATCGGGAGGCATGTGTAAATAGTTCAGCTCTGACATTTCCACATAAACAATGACAGGATGATTTAGAATAAGTCTACTCCTGAGCAGGTTCCAGGCGGATTTCTCATCATCGGTTTTTTTTATTTGGATATTTATGTGGCTATGCTGGGATAAATTTTCTTCGAATTTTCTGGGAAGCATCCTGCCACCAATCACAGGATGTGGTAGACTGCGCATGTTAAAATAGTAAAAATGTAAACCTGCACCTAATCCAAAAAGCATCTCCTCACTCAGGTTTACACCATAATATTTGATCACTTCTCGAATAGCGGTTGTAATATCATTTTTCCCAGAAATGGGATTAAATCCTTCAATGATATGTTTCATGTTATTTTTTAAGCTTCTCCTCCTTATAATTATATGAATAAACC
>JAVEYK010000022.1:0-7386 GCA_034003505.1 Anaerolineaceae bacterium | reverse complement strand
TTTTCATTCAAATCATCAAAAACTCCGAAACACTTACATTGGTCAAAAAACTGTATACGATAGATAAAATCTCATACTAATTTATAAAAAGGTGAATATGCGCATCTTTATTACAGGCGCGGCTGGATTTATCGGCTCAGCACTAGCGAACAAAATGGTAAAGGAAGGTCATTATGTACGGGGATTAGATGACCTTTCAACGGGTGATCCCGATCGATTATTGGCAGATGTCGAATTTATTCGTGGTGATATTAATGACCGGCCTAAATTGTGGACGTTGTTGCAGGATGTCGATTGTGTCTATCACGTCGCTGCACGCGTGGTTGTTCCCGAATCGGTGCTGTACCCCAGGGAGTACAATCTCGTCAATGTTGGTGGAACCGTCACTTTGATGGAAGCAATGCGGGATGTTGGGGTACGTCGTGTCGTGTTCACTTCCTCCGGTGCAATTTATGGGAACCAATCCTCGCAACCGGTGAAAGAATCTGCCATACCACAACCGCGCTCGCCGTATGCTGTTTCCAAACTTTCCGCAGAATATTACATACATACCATCGGTGGTCTGTGGGGAATAGAAACGGTTAACCTGAGAATTTTCAATGCTTACGGTCCCGGCCAGCAAATGCCCCCCACCCACCCGCCAGTCATTCCCTATTTTCTAAAACAAGCGCAAATGAACTCAACGTTGGTCGTACATGGCGATGGAACCCAGACCAGAGATTATGTGTATATCGATGATGTAGTCAATGGATTAATGGCAGCGTCTATCGCCAATGGGATTAATCACGAGACCATCAATCTTGGCAGCGGCAGAGAAACAAGTGTGCGCGAATTAACACGCCTGGTCGCAGAAATTACAGGAAAAAGCCCGGAAGTGGTTTATAACACGAGGAATGATGGTGGTCCCAGCCGGATGTGTGCAGATCTTTCTCTGGCGCGCGAGAAATTAAATTTCTACCCCAATATACCCTTAGAAATCGGATTGCAGAATACTTTCGAATCCGATTTAAAACTACGGATAAAAAATTCCGGTTAACTTCAGATCCTTCTTATCAATCCCGTCGATTGTGATTAAATGCTGAATTTGATATACTTTTTGGGGATTGTTATTCATTTTTCATCATTAAAGGTTAGCCCGGGATGATTCTAAAGTTAAAAACATTTTTTACCAAACCTCTTTTTACTTTATTATTTTTGGTTCTCTTTTTCTCTGCCTGTGGTAATACTGAAATGAGTCCATCCAATAATAGGGTATATGGAATTGATAAGACATTCCGGGATTTTTACAAACAAATGGGTGGAGTTGAAATTCTTGGGCCTGTTATTTCATCCGTGTTTTCCTGGGATGAAAATCAATGCCAGTATACAGAAAATGCAATGATGTGTTATAACCCGGAAATCGTCCAAAATCAAGGATATTTTTTCTTTCCCATTGGAGCCATGGTAGGCATAGATGATTCCCTAAATGGAGATAATATCAACATGATTCCTGAAGTTTATGAAGAGTTTTTACCTCTTTATAATCAACTCGGAGGCGCACCCATCACCGGCAAACAACTCACAATTGTTCGGTACAATCTACAGGAAAAGAGGATTGAGCAGTACTTTGAAAATATTGGTTTCTATCGCCAGATGAATGCACCTGATCAAAAGATTCAATTATTAGCTTATGGTGCATACAATTGCAAAGAAATATGCCAATTCACTGCCAGGCAGAGCGCTGCTGTCAATATAAATGCCACAACAGTCAGCATGCCTTTTCTTAGTTACCTGAAACGATTTGGGCAACTGGATGACTTCGGAGAACCTCTGACAGCTCCTATTGAAGTTCAACCTGGATTGGTTCAACAGGTCTATCAGAACGCAGTATTCATCGGAAATCCAGAGCTCCCTGAAACAATTCACCTGTTAGATCTCCCGGTCCGTCTGGGTTTACCACAAGATATCCCCGGACCACAAATTTACTCATTAAATGACAATATGGTTTTTTATGTCGTCAATAGCCCGAATGGATTCCATGTTCCCTCGGTTTTTGACCAATTTATCATGAAACATGGCGGCAGGGAGCTCTCTGGAAATCCATTGTGTGAGGTTTTTGAAGAAAGCGACCACATTCGACAATGTTTTCAAAACTATTGTCTGGATTATTTACCCGGCACTCAGGAAGTCCTGATGGTACCTTTAGGAGAACGCTTCCTGGAAACCATGAATATTGAATCCGAACAGGTGGTTCATTTTGAGTATAACGCTCAAACGGTCAGTATATATATTGAGGAAAAATCACCGCATGTTTCTTTAAATGAAGAACAGGAATTGCACATTCAAGTGTTGCGCACAGAAAATAGCACGCCTCTGCAAAATATCACGGCAGAATTGACCATTACATTGCCGGACGGAGATGAATACCAATATGATGTCCCAGCCACAGATCAATATGGTGTCAGTAAAGTAATCATCCCTGCTATGAAACGAGTACAAAATGGTAGTGTCTTGAGCTATTCTTTATGTCTGAATGTGCCTGGAGACGAAATCTTATGCGTTAAGGATAGTTATCTGATCTGGTAAAAAAATCATGGCTGTGCTTCCGCAAGTAAGATATATTCTGTAATCTCTCCGGAGACAGCCGCCAAATCAATTTGAAATTCGCCTTTCGTTCCCGGTTTTGACAACGAAGATTGCCAGCGCCGCAAACCAATAATTTCCCCCTGATCATTCAGGGCAACGGCAACAATTGTGACAGCGGAAGCATCCGATTTCACTGTGTATTTTCCAATAATAGTCATGAGTTGATCATCAAGGGTCTTTACGTCCGAATTTATGTCAACATCGATGGGAAGGTACCGCCCTGATTCAGGATTATAAGGAATCGCAGAAATAAACTGAGCACTTTTTTGAAACGGTTGTGGAACTGGATCAGAAAAATAAACCGCCACAGGAATTTTTTCACCTGCTAACAAGATATTGAGAGGGGCCGTGCCCTGGTTGGAAAAAACCTGGGATGCCTGTAAGTCAGCCAGATTAAAACCTAAGGTCACATTTTCGTAAGATTCGGCAGAGGTATTGTTGACCCACACGAAGCACCAGGCACCACCATCCGCTTCCGGCAGACAGTTTAAACCTTCCAGCGGAAGTTGGATCGGTGTGGGTTCTGGCGTCAGGTTGGTTGGCGGAAGAGTTGCTACCGGAATGAGCAGGTCAGTCCCCACCACCATGATATTCGGATTCACATCCGGGTTTAAGGATTTTAGTTCATCCAAAGAAACATTATAAGACCAGGCAATACCCAATAACGTTTCTCCCAATTTAATAGTATGCACACGTGGGGTCGCAGTTGGGGAAGGCAATTGAGTAGCTGTAAGACGTGCTGTTGGTGTCAACGTACTGGTAGAGGTCATGGATGGTGCTACAGTAGGCGTCTCCGGTGTGCTGGTGAAGGAGCTATCCGGAATAGAAAGCTGTCCTGTGGGTACACAAGCAGCCAGCAGAATCACCAATGAAATGAAGATGAATTGATGAATTGTTTTTATTTTCATCATTGGAATGATACCATGAAATATTTCTCAAACATTTCTCTGTGCCCAATCCCTTGTCCTGGAATTATGGCTATGCTAAACTCAATACATGACAAACGCTGAAGAAAAAATGTTTCAGGAAGCTGTTGCCGCAATTGAATCCGGTGATAAAACCCGCGGTAAAGATCTCCTGACACGTTTACTGAAACAGAACCAGGAAAACCCGGAATACTGGTTATGGATGAGTGCTGTGGTAGACAGTTTAAAAGAACGGCGTTATTGTCTTAATCAAACCCTCAAGTTCGATCCCCAAAATAAAATGGCCCGCCGAGGATTGATCATTCTGGGCGATCTACCTCCGGATGAGAGTCTGGCTATCCCCTATGAAGAGCAGAAAAGGAAATGGCAATTGCCCCCTCTCGGTCCGGTCGAAAAACCGCATGCAAAAGTTCCCTGGTTAAAAGTTGGGCTTTCTGGTGTAGGTTTGGTGGTGGTAATTGTATTAATTGTTGTGGCATTTCGATCCAACAGATTATGGTTGTTCAAAGATCGCAACCTGGCCGCCATGGGAACAGCTGCACCGACACCAACTTATCCTGCCAGCTCTACCCCGACTGAAACCCTCGTACCACGCATCATCGAACCTACTGCACCCTGGAACATTCTTGAAAGTACATACACACCGACACCTATGTATGTCTTCACACCGCATCCCATCATTGAGGCATATAGTATTGCAATGCGTAATTACCAGAAAAGCAATTGGTTGGAAGCGATCAAGTTCTTTGAGCAGGCAATCAAATCTCAAAAAGATGCCCCCGACCTGTATTACCACCTTGGGGAGGCATACCGTCAAACGGGTGAGTTATCCAAGGCTCTGACAGCCTTCGAGGAGGCAATCAAGATCGATCCAAATTTTGCACCAGGCTATTTTGGCAGGGCAATGGTGAACCTGCTCAGGGAAGACTCATCTGAAATGGTAATAGAAGATCTACTTGCTAGTGTAAAACTTGACCAATATTATGGTGAGGCATATCTCGCATTGGTGCAAACCTATTTTAAGGAAGCTAACCTTGAAAAAGCCCGTGAATATCTTGAGGATGTGGAGGATCTTCTGCCGGAATCTCCACTGCTTGATCTGGCAAAAGGTCGGCTTGCATTAATCGAAAACGACTATAACCTGGCCATTGACTTTACATTAAAAGCTTTAGAAAAAGATCTGACACTTTTAGAATCCTATAAATTTCTGGGGCAGGTTTATCAGGCTAGCGGCAACACCAAAGCGTCGCTTGAACCGCTGTTGATATACACCCGATATAACTCTTCCTTTGATCCGGATGCTGACGTTCTGTTATCAAAAGCTTATGCTGCCAACGAAAAATTTGAAGAAGCTATCAAGTTGTTGGATATCATTCTGCGGAGAGATCCTGCCTATGCGGAAGGTTATTCACAACGCGGCCTGATTTACAGCGAAATGGAAGAATATAAAAATGCATTTGAGGATTTCGACCTGGCTTTCAAATTAAATCCTAAATCATTTGAAGCCTGTATCATTCTCAGTGAAGCGAATTTTCCACTGAATAAGCCCGGCAATGCCTACCAACAGGCCAGTGAATGCCAGAAACTGGCTAAGGATGATCAGGAACTTGCCCGTATGTACTTTGTGCGGGCGATCGCATTGGAAGCTTTGAAAAATGATGTTGCCAAACGTGATTGGGAGCGTTTGTTAGAATTGGATCCTGAAGCCATATTACCGCAGTGGAAAGCTACCGCAGAGTTCTACCTCAACCAGTATTACACAGCTACCCCCACACCCAGCGAAACTCCTTCCCCAACCAGCGACACAAAAACCGTGGTACCATCAACCCAAACACTAACAAAATCTCAGACTGTAAAACCAACGATTAAATCTACAATCACACCAACAAAGTGATTGATCCTGGTCCCATGAAATCACGCTTACAAACATTACTCATCGTTAAAGATAGAAAAAAAAGGCGATTTTTCAAACCCGTCCAAACACGGCGTTCATTGCGACGGATCAGCCTGATATCTCTCATCTTATTAATGATTGTTGTCGCAGGGATACCGGTTATTGTCGGTAGCTTTTATACGCAATTGACGAAAGATTTACCCGCTACAGACTGGATTCCAGCATACCTTGATCCTGAGACCGGCATCTTACTTTCCCCTACAGTTCTGTTGGACCAAAGTGGAGAAGAATTTTTCCGTCTGGAAGAAGCCGGCATCAAACGACGCTTTCTCCCACTGGATCCCAACCAATCGGATTTTATCAGCCCTTATATAGTGCAACTCACTGTGGCTGTGTATCAACCCGATTTTTGGAGCAGTCCAGGGTATAACAAAAACCTTCTTTCTACAACTTCGGATCGCACTATTGCAGAGAGTTTGGTCGAAAGATTGTTGCTTTGGGACGAGCCTGAGAATTTAAATCGCATTTTACGTATGCGTTTACTGGCTGCACAAATTACAGAAAAATATGGCCGGGCACAGGTTCTGGAATGGTATCTGAACAGCAGTGCTTATGGTCGCCATTCAATCGGGGTCGACTCGGCTGCGCACCTGTACCTGAATAAAAATGCCAATCAATTGAACATGGCTGAAGCTGCTTTACTGGTGTCCACTTCATTAACCCCTGCGCTCAATCCTCTGGATGCTCCCCAGGCGGCGTTGGAAAATCAGGTTGGTCTACTCACCCAATTAAAGGAAGAAGGCTTTGTCTCCAGTGAAGACTTCAAAACCGCGATGGCATCCAAATTACTACTGGTGTCTGAGGTTCAGAAAGAGAAGCAATTTGCAAATGCTTTTTCCTCTCTGGTGTTAAATAAGCTTTATGATTTGTATGGCAGAGAGCGGATTGAGTTAGGTGGAATACGCGTTACTACCAGCCTGAATAACAATATTCAACTAGCTTTACGCTGCACACTGAACAGCCAATTGAACCGCGTAGCTGGATCACAAACCGATTCGGATAATTGCCCCCCTGAAAGATTTCTACCTTCTTTGTTTGATGAAACGATGGCTGACGTTGAAATGGCAGGCAGCGGGGTGATATTGGACCCTGGAAACGGGGAGGTTCTCGCTTTGGTTGGCAATCTCGATCTAAAATATGAATCATCCAGCATTACACCAAAACAAGGTGGCTCTATTCTGACGCCATTGATCGCTGTCAATGCATTTGCCAGAGGGTTTTCTCCCGGCACCCAGGTTTGGGATCTCCCTGTCAATCTATCCGAGGATTTATCGAACTACCAATTGCCAATCGAAGAGTATCACGGTCCTTTGCGATTTCGCAGCGCACTTGCTAATGATTATCTCAGCGGGGTCAACCGGCTGTATGAGCAAATTGGATACGACGTTGTGTCCCGTAGTGCAAAATCATTTGGACTGAACACCGTCAGCAACCTGGAACAAGTCCAGGAGATCCTGTTTGCGGGAAATAATGCCACTATTTTGGAAATAGCGGATTTTTACAGTATTTTCGCCAATCTGGGTATAAGATATGGTCTGAAAAATACCAACAATGGCTTGATAGAGCCAAAAGTATTACGGCATGTGGAATTGAGCGATGGATTAAGCCTGGATGATTTTCTAACAGACTCCCAGGCCATCCTGAGCCCTCAACTCGCATTTTTGACCCATGATATCCTCAGAGATGATTACGAACGTCGCGCAACACTGGGATATCCGAGCCTACTGGATATTGGTAGACCTAGCGCTGGAAAGTTTGGCGCTACCTTTAATCATGATGAGATCTGGACGGCCGGGTACACCCCACAATATGTCAGCGTGATCTGGTTCGGACAGGTAAGTGAAGCAGAATTTGGGTTAAACCCAAAGATCGCTGGCGGTG
>JAVEYK010000021.1:0-42894 GCA_034003505.1 Anaerolineaceae bacterium | reverse complement strand
CTGCGAATCCCATTAACTGACTGACCTTGGTGATCGCTGCTGTCAGCGTGGTCTTCCCATGGTCAATATGTCCCATTGTTCCCACATTCAGGTGGGGTTTACTGCGATCAAATTTCTCCTTCGCCATAAGAGTCACATCTCCTTAAAAATCTTGATGATTTTTTTAATAATTTAGAATACGATGAGCCACAGAATCCGAAACTGGAGAGTAATGGTGAAATTCCATTGAGAAAACACCACGTCCCTGTGTTGCAGAGCGTAATTCTGTAGCATAACCAAACATTTCAGCCAATGGGACCAGAGCTCTAATTGCATGAGAATTTCCTGGTCGTAAATCTGTTCCTTGAATTTCTCCACGCCGGGAATTGATCTGTCCCAATACATCTCCCAGATATTCTTCCGGCATAACAACTTCAACCTTCATGATCGGTTCCAGTAACGTGGGTTTCCCCTTCTGAAAAGCTTCTTTGAAAGCAAAAACCGCAGCCATTTTGAATGCCATTTCGCTGGAATCTACCTCATGGTAAGATCCGTCAACCAGTGTCACCTTAAGGTCAGTGACAGGATAACCTGCCAAAATACCAGATTGAGACGCTTCTTTGACACCGTTTTCAATGGCCTTAAAATATTCTTTTGGAATCGTTCCACCGGCAATTTTTTCTTCGAAAACAACCCCACCACCACGTTCTAATGGCTCCATATTGATGACCACATGTCCATATTGACCATGGCCACCAGTTTGTTTTACATATTTATAACTTAATTCATGGACTGGATTAAGGATTGTCTCGCGGTAGGATACGCGCGGCCTGCCTACATTGGCTTTGACGTTAAATTCGCGCATCATTCTGTCAACCAGAACATCCAGATGAAGTTCACCCATACCAGAGATAATCGTCTGTCCGGTCGCATCATCGGAGTGAACGCGGAACGTCGGGTCTTCTTCTGATAGACGGCGTAAAGCCTCCCCCATCTTATCCTGATCCGCAGTTGTTTTCGGTTCTATCGCAATGGAGATAACTGGTTCTGGGAAACTGATCGTTTCCAATACAAGTGGTTTACCCGGATTACAGAGTGTGTCACCAGTAAAAGTAAATTTAAGACCTAAAATAGCACCGATATCACCGGATGGAATAAAATCCACATCTTCTCTGCGGTCAGCATACATTCTAATTAATCGACCAACACGTTCCTTCTTGCCTTTAATAGGACTGAGTACAGATTCTCCTGCGATCATCCTGCCGGAATAGACACGGAAATAAGCCAGACGACCAACATAAGGATCACTGACAATCTTAAAAACAAGAGCACTCAAATATTCTGTATCGGAAGTAGGTAATTCAATGATTTCTTCCCCGTCCAGGGAAGTGGCTTTAACGGCTGGAATGTCCAATGGTGAAGGAAGATAATCAATCACTGCATCCAGGATTGGCTGGACACCTTTGTTTTTCAAAGATGATCCACAAAAGACCAAGGTCGCTTTGTTATCCAGCACAGCTTTTCTCAAGGATGTTTTTAGCTCTTCATTGGTGATCACTTCTCCTTCGAGAAATTTTTCAATGAGTTCATCATCCAATTCAGCTGCTTTTTCTAGCATTTGTTCACGGGCAAATTCTGCTGCTTCTTTATATTCAGCTGGAATATCAGTCACAACATATTCTCGCCCATCAGGATTATCCCAAACAATGGATTTCATTTCCAGTAAATCAATGACACCAATGAAATTGGCTTCTTCACCCACTGGTATCTGCATAGGAATAGGATTGGCACCCAGGCGGTCAATAATTGACTGAACCGATCGATCAAACGATGCTCCCATTCGATCCATCTTATTGATGAAACAAATTCTGGGGACCAGATAACGATCCGCCTGTCTCCAAACCGTTTCGCTCTGTGGTTCAACCCCCTGAACGGCATCAAAAACAACAACACCACCATCCAGAACTCTTAAAGAGCGTTGAACTTCAGCTGTGAAATCAATATGTCCAGGAGTATCAATAATATTAAATTGATAATCTTTCCACTCGGCAGTGACAGCAGCGGATACAATTGTGATTCCCCGTTCCCGTTCCTGAGCCATCCAATCGGTAACAGTAGTACCATCATCCACAGAACCAATTCTGTAGGTCTTCCCCGTATAATACAAAATTCGTTCGGTCGTTGTGGTCTTGCCAGCATCAATATGAGCAATAATACCGATATTTCTGACTCGCTCAAGTGGAAAAGTACGTTGCATTATTACCTTAATATCTATACGCGATAATGGGAGAAGGCGCGGTTTGCTTCAGCCATTTTGTGGGTTTCGTCCTTCTTACGTACAGAAGCACCCTGACCGGTAGCGGCGTCCATCAATTCAGCTGCAAATTTTTCAGAAAATGAGCGACCAGAGCGGGAGCGGGATGAATTAATGATCCAGCGGATTGCCAGGGCTACACGGCGGTCTGATGCAACTTCCATAGGAACTTGATAGGTTGCACCACCAACACGACGCGGGCGGACTTCCATCATAGGACCAACATTTTTCAAAGCAGTGTCTAAAACTTCAATAGGATGTTTGCCTGTTTTTTGTTGAACAATATCCAGTGCATCATAAACCAGAGTTGTTGCGACACTTTTCTTGCCATTCTTCATAATATGATGAATGAAGGTTTGAACATAAATATTATTGAATTTAATATCGGGAGGAGTTATTCTCCGTTCCGGACTCGTACGACGCATTTGTCATTCTCCGTTCTATTAATTGTTTATTTTGCTTTTGGTCGTTTGGTTCCGTACTTGGAACGACCCTGCCCACGATTGGTTACACCAGTACTGTCGAGGGTTCCTCGAACAATGTGGTAGCGCACGCCAGGTAGATCTTTTACACGGCCACCGCGTACCAGTACGACCGAGTGCTCCTGTAATTGATGACCTTCACCTGGAATATAAGCGGTTACTTCTAAACCATTTGTTAAACGTACACGAGCAATTTTGCGCAACGCAGAGTTCGGTTTCTTAGGGGTCATGGTGCGGACTACTGTGCAAACGCCACGTTTTTGTGGTGAACCTTTATCCTGTTTGGTGCGGTTCTGCTTCATATTATTGAGTGTGTACAACAAAGCAGGAGCTTTACTCTTGCCTTTTCTGGTCTGGCGACCTTTTCGGATCAATTGGTTGATAGTTGGCACGTTCTCTTGCCTCCAAAATAATATCTCTGATTTTTTTCAATAATTAAGGCCATCGCTCTTGATGATGGCCTCGACAATACGCCGGTTCATCGGACATTCATCCGATAGGCAACGAGGGCAGATTATATCATGGGCGACATTCACAGTCAAGGAATGCTATTTAAATCCCATACCTCCAAAACCTCCTCCAAGGCCTAATAAACCGGTTTCCAGTTTGGGTGGTTTGGCACGCTCTTCATCCTTACCAAAGCGTATATTATCACCATTTTCCATCACCGCTTCTACAGACAGACCCAGGGATTGCAACTCTTTAACCAATACCCGGAATGATGCTGGTAAACCAGGTTCTTCAATCTGATCCCCTTTGACGATGGCTTCATAAGTTGCTACACGTCCCTGAACATCGTCTGATTTAACCGTCAACATTTCCTGCAATGTATAAGCAGCGCCGTAGGCTTGTAACGCCCACACTTCCATTTCACCAAATCGTTGGCCACCAAACTGTGCCTTACCACCCAGGGGTTGTTGGGTAACAAGACTGTAGGGGCCTGTAGAACGGGCATGGACTTTATCCTCAACCAGATGGTGCAATTTCAACATCGTCATAACACCCACAGTAACTGGTTGATCAAACAGTCTGCCTGTTTTTCCGTCGCGGAGAAGCATCTTTCCAAAAATCGGAATTGGATTACCGCTGGCGGTCATATGAGCAATCGCTCGCTCTCGAACATTTTCATCGCTTAGCTCAGTGATATCCTGGTCTTCTGTTGCCAGCCATAGTTTCAAACACGCATTGATTGCATTCGTGTCGCGGGTTTGAGCAACTTTCTCACCAACGGTTTGCACTGATTCAAAAGCAATGATTTCATCTGGATCATAACCTTTATCACGCAGCCAACCTTCCAATACAGATCGTCTTGCATATTGATGGTCGGAAGAGAGCCGGTAAACATCATAACCCATATCACCTAACCATTGTTCGAAGTATAACAACCTGACTTCGTCATCATCCCGGATCATTTCTTTGGAATAACCCTGGTCCTGGATCCATTCCCAGGCTTTCACACCTGTCTCTTTCCAGGATTGATCAATCATCCAGGCTCTGGCTAATTCTGCCTCAATTTCTCTTTCAGTCGTCCCATCAAATACAGGTGTAATGGCACGGAAACCCAAACGTAAAGCGGCCCAGCCTAGATGAACCTCCAACAATTGGCCAATATTCATACGACCAGGAACACCTAAGGGATTGAGAATAATATCAACCGGTGTACCGTCTTCCAGGAAAGGCATGTCCTCCACAGGGATCAAACGGGAGACGACACCTTTGTTTCCATGCCGTCCCGCCATCTTGTCACCAGCGGTGATCTTGCGGCGTTGAGCAACAGAAACACGCACCATCATATCCACACCGGCTGAAAGGTCATTATTCTCTTCGCGTGTGAAAACCTTGACATCCACGACTTTACCACGTTCACCATGTGGCATTCTTAGGGATGTGTCTTTTACATCACGTGATTTTTCACCGAAGATTGCTCTCAATAAACGTTCTTCCGGTGTTAGTTCTTTTTCACCTTTGGGAGTAATTTTTCCAACCAGAATATCATTTGGACCGACTTCAGCCCCAATGCGGATAATTCCGGATTCATCCAGGTCTTTGATCGCGTCTTCACCAACATTGGGGATATCCCGGGTGATTTCTTCCGGGCCTAACTTGGTATCGCGCGCTTCCACTTCATATTTTTCAATATGAACAGAGGTAAAGCGATCATCCTGAACCAAACGTTCTGAAATCAGAATTGCATCTTCAAAGTTGCCACCCTCCCAGGAAAGGAAAGCCACGACCACATTTTGTCCTAATGCTAAATGGCCATTGACAGTGGAAGAAGAATCTGCCAGCACGTCACCTTTTTTTAATTGCTGGCCTTTGACCACAGCAGGTCGTTGATCGATACAGGTGCTCTGGTTAGATCGTTGGTATTTTCGTAATTGATAGCGGCGTAAACCATCTTCACCACGAACCACTACTTCTTTGCCCGTTACAGAAATTACATCGCCATCTTCTTCAGCGACCAATACCTGTCCGGAGTCTTTGGCTGCGAACTTTTCCATTCCAGTAGAAACAGTTGGGATGTCTGGACGCAGCAGCGGGACTGCCTGAGCTTGCATGTTCGAACCCATTAACGCTCGGTTGGCATCATCATGCTCCAGGAATGGGATCAGCGATGCACTGATGCCTACCACCTGGTTGGGAGCAACATCCATATAATTGATGTTATCCTGAGTGGAAATAATAAAATCTGAGTAATGGCGGCTGGAAATGCGATCGGTGCCAAACTCAAAGTTTTCGGTCAGGGGAGTATTTGCCTGAGCAATAATGAATTTATCTTCGGCATCGGCTGAGAGATAATCTACATGCTTGGAAACAAAGGGCACCACTGGAATACTCTTGCGTTTTAATTTCTTAATCGCGGGTAACATCTCACTGGTAACGCGATCACCTTCGCTGACAATCACTTCTCCGGTTGCCGGATCAGCCAGTGTCTCTTTGACGACCCGATTTACCAATTGAACATCATCACTGGCAAGGTATTTGATCACCCGTCGATAAGGGGTTTCAATAAAACCATATTCATTCACCAGTGCAAAAGTCGCCATACGACCGATCAAACCAATGTTTGGACCCTCGGGTGTTTCAATAGGACAAATACGACCATAGTGCGAGTGATGCACATCACGGACATCAAAACCAGCCCGTTCCCGGCGTAAACCTCCCGGACCTAATGCTGACAGAGTTCGTTTGTGGCGTAATTCTGCCAATGGGTTGGTTTGATCCATGAATTGGGACAGCTGACTGGAACCAAAGAACTCACGTAATGAAGCAACCACCGGGCGAATATTCACCAGACTGGTTGGGGTTACATGTTCCTGGTCACGGATGGACATTCTTTCCTTAATAACACGCTCCATGCGGCGTAAACCAACACGGAGCTTATTCTGGATTAACTCTCCCACTGTCTTGACACGGCGGTTACCCAGATGGTCAATATCATCTTTATCTGCCTGATTATTATTGATCATGATCAGACGGCGAACGAGCGCCACTACATCCCAGGCAGTTATCGTCCGATGGGAAACCGGGATATGATCGGTCAAGTCCAGTTTTTGATTGAGTTTATAACGACCAACACGCTCGAGATCATAATGGCGTTGGTCTACAATTTGTTCTTCTAAAAATTGACGGGCATTTTCCACAGTGGCTGGGTCACCGGGACGCATGCGTTTGAAAAATTCAATCAAAGCCGCTTGTGCAATCGTAATACCGGAACTGAGATCCCATTCGGGTTCCTGTCGTATCGTATTGGGAATGAACATACGATCCGGGTCATTATCCACATCCTGGAATAACGCAATCAGTTCTTCATCAGTGCCTGCTTTTAAAGGACGGTCTACCAGACCATCATCAATAGCCGCTAAGGCACGCAAGAAAATGGTGATCGGGACAGTTCGTTTGCGATTGAATTTTAAAATCAAATAATCATTCTTACGGGTCTCAAACTCCATCCAGGCACCACGGTCAGGAATCAGTTTTGCCATGGCTAATCGATGGCCGGTGGAACGATCTACCGGTGCTTCAAAATAGACACCCGGGGAACGGATAAGTTGAGATACAACCACGCGCTCGGTACCGTTAATAATGAAGGTACCTTTCTCTGTCATTTCAGGGAATTCTCCCAGGAAAATTTCTTCTTTGATCGGTTCGGAAACATCAGGGCCAGCTAATAATACAGATACTTTTAATGGACTGGCGTATGTAAGATCTCGGTCAACACATTCATCAATGGTATGTTTGGGAGGCTCAAACCAATACTTGAGATCCCAATCTTTTAATTCTGGATTTCGACTCGGAAAATATAACCTCATTCCTTTGTTGTATGATTCAATCGGGGAAATTTCATTGAACAAATCTCCCAGCATCTCATCTTTTAAACGTTGAAACGATTCCAATTGAACTTTAATCAATTGGGGTAAATCAAAGATTGCAGGGATTCTTCCATAGGACTTAATTGGCAAAGATGACATGTTTTTCTCCTGGCGATATTAACCTCAATGGAAGAACCGCCTATTCTCCCATTATGAAGGTAAAATGCAATCTGATATTATAGCAAAGTCAAGCCATGTGGTCAAGACGCAATTCATTGATAGCGATTCTTCCAAATAACTTTTTTAGGTTTTTTTGTTTTCTACCCACCTGTTATTACGCCATCTCATCGGTGTTAGATAAATGATTTCTGATTGAATGGATTGTTTATCATCAATCTCTATCAATCCGATTGACGGTCCCAGGTGATTTTGCACCTGATCATAAGCCGAACCCGGATTAAAATACAACTTACCTTCCTCCCAGCGGTTTTCCGGTCGATGTGAATGACCAAAAATAATCACATCAAATTCCTGGTCTAATTTGGAGAATTTCTTTATAAAGCGCTCATAACGATACCCGGTAAACCAATAAGGAATTTTATCCCAGAAATAAGAATACAAATTTCCATATCCATGGGTAATGAGTATCTTTACTTCATTTAATCTGATTTCCTTGGTAGCAGGTAACTGCTTGATCCTCCACCAATCGCGGTTCCCCCGCACTGCATGCACTGGTGCTATTTCTTCCAGCCTTCTCAACACATCCGGGATAGAAATATCACCAGCATGGATGATCAGGTCAACTTGACGCTTTTTAAAGAATGGCAAAACATCCGGGTGTAAATCTCCCACTCGGTCTGGTATGTGGGTATCAGAAAGAACACCGATCCGAATTAAATTTCTGGTACGGCTTTCTTTCACCAAAAGCTACACCCATCCTTCCTGGAGGATAAGGTCTTTTTCCATTTTCTCCCTTTCAAACTTGTTAAAAAATAACCAGGTCGATAAGATGGATAGACAATAAATGGCTGCGGTAATCAAAAATAATGGTTGAAATCCATATCGAATTTGGATCAGTCCTGATAAAAATGGCCCTATCGCCCAACCAGCTGTCCAGGAATTGCTGATTAAGCTATTTACCACCCCTTGCTCATTCTCCTCAACATTTTCCATACAAAATGCATTGTAAAGTGGAACGGCCATATTCATTAACATGCCCCGTAACAAATATCCGACCGCAGCCAACCAGGCAAATGGTGAAAAAGCCAACACCAGTAAGAAAAAGATGCTGCTAGCCTGTGTAGCGACAACTACTTGAATTTTGCTGTTAAATTTCTGCACCAAACGAGGTCCGAGGATTGAGCCTACCCCCACAAATAAAGCACTCAGACTGAAAAGAGCACCCAGCATACTACTGTTAATTTTGAATGTTTCCGAAAAATAAAGATTCATATAGGGTATCGTGATAGCTGCTCCAAACCCGAGCAACATTTCTGGAATTATCAATTTCCAGGTAAATCCTCTTCGCACGGTATGCTTCAATAAATCCCATTGGTTTGTTTTTACAAGCGCAAGGCTCTTTTCTCTTCCCGGTTCTTTCAAAATAAGGATCGGTATCAATGCGAAGAAACCCAGAATGACACTCACCAATAAAACCATTTGAAATGCCTGAGCGCTATCGGCAGGGATTTTCAGCAAACCCCCAAACCAACCCGGCATTTGCCCGGCAAAAATATTTCCTACTGCTCCTGCTAACGTTGACAAACCAAAATTAAGACTGAACATTAAAGAACGATTATGTGAGTTCGTGACCTTCATCATAAAAGGTGCCTGGCTTACAAAAAACAAAGAGTTCCCTAACCCGCCCAGAAACGCCACCATTAACAACAGAATTTTGACATTCACAAACAACTGTAATCCCATTGCTGTTGTGTACAGCGATAAACCAATCAGCATGGCTGGTTTACGGCCGATCCGGTCTGAAAGCATTCCAATCGGAATCCCCATCAACAAACCTGCCATGGATGGCATGGAATTAATCAATCCCAAAAAATCTTTTTCGAAACCGCGAGCCAGAATGAAGAAATTAAAAAATAATTGCCAGGAACTAAAAATAATTCCGCTAATGATTGTCGCCAATAAGAATAACCGTGCACTTTGTGGAAATTTCTTGACCTGATCCCATGTATTCATCGATGTTGTCATGCTGCTTATGATCCTATGATTTTGTTTATTTCCTCAATTGCCTGGGGGGTGGAGATAAAATGAACAGTATTAAATCCAAGGTTCCGGGCTGCCTGGATGTTTTCGATGAAATCGTCGACAAAGATTGTTTCACCTGCTTTTACCTTTAACGCATCGAGCATCCAATGATAGAATTTCGGATCGGGTTTTGCCATTTTTGCTTCAGCAGAAAAGATAGCAACATCAAAAATTTCCAGAAAACCAAATTTGCGCGTCAACAAATTCCTGGCACCATCCCAGGCATTGGAGAGCAATCCCAACGCATATTTTTTCTTTAATCCCCTGGCGAACGCATACAGTTCCTGATCCAAAGCATCGCCACCCCAAAAATCATCCCAGAACCTGTTCAACTGCGCATCATTCAGGTCAAAATGATTTGCAATAAATGTCCAATGTGCAACTTCCTCGATAGCGCCTTCTGTTGCTAATTGGGCTGTCTCCGATTCAAAGACCACCTGGCTCAACTCTTCATAACTCAAACCCAAACGTTGTGCTAATTGGGTTCTTGGGTTTTTGTCCTTCGTTTGCACAAAAACGCCCCCCATATCAAAAACAATGGCTTTAATGGTATGCACTGGCATGGATCCTCCTGAAAATTCAATTCTATCACGAGCTAGTTCGTGTGAGTGAGTTCCTCCCACTCGCGTTTCAGGATTCCCATACGGTACATATCCCACCGTCTTCCATCACGGTTCAGAAATTGTCGTTGCACACCTTCTAACTTAAATCCTGCTTTTTCATAAGATTTTACACCTCTGGGATTGTACTCAAAAACAGTCAGGCTAATGTGATGCAGGTTGAGCATGCCAAATCCATATCTGAGGATCACCCGCATGGCATCTGTTCCAAACCCTCTACCCCAGTTTTCAGGATCACCGATCGAGATTCCTACAAATGCGTTACTGTGCTTTCCCTGAAATCCGGATAAACCAATATCGCCAATTATCTGGTTATCTTCTTTGTTCTTGATCATAAAGAAAGCAACCGCATCAGATAATTCATTTTCTTCCATCCACTTCTTCATCTTCTCAATGGAGAAATGCAGAGCGAAATCGCCATCCATTAGACGTAAATATTCACTATTATTCCGCCAACTTGCAAAGAGTTTTGAATCTCTATCTGCATCAACCGGGATCAGTCTTACTTTTTCTCCTATCAGAATACTTTCAGTCATCAGGCTTTTACCTCCTGTAAAGCTTCCCATTCAGGTTTGAGTATGCCAAAAAGCAGTTCATTCCAAAAACGATTATCAAAGTAAATCACCTCACGGTTAACAGCATCCAGTGTGAAGCCATTAACGATCAGTATATTGCTTTTTTCTCCTTCATATTCAGGCAGATCAAATTCAATCCGGTACAGGTTTAATTCCCTGAAGGCATAATTTAACGCCAGCGGGATGATTTGTTCCTCAGCTTTTCCATAATGCTCTGGATCACCAATCGCTGTAACCAACCATCCCGCTCCCAGGCTCCATAATATGTTGATGCGCATGTAACCAATCAGATGTAGATCGGTTTTTGTCCGGATGGCAAAGTGGACCACTCTACCGCCTTCATCAACTTTTTTTTCAATTTTCTCGTATTTCTTCTTCATCTCGTTTTTTGACAAAGGTTTGATTAAACTATCGCACCAATACCGGGCATAACGCAGATTAAGGGAATACAACGAATCAATTTCCGGATCCTTATCAAAGTCGATCGCTGTCAGGATAAAGTCCTGACTTTCAAATAATTTATCATTTATCATCCTGCCTCCTGCAATGCGAACATTAAACACCTATTAACTGATTTAAAGGAATTTTCTTTGCTTCAAAGACATTCCCGTCGACATCGAAAAATTCAATATTTTCAACACATTCAATCAAATCAAGCATTTTGTCACTCAAAACTGGGTCTTTGAAAATTTCTTCCAGGTCTGCAAACAGAACTTTCTCAATCATACCTTTTCGTAAGTCTGCCTCCAGTTCTTGAAAAGCCCTGATATTTGAGTTCTCTAAATCATAAATATCCATATAAACCGCCACCAGCTTTTTCTCTTCCATGGTGCGACGCACATAATCCAGACAGATAAATAAGCGTCGCTTTGCCGCAGAACAATAAGATTGACCTTCATTCAAACATCCACGCACATAAATAGCAAACGAACCATTCGTGCCTGCGGACTTAAAATTCAGATAATCTACTCGATGTGTATTCGATTTCATCATATCTCTCAACATTGTGGGCCTCCTTTTCAGTCAGCCGGGTCATTCATCTACCAATCAGGCTAGCGCCTCTCAAACAAAATCTGCTTTTTTCAATTCGGCAACCACAAAAAAATCAGGTCACCAGTTTTTCACCCGTGACCTGATTCAAAAAGCAGAAGGAAATAAAAAAGCCACGGGTTTGTCTGTCACCCGTGGCCGTCATTTAACGAGATTTAACTAACGACAAACAGGCGCAATACGACAAGGAACGGAAACTGCATCACCGATTAAACTGGCTGCGCAGATTCGAACGACTAGTGTGTTGAAGATTTTATTATTCACGTGCGCCTTCCTTTCTGTTTTAAGATAGGTAAATTTTAACACCAGTTTTTCACCTGTGTCAAGGTTTTAATCTTAAATTAATCTAATCATTCGATATAATTTAAGCAAATGGAAGTTACCACAAAATTATCTGTTTCCAGGTTACGAACCATCTGCATTTCGTCGAGGTCATTTCATCAAAAGAAACTCAAGCTTATTATGGAACAATCACTTTTTTTCATTTTATTCAAAATATTGATCTTCATGAGAGGAGCATATGGCTAGAAAGAGCAACTCACCCGAAATAAAACTTTCACCTTCTCAAAAAAAGAAAAGAACCCGATATGTGCTATTGTTTTTATTGATTATGATCCTGGTCGTGGTTGAACTACGTCCTGGTATCTACACAGTACAACCGGTTGATGCTATTCCGGAAGGAATGACCTTCATTTATGTCCTCCGTCAGGCCGACCAACCCCTGTACACCTCCTTTGATCCGGAGTGTTTTTATTCACCTACCTCGGTATCATTAATCTGCAATGCAATGCTGAAATCAGATCTTGAAAACCTGTCCGGAAGAATCATCTTAAAATTGCCCTACAACCACTCAGCTTATTTAAAAGGCTCCAATGGAATCGAGCCAGGTTATATCGAAGATTAACATTCCTCATCAATAAGTCACTCCTTGTGAAATAAACCACACTGAAAACCTTGACGTCAGTCTAGAGTGAGATAAAATAGAAATGTCTGGGGCGGTGGCGGAATTGGCAGACGCAGAGGACTTAAAATCCTCCGGTGGTGACACCTTGTGGGTTCAAGTCCCACTCGCCCCACAAAGTCGCAATAAAAAGTTGCGACTTTTTTTATCTCAGCGATCGAACACACTTAAAATCTCCTAAAATATATTTATTCCTACTTAACTTAATAAATTACCACTTTCTTAATAAAGTCAACTACTTTCCGTTTTTGCTTGATTTTTCGAACACTATGCACTTTAATAGAAAATAGAGATTAATTTTTCACGCATAATCAAAAGCGAATTCGAAAGGAGAAATGCTTCATGAGTAATAAACCCAATATCCGTCCATTTAAAGCAACACCATTAAAAAGAGTAACACCTGTCCCATCCGATATCGACATTGCAAAGGCTGCGGTATTGAAACCAATCACAACCATCGCCGAAGAATTAGGGTTGCTTCCGGAAGAATTGGAACAATATGGTATGTACAAAGCCAAGATTAAGTTGGAAGTTCTCGATCGCCTGAAGGATGTACCCAATGGAAAATATATTGATGTCACAGCCATTACTCCCACCCCTTTAGGGGAAGGAAAATCCACCACAATGGTTGGTTTGTGTCAGGCACTTGGTGCTCATCTTAATCGAAGTGTCATCACCTGTATTCGCCAACCCAGCCAGGGCCCAACTTTTGGTATAAAAGGTGGAGCTGCTGGAGGTGGATATAGTCAGGTGGTTCCCATGGAAGAATTCAACCTCCATCTTACCGGAGACATCCATGCCATTACAGCTGCTAATAACCTGCTGGCTGCCGCCATTGATGTAAGAATGTTCCATGAATCCACTCAATCAGATCAACGCCTGTTTGAGAATTTATTTCCCAAAGATAAACAGGGTAAACGACATTTTGCTATTGGGATGCTTCACCGCAAACGAAAATTAGGAATTGAAACGGATGATCCCGACCAGATGACCGAAGAACAAAAAAGCCGTTTTGTACGCCTCGATATTGATCCCGATTCCATCACCTGGAAACGGGTGGTCGATACGAACGACCGCTTTCTGAGAGGCATCACAGTAGGTGAAGGTCCGGATGAGAAGGGTCACACTCGCAAAACCGGCTTTGATATTACTGTTGCCAGTGAAATTATGGCGATTCTAGCCCTGACTACTGATTTGCGCGATATGCGCGAAAGATTTGGCCGCATTGTGATTGGTACCAGTAAGAGCGGTGAAGCAATCGATGCCAATGATATCGGTGTGGCTGGTGCTTTGACTGTACTCATGAAAGATGCCATTAAACCCAATCTAATGCAGACATTGGAAGGCACCCCCGTTCTTGTACATGCTGGTCCTTTTGCCAATATCGCTCACGGAAACAGCTCGATTCTGGCAGATAAAATTGGCCTGAAACTGGCTGATTTTGTGGTTACAGAGTCTGGTTTTGGCGCTGATATGGGCATGGAAAAATTCTTTGATATCAAGTGCCGATACTCCGGACTGGTTCCAGATGTCGTTGTGCTGGTTGCCACCATCCGGGCACTTAAGATGCATGGTGGTGGTGCAAAAGTTACAGCCGGAAGACCCTTAGACCGGGCTTACGTTGAAGAAAATCTTGAATTGTTAGAAGCTGGTTTGCCAAATCTGCTTCACCACATTAAGATTGCAAAGAAATACGGGGTGCCGGTGGTAGTGGCAATCAATAAATTCTACACGGATACCGACGCGGAAATTGAACTCGTTCGGAAAGCGGCTATCGAACAAGCTGGTGCCCTCGATGCAGTTGCCACTGAACATTGGGAATTTGGGGGTGAAGGTGCCGTAAAACTGGCAGAGGCTGTTGTCAAAGCCAGTGAAGAAAAACATGATTTCAAATTCCTGTATCCCCTGAATGCCACCATTAAAGAAAAAATTGAAACCATTGCCAGGGAAATCTACAATGCAGATGGAGTTGATTACTCCCCGGAAGCAGATGCCCGAATTGCTGTTTACGAGCGCCTGGGGTTTGGAGACTCAACCATTTGTATGGCAAAAACACATCTCAGCATCAGTTACGATGGAAACTGGAAGGGTGTCCCCTCTAATTATCGTTTACCGATCAGTGACATTCGCGCATCGGTAGGTGCAGGATTTCTTTACCCATTGGTGGGTGAGATGAGAACCATGCCTGGGCTTTCCACCCGACCCGCCTTTTTTGACATGGATCTGGATCCGGATACTGGTGAAATATTGGGTTTGTCCTGATAAATTTTGTTATTGATAAAACAATCACTCCGCAAGTGGAGTGATTGTTTTATTTTTTAATCAGTTTCTGTTGGAGTGCCATTGACACTGCTTCGGTGCGGCTGGTGACGCCTAGTTTGGACAAAATGCTGCTAACGTGGAACTTCACAGTCGAGCGGCTGACAAAAAGCTTCTCAGCGATCGCCACATTGCTCAATCCTTCCGTCATCAATACCAGCACTTCTTCTTCCCTTTTGGTTAAACCAAAGTCAGGTTTTCCTGGTTTTACAGCCGCGTGAATTAATGCCTGGGCTGCTTCCGGTGCCAGCGTTGGTTTGCCATCATAAGCTGCTCGAATAGCATTGGCCAGTTCATCAGCGGACACGTTTTTTAATAAATATCCAATCGCTCCGGCCTGCAGAGCTGCCTGAACCAGGTCATCTTCCTTAAAACTGGTCAGGGCAACTACTTGAATTTCCGGCCATTTTTGACGAATGGCTTTGGTAGCTGCTGCCCCATCCATAACTGGCATCACCAGATCCATCAATATCACATCCGGTTTTTCTGTTTCACAGATTTGAAGCGCTTCCTTCCCGTCCCTGGCCTCGGCGACTAATTCCAGGTCATCAAAAACATATAGAAAAGCTCCCAACCCACTTCTCACCACAGCGTGGTCATCAACCAGCATTACTCGTATGGGTTTTTCAACTCCCATAGCCACTCCTATTCGTGAAAAATTTCTTTATTGAAATTGTTCTTCTATTATACCTAATTTCGTTTTTCTAATCCTGAGCTTTTTCATCTGCAAAGCTCTGATTTAATACCTCGATTAATTCTGAGGGTAGGTCTGCTCCGGCTTCCATTTTTTCAAGCAGCTCCGGCATGGTCATACCAACCTCAATTAATTGCAGTTGCAGCTTCAAATCCCGAATATTCTTATCTGATTCAGGCAATATTGTTTCAAAAATACTCAATGCCTTTAAATAATAATCTTTAGCTTTCTCTCCAGCACCCTCCAGGTGGTAAATCCCGCCTAAATTCATGTATGAGGCAGCTAATTTAAGGTTACCGGGAGTGTTATAGGATTCGAATATTTTTACGGCATTCAGATAATGATTCTCCGCACCACTCGTATTACCAATGGTTTGCAAAATCATACCTAAACCGTGCTCGGCCTCAGCAACCTCAGGATGATTCCCTCCGTAATTTTCCTTGCGTTTGGCCAGTGACAGCTCCAATTGAGCTCTTGCACGCGGCAAATCACCAATAGAGAGCAAAGCCATTCCCAGGTTGTAATGTCCGGAAGCAACCAGATAGTGTTGATTTCCAAAAATTTTCGTGTTAATCTCCAACGCTTTTTCCAGATGGATGATTGCTCCATCCAATACATTCATATCAATCAATACCTGTCCCAGGTTATTGTGACCAACCGCAACAGCAGGATCTTCTTTACCCAGAATTTTTTTATCGATGATGATGGCCTGCTCAAAACATTTTTTGGCATCTTCAAAGCGTCCCATCCGATGCATCGCACTCCCTAGACTATTCAGGTTTTCTGTATGTTCAACACTATCAACCCCGGAAACTTTCTCCACAATCAATAAAGCCCGGCGGATAAACTTGACAGCTTCCTCGTTTTCTCCCGATTGAAGCTTGAATCTTCCTAAGATACCAAACAATAATCCGGCTGCTGCAATTTTATTGATCTGACCTTGTTGGGCTAATTTTTCAGTATGTGACTGATAGGGTTCAAATTCATCCAAGTTTTCTAATGGGTTAATAATCGAATGCATAGCTCTACTGGTCGCCTGCAACAATTCTCTTTTTTGAAGCGGATTTGCAATCTCCTGGATTAAAGAACTCACTTTGGAAGTCATCAGATACTCACCTTTCGATCGATCCAGGAAATTCATAGAAACCAAAAAACTCAATTTCTGTTTGATTTCTTCTTGCTGATCGATCCCAGAGACCAGCATCATTAAATCCAGGGGGATTTTTTCATTTGGCGCAAGCCAGCTACAGGTAATTAATAATTTTTGAAAACTCGAATCAACATTCTTAAATAATTCTATCAATTTGTCCTTGTCAATTTCATGAGCAGAGGCCATCTCAATTCTCCATTTCTAGACTTGGTCGGATTTACAAAAAAAATCGACTTGCATTCTTGTGGTCTTTTATAAATTTGGTCAACCGCCAATTTGCATCATATTGCGGTTTTCGGGGGAATGATTCAATAATAATTCATGCCTCTCCGGTTTTAATTTGATTACCTTTGCCATCAGCTCAGACACGTCTTCCCCGGCGCGCATCGCAGCCAGCAGTGGAACTTCAAAGTCACTCATTAAACAGGGACGCAGATTGCCATCAGCTGTCAATCGCAATCGATTACAGCGACTACAAAAATGATCATCGTCCAGAGGTGATATAAAACCAACAAATCCTTTTGCCTCAGGCATTTGATACAATTTTGCTGGTCCCAGTTGTTCAGGTTGATAGATGGGTTGTAAATTCATATCCTGGTGGCGGGCTAACACCGTGCCCGTGGAAATGTAACAATCAGAAGGTTCCGGGAAACCATCTCCCCATGATACTTGATTTTGGATAGGCATCAGCTCAATAAAGCGCACATGCCAGGCATTATCTCTGGTTAAGTTTATAAAGTCGGGTATCTCCTGATCATTGATGCCAGCCATCATGACTACATTAATCTTCAGCGGTAAAAGCCCATATTTTTCTGCTGCTTCAATTCCATGCCATACAGTTGTTAAATCGCCATGCCGGGTAATTTTCTTAAATAAGTCTGGTTTTAATGTGTCCAGACTGACATTTACTCTGGTTAATCCAGCATCTTTTAAGGCTTCTGCATATTTCCCCAATAAATAGCCATTGGTTGTAATCGTAATTTCGTTAATTCCAGACACCTGGCGAATCATGCGCACCAGATCGACAATTCCATGCCGTACAAGCGGTTCCCCTCCCGTTAAGCGTATTTTTGATATGCCATTCTCGGCTGCAACCCGCACAACCTCGACAATCTCCTCAAATCTCATCATCTCAGAATGATGACGGGGTGTGACACCTTCAGCTGGCATACAATAAACACAGCGAAAATTACACAAATCAGTAACGGATATTCTCAAATAATTGATGGTTCTACCGATAGAGTCTTTCAAAAGTAATACCTCACAGAATTTTGTATCGCAGGTTAACGAAGCTTTATGATAATTTAAACCTGAAATTAAGTATAACAAACAAATCCCAACCGAACAAAATTTAGAAAATTTGTAACATTTCAATCCTTAAAGGCTCTTTTTTCTAGCGAATATAAGCCCGCCAAAACGGACACCACCCCCCCATTATTGAGCAGTTACAAATGTTTTTTGAAAATTAATGAAAATGAAGAGACCAGTTTTATTATTGTCACAGCCTCTGTATATTTCTCAGAGGCTGTGACGAATAAGATTCTTACTCTTCTACGTAAAGTTTATAAGCATATGTCTCTTCAGGAACCTGATCCTTTGGATAAACGTCAATCGCGACCAAATCTTGTTTTGGACATACATCCACACAAAGTCCACAACCGACACATCCTGAGTTATCCTTAACTCTTGGGAACACGCCTCTAATACCTTCAACTTCCACCAACTCAAAGCAGTCGTATGGACAATTATCATAACAATCCATACAACGGACACAGGTTTCAAAGTTGACTTTTGCTATACCAATCACGGCTTTCCGTTTTTCCTCAAGATTAAGCGGGGGAATAGCGTGACTGGGGCAAACCTGTCCACATAAATTGCAGTCATATTCGCAACGCCCGGAGAACGGGTCCATAATGGGGGTAAAAAGTGACTCCCATCCACCTTCCAGGACCGCAGGTTGAATGATGTGACCCGGGCAGGCTTCAATACATTGATCACAGCGGATACATTTATCCAGGAAATCTTCACCAGCTCCGGGAGGACGCATAACACTGGCTTTGGCTGCTTTGACTTTACCGACATCGGTTGCCAGTAATCCTACCGCAATGGCACTGGTTGCAACCGTTGCGATTGCTTCACGCCGACCGGGATCAAACTCATAGTTCCATCCACCCATCTTGCCTTTTTCAAATGTGATCGCCAGTTTTGGACAGGGAACTGCGCAGTCCATACACATGATACATTCCGCTGGATCGCTTTTGAAATCATTCTCAGGGCTGATTGCACCCATCGGGCAGATGGCTGCACACTCACCACATTGCACACAGCTCATTTGACTGACACGCCGTTTGACCCAGGAGAACTTGGAACCCAAACCGATTAATGCACCCAATGGACATAAGTAACGACACCAGAATCTTTTTTCTACCAGGTTCAATAATAAAACCAGGACAAAAGGAACACCTACCAACCACCAGCTAAAACCAGGCCAGATGAAATCTTTTTTATCAGCCATTTGGAAGTATTCCATTACCGGTTTCGCGCCAGTGGTGATTCCGCGAATAATAATGGTGATTGGTTCAAAATACATGAACGCCAGGCTGCCAAATACCGCCATCACCAGGATGGTGAAAAGAATGACGTATTTCACTTTTCGTAACCATTGCGCTTTAATTCTGCGACCTTTGAAACCGAAAAGCTCCAAAACCGCACCTAAAGGGCAGAACCAGGCACACCACACTCGTCCTAATAACAGCGTTACTACGACAGTGATCAATGCTGGCCAATAATTTCCAATGAATTCCCGCCCACCAATCATGGCTGTAAGGGCTTGCAATGGGTTCATTCGTGAGAACAAATTAATGGGGGTTCCCGGGCCAGATCCAATGCCAGCTGTTAATGTAAAGTACATCAGCACCAGGAAAAGTGCCAGGGCTGCATACTGAACAACAATCCTGACTCGCTTCCAGACCAGATCCTTCGCTTTGACTGTCTTGCCGATTTCGGTACCACCCAGGTGGGTAATTGCCCCGGTTGGGCAGTACGGCACACACTTGTTGCAAGTATCGCAGATGGCCTCGTGTGTATTAAAAGCTGTCGTCACCACTCTTTCAGGAGCTCTGCCTTTAAAGCCCAGAACGTGATTTTCAGCAATTTCATCACAAGCGCGCACGCACAAACCGCACAGAATACAATCATTCGTTGGGTCTTCAGCCGGGAAAGAAGGTTTCTCAACACCCAGGGATGCAGCCATCCTCTGAATAGCGGGTACTTCCGGGCAACGTGAGAGGATGAAATTCGCCATCACCTTACGGGTTTGTACGACGTCCGGCGAATCGGTTTCAATCACCATCCCATTCGTTACCTGTGTATTGCAGGATGTAACAATCGCTGAGCGGCCATTGTTCTTGGATTCAACCAGACACAATCGACAGGCACCATAAGGCGAAACATCTTCATGGTGACAGAGAGTCGGAATGTAAATATCATTCTCGCTGGCAACCTCCAATAAAGTTTTTCCTTTGGCAACTTCGTAATTTTTTCCGTTTATAGTCAGATTTATCATTGTATTCTCTCCCTATCTGACCACAACTGCATTGAAATTACAGACGTCACGGCAAACACCACAGCGTATGCAAATGCTTTCATCAATGACATGTAGTTTTCCTTTCTCGCCTGAAATAGCTTCAACCGGACAATACCGTGCACAAAGTGTACAGCCTGTACATTCTGGATCGATGATTTCGAAAGTAATCAAGGCTTTACAAACTCCTGCCGGACATTTTTTATCGCGAATATGCGCTTCGTATTCATCTCTAAAATACTTTAATGTCGTGAGTACCGGATTGGGAGCAGTCTGACCCAAACCACACAGGGATCCAATCTTTACGGCATTGGCTAGTTCTTCCAATACTTCGAGATCGCCTTCTTCACCATATCCCCGGGCAATATAATCCACAATTTCCCACATCCGTTTCACACCTTCGCGGCAGGCACTACATTTGCCACAGGATTCAAATTTACAGAATTCCAGGAAATATCGGGCTGTATCCACCATGCAGGTATCTTCATCCATGACAATCACGCCACCCGAACCCATAATGGACCCTGCGTCTCGAAGACTGTCATAATCCATTGGCAGGTCAAACAAGCTTTCCGGGATACACCCTCCTGAAGGGCCTCCCGTTTGGACTGCTTTCACCTTCTTGCCTTTTGGGACACCTCCGCCAATTCCTTCGATTAGTTCGCGGATACTGATGCCCATGGGCACTTCTACCAAACCGGTATTATTGATCTTTCCAACTAATGAGAAGATCATTGTGCCCCGATTTTTATCATTTCCAATACTGGCAAACCAGTCAGCTCCATTGTTGATGATGTGTGGAATCCATGCCCAGGTCTTAACATTATTGATATTGGTTGGTTTTCCCCACAACCCGCTCTGAGCCGGATAGGGAGGTCTGGTGCGTGGTTCTCCCACCCGTCCCTCAATGGATGCCATCATAGCAGTTTCTTCACCACACACAAAAGCTCCGGCCCCGAGTTGTACTTCTACATCAAAACTGAAGTCGCTTCCTAAAATATTGTCTCCCAAAAAGCCGTATTCCCGGGCTTGCAAAATCGCTTTTTTAATCATGTTCACTGCCAACGGGTACTCGTGGCGAATATATATAAATCCTTTGCTGGCACCAATGGCATACGCGCCTAAGATCATCCCTTCCAAAATGCTATGTGGGTTTCCTTCAATAATGCCCCGATCCTGAAATGCACCTGGATCGCCTTCATCCGCATTGCAGATAATATAGCGCTGGTCTGCTATTTCTTTTCGGCACAATTCCCACTTGATCGCTGCTGGAAATCCAGCCCCACCCCGTCCACGCAGGTTCGCTTTTTTTACTTCTTCCATCACCAGATCAGGATTCATCTCGAAAAGTGCTTTGGATACAGCTTTGTATCCTCCGCTAACAAGATAATCTTCAATTTTCTCGGGATCAATCGCACCACTGTTCTTTAATAAAACACGAGTTTGTTGTTTATAAAATGGTATTTCATCCTCATGAACAATTTTCTTTTCTGTGATCGGATCAGTATATAACAATCGATCGACTACTTTACCATTCAAAATTGTTTCAGAAATAATAGTCTTGACATCTTTGGGTTTGACATGCGTATAAACAAGTTTCTCCGGATGAATAACGACCAATGGCCCTTGTTCACAAAATCCATGACAGCCAGTCGTTTTTAATTCTACTTTTGCATCCAATCCTTGATCATGGATGGCATTCCTGAACGATTCCGCCACCTGGCCCGATTCCTGTGACCGGCATCCGGTTCCCCCACACACCAGAATGACAGGCCTGGACGCATCCCTGGCGGACAAAATTTGCTGGCGTTGTTTTTCCAATTCTGCAGGTAAAATTCTTTCAGTCATCAGCGACAGCCTCCTTCTCTACAGATTTTTTAATCACCCGTTCAACTTTACTGACAGACATATTGCCATACCTTTTGTCGTCAATTGTCAACACAGGAGCAATTGCACAACATCCCAGACAGGAAACTTCTTCCAGAGTGAATTCCTGATCCTCTGTCGTCTCACCGGGAGCTATTTTTAAAACCCGATCTACCTGGTCAACCAGCATATTACTTCCGCGAACATGACAAGCTGTTCCGTTACAAACGGTAATAATATGTTTCCCTCTCGGTTCCAGTTTGAAGACTTTATAGAAAGCTGCAACCTGATATATTCTAATCATCGGGACATTTAATTGTGCGGATATTTTTTCCAATGCTTCAGGTGGCAGATAATGAAATTCTTCCTGGATTGCTAACATTGCCTGGATCAGATCATTTTCGTTTTGAGCATGATCTTCTATGATTGTTTCAACTTTGATAATATCGATTGCCATAGTTTGAATCCCTTTCTTGTATGTTGTTTCTTATTTATTTTGGTTGGTTTTAATAATTAGAATATGTTTCGTCTGGGGGAAAGTGACCAGGGACATGCCGCGACACAATTCGCACAGTCAATGCCACCATTCTCTTGCCAGAACATGTAGCACTTTTCCACATCCACGGGCCACCGCAAGATACCCGGACGATTAGATATCGAAGTCTGTTGTGTTGTCCGCTCATCAAATTGAATTGCCCTTGCAGGGCAGGCTTGTGCACAGGCATGACAGGTTTCGCAATACGAGCGAATTCCAAAGTCTATTGGTTTATCTGCCACAAGCGGAATATTCGTAAAAACTTTACAAATTCTCTGGCGCGGACCAAATTCAGGGCTGAGCATTAACCCGATCCTGCCAAGTTCCCCTAAACCGGCACTGATGGCCAATGGAATATTTTGCGTGGTGTCATTGCCGGATGGGATGGCTGGATACCCCAGCATGCGAATATACTTTGCCAGTGACGAGGAAATTTCTGCCATGTGCGAATAAGCTAATGCAGTGGCAGCACTTGCTTCCGGTCCAGGTGAAAGATGAATCATCTCCCACTTCATTTCTACGCCCATTACAATTGCATAATTGAAATTCATTTCTACCGGGCCGGCATTACCGGTAAAAGGTTCAAAATAATTTTCATATACCCAACGAGGATCAATTTTTGTGATTCCTACCAGATCAGCGCCATAAAATCTGGCTACCTTCTTTATTCTCTCACTCATTTCTGCGGGATCTTCGATCTTATATTTTTGAGGATTAACTTCATCCTCCCATCCATATAATCCATCGTTATCGCGAATGTGTCCAAAATAACCGGGATAATATGGATGGAAGCTGCCAGCCTTGTCATCCACCTGGATTGCACCGGCAACAAGGGCGTTCCCTTCCTGAAATGAAGGATCGGTAAGGGTGACAAAAGGCATCACATTCCCAACCCGTGCCTGATATTCTTCATCCCAGGCAATGCGGGAAAATATGGTGTTTTTCTCATCAAATCGCTTTACATTCACCAGATATTCCGTAAAAGTTGGTTCTTCCACCAGGTTAATTTCCGGCAACAATCTGACATGCACGTTTATTAGATGGTCTTGCATTTCTTCCATCTTGGTAAAACGTGCCCCGCATGCCTGGCACAACCACACATTGATTTTTGGAGGAACCACCGGGGTATTTGTTGCTTCCGGAGTCAAGAATGAATGCGGAGACGTCGGTACTGTCTTATAGCCTTCATATTGTATCTGAGCGTCTGAAAGCGCATTTTGATCTATTTCTGGAGCACATGCCGATAGGATTTCTGCTGCTCCGACACTTAATCCCAGTAGTCCAGCCGAACGCAAAAATTCTCTGCGAGTGATTTCTCCCAGATGCAGCTTTCTTAATACTTCAGCTATTTTTTGATCCATTTTTATTTTCTTAATTGAATTCTATTCGGCATCGCGAATTGCCAGATAATCAACAATCAATTCCTTCTGTTCGTCGGTTATTTGCATTCCAGCCATCACCATTCGATCAACGGTTGATTGCCACATTTCGCGAGAATACTTGGCATTGTCAACCTGAACAATGGAATGACAGGTACCGCATTTGGTTTGCGTCAGTGCTTGACCGGGATGTGGTGTTGGTGCTACTGGTTCAGCAGATCCGCAACCGGCTAAGACAAATGATGCGATCACAAAGACAATTATTATTGAGTAGATGAATTTCATTTTTCAGTCCTCCATTTTAATTTTTTTTCTTCTTCAGAAATATTGTTGGTTAGTTTATTATCGCTTGAAATCCAATTTAAACTAAATTTATTAGTCAATTTTTTATGAAAAAACCCGGTGAATACACCCAGAACAGCAGCAGCGATCGCCAGAAACAGTCCTGGCCGCAGAGTTGTAAAAACTTCTACCAGAGCAAATCCCCCATAACTTCCAACACCATGACCTTGAATTGGAACCTCGTACATTGCTGCTACCCCTCCAATCCTGACCAAAAACCGCCAGATAGCCAAACCAACCAGCACCCCGGCAGTTGTTGAAGTAATCGCAATTGCTTTTCCTTTAATAAAGGATGCAACCATTAATAAAAAAATACAAGTTAATAACAGGTAGAACAAAATCGTCATTTGTGGACTGCGTGTATATCCAATAAAATCACTGGCAGGACCATCAATAAGGTACGGATAAATATCTGTAGGCCTGTTCATCACAGATACCTCCAACGTCCACCAGGGGTAAAGCATCGAAAAGAATAATAGGATAGCAGCAAAAAAAGCCAGCGGATCGAGTCCAAATTTAATTTTTTTCAATACAGTCATCTCCGAGGTACTAGCTAATCAGCCGGGTAAAAATACGAACAAGACGAGGACGTTTTGCCAGGACGGGAATTATCCCTCGTCCCCATTCTTTTTGCATCATTCGGGACAATAAGCGCCGTCCGAAACCAAATTTGGCAATATGACCGCCATCCGGTGTGATATGCCAATACCTGGGTGCGGCAACTGGCTTCCAGCGTCCGGTAATTATTTTCATCATTTCCATGGCGGCCAAAGTTCCCGATATCCAAACGATCGGAGCTATTTGAGGATGGGGTAATATACCTTCACAGAATCCTTCGAACCACTCCTGTGTCCATCCTCCTAAAACCCGATAATAATATAAAATACTCCTATTTTCCTTACTTTCCATAAAAACTTTGAGTTCATCATAAGGCGCTTTATATGGCATCGTTAAACACTCAGATGCATAAGGGCCATCTGGCATGAACGAGCAGACCCGTCCAAATGCTCCAGCTGGATAGGACATGATCGCAGGAACCCCGGCATCAATACATGCATCCAGCATTGACACACTTAATGGCCAACTATCCGCAGCAGGAATAATCACATCCCAGGCTTCCTGCTTAATCACTAACAAGATCTCCTCAGGTTTTAACGCTCTGGGTATTAATGTTATTTTTGCCTGCGGGTTAATTTTTAATATAGATTCTTTGGTAACAACACCCTTATTTTGTCCAATCGTATCGACATCACAACCAATCTGGCGATTGAGATTCGATATCTGAAAAGAATCGAACTCATAAATTGTCATTTTCTCCACACCCATTCGGGCAAGTGAAATCGCGACAATTCCCCCAATTCCGCCACTACCAATAATTAAGATATTCGCTTGGCGAAGTTTTTCCTGTTCTTCAGGAGAAAAAACACCATAATTTCTTTCGAATAATGATTTGTAATCTGAATCTGTACTATTTATTTTATCCATAACACAACAATGATGACACCTGTTTTTAACGATTAGTATCGAGGCTCCAACCAAATTGATAATTGGAGCCTCGATTGAATTCATTGAAACCGACTATAGTTTACA
The DNA here is from genome assembly GCA_034003505.1 of Anaerolineaceae bacterium. Classification (GTDB taxonomy): domain Bacteria; phylum Chloroflexota; class Anaerolineae; order Anaerolineales; family Anaerolineaceae; genus UBA6170. Next base: position 16,880 of record JAVEYK010000021.1, on the reverse strand, counting down.
AATGTTGAGCAGCAACATCTCCAGCTACATCATCGATACCCAATTTCTTGAGTGTCTCCTGTGTCGGAATGCCTTTATCCTCGGTCCAACCACGTTCTTTCCAGTAAGCCGGCAAGGCTTCATTGAATAGAACGTCTGGTTTGCCTTCATAAGCAACAGCACCTTTTTGAGAGCCAGTTGGCAATGGATCATTGAACCAGCGTGGTGGTACCTGTCGATCCCATTCAGCTTTTGGATCCTTTAATTGTCTGATGTGGATTTCAAATATGCGCGAAAGTGCATATTCACGGGCACCAACCAGCTGCAGATCTTCATCACTGAAATCACTCCAACCTGTCGCTGCCTTGATGAGATCAACTCTGCTGCCAGCCCAATGTCCCGCCGGGAATTGGCAATGCACCAGTGAATTTTGGGCAGCATTGACATTCTGACCAGCAATTGCAGCCGCCCAGTCTCCGGTCTTGAAACCACCGGTTCCACCGCCGGTATGGGCACAGGCACGATTGACGGTGACATATTCCATCGCATTCTTATCAGCAGGGCTGCGAACATCATGCGCTGGCTGCCCGTAATGGTGGGCTGTCATGCTGTAATTCATGATTTCCGGCTTGCCTTTCAATTCTGCGAAATAGCGTGCAGTCTCATAGGTTCCTTGCGCCAGTTTGTCACCAATACCATCACGGGTAACAATTTTCTTGACCATCTCATCAACCGCATGGACATCTCCCCATTTCAGGTCGATCCCATCCAGATCTGTCTTGTCGATGAAACCTCTCTGAACCAGTTCCATCACCAATGCCAGGTTGTTACCACCTTCAATAAAGTCAAGACTGTAATTGTCATGAATGAAAGTTGTATATTGGAGTTTGGCTAAACTTTCTGCCTGATCGCGGACAGTTCCTTTGTAGGGTTGACCAGGATCAGTTCCTTCCAATTCCATATAACCCAGGTTACCACCAACCATTCCCATCGCTTCCCAGTCAGGCATGTCAGACATCGTTCTGTCCAGCAAAGGATCAGTACTGGTAACTTCTACAGGGTAGAGACAGTGTAAATTACAACCGTAACAGGATGTCTTGCGTACAAAGCTGGTCTGATCCATAAATGGTCCAGTGATTGCTTTCACATGTGGGTCTGCCCATGAGCACCATTGCCAGTTGCGAATCGGGAATGCATCTTCCACATAGGCTGAATTTGCACCAATACCTGCCGTACCATAAGAACGCCAGAAGTAATCTCCTCTTTCTGATTTCTGGATTCCGCTGACGAGGGACAGGAAAGTCTTCTTGTCGGCTAATTTATGGCCTTTGGTACCACGCACGACGACTGCCTTGAGGTTCTTGGAACCCATCACAGCGCCAGCACCCCAACGACCGGCTGCACGGGCGCCTTCGGTAACCACACAGGAATACCAGACCTGATTTTCACCACCTTGTCCGATTGTCATCACGTGCGCCAGGCGCTTGGCATGCAAACCGAGACGTTTGGGGGGCCGCATAGCCGCCCATTCCGGATTCAGGTCTGCATCACGCAGCATTCCTTCGCGTGACTCGAGTTCGGCTAAAACTTCACTTTTAAGAATCATTTCTGATTCTTCAACATCTTTACCCCAAACGTGACCGGCATCTCGAATTTCGATCTTGTCATCGATCACTGCCAGATAAACGGGTTTTGAGGCTTTCCCTACAATCTGAATACCATCCCAACCAGCAAATTTCAACTCAGAGCCAAAATGGCCACCACAGGTGGATGCGCAAAAAATATTGTACGCACTTTTGGTCACCAGAGTGATACGAGCGTTGGGTGATGCTCCGGTTACAGGTCCAATCATAAACTGTAATAAGTTGTCCGGACCTAAGGGGTCCAGTTTCGGGTCAAAAATTCCTTCTTTGAAAAGGTAGTAGGCTCCCATAGCTGATCCACCCAGGAATTTGCGATAGACTTCTTCTTCCGGCTCAATAACTGTTACAGTTCCGGTTGATAGATCAACACGTGCAATTTTTCCGGTCATTCCTAATAATTCAGCCATTATAGTTCCCTCACATGGTTATAGATTTTTCTGTAAAGTAATTCTGCGTAGTCCGAAGGATGATTAGCGAAATAACGGCCATTGCGGGCAGCAGGCACCCATGTTAATGCACCTGGCTCCGGGCAAGCTCTAACACATTCCGGGTCACCGCCACAACGGCTGCATACCTGGGCTTTTCGGTCAATGGGATCAAAAGACATACCGCTGGCAAATTGATCTTCGCAGATCTCCGCACAGCGCCAGCACTTATCAATACCAAGACATTTTTCGCGATCTACCCATTTGTAACCCATCCCGTAATAACCTTCTTTGCCTTCGCCTTCAGGCACGGTAACGATCGCATCTTCCGGACAAACAGCTTCACAAGGGAATTCGCCTGTACCTTCAGCCCATTCATACAGATTACAATATGAACAGAAGTTAACAACATCGATGTGTTGGAAACGCATGGGGCGAATTCTTGCAAATTCCAGGTTTACCAAATTGGCGGTCTCTTCCGGATGAAGGAGACCAGCATATTTCTCGGAACATGCTGCCGCACACAACATACATCCAGTACATTGAACTGCGTCAAAGACCAGATTATAGCCAGCTTTATAAGCTGATACTTCACCTTCAGCTGGTGCGTCAACAACGGGAGCTTCAACGACTGGTGCAGCAGGCTGACCGATGACTCGATTTCCAACCACTCCACCAATCACGAGACCAGCAACCCCAGCCCCTGAACCAATCAAAAACTCTCTACGAGAAACACCTGATGTCTCTGTAGAAGTAGTTTCTGGTTTTTTTGGTTCTTTGGTTGGCTTGGGAGCTTCATCTCTTCTTTTTATTTCTGCCATAATTATTGCCTCCTCTATAAAAAATAATGTTGGGCTTACACATTCAACTCATTTTTTCTGACTAAGAACTGCTACTCTGGTTGGTACACTCCTTTCTAACAGCCAGCAACCGATTAAATACAAATCATCCTGATATGTTCAGGATGTCCCCATATAGAACCGTGTCCGGATTGATGCTGTCGCGCTCATATTTTTTTCTCATCTTTGGAAAGATCAGATTAACATCTGACCACGTGGATACTACTTGTAATATATGTAGGATAACAGATTGAGCACGGATACAAAATATTACAATGGGGTATTTTTGAATTCCGGATGGGTGATCTTGTATAGCCCGGATGGGCTATGGATGGAGATGACCATTAATCGGAAAAGGTCAATAAATTAACTTTTATCTTCGCCATCCTGGTCGGCGAGTCCCTGACGTACTGCGTAAACTGCTGCTTGAATACGATTTTTCAGGTGCAGTTTTTCAAGAATGTTTCGAAGATGAATTTTTACAGTATTTTCTGAGATACTTAGAGTTTCCGCAATCTCTTTGTTCATTAACCCCCGGGAAACATATTTTAAGATCTCGGTTTCTCGTTCTGTTAGCTCATCCGGTTCATCTTCAGTTTTAGTTTCACTCGGGTTTCCCCGACTCAATTCCCGGAATATTTTTGTTGCCATGGCACTGGAAAGGATTGCCTCCCCTTTTGCAATGGAATCCAGTAAATCCAGTAATTGATAAAGCTCAAGATCCTTCAAAAGGTATCCCTGGGCACCAATTTTGATAGCCTCGAACAAATATTGATCATCCTCAGAAGCAGTGAGCATGACAATTTTTATCTGAGGCATAATTCGTTTAATTACCCGGGTTGCCTCAATGCCATCACATTTGGGCATATTGATATCCATCATAATAAGATCTGGATGGAGTACCTTTGCAAACTCAATTGCTTCCAATCCATTGCTGGCTTCACCAATTACTTTTATATTCGGTTGTGCATCCAGTAAGGAAGCCAGACCTTTTCTGAAAAGTACATGATCATCAACAAGCATTACCTTTAACATTTTTTTTAGCCTTTAGTGGACATAAACAGATGGCAGATGAATTAATATTTTTGTGCCTATTCCTGGTTTAGAGTCTATAGTCAGTTTCCCATCGATATATTGCACCCGTTCCTGCATAATCTGCAATCCAAAACTCTGTTTGGAATGATCTCTGGTGCCAATTTCATTCGGATCAAAACCACTGCCATCATCTTCAATACACAGAATTATCTCACCTTGTTCCTGCCAAAATCGAATCCAGACCCGCTGGGCACATGCATGACGGCGCACATTTGAAAGAGCTTCCTGGACAATCCGGAGCAATTGATTACCCACTTCAGCTGAAAATTCAATCGAGGAGGTATCATCTATCTTAAATCTCACCTCAAGACCATAATATTGTTGGTATTCCGTTAAGTACTCCTGCAGAGCACCGAAGAAATCTCCATGATTGGGATCTGTGTTTCGCAGGTTAAAAATTGCCTCACGGATGTCAGTGTACAGCACGCTGGTCGTGCTAATTAATTCATTTAGGTGTGCCTGTGCCTTTTCATAATCCTGTTTTACCAGCATATCATTGGACATAATGGCTTTAATTTTAATATAGCCCATGGCCTGGGCTAAATTATCATGTAATTCCCGCGCTAATCTGTTCTGCTCCTCCAATGTTGCCCCGTAGCGCAGTTGTTGATGTAAACGGGCATTTTCTATGGCGACAAACACGTGATATCCAAGTTGTTTTAATAATTGAATATCGGATTTTGAGAACTGGCGGGGCTGCCTTGACAACACGCCAATCATTCCTAAAAATTTTTCCCCCAGATGAAGTGGGATGGCCAGGTAAGAATCATATTCGATCAAATCAAAACTTCTGCGATGTTGAGTGAATGCAGTGTCGCTTTTATTGAGTTTTCCTGAAATAGTTTCCCCTTCAAACAATCTTCGACCTGATCGATTTTCCTCCAGATTAATGATCAATCCTTCCAGTTTCTCGCTGCCAGCACCACTTGCAGACCAGAGCTTAATTTCCTGACAGGTTTCCTGATACATTCCAACAGCACCAACATCAGCGTTCAATAATAATCTGGCTGATTCTGCCACTGCTTCTAACACTTCGCTTAGGATGAGTGATGAAGAAATTTTTGTACCCAGTTGATAGAGAGTCATTGCTTCATTTTGTTGTTTGTTGGCTTTCGCAACCAACAGCGCGTTATCAATCGCAACACCAAATTCTCGCCCCAGACTTTCCATGAAAAATATCATTTCTGTTTCATAATTTGGCAGAGTCGGTGAAACTAATTCGATGACACCAATCACAGTGCTTCGCGAGATGAGTGGAAAACCGAAATAATAATGATCCCGGTATTTTTTTCTCATTTCGGAATTAAATTGTTGATCTTCTTCAATTTTCGGAACAAACATTGCCTGACGGGAGCTTGCAATTTTTTTTACAAAATCCATTCCTGCCAGGCGGTTCATTTCAATTTCGCGTGTCATGCTGTCTTCGACGCCATAATAATGCCACATTTTGTATTTGTCAGCTTCTTCATCCCATAAATAAATCAAACATTCAGCAATTCCGAGTTTTTTTACAAGAATTTCTTCTGTATACTGTAATATTTGATCTAAATCTAACATCTGGGTAACTGCTAACCCAACCTCATTGATGATCAATAAACGGTTTTTTTCTTTGTTCCAATCAGGTCCACTAGCTCCAACAGAAAATTTTCCACCTTGTGAGTGGGTTCTATTGGATGGAATAATATCAATGTTCTTTTTATTGTTAGATTTCATCAATAATAACCCGATTTATTTTCCTTTATCAATTTCATCGCTGATGAAAAAATAATTCTGTCCTCCATCCTTGATGAGAAAAGAACTACGTTTTATTCGCCTACTGTAATAACCTTAATTTGTCATTTATTTTAATGTGAGGAAAATGAAAATGTAGATGTTCACTCATAAATGACCAGATCATTTTTCTATTATAGTATCATAATTCTCATTAGATAATAATCTTATTAAAAATTCTCTCAAGAAATCTAAATCTTCTGCCTTCATTTTTCTCCCACCTGGATTTACGATCAGAACCAATATTTCAACTATGCTAAAATTACGGGTAAACTACCAAGGAGAGATGAATGACTGATTTTGAAATTTGGGGAAATTCAATTTTTTCCTGGTTAAGCGCTCTGGCTACATTTATTGGGCTGTATCTCCTTTTGACAATTCTGGTTAAATTAGTCAAAAGTCGTTTAACCACCATCTATAAAAAAAATGATTTAGTAACCTTTACGTACATTCTATCGATTTTAAACAATACAAAAAAATTATTTCTCCTCATTTTGAGTTTCTATATCGCCTCAGTTTGGTTAGTGATTACTGAAAAACCTACCCTCTATATTAATACCTTGTTCATGATCGCTTTTTGGATACAGGTAGGGATCTGGGCCAATCACACTATTATAAATTTTATTAACCACCGCAATCGTTTTGCATCCAACGGGGATGATAAAACCACCATGAATGCACTCAAAACCATCCTCAGAATTGTTCTGTGGAGCATCGTTTTGATCCTGGTGATCGATAATATTCCTGGTGTTGAGATTACTGCGCTGATAACGAGCCTGGGCATCGGTGGAATTGCCATCGGTTTAGCTGTTCAAAATATATTGAGTGATTTATTTGCCTCATTATCCATCACTTTAGATAAACCTTTTGTTATTAATGATTTTATCCAGGTAGATGATTATGTTGGCACTGTTGAAAAAATTGGTTTAAAAAGTACGCGTATCAGAAGTCTCTCAGGTGAGCAATTAGTTTTTTCGAATTCCGATTTGTTAAATTCGCGGATTCAAAATTTCAAAAGATTGGAAAGACGGAGAAAAGTGCTTAACCTGGGCGTACTTTACCAGACGACACCAGAACAATTAAGAAAAATTCCTGACTTGATAAAAAATATTTTTTCGAAAATCAATCAGGTGACCCTTGATCGAATTCATTTATCTGAGTTCGGTGATTTTTCCATTAATTTTGAGCTGGTCTATTGGGTTGAAAGTTCTGATTATGTCCTTCATATGGATTTAAAACAGGATATTCTCCTTGCGATTTTTGATCAGTTTATTGAGAACGAAATTGAATTTGCTTATCCCACACAATCGATTTTTATTGAAGATAATGGCAAACCAATTCCTCTTGCCTGACCAGTAATTCATGATTTTTTGATTGAGTTTAGGTAATTTTCGTCAATTTATTCAATCTTTGATTGCGTGCTATAATTCAGCATTAACAAACAGAAGGAGTTTAAAATGCGTTTTGGACCAACTGAATTAATTATCATACTGGTTATCATCCTGTTGCTCTTTGGTGTTGGACGTATCAGCAAGATTGCTGGAGAGCTGGGAAGCGGTATTCGTTCCTTTAAAGATGGTTTAACAGGCGATAAAAAAGACGAAAACGAAGAAGATTAATAGAATCCAAAGTTTTTTTGAATAGGTAGTTATTTCTATGAACTTTTTCGGCATCGGACCGATGGAACTTATTTTCATTTTAATTATCATGATTTTGGTGTTAGGCCCCAAAAACATGGTGGAAAGTGCGAAGAAGTTCGGCGTCACTCTTCGGAAAATTGTAAAATCTCCGCTTTGGGCAACCGTAATGGATACATCACGTGAAATACGTGAGATTCCTACTCGTTTGATTCGTGAGGCAGGGATTGAGGAAGATTTAAAGAATATTAAGACAACCACAAATTCTTTAAAGAATGTAGGCAATTTTTCAGTCCCCATTGATCCCATTACGGTGAATTTATCAACTGAGGACGGTGAAGGTAAAGCCAACAAAATTCTTCCAGAACAACCTGAGGGGGACCAACCTGAAAGTAGTGTTTCATCTACGACGGAAGCAAGCCCGTCTGACGAGTCAGAAAATAATAATGATGAAACACCGGAAACAACAGAAAATTAAGTATAAATAATGATTGATCGTTATGAGCGCTGAGAAAACCCCGATCATGTCCATATGGGATCATATTAATGAGCTGAGAAAACGTCTGTTTGTGGCTGTCATTTCTTTGGCAGTCACCACTTTAATTAGCTTTGCAGTCGTTCCGTACCTGTTAGATTTTATTACGGTACCGGTCGGCGGAATCGAAAATTTGCAGTCCATTGAAATTACCGAGAACATCGGTGTTTTTATGCGCATTTCGCTTTTATCAGGCTTTCTCTTTGCTTTTCCAATCGTCCTTTCGCAAATCCTGTTATTCATTGCTCCCGGGTTGGAAAAAAATGAAAAACGGTGGATATTCATAACAATCCCTATCGCAACAGTCTTGTTCCTTGCCGGGGCTGCATTTGCCTATTTTGTCATGCTTCCGGTAGCAATACCCTACCTGATCAATTTTTTGGGGGTCCCAACCACCCCACGTTTATTGAGTTACGTCAAATTTACGACGAGTTTGATTTTCTGGTTAGGGATAGGATTTGAATTACCAATATTTGTCTTTGCACTGGCTAAATTCAGGCTGGTTACACCCCACACACTGCTTAAACAGTGGAGAATTGCAATTGTACTGATTGCCGTAGCGGCAGCTGCAATCACCCCTACCATTGATCCGATCAATATGGCAATTCTCATGTTACCTTTGTTTCTCCTATATCTGATCAGTGTGTTATTTGCGTTTATTGCCATAAGATAGTTCATTTCGAGGAGTGAAGAATGTCTCATATCGAGTTAAACCATGATGAGCAGCCAATCAGGTTATTTAAATCAAATTTTCTTGAGTTTTTTACTCATATAACCCCGACTGCCATTCTTGTCATCTGGATTCCCATCCTGAGTGTCTGTTTATGGCTGGGATCGCTTCACCCCCAAAGCAGTTGGATCATCATGCTGGTTGGATTTCTTGCCGGTCTTTTCATCTGGACATTTTCGGAATACATTTTGCACCGCTTTGTTTTTCACTTCAAACCGAAAAATGCCAGGCAGGAAAGAGTAGCCTTCTTATTTCATGGTGTCCATCATGCACAACCAAAAGTCAAAACCCGCCTGGTGATGCCGCCGGCGCTTGCTTTTCCCCTGGCATTGATTTTTTATGGGCTGTTCTTTCTCATTTTTGAGATTGTTCTGGATGCCGGACAATGGATGTATCCGGCTTTTGCTGGTTTTCTGACTGGTTATTTGATCTACGATCTCATGCATTATGCAACCCACCATTTCCCGATGCGCAAAGGGATTTGGAAACAATTAAAACGATTGCATATGCAACATCATTATAAATATCCAAACCAGTTGTTCGGTGTCAGTTCTCCTATGTGGGATTTCGTATTTTCGACATTTCCTAAGGAAAAATAATCGAAAAAAGCAGGGGGGTTTAATGAAAGGAAGGATGTAATGTCCGAAAAATTACCAATGATCCATGTCCAGGGCTCTCACCATGAAATTGGCAGGCAAATTGGTGAAAGTATGCGCCCCCAAATACAGCATGGCATTGAAAATGCTAAAGTTTTACTGCAGAAAGCATATGACCACCTGCAACTCACCTGGGAGGGGGCCATTATCCAGGCAAAAAAATATACGCCATTTGCGGAGGAACGATACCCGCAATATATCGCTGAGATGTTGGGAATTGCAGAAGGAGCAAATGTCCCTTATGATGAAATTCGGGTAATCAATGCGATGGAGGCAGTTACCAGTGATGCCCTCCATTTAACGAAATGTACTTCCTTTTCAGTCAATCAAAGGATGACCGCCAATGGTAATGTATTAATTGCTCATAATGAAGATTGGACACCGGAAGAAGAATCGGACGTCTATCTCATTCATGCCAGACCTTTGGATGAACCGCCTTTTCTGGCCATGACGTATGGGGGATTACTACCGAATATTGGTTTCAACGCCAATGGTATCGCTCAATGCTGTGACTCTGTTTATCCGAATGATAGCCGGATGGGTTTACCGCGTGTATTATATTCTCGAGCTGTGTTAGCTGCCACCACACCTGCCGATGCCATCCGGCGCATACTGGTTTCACAACGGGCAGCTGGTTACAATCACTTGATTGTGCATGAAAGTGGAGAAATGTACAATATTGAGGTTTCTGCCCGGCAGTTTGGAATGTTGTATGGGGAAGATGGTTACCTCGTGCACACCAATTTTTACTTGGATAATTTAATGCGAACCCTGGAAGATGAGCCGGATGAACTGATCAGTGCCCGGGTGCGATATTATCGGGCGCTGCGATTGCTGAAACAAACCGACAAACACACCATAAAAACCTTACAGACTATTCAAAAAGATCATATCAATTTTCCTGATTCGATCTGTAATCATGGAATCGATGTGAATATACTCAATAGTGAAAAAACAATCATGTCAATGGTGATTGATCTAACCAATCGCCAAATGCATGCAGCCTGGGGATCTCCCTGTACAAGCACTTACAATACCTATCAATTAACCGACTGATCATCAGGAAAAAAATTCAGGAGAACAATGAAAGAACTGCATGGTTTTAAATTAACCAAGGAAATGGAAGTATCTGAAATAAACAGCAAAGTGTCCCTGTATCGTCACATTAAAACCGGGGCCGAGTTAATGTCCATAACAAATGGTGATGAGAATAAAGTGTTTGGCGTCACCTTCCGAACGCCACCAACCGATTCAACCGGGTTGCCGCACATCATGGAACACTCCGTACTATGTGGTTCCAGAAAATATCCCGTCAAGGAACCTTTCGTGGAATTGATAAAGGGGTCACTGAATACCTTCTTGAATGCCTTTACTTTTCCGGATAAAACCTGTTATCCGGTTGCCAGTACAAATTTACAGGATTTTTACAACCTGGTGGATGTTTACCTGGACGCGGTCTTCTACCCCCTCCTCACCCCCATGACCTTGATGCAGGAGGGTTGGCATTATGAGCTCAATCATCAGGATGATGAAATGTCCTTCAAAGGCGTGGTCTTTAATGAAATGAAAGGCGCTTTTTCTTCACCGGATGATATTCTGGGTGATGAAAGCCAAATGCAATTAATGCCGGATACCCCTTATGGTTATCAATCAGGTGGTGATCCGGAATGTATTCCCGATTTAACCTACCAACAATTTAAGAGTTTTCATGAAACCTTTTACCATCCCAGCAATGCAAAGATATATTTTTATGGAGATGATGACCCTGAAAAGCGGTTACAACTGGTCAATGAGTATTTAAAAGATTTTGATCAGATAGAAGTCAATAGTTTACCTGCGCTGCAACCAGAATTTTCCAAACCAATACGGAAAATTATTCCTTACGATAGTGGGGAAGATGTTGAAAATTCAAAAGCATACCTGACAATTAATTGGCTTTTACCCGAAGGTGATCAACCTGAGTTGGTGCTCGGTTTGGGAATCCTCGACCATATTCTTCTCGGCACACCAGCTTCACCTTTGCGAAAAATTCTGATCGAATCAGGTTTAGGAGAAGATGTTGTCGGTCGAGGCCTGTCAGAAGAAATGCGACAAATGGCATTCTCAACTGGCATGCGTGGTATTGAAGTAAATGATCTGAACCAGGTCGAGACTCTGATTCTGACCGCACTGGCAGACATTGCAAAAAATGGGATCGATCCAAAAACGATTGAAGCCTCCATCAATACTATTGAGTTCAGTCTGAGGGAAAACAATACCGGACCCTATCCACGGGGATTAATTGTGATGTTACGTGCTCTTTCCACCTGGTTATATGACCGCGACCCCATCCCTCCGCTTGCTTTTCAAAAACCACTAAATGCAATCAAATCCAAAGTTGCACAGGCTTCAGGCTATTTTGAGAACCTAATGAATGAATTTTTGATTAACAACCAGCATCGTGTCACGGTCATCCTGAGTCCTGATTCAAAAATTGGAGTGAAACGTGTAGAAAAAGAAAAGAGACGGCTGGAACAAACTCAATCCAGGCTCTCCCAGGACCAATTGGAACAAATCGTTTCCGACACAATAGCCTTAAAAATACGGCAGGAAACACCCGATTCCCCCGCAGCTCTGGCGACCATCCCGATGCTGGGGAAAGACGATCTGGATCCGGATATAAAATCCCTGCCCACGCAAATCCTGCAAAAGGAACCGGCAACGATCCTGTACCATGATCTTTTTACCAGTGAAATCCTTTATCTGGATCTGGGCTTTGATCTGCAGCGATTACACCCTGAATACTTCCCTTACCTGCGTTTATTCATGCGTGCCTTGTTAGAGATGGGTACCCAAAAAGAGTCATTTGTGGAGCTAATCCAGAATATCGGTAGAGAGACAGGCGGTATCCGACATTCTCTTTTTTCATCCGAACGAGCCCACCAAAATGGATCCAGCGCTTATCTATTTCTGCGTTCCAAAGTAATGGGGAATAAAGTAACCGCATTGCTGTCAATTTTAAAGGATATTTTACTGATCCCAAACTTCACTGATAAGGAGCGTTTCCGCCAAATCGTACTGGAAGAAAAATCCGCCATGGAAGCCGGGTTGATACCCTCTGGACATCGCGCTGTCAGAAATCGACTCCACGCCCAATATTCTCCTTCTGCCTGGTTGACAGAACAAACAAGCGGGATTGATTACCTTTTCTTCATTCGTTCCTTGATAAACAATTTTGATCAGGAATGGGAACAAGTTGCTGCCACCCTGGAGAGAATGAAATCCTTGTTATTCACTCAAAATAACCTGATTGTGAATGGTACCATCGACCAATCTAATTGGGACAGCCTTCATAAAGAGATTTATGATTTTATCCAGGTTCTACCTACCGCCCCTTCAGCATCACATCCGTTAACAAACAAAAGTCCGGTTTTGAATGAGGGATTGATGGCTCCCAGCCAGGTTAACTTTGTTGCCAAAGGAGGCGATTTATTTTCACTCGGATACAAAGATCATGGATCCATGAATGTGATCGTCCATTATTTACGCAGCACCTGGTTATGGGAAAAAGTACGTGTCCAGGGTGGAGCTTACGGAGGGTTCTGCCATTTTGACCGCCTGGCTGGCATCTTCTCTTTTCTGTCATATCGTGATCCCAACCTTTTAAGCACAATTGAAAATTACGATCAAACAGCTCAATTTCTGAGAAGCTTTGATTTAAGTGAGTCAGAATTGACCAAATCCATGATTGGTGCTATTGGGGAATTGGATGCTTATCAATTACCCGATGCCAAAGGATTCACTGCCTTGGCGCGCTATCTTTTGGGTATCAACGATGCAGAACGCCAACAATATCGGGATGAATTGCTCTCCACAACCGTTGCGGATTTCAGGCATTTAGGCAATATCATGGAGGCATTAAACAACCAGGCCAGCATTGTCGTCCTGGGTTCGTCAGAAAACATCACCAAAGCGAACCAGGAAAACCAGTTATTTACCGAAACCAGAAAAGTGTTATAAAAATTGAAGAATAACAAAAAGGGTACGCAAAAAACGAATCGAATTTCGGGAGCAGCAATTCTAGCGCTGATCTTGATCATCGTTTTTGTCCAGCGCACCAACCTGGAGTGGTTGAAAAATTGGTGGGCTTTGCTCTTCCTGATACCGGCCATCGCTTCCATTAATAACTTAGTCACTGAGATGCAACAAAAAGGCCGGTTCACATTCTCTCTGGCCAGTAATATCGCTGGGATCATTTTTCCAGTTGCGATTTGTGTGGTTTTCCTCCTGGGCTTGAGCTGGGAGATTATTCTGCCCCTCGTCATCATGTTGGCGGGCTTATCCATGTCGATTATCGGTTTTGTAGATCAGGAGCAAGGTCCTGGTAAGATCATCAAAGCCCTACAACCATGGTTTTTCTCCTGGGGATCTGCTGTGATTCTTGTTGGCATCATATCCCTGGTGGCCAATTTACAAAACAATCCAAATGGAACGATCGTCTACGCCTGGTTCGGGATTGCCTTATTAGTAGCCGCCTGCGGCGGTCTGGTATCATCCTGGATTGAATTCCGCAAACAGGGTAAACCTACATTTATTGTCCTGGCTCACCTGGTAGCCACTTTGGTCATTTTCATTCCAGGTTTTTTGGCGATATTTGGTTTTTTTTCCTAATTCATTTACATTTACCCAGAACCTCTTCGGCAAATGAATGAGGTTCTTTTTTTTAACCCTTATACAAGTTGTTTTTTAAACTTGACAAAACATTATTCTATGTGTAATATTACTAAATCAAACTATTTGATATAGTAATTAAACTGGAGGTATTTATGTCCTGGCAAATAGACCCTGCCCATTCTTTAATCGAATTTTCTGTTACCCATATGATGATTTCAAAAGTACGCGGAAGATTTAATAATTTTTCTGGATTGGTTGATTTTAATGAAAGCCAACCGGAAAAAACAAGTGTAGCTGTGGAAATTGAGGTTGAAAGTATCGACACACGTCAGCAACAACGCGATGACCATTTACGGTCTGCAGATTTTTTCAACGTTGCAGACTTCCCAAAAATGAAGTTTGTCGGAACGAATGTTCATGTCATCGATAAGAAACATGCCATACTAAATGGCGATTTGACCATCAAAGACATAACAAAACCTGTCGTATTGAATGTTGAATATAATGGAATTTCTAAAAGCCCATGGGGTTCAACCAGTGCTGGCTTTAGTGCAACAGCAAAAATCAATCGAAAAGACTGGGAGTTAACCTGGAATCAAACCCTTGAAACCGGAGGCGTATTGGTTGGTGATGAAATTTCTGTCAACATCGAGCTTGAATTAATTAAACAAGAAGCCTAAAAATATACTTATGAGTGGTTGCCTTAACTAACCGGCAACCACTTTTTTTAATTTCTTATAGATCCTTTTTACTTCCATTTGCAACTTTTCCAGAAAAAAGGCGTATATTGTATATGGATTATGGAGGTTTGATTCCATCCATCAAGAAATGAGGATTTATGCCACAGGACCAATATTTAACAAAATATTTTACAATTTTCGCAAAACCTAAAATGTATTTAACCCTCTTATATCTTTTTTTATCATTTCCACTTGGATTGGCTTATTTCGTTTTTCTGGTGGTCGGATTCTCATTGGGATTTTCGTTATTAATCATCTGGGTGGGTCTGATCATACTGGCTTTCCTGTTTCCAACCATCTGGTTGATCATTTCATTTGAAAGATTGCAAACCACCCATCTGTTGGGTATTTCATTACCACCATCCCGGACAACCACAGATCCAAATCTCTCTCTGCTGCAAAAAATAAAAACATTTTTAACCGATCCAGCTACCTGGAAAGGTGTTTTGTTCATTATATTAAAATTCCCGATTGGCATTTTTTCATTTGTAATATTGGTCGCCGGAATCGCTTTGTTGTTTTCAATGATATTTTCCCCCATCATCATCCCGTTTAGTACCATTAATTTCGGTTTTTGGACGGTGGACACCATCAGCGAATCGATTGGATTATGTTTAATGGGATTGATGGCTTTACCCGGCTTATTTCATATTTATTACTTTATCGGTCAGTCTATTGGCAAACTATCAGCAGCATTGTTGCAACCAAAAAGTTAAAGAATTTATTCAAACCACATTTGAAAAGAAAAACTTTCAATAATAATTAAGGAGAATTAAATGGAAAAAAAGAAATCAAATTTCGCTTGGGGAATCATCCTGATCCTTTTTGGTGCATTTTTGTTAGCGAATCAACTGGTTCCCGGTCTGAAAGTCCTTTTTGATTGGCCATGGATTATCATGGCGGTTGGCGCGGTTTTCATTCTATTAGCAGTGTTTACGCAAACTGGCGGGTTAGCCATTCCAGGTTGTATCGTGGGTGGGGTCGGTGCGATTTTGTATTATCAAAATTTAACCGGAAATTGGGAAACCTGGTCATTTGCCTGGTCATTGATCCCCGGTTTTGTCGGTGTTGGGATCGCCCTGGCAGCTCTTATTTCCCCAAAAGAGCACCCGGATGGACTCTCCGCCAGCCTGACATTAATCTCAATCAGTTTGATCATGTTCTTTATCTTTGGTGGGGCAAAATTCTTTGGGGTTGAATCCTTCATTCTTTGGCCAATCATTGTCATTGCTCTGGGTATATTCTTATTAGTCAAAGGAATTCTGAGGAAATAGATTTTGTAACCAGGGAGCTGATCCACTTTATTTGGGTGCTGATATCCAATTTAACGCTGCCTGAATATCCGGGTCAATCCCTGAAATAAAATCGTCTAGCGTCCACTCAACCGCTATATCAGGGGAATACCCTACCCCTTCAATCAATCTGCCATTTGGCCGATAAAACGCTGCTGTGGAATACCTCACCATTCCTCCAGGAATTGAGAATTTAATCGGATTTCCTGATGCTCCCCCGGTAACTCTGCCAACAGAGATAGCTCGACCGCTATCCACCAGTGCTCCCACCAGCCATTCAGCACTGCTCATCACTTGATAGTCTGTTAATAGAACCAGCTTTCCAGTATAAATCTGACCTCTTGGTTTAACAGAGTAATTGACCGATTTTCTCCAGGCAAATTTGTATAACCTGGTGGTGAATTTTTCCTGACCATACATGAAGGTTTGATCCAGAAACCTTCCGGCGATTTTTTCTGCAATTTTTGAGTCTCCCCCACCGTTCTGGCGTAGATCGAGTATGATGCCTTGCTTATCAAATAACATCTCCAGCGCTGAATCAAATTCGCTTACCAGATCATCGTGATTGTTCCATAAGCGATCGATACGAATATATCCGATCTGGTGATTGATTTCTTTCCATGCAATACCAGGTATATTCTGACGATTCCTGGAATTCTTCCAATCAAGGGGAACACTCAATGGCTCAATCTTTAACTCCACTTTCTCTCCACCTGGTTTGATCAGCTTAAGGGTCAATGTTTGATCGGGTTCTCCAGGGACAGTCAATAACTGGTGATAAGCTTGAATTTTCCGGGCCCAGGGAGTTGCAGCCCCTTGAATCGAAATGTCAATTTCAGGATATATTTCATTAACCGACTTTCCGCCAACCTGCACCAATAACATC
>JAVEYK010000020.1:26270-43606 GCA_034003505.1 Anaerolineaceae bacterium | reverse complement strand
ATAAATTCAGGTACGAAATTGTTTCATCAATTAGGTTTGCTCTAGCCCAATCTTTCTGGTTAGGGGTTAATAATTCACCCAATCCAAGCAAAATTCGATGCTTTTCAAATTTTTCTAAATTGCGGATCAATCTCTTTACAACTTCATCAAAAGATTGACCAGACCGATTTTCAACGATTGCTTTATTGATGGGGGATCTTGTTTTGAGAAAATACCAGACATCATAGATGTCTCGGCTGGTATCATCCATCCTTTCGTACATTGCTATTAACTTGTTAGCAACCATATCTTCTAACAGCATTACCTGCATAGAGACACCCAGATAAGATTTTATTTCATACTTTGAGCCTAATTGTCTTTTGTTAATCTCAATTTTTATATTTCTGGATTTATCCTCATAAGAGATCATAAAAAACAGGCTAAATCTTTTTTGTGGGTTTCCTTTACCGATCCGAATTTTTCTATAATTTTTAGCAATTCCTCAAATACAATATCTGATTGGTTTTCATCAATCAGATCAAAATCGAGATCAATCGAGAATCGATCCAATCCATGAAATAAAAGAGCAGCCGTTCCACCTTTAAATCCCAGATAAGGGGAGATTTTTGTGTTCGTATAGATTTCTTTTAATATCTGAAAAAGAATTGTTTTATGAAGGGTTATATTGATGGTCATGTTATTTGCTTTCCACCTGATGACGTAAAAAGGAAACTTTTTTGGTTAATCGTTTATTTTCATAAATGGGAAGAATTTCAAAAACAAAATCCCAATTAATTGCATCCAAATTATCGAAGTAATAATTTTTATTCAGATATAGGGTGTCCAATAAGGCTCGTTCTTTGGTTGCAAACGAGGTTTCATTTTCATGTTTAATGCCTATTCCATTGAGTAACACTTCATTTTTTATTTTTTGAAAATGGTAGTATTGCTGATCTACAAAAATTTTTCTGGTTGTATAGGAAGCTAGAAAAATAGGCTCATAAAATTGAAATATGACTCCTGCATTCACGAGAATGATCTCAAAACTTACATAAGCAGGGGTTAAAATACGGGTGGCGAGCTCATAACGATTGTAATTTTTATCTTTTGCATACAACCCTTTGCGAATTCGGTAAAGTTCACCTTTATTAACATAATAATTTAACCGTACGCTGGTTGCGTTTGTCGAGGTCTCATGCCAGAGCAAGGCAATATCTTTTAAAGAAAAGACAGTTTTCCGTGATCGTAATAAGGTAGTTAAATAGTTTCCTTTATTCATTATTAACCAGTCATTAGTTTTATACTAATATTTAGTTAATATAATCCATATATAGAAAATTATAGTCAAGCCTATTCTGAATATTTAGTCCTACTTCTCAATTTTTATCACCACGGACATTTTCCAGCGCAGGGGAAGTTCATTTTCCATTAATTCGATGCGTACCGGATAGATAACATCGCTATATTTTATGATGGGCAGGTCCTTTATTTCAATTACTTTGCCGCGCACACTCTCACCCGGAAATGCGTCAAATTCCAATGTAACTAAATCACCGACCTGGATATCAACAATTTTATTCTCGTTTGTATCCGTACTCTCTACAAACCAGGTGGAAAAATCTGCGATCATTGTCATTAACTGACCTGCAGTAACCCATTCTCCCGGCTGTAGATCCATCCTGACCACAGTTCCATCTACTGGTGTGGTAATTTCAAGATCAGCGATACTGGCTTCCAATGCAGCCATCCTTGTATTGGCGGCAATTAATTGATCCTCCAGCAGCGTTAATTTGTCAGCCGGGACATTATCTTGTTTGAATTTTCGATACTCATCCCAGGCAGTATCTTCTTCTGCTTTTGTGTGGTCGAGGTTCAGTTGCAGCTGTTCGTCGGTTTGCTCTAATGCAGCTTGTTCTCGTTCTAATTCATTCAAAGCCAATTGGGCAGCATCTACATCCTTCTGGCGGTTCTTTCTTTGGGGATTATCTTCCTCCAAATCAAGAAAATCTTTTAGATCTTCTTTGGCATCATCTAAATCCTGGCGGGCATCAATCACATCCTCTTTCATGGTTTCCAAATCTTCATCATATTGATCCTTATCAAATTCATCCCAGGCAGCCAGGGCAGCTCTCCTGGCTGATTGTGCATCCAATACTCTTTGGTATGCTTTTTGTTTGTAGAGATTTCCGCTTAAATGTAGATCATCCAGCGCTTGCTGAGCTTTTAATTGGTCCAGTTGAGCGGATTTTAGTTCGGCTACTAATTGATCCGGGGTTTCCAGACGGAGCAATACCTGCCCTGCCTGGACAATTTGACCTTCTTCCACGAAGACGTCTGCCACACGACCATTGGCAATAGAAAAGATTTGAAGGTCATTGTTTGGTACAACTTCGCCATCCGAAATGATCCAGCCTGATAAATCTTCCTCAACTGATTCATAAACTACCGGGGTTGGTTGAGTTACCGTAAAACGATCACAAGCCGCTAACAGGCAGGTAAATCCCAGCATTGTTAGGATTAAGAAGAAACTTTTGCGCATTTTTTCCTCCACTTCACGCACTTTTATTTTTTTGAATATAAATACCTCAAAAAGTGAATTGAATTTTTTATTCATAAGCCAACACCTCGCGAATTGTCAGTCGGGAAGCATTGCGAGCAGGGATATAACTGGCAATCAGAGAAAGAAATATCAGGATAAAAAACCACAGAATGAAGCCTTTGGGAGTAATAACCAGGTCGGATCCTGCCCCAAATATTGCACGGTTTACCAGGTTCGTGAGGACGTATGAGATTGGAAGTGAGACCAGAATGCCAATGACATAACTGGTCAGTCCGATGATTAAGCTTTCAAAGGTGACCAATCGGATGATGACAGAATTATAGGCGCCGATAGCCCGCAAAATCCCGATTTCTGCTGTTCTCTCCATTACATTCAGGCTGAGGGTTCCACTCAGTCCAATCCCACCCACAATGCCGGTTAAAACGGATAAAAACAACAATAAATAAATTAATATTTGGATTTTTTCCAGACCCTGTTTGACGATTTCTTCGCGGGCGGTGATGGAACTCACTCTATAACCGGATGCAGTCAGATGCTGATCAATCAAGGTTGCCATTTCCATTTGATAGTTCAGATCATGTTGCTGCGTGACAACCCGGTATGACAATGCGTGGGAGTGCGTATTCAGAACTTCTGCCAGACTATTGAACGAGGAAAACGCATATTTCTGATCAAGCCCGGTGTAATGAAAGATACCGACAACCGTCCAGTAGGCTTCCTTGCCTGCAATTTCTAAAACAATCTGGTCACCGGGTTTCAACAAAGGAAAAGTATTCCAAAAGGCATCATTAACAACGATGGTATTTTTTTCGTCCGGTAGTACCCATCTACCATAATTTACGACTCGTTTTACCAGCGAACTTTCCTCTGGCGGAGCGACAAATAAGACATTCTCGGTTTTACTGGAGGTTTGTAACAAAGCAGTCGTTGCCAACCAGGCTTCGGAGAATTCCACACCTGGGACTTGTTGCAGTTGCTGATTGATCTCCTCAATGGGGTAATTCCTTTCCAAATTGAGAAAAATATCTGCCTGATTGTATTGAAGCACTTTATCAATCTGATTGGTTAATGAAAGTTCTACATTAAATACGGAGATAAATATTGCACAACCAAGTGATAATGTGAAGATGGTCAGGAGCAAACGTCCTTTTTGACGAAATGTATTCCGAAACCCAAGGGTGATAATGCCGCTCTTGTAGCGAATACTATCCAGCCACAGATCAAATTTACCTGGTTTAACCGCCTGGTTAATCAGGCTGGATGTGAGCGCTTTATGAATTGGAACACTGGCACCCTGAATAATGGGTTTCATAGCCGCCAGGATGGGGATCAATACAGCTACAAATCCCTGGATGATGATGACTTCTGGTAGAAAGATAAATAAATTGGATGTAAATAACTTTCCATTTAACGCAGGCAATGTATTTGCAGCAAGCATTCTGCCGACATACGCACTGGCTGGGATGGCAATCAAAAATGAGATCAAACTGAAAAAAAATACCAAAGCCAGATACATGCCGATGACTTGATTTCTTAATCCGCCAATTAATTTAATCACCCCGATTTGACGCACATGCTGAGCCATCAAGGCGTTCATTGTATTGACGATCAACGAACTACTCAGAATTAAAATAAATAACCCAATGAAACTGATGATGACGGATAACGCATCAGTATAGTTGGCAAATGGTTGATCGATTGAACGGGCTACAGATTGACTGAGAATTCGACGGCCAGTATTTTTAATTTCCTTATTGACCAAGCTGGCAACAGCCTCTATGTTTGCAAGGTCGTTTGCGTCACCGCTAACGGTTACGAGTAATGAATTGTATTGTCGCGGAAGATATAAATAATCCAGCGATTCCAGATTAATGAATCCTGTCCGTTGGTTAAAAGTGATCGCCAGATCAGAACTGTAATCGATAACCGTCCCTGCTACAGCGAAATTTCTTTGTGTTCCGTCTGGCAACTCTACAATTATTGAAGAGCCGGGTGATACGGGCAAGGTTTCCAGAGAA
Source organism: Anaerolineaceae bacterium (assembly GCA_034003505.1). Classification (GTDB taxonomy): domain Bacteria; phylum Chloroflexota; class Anaerolineae; order Anaerolineales; family Anaerolineaceae; genus UBA6170. Next base: position 39,049 of record JAVEYK010000020.1, on the reverse strand, counting down.
TCTTCAGAAATGAGCAATTCATTTTTGCCCGGGATTAATTTACCGCTTCGCAGTTCAAGGACTTTAATGCGTTGATCGGATAAATCTTCTACCGCAATGATACTGAATGAGAGCCAATCACTGGTTTTTGGATTTTTCACTTTCGCTGTGATGGTTGTTCTTCCTGCGACATCTTTGACCCCTTTAATTTTTTGAATTGATTTGATGAGATCCTCATCGAAAGGATCAGTCTGAATTTGAATATTAGCCGGGTTTGTGGATAGATAAGTTGCTTCCATGCTTTCTGGAATGACAAAGTACCCAACACCCACAACGCCAACTGCAAAAATGCCAATTGATATCGATGCTATGATCAAAAATGAACGGGCTTTGTTTTCCCAAAAATCGGCAAAAACCTTCTTCCAGCGGGGCTTCATTGTTTCTGCTCCAAAGGAATGGGTGTTTCGTAAGGAGTGCCATTTTCCATCGCCAATCGGCCATCGACAAGTTTTAGAACTCGTTTTGCCCGTTTTGCCAGGTCTTCATCATGGGTGACGATGATGATTGTTTTTCCGGATGCTGATAATGTCTGAAATATGCTGAAGATTTTTTCTGCTTCACTGGAACTCAGGTTTCCAGTAGGTTCATCCGCAATGATGATCGGGGGATCATTGGCCAATGCCCGCGCAATAGCAGTACTTTGCTGTTGACCCCCAGAAACCATGTAAGGCCGCTGATGAGCATATTTTTCCAAACCTACCTGGCTTAGCAGCCCGTGCGCTCGCTCTAATCGTTCGGCATGGGAAAATTTGTCTGCAATCTGCATGGGCAGCATGACATTCTCCATCAGGGATAAAACCGGAATCAACTGGTAAAACTGAAAGACGATGCCCAGATTTTCTCCGCGCCATTTCGCCATTTCAGTTTCAGAAAGATGATGAATTTGCATGCCATCGACCATGACTTTGCCTGAGGTTGGTTTATCAATTCCGGTGATCATATTCATTAAAGTAGATTTTCCACTGCCAGATCGGCCGACTACGGCGGTAAATTCATGTTGATGAAAAGCAATGCTAATATCTTTCAATGCCACAAATTGCATGGAGGCTACTTGATAGATCTTGCTTAAATTGATCAATTTAATGAAGGCAGGGAATTGGTTTAAATCAGGCATTCACCCCTCTTTTGGCTTCTTTTTTGATCATGCCATCCACCAATAAATAGATATGGTCAAACATAGGTAGCAGTTGTCGATCGTGGGTAACCATCAATACTGTTTTGCCCGATTTAACGATTTGTTTGAATATTTTATAGATCACCATACTGGTCTGAGAATCTAATGAGCCTGTTGGTTCATCCGCTACAATGATTGGCGGGTTATTGATTAACGCCCTTGCAATGGCGACTCGTTGGCGTTGGCCGCCAGAGATGGCTGCCGGCGATTTGTAGGCATGTTCTTCGATTTCTAAGTGCCTTAATAGCTGCAAAGCGCGTTTTGCACTGCTTCCACGTGCATAATTGCCATTTAAATCCAAAGGTAACATGACATTGTCCAGAATGTTGATCTGGTTTAATAATTCAAATGATTGATAAACGACTCCTACATTTTTACCCCGCCAACGGGTGATTTTCTCCTGGCTGGTATGGTGGAGTGGAAAGCCATCAATCCAAAGTTCTCCTTCAGTAAGGCTGTCTACGCCAGTGAGAACGTTTACCAGGGTGGATTTTCCTGCCCCTGATTTTCCGAAGACACCCACAAAAGTTCCTTGTGTGATGCTCATATTAACCTGGTCTAATGCCCGAACATTTCCAGCAGGGGAGTAGTAAATCCGGGTAACATTCTTTAGTTGTATATAATCTGGTTTGTTTTCAGACATGACAAATATTACTTCTGTCTATTATTTTACAAATGAAGTGTTATTATGTATAAATATCCTACGTTCTTCGGAAAGAGTTGTCAATCACAAGCTTCAAATGAGATTTATTGATCTGTTAATAAATTTACAGAAGGGATCGATATGTCAATGAAAGACTCACAGGATTTAAGGGTGCGGCGTACCCGCAAATGGCTGCAGGAAGCCTTATTATCCCTGATGTTAGAAAAGCCTTTTACCAGGATATCCATAGCTGAAATTACCAATCAAGCTCAAGTATCGCGGCCCACCTTTTATCTACATTACCGCAACAAAGAAGAAGTGCTGGAAGATTATCTCGACTCCATGTACAAGAACTTTATGATAGACATGCAGCCCTATCTGGATTCAATTATTCAGGGCAAAATGGCAATAAAGTTTTTTGAACAGATTGCAGATCAGGCTGTTTTCTTACGCTCGTTAATTGATTCAGAAGTTTCATATCTCGTTATGCAAAAATTGCACCGCTATTGTTATGATGTCATCAAACAATCTTTGGATCAGCCGCCTTTTCCTTCCATGGAAGATAAAACCTGGGACTTTGTGATTGCCAGTATTGCTGGCAGCGTATATGCCATCAGCATCCGCTGGCTGCAAATGGATATGCCGAAAACACCCAAGGAAATGGGGGAGTTGACGATGCTACTGATCAGGCCAGGGATTCGGGAAATGTTAACACAAGGGAGAGAATGAGTTATGTTATCTTATACAAAATTGTATAGAATAAATAAACTACTCGCAATAGACTGATAAATTTTTCACTCCTATATCTATCTTTCAACGGAAACAGTCCTTTCTAAGAACGGATTAGCGTGCCGGCAGAGTTTAATGATGGATTTGTTGCTGATCAGTCGAAAAAAATTGGTAATTGGTCATTTTGCCCTACGCAAAGGCAGGCTGAATTTCTGCATTTCCCGTCAGGTGTAATGGAACAGGATGGAAAGTTTGTTGCAATCACTAAAAGAACAATTGCAGCACTTATTGATTGAAATTGTGGAAAATTCTATGCTGTCAAAAACCCAGGCCTTCAATGGTGAAACCTGTACCGCCATGTTAAGTTTCCTGGAATGCATTTCTTTGGTAAGATCAACTCATGACCGATGAAAATAACCCCAACTCCCTATTAATGCAAACCCTGGAAGGTGTTCTGGAAAGAATCACCTTCCAGAATGAGGAGAATGGGTACACGATTGCCAAAATTCTGCCCAAAGGGAAGATTCAGCCTGTGACGGTAGTGGGTGCGCTGGCTGGGGTGCAGGTGGGGGAATCGTTGATATTGTCTGGAACCTGGATCAACCATCACCAATATGGACGCCAATTTGAGGTCAAAACATACCAGGTGCGCTATCCAGCCACGTTGGAGGGCATTCGCAAGTATCTGGGGAGTGGATTGATCAAAGGGGTCGGCCCGGTGACCGCCAAAAAAATTGTAGATTATTTTGGACTCAAAACACTGGATGTGCTGGATAAGACCCCGCAAAAAATTCTGGAAGTGCCGGGCATTGGTCCTTCCAAAGTAGAGCTGATTGGTACAGCCTGGATTGAACAACAACAGATCAAAGAAGTGATGCTGTTTCTGCAGGGACATGGTGTCAGTGCCAGTCTGGCAATCAAAATCTTTAAACAGTATGGTCAGAAATCGATTCAGGTGGTGCGGGAAACACCGTATCAATTGGCGCGCGACATATTTGGCGTCGGTTTTAAAACTGCTGACCAGATAGCACAAAAATTGGGGCTTGCGATGGACTCGCCAGAGCGGATCCAGACCGGTTTGTTATATGCGCTCGGGAATCTGAGTAATGAGGGCCATTGTTTTGCAACCCCCGATCAACTCATGGCTGAGTCGGTCCCCTTACTGAATTTGCCAAAGGAATTGTGTTTTGCTCAAATTGAAAACCTGGTAAAACAGGAAGCGATGATTGCTGATAAAGAAATGCTGTATTTACCACCGTTTTTTCATGCTGAGAAAGGTGTGGCAAATAAACTTTTACAAATCATGCGCAGCAGTCTGGATCGGTTGGGGTCATTCAAAAAGGTAAACTGGCAATTGGCCTTTTCAGTGCTGGATCGCTCCAGTCAAATTCAGTTGACCATCCAACAGAAACTGGCTATCCAGACGGCATTAACAGAAAAAGTCAGTGTCCTCACGGGCGGTCCTGGTACCGGAAAAAGTACCATTACCGGCTCCATCATTCAACTCCTGCGAGAACGGCATGCCTCTGTTTTACTGGCAGCACCAACGGGGAGGGCGGCTAAAAGATTGAGTGAAACCACAGGCATACAGGCAAAAACAATTCATCGTCTGCTGGAGTTTAAACCTTCGGAAAGGGTGAATTTTGCCCGCGATCGTGAGAATCCACTGGATGCCGATCTGATTATCATTGATGAGACTTCCATGGTGGATATTTTGCTGATGAATCATTTACTGAATGCGGTCGAGGCGGGTTCGCATATCCTGTTTGTGGGGGATATGGATCAATTACCGTCGGTAGGGGCAGGCAATGTCTTGCGGGATTTGATTGAAAGCAATGTGATCCCGGTGATTCGTTTGGATACGATTTTTCGTCAGGCAGAGGATAGTTACATCATTGTCAATGCCCATCGCATCAATAATGGCGAAATGCCTTCATTTTCCAAAGAGGCGACAGATTTCTTTTTGTTTCCGGAGAAGGATGCAATTAAAGCGGCGGATTGGGTGGTTGATCTGGCCAGCGAACGGGTGCAGAACAAGTTTGGGTTCGATCCAATTCGGGATATTCAGGTATTGACGCCCATGCATCGCGGTGCCTGTGGGGTGACCGAACTGAATGAAAGATTGCAAAATACACTTAACCCGGAAGATCCCCGGAAAGCAGAGGTCCGGCACGGGTCGAGAACTTTCAGGGAAGGTGACCGGGTTATGCAGATCCGCAATGACTATGATCGCCAGATTTTCAATGGAGATCAGGGAATGATTTCCAGTATTGATACAGAAAACCATATTGTGATGATCAACTTTGATGAACGCCTGGTGCCATGTGAGACGGTTCAATTGGAAGAGTTGGTGCATGCATATGCCATCAGCATTCACAAATCCCAGGGTTCTGAGTTCCCGGTTGTGATCATCCCCTTACTGATGCAGCATTACATGATGTTACAACGCAATCTTCTGTATACCGCCGTAACCCGTGCCCGCAAATTGGTCGTGATGGTCGGGGACAAGAAATCGATTGCCATGGCAGTGCGTAACAACAAAATTGCTCTCAGAAATACCTACCTGAAAGAACGCTTGCAGGCCGGGCCTGAACCAGCGAAAACCAATACTTTATGGCAGGTCTAGCCCCAGGAACCGCCTTTTAAGCCAGTCCAACCGTTTCTTCTCATTTCTATTTGGATCAACTTATTGACGGTTTCTAAAACGGGTCTTAGAATAATAAAAATACTTAGCAGTGCTAACTAATTTTGATTGATAATGAGCCCATATAAACCGATTGCCCCTGAATTACCGGAAATAATAAAACTAAGGGATTTAATCCATGAAATCGCGCATATTTCAAAAGTTGAAATGATGCGTGAAATGGCTGACTATCAGATCACCCTGGCACAGTTCAATGTTTTACGCTGCATTGCACATCAGAATGGTGAGGTCTCCATTTCTAAAATCTCGCATGAATATCAGGCGGTGCTTCCCACCATGTCGGGTATATTAGAGCGGTTGGAGCTGCGCGGATTGATCAGTAAATCAAGGGATTCAAATGACCGGCGGTCGTATTTAGTGTCCATTACACCGGAAGGTCAGTCTCTGTTGGATCAAATCAAACGTACTCACACTCAACAAATCGAAGGCTTCATGCTTGGGATCAGCGAAAAAGATAGAAAAAACTTTATTCGATTATTAGAACAATATTTAAGGAACCTGAAAACCCGGTTTGATCAACAAATGGAGGATCACATTGAATAAACGTCGCAACCTCGCAATTTTATTTTTTACCATGGTCGTAGTCATGATGGGGTTTGGCATGATCATCCCCATTCTGCCTTTTTATATCGAAAGTTTTGGTGCCAGTGGCAAAGGTTTGGGTTTGCTGATGGCTATTTACAGTATCATGCAGTTCATCTTTGCACCAATTTGGGGCGGTTATTCGGATCGTTTTGGCCGTAAACCGATGTTAGTGATTGGAGCGTTTGGAAATGCGCTTTCGCTGGTTCTGTTTGGATTGGCAACCGAATTATGGATGGTTTACGCAGCCCGGGCCCTGGGCGGTATGCTATCGGCAGCCATCCTGCCAACTGCCATGGCATATATCAGTGATACGACCGAGTCTAAAAATCGGGGTGGGGGTATGGGAGTGATTGGGGCAGCCATGGGAGTAGGAATGGTGCTGGGGCCAGGTTTGGGCGGTCTGTTGGCGGGAGATTCACTTTCTACACCGTTTTTTGTTGGCTCAGGACTTTCCATGTTGGCTTTATTTTTGATCCTGATTTTCTTACCTGAGTCTTTAGCAAAATCTGAACAAGTGAATGGGGTGAAAATCAAGGGATTTGATATGAAACAAATCTGGCAGGCCTTGTTTGGTCCTATGGGTTATTTAATGATTCTTTCATTCATTGTTTTCTTCGGACTTACCAATTTTGAAGGAATTTTTGGCCTGTATGCCCAGCACCGCTTTGACTACAATCCTGCTCAGGTTGGAACAGTGATGATGGTAATCGGAGTCGTTTCAGCGGTTGTTCAGGGCGGTCTTACCGGTCCTTTAACGCGCAAATTTGGGGAACGAGCAGTGATTAAGGCTTCCTTAATCGGCAGTTCTGTTGGTTTTCTGATTATGCTCTGGGCGTATTCTGATCTGACTCTGTATCTAACCGTAGGACTATTTGTGCTGGCGAATGCCATGTTACGGCCAGGAATTGCAGCATTAGTCTCCATGGAAGCAAAAGGTGGGCAGGGAACAGCGCTAGGGCTTGCGAATTCTTTTATGAGCCTGGGCAGAATTGTTGGTCCACTATGGGCAGGTATTATGTTTGATATCCAGATCTCCTTGCCATATTTGAGTGGTGCGCTGATATTTCTGCTTTTGTTTCTGATCAGCTTTCGTTGGTTACGCAAACCAACCCGATCCCACGTGGGCCAACGTGTGCCCCAACAGCCGGTGTAACCATCTGGTAGAGTGGCTGATTGTTTTCAGGAATGAGAGCATTGGCTTTTTGGTACAACCATTTGGCTGCATCCAATGCCTGAGTATGCACCACGGATACATGTTCAAGGGGTCCTAGTTTACGCACATAATTAAGCATGCGCTCAATGGCTCTTCCGCGCGTTCTGACTTTGTCAAAAACCGGAATTCCAGCATGGAAAGTCATTAATGGTTTGATGCGCAGTAAGGATCCTATTCCACGCATGGCCAGGTTGATCCTGCCGCTTAGATGTAAGAATTTCAATGTATCCAACAAAGCGTAAATATAGGTGCGGTTACCTAAATTGGTGATTGCTGCTTTGATATCTTTTATAGCAGCGCCTGTTTCGGCTAATTTACAGGCTGAAATTACCTGTAGTCCCGCCCCTAACGACAGCTGTTGTGAATCATGGGCTATTACCGGGATTTTGGTTTGGCTGGCTGCTTTAAGCACGGTGTTATAAATGCTGCTAAGGGTAGAAGCAACGTGGATGGAGAGGACCTGGTCATAACCCTGAGCAGCTGCATCATTATAAGCCTGTAAATAAGCACCAATTCCTGGTGCGGAAGTTTTTGGATGTTGCGAAAAGCTATCCAATCCATCATAAAATTGTTTGCGGGTCATCTCTATCCCATCAAGATAGCTCTGGGTGCCAATATTTATATAAGATGGCACAACGGTTACATCGTATTCTTGAAGCAAGTCATCAGGAACGTCGCAGGCACTGTCAGTTACTACTTTGATGCGCATATCGCCTCTTTGCCGAACATTGTTTCTAAGGGGTCTTAATGATATAAAATAAAGAAATAAATTCAAGAAAATTAATTCAGGTTTTTAATTGATTGATATCATTGTATGCTAAAAGGTGGAAAATGGAAAAGAAAAACACTTTTGATATTCTAATTCTCAATGCCAGACCAGCCGCTGGAAAAAGTGAAATAATTGATTATTTGAAACAATGTTCACTCGAAGAGCGCAAACAACGCTTTAGAATCGCCGAATTTGAAGAAATAGATGATTTCCCGATGTTGTGGACCTGGTTTGAGGAAGATGATATTTTACAAAAGATGGGTTACCCGCGACTACATAGTGATGAGCAGGGTTATTTCAAAGAGAAATATCTCTGGCATTTGCTCATTCGGCGCATGAGTTTTGATTACCAGAAAAAAGTTACCAGAATCCCCAATTACCATCAATCCTATACCACCATTATTGAATTTTCCCGCGGCAGTGAACATGGTGGTTATCGTGAGGCGTACCAGCATTTGTCAAAAGAAGTGGTAGAACACATGGCAATCTTGTATCTGGATGTATCTTACGAAGAATCTTTGCGAAAAAACCGCGCCAGGTTTAACCCGAATAAACCGGATAGTATCCTGGAACATGGTTTACCAGATGAAAAGATGGAAGTTTTATATAAAGACGTGGACTGCCATGAATTGACGCAGCCTGATCCTGCCTATGTGTATATTCAAGGGGTCAATGTTCCCTATGTGGTCTTCGAAAATGAGGATGACGTCACCACTGGGCGTGGCGACGCATTAGGTGACCGTCTGGAAGCCAGACTGCAAACATTGTGGCAGCGCTGGAACAATCGATAAGGGTTTATACTTTGCTTGGGTTTGTACGCCTGAAATAAAAATAGAGCCCAAAGAGCACAACGATGAGAACAGGAATACCGGCTACCAATGCGATCGTCATGGTGCGAGAATTATTGTTCTGATGGGTTGCCGCGTTCACGTTTGATAAATCCTGTGCATTCATTTGCCGGTTCTGAATTGATACAGGGAGTTGGTCTTCGAATTCAGGGATCGCAAGGATCGTTTTATTGCCGGACTGAAGGGTCTTTTCTACCCAGTTTGACAATCCAGATTCGATTTGATCTCCTGTCAATACCTGATTGCCAATAATGACCAGGGGGACCCCAATATCGTTTTTTTGGACACCCAATCTTTCTGCCATTTGATAAAAGGAGTCGATGGTTTCAATTTCTTTTAATTCGATGGGGAAAATATAAATCTGGTCATTGTATTTGGTTACAAACCCGGGTAAAACCGAGTTGAGTATCTCCGCACAGTGGGCGCAATCTTCCATCCAAAATAAAATAATCACGACGTCGGCATTTGGATGGGCATCAAAATTCATTCCTGCTGAATGAGCGCTCGCATTTTCGGGATCTCCACAATCGTCAGCTTCCAAACCACAAATGTCATTTTTTTCATCTGTGCCAGCAGGAATTGGGGTAGGGGTTCTGGATTCTTGTAAGGAATCATTGAAAATCGCATCATTGAGATGACTCCCAGCGATAACTTTGAAATGGTGGATGTTCAATAAAAGGCTTGCCACCATAATGGAGAGAATAATTTTTAAGAGCCAGGGTTTCTTTTGCATGGGTTCATCCTGCTGCGGAGTTTTGTTTTTACCCGGTCTTGCGAGGGAAAACTATCCTTCATTATACCTGCCGTATTCCAGTCTGAAATCGGGTTCGCGCCAGGAGTGGAAAAAATGTGTTAAAAAATCGTTAAGGCAATACCAAATAGATAGCCAGCCAAAGTACTTAATATCGCAACCAGGACAACATATATGGCGGTTTTCTTTTTTCCCATGATGCCAGCCAAAACCAGTATAGACTGGATCGAAAGTTCGGGGTCGGAGAGTAAATAAGCTAACAAAGGACCACGCGCCATTCCCAAATCCAGGAACATTTTGGCAACAGGAACCTCCACCAGGGTCGGAAAATACATGAACACCCCAAAAATCACACCGACAGCATTTGCCAGGATTGTGTTTTCACCAGCCAGGGATTGAATCCAGGCTTCGGGAATAATCACTCTGGCAATGCCTGCCAGAAAAACACCAACAATGAGGATCGGGAAGATTTGCTTAACGAATTTCCAGGTTTCCCAAATCCACCCTGCTAACTCGTCCTGGTCAAATTTACGACTGGCTACCAACCCAATCAGGATGAGCAGAATGACCTCACCAAAGAAACGTCCATTCAAACCGATCGAAGTGCTGTCAATCCCAACCAGCGGAGATGCAATTAAGATCGTGAGCGCGATGGCAATAAAACTGGCATAAGTCCAGCGATTAAAACCATCGAATATATTCTCAAACCCTTTCCATGCCAAAAATCCGATCACGATCAACATCAAAATCAGAAGGGCACCTTGAAGTGATAAATTGGAGGCATTCAGTGTGTTGATCAGCGTACCTTGTGGGTGGAGGGGTAGGTTCAAGTCGAAATAGACATTGGTTAGCAAAGGGATCTGCAATGTGCCCACAATCAGAATGAAAACCAATAACAGGAAAAGCCACCAGGTTGCGGGTTTAACCACCGCAGTCTGATCAAAAACACCGTTCTTTTGCATTTCAGACGCACGTTCTGCTTCTTCTTTCCGGAAGATCCAGGCCATGATTAAGCCAATCACGATGCCAAAAACGATGGAAAGGATCAAACGTGCCATGGCGATATCAAAACCAATTGCAGCGCCGGTATAGGTGATGGCCAGAATATTAATCGCCGGACCAACGAACAGGAAAGTGATGGCGGGACCCAAGCCTGCGCCACGCTTCCAGATACCGGCAAATAATGGCAATATGGTGCAGGAGCAAACTGCTAAAACAAAACCACCAATGGAGGCTGCCGGGTAACTAACCCATTTGCTGGCTTTTGGCCCCAAAAAACGAGTGATGGTCTCCTTGGGGATCATAGCACTCATAAAGCCTGCGATAATAAAAGCTGGTACCAGGCACAGTAACACATGGGCGGCCAGATAGTCCAGCAGGCTTAACCAGCCTGCCGATAGCAAGGTGATGATTGTTGATAAGATTGTTTCCATAATGATTTTCCAACTTTGATGATATATTCAATATTCTGAATGTTATTTGTGTAAAAAAAGGGTGTTCTTCTGTGCCGGCATTAACCGGCTTTTAACCAATTTTCAATCTCGGTTTCACCAGGTATTCGACCACTGCTGAGCACCTTTTCATTAATGACCAGACCTGGTGTTGCTAGGATGGGGTATTCCATGATTTGCATGTGATCGGTTACTTTAACAATTTCCGCCTCAATATTTAATTTTTCGACAACTTTTCGGGTTTGCGCTTCGAGTCGCTTGCAGTTGGCACAGCCACTTCCTAAAATCTTAATGGTTAACATTTAATTCTCCTTCTCAATTGAATGGTGATAAGATACCTTGTTTTGACTGGTGGTACACTTTGGGCAGGGACAGCTGACCGGTTTAAGAGGGATTTCGCTGTTGCCTGGTTGTATGATTTTTGCGCTGATATCCAGAATGTCCAACACCTGTTGATCCTGAATTTGATAAAACACGTTCCAGCCATCACGACGATCGCTGATAATGCCAGCTTCGCGTAATACGGCCAATTGTTGGGAGAGATATGCCTGACGTACCCCCAGCGTTGCCTCGATATGGCAGACACAGGCTTCACCCTGGCGAAGAATTTTTATTATGGCGATGCGCACTGGATGTGCCAGGAGTTTTAATAAGTTGGCTTCCTGTGTTTCAAAATCTAATGTTAATTTGTGTGCTTTCATACATAAATCCTTTATAAAAATTGTAATCCCTGCTTTATGTCCCTTATAGTGACTGATATCACTGATAACAAGGATATTCATAATATTGAATATGTTATCCGGGTTGTAGATTGAAGCGTATTTTTATCATGAAGACCGGTTTATGCCTTCGCTGGAACCACCGTCTTTGGTTTAGTTCGCCAGAAGTTGCGTCGGTTTAAGAATTTAGCCAGTTCAACCAAACCCAGCATGATCGGCACTTCCCAGAATAGACCCATGGTAGTTCCCAACGCAGCCAGTGATCCGACACCGTACATGGATACAGCAGCTGCAATGGCAATTTCAAAGTGACTGGAAGATCCGATCAGCACCGTGATGACCCCTTCTTTATAGGCCAGACCAGCCATTTTGGTGATAAGCAAATTGAAAGAGACCACAATCAGAAAACCCAACAGCAGAGGTACCGATACCAGCCCTAGCAGATTGAAATTATTTAACAAGACCTGCCCATTCAGGGAAAACAATATCACAAGTGTCATTAACAAGGCAGCAATGGCTAATTTTCCAACGAGTGGCCGGTAGGTGTTATGGAACCAACCTTCTCCCTTGGATTGAATAATGACCCGTTTGCTGATGATGCCAATGATCAATGGTAAGCCTATGAATACGAGCGCAGAAATAACCAGTGCCCAACGGTCGATCGGGATATTCTGGATGCCGGTAAGCAGGGTAACAATGGGAACATATAAGACCAAAATGGTGAGGGTATTCAAGCTGGTATTGATAACATTTTGCTCCTGGTTACCATCCGCCAGTTTTCCCCATACCAGTACCATGGCTGTGCACGGGCTGGAACCCAATAGAATAATCGCGACGATCAGTTGTTCCTGGCCTTTAAGGAAAAAATGAGCCAGGGTTGCTGCCACGATCGGCGCAATAATCCAGTTAGAGAATAAGGTTAATAAAATGGGTTTCGGGTTATTCTTCAGTTTCTTCAATTCTGAAACTTGCAAATTCAATAAAGCCGGGTACATCATTAAAAACAAACAGATTCCAATCGGAATGGAGATGCCTCGAATTTGCCAGGAATTAATTGTTTCACCAATCCCAGGGATTAATTGTGATAACAGCAATCCCAAGCCCATACAGAGGGCGACCCAGAGTGCCAGATATTTTTCAAATTTATTCATTGC
>JAVEYK010000020.1:0-26170 GCA_034003505.1 Anaerolineaceae bacterium | reverse complement strand
GAGGAGGACGACCACATGGGGATGAGACATCAGAATTGGTCTCAGTTTGTTCAGGCAAGCAAAGAGACTCCAAAAGTATCGAGAACATTATTAAAGCGCGTGCTGGATTATGCGTTGCCATATCGCATGCAGATTATTTGGATGCTGGTGTTAATCCTGTTAACTTCCGCTTTGGGGCTGATCTCACCATTGATCCTGCGTGAATTAATTGATCGAACGCTGCCGGATAAAAACGTCAATAACCTGGTATGGTTAGCCCTGGCGCTATTATTGGTTCCGATTCTTAGCGGTGGATTAAGAATCATTCAACGGCGTCTGAACGCCAGTGTAGGGGAAGGAGTTATTTTTGACTTGCGGGTGGCGCTGTATGAACGTTTGCAGCGTATGAGTTTGCATTTCTTTAAACATACCAGGTTGGGTGAATTGATAAGCCGACTTAACAACGACGTCATTGGTGCCCAAAATGCCATCAGCAATACCATCGTCAATCTGGTAACAAATGTCGTCCAGGCAGTGGCGATTCTTATTGTGTTGTTCACACTGGAATGGCGCTTGACTCTGGTGAGTATCATCATTATGCCGGTCTTTCTGATTGTAACCAAACGCCTTGCAAATATCCTGCGAGACATTGCCCGCCAGGCGATGGATCTGAATGCACGCATGAACGCAATGATGAATGAAACCCTGAATATTGGCGGGGCAATTTTGGTGAAACTCTTTGGTCGCCAGAATACCGAAGTTGAGCGCTTTGAACAACGCGCTGGGCAGGTACGGGATATTGGGATCCGTAGAGCCGTGATTGGGGTGTCTTTCTTCGTGATCATTGGGCTGGTGAGTGCCATCGGTTCGGCTCTGGTGTATGGATTGGGCGGTTATCTGGTGATCAAAGATGCCCTGACCATTGGAACCATCGTCGCCTTTGGTGCTTATCTGACCAGTCTTTACTCGGCATTGGAAGGGTTGGCGAATGCACCGGTGGAATTTGTCACCTCGATTGTCAGTTTTGAACGCGTGTTTGAAGTGATTGATTTACCCAGAGATATCCCGGAAAAAGAAAATGCAATTGTATTGAAAGACATTCATGGTGAATTGATGTTTGAAAATGTCTGTTTTCATTACGATGATAAGTCTGGTGGTTTATCCGATGTGCGCCGCTTTGGCCGGGCTGACCAGGTAGATGCAGTTTTATCAGATCAGGAGCAGGGAGAACAAAATTCCGAGGATGAGCCAACCTCCCAGGCGCGTGTAATTGCTTTGGAAGATATCAACTTGCAGGCCCATCCCGGTCAATTGGTGGCACTGGTTGGACCATCTGGTGCAGGCAAAACCACGCTAACCTACTTAATTCCCCGCCTGTATGATCCAAATGAAGGCCGGGTGATGATTGATGGGATTGATTTGAGAGATGTAACGCTGGACTCATTGAGTGACCAAATTGGAATGGTTACCCAGGAGACATACCTGTTCCATGATTCGATACGCACCAATCTGAGTTATGCTGATCTGGATGCGAGCCAGGAAGACCTGGAAAAAGCCGCCAAAGCCGCCAATATTCATGACTTTATTATGGGGTTGCCAAATGGTTATGACACGATTGTGGGTGAACGTGGTTATCGCCTGAGTGGCGGAGAAAAACAAAGGATTGCTTTGGCCAGGGTGATTCTAAAAGACCCCCGTATTTTAGTGCTGGATGAGGCCACCAGCCATCTGGATAGTGAGTCCGAAGCGCTGATCCAGGAAGCGTTAAAACGAGTCATGACGGGCAGAACCAGCATTGTAATTGCACATCGCCTGAGTACCATTCTGGCAGCCGATCAAATCCTGGTGATTGATCGTGGCAGGATTGTAGAATCAGGTACACACCCAGAGTTGATCGCGGAAGATGGTTTATACGCCCATCTATATCGGACGCAGTTTTCAGAATCAGAAAAATAAACAAACAGAGATCACATTTTTCTCTGTTTGTTTAAAATTGATTTTTAGGTGGTTAATTCGACCAGATTATTTCATCCCATAGCGGCGCAGGGCTGTGTCGAGGATCATATTGACCAATTCATGGTGATCAATTCCCTCTGCTGCTGCTTCGATGACGATATCTGAGATGCCAGGGGAAAGTCCCGGCAAGGGATTAATTTCCAGGATATACGGTTTCCAATTGTTGCTGGCGTCCAGACGAAAATCGATCCGCGAAACATCCAGAGCCCCGGTCACACGGAAAACAGCCGCGGCGTACCAGTTGAGATCTTCGACCATTTCAGCATCCAGGGGGGCCGGGCAGACATAATTAAGCTGATCCGCCAGGTCAACTTTTAGTCGATTGCTATAGACCACATCGCTGTCTTTAAATGGTTCCAGGTCAACTTCCATCGGTGGGAAGAAATGCAAACCTTTCTGCATACGGGGTAAATTTTCGTCGTGGGGGAGGCGGCGGGCAGCCGGGCCATCCAGGTTGCCCACCAATCCTACCGTGACTTCACGCCCTTCAATATAGCGTTCTGCCAGAGCAGGTTGTTTATAGCGCAGAAAGATCTCGGTGATCTGATCCCGTAATTCGCGTTCATCGTTGACAATCGATTTTCCACTAACGCCCATGCCGGTGCCTTCACGGCTGGGTTTTACAAACAGAGGAAATCTTAAATCATCATTGAGTGGTTCATCGGCCCGTTCAAATACCTGAAATTCGGGCGTCGGTAATTCATGCCAGAAGAGAACTCGTTTGGTCATGGGTTTATCCAGGGTTAGCGCTAATGTCATCACCTTGGAACCAGTATATGGGATCCGCATCATTTCTAAAATAGCAGGTACCTGGGCTTCGCGGCCATCACCAAAATGACCTTCACAGATATTAAAACAAATATCCGGTTGATATTTATTCAATGAATCAACCAGGGTAATATTTCCTTCTAAGAATTCGCAATCATGTCCGCCTGATTTGATGGCTTCTACGATGGACAGTATGGTTTTGGTTGAATCCAAATCATCCCATTGATCCTCTGATAAATCCGCAAATTCTGGTGCATTTTCTTTGGCGTTTGCCAATAAGGCAACCTTAAGTTTTTTCATTTCTCTTTGGTTCACCAATCCTTCTTTTATTTTTTCTTTATTATCACACTTAATGAAAAATTGTGGTCAGGTTTATTGTTCGATTCACATCAATAATCATTTCACTAAAAAATTGACCCTTATAGATATTGCATCCCAGGCAAGCTTGTTGTAGAATCTAACTACTTTCAAACTGTAGTCTACAGAGTCTACAGAAGGTTATATCGAAAAGAACAAAGGAATCAAATAATTGCATAAGTTAAAGCTTCTTTTTTCCATTCATCTATACATCTGATCAAAAAAATTAAGGGAATTTACCTCCCTCGGTGTTGATAAATCATTTTGAATTATAGGAGTTTTTGTTATGTACGAAGCAGTCTGCCCTGCTTGTGGTGAAGACATTAAGTTTGAAGAAGACTTACAAGTCGGGCAAAACACGGTTTGTCCCAAATGCCTGGAATTATTGGCGGTTGTGATGATGGATCCGTTGATTTTTGATCGTTATTCATTCGCTAATGCTGTACCAGTATGGTTTGATAGCGAAAAGGAAGAATCAGCCAAAAAACATGAGCGTAAGAATAAACATCGACATATCGAAGTGGATGATTATGATGATGTATTTTTACGGAGATCAGCAAAAAAAATACGTAATAAAAACCGTATCGATTGGTAATTTTTTCGTAGTATTGCAATCATCTGGGGTTTGGTTTTTGCGGATATGCTCACCAAAAGAGCCGCCAACCTCCTTTAATTGAGATGTTACTTTTTTCCTGAACTGAGATCTTTGTTATTGATATAAAGAGGAGTTTTTGAGACGGCCGCCCAAAAACTCCTCTTGAAGAGTTCGAATATTTAAAGATTACTTACGGGCACCATTGACAATCCAGATGCGAACGCGTTCCAATTCTTCCGCGCTAAACTGACCTGGATGCTCATTACCAGGAGCCTGACTTTGCATGATCAGGCTTTCCGCCGGATTGCCTGGAATGACAGCCATGCCACTATTACCACCTTGAATGATCCCGCTATATGTTTTGACGGACAGTCCACCGGATTCGCCATGGCAAAGCCCACATTTTTGTTCAAAGAGATAATTGATGCCGCCATCCCAGGTATTGGCCACTTCAAAATCAGGTGTTGGGGAAGGCATAGGCGTGGGAAATGGCGTGGGGGTGCGGGGAACGAATACATCCACATCTGCATATACTTTGGGGATGGTTGTAATAGCGGTTTCTTCATAATTTGCCAAAAAGATGACGAAAGCTACCATGATCACCGAGAATACAATGGATACTGGGGTGAAAATTTTCATCCTCTTTTTGAAAACCACCGGATCCACTTCTGGTTGTGGTCCACTGGTTTCGATTTTCTCTAATTCGGCCCCATGTTCTTCCATCATCTCGTGGTGGGTCAGGTGTCCTTTGAACATGGACCAGTTCCAGTGTTTGATGTGGACATGATAAAAATGCCACAATAAAATGGCCAGCACTGCCAGAACGGCCTCCAACCCATGGGCTACTTTGGCAGCCGGGACCAATTCGCCGGGAAAGATTCTGGTGGTTAAAATGGGATTCCAGAGCATAAAGCCGGTCAGACCCATCAGGAAATAGCCCCAGATCATGGCAAGATATTCCAATTTTTCTGTGTAGTTATAGCGTGGCATTTTGGGTACTTCTTTTCGCAGACCCAGATTGTATAGCAAAGAGTTGACCGCATCGAAAATATCTTTAATGCCTGGCATCATGCTGGCTTCTTTTTGTTTTACAAATACCAGGTAAGCCATGAAAATGAAGTGGTAAATTCCTTCAAGAAAAAAGGTGACTGCCGCAATACGATGAATAATTCGTACCATTTCAATACCACCCAGAAAACTGATGATACCAATGGAAATACTATTCAAGGCATATTTCTGCACCAAACCGGTCACGCCCAGCGTAGAAAATGAAAGGATCAATAAAATGTGTTCAAGTCGTCTGCCAACTGTAAAGCGCAGGTATTTTTTGGTTTGATCACTCATGGGTATTTTCCTCCTCACCTTCGACAGCAACTTTTACAGGTTTGGGTTTGAAGAATTTCATGCGCAGCCGGCCATAAATATCACTGAGAACGAAAATTGCCATGCCACCTAAAACGACTGGAATCAGGTATTTATAAAATTCCGTGACGTAAAAAACGATCGGGTATTTATCTTTATCAGGGATGTAGTGACTGAGCCAGGTATCTGGGAAGTTTGTGGTTGCATCCGGGTGGCAACTCTGGCAGGCTACCAACATATTCTGTTTCACGGACAGACCTTTATTCGGATCATTTACAGAAAGGATGTTATGGATACCATGGCAATCATAACAAACTGCTTTATTGGTAAGCTGGTCTGGTTCAGTTATATCAAACAATGTTACTGTGGTTCCATGAAAATCAGCCACATAGGTGTCTAAAACCTGGGTGGATAAACCATATTTATCCATGATGATTTCATTGGTATGGCAGTCCGCGCACAAATAGACGGAGCTGTTGCGAAATTCGGCTGTGCTGGTATCTTCCATGGTGTGAACACCATGACAATCAATACATCCGGGAACATCCGGATTATCTTCATTGATCATGGCTTCGCCGTGTACACTCTCCGCGTATTCCTTATAGATATCATTATGACAATTAGCACATACTTCAGAATGTTCAATCTTGCTTAGTTCTTCCATGTATGGTTGCGCATGTGGATCATGGCAATTGGAGCAGGTTGGTGCGTTCACGTCACCCAGGCTGAGTAATTGTCCATGAATACTATCTTTGGTCTGGCTGGCTTGCTCCTCATGACACTCCACACAGGAGAGATCTCTTTGCAGTTGATATTCGTGCAGTGTTCTGGCTGTTTTGATCGGATGCGGAAAACCGGAAATATCAGTATGGCAGTTTACGCAGGCAATATCATTACGGTCATGAACTGAATTGGCATAGTCATTGACATCAATCTGAATGAATAAACTTTCTCCACTCAACAGCGGGATCGGGTTATAAGCATCCGCGTGACAGCTAAGGCAGTACACATTGGAGGTAGTATCGATGGGTGGCTGTGGGTCATCCTCGGATTGTGCCGCAACTTTTTCAGGTGTATTCAGCATACCCGTAACAACGATTAATAAAAATATAGCAGTCAGGAGAAGAAGAATACGTCCAGGGTTGCGGAGATTAATTCTCTTCATATATTTCTCCTTGATTTTGTGTCAGATTGGAAATTCGCATTATGTGATGAGATGTCCTTTTTACAATGAACATTAATTATATATTAAAAAAGGAGATTTTTTGGAAATTAATGCCCATAAATTAATAAAAATTTAATGTTGTGAATATTTTCACTTTATATCCCAAATTTTACAATATGATATCTGTCTGTAATCAATTGATCGATATCCCCTTTTGTGGCTTATGGGGTTATAGAATGATATAGCTTTTACTTATAGAGAACTTCACAAATTCAAAAAAATATCCTTTCAATCATTTGGGGTTCTGTTTTTTTTGAGATGATCCGTTTATTATTCATTTGCACCTGCATTGATCCAAGCTATGATTTCTTCTAATTGTTGATTGGTAAACTGACCGAAATGGGGCGGTTCAGTTTGTTGTGCTAATACCAGGGGGCTATTGGCTGCGTCACCAGGGATAATAATTGCGCCTTTGTCTCCGCCAAGCATGATGGATTCATAATTACTCAAGTTGATCCCAGCCAAACCGCCAGCAGCGTGGCAGCTCAGACAAACGCTAAAAGAATCAGCAATCATTGCATAACTGGGTGGGAGACCGTCCTGACCGGGTTCTTCAACAGGTTCTGGTGTTGGCGTGGTTTCGATTAATGTGCTGAGAATCTGTCTTAAGCGGGGCGCATTAAAACCTGCGTATTCCCATGCCTGGCCATGACACCCGGAATTACTACAAAAAGATGTGTTGCTCGATCCCCCTGGATCATCCATGCTATGACAATTTTCACAGGTGTTGTTTACCACCTCGTGATGAACGGTGATCCAATTTGTGTCTTTGTGTGAGGAAGGCTCAATACCGGTGCTCACCTCGATATTGGTGATGAAGTCTTCTGGACCGGAAACAACCGGGATGGAATGGCAGAGATTACATTCTAAGCGGACAGCTTCATTTTCACTCGTTAAATGTTTTCCATCATGACAGCGGAAACAACCCGGTGAGGTTAAATGTTGACTATTATCTGGATGTGTATCCCAGCGCATTTTCTGATCAATAAAAACATTATCCTCGTAATATTTCCAGAGGACTTCGATGGTGGCTTCCAGGTCAGTTCGATATTTAGCAAAAGCAACAGGAAAATTCTGTTCATAGTTGGGAATAAGTTTTTCAATATTTACGCGAGCTTCTTCGTATGTTTTAAAATTTCCCTTTAAGGCTGTAGCAGCATAATTTCGGATATATGGTATATTCTGGTTTATTTCTCCTCTTGATAACATGTCATCTACTGCCCTATCCGGGTATTCAATTGAATGAGCAGTGCGGTTATGACAGGACATGCAATCCATATTCACCAATTCTGTTTCATCAATCTGGTTGATATCAAAATCTGTTTCGGTATCCACATATTCGGTGTAACTTCCGTCCTGGTTGACAACACGGACATAAGGAATTTCCTGCATACCCTCATCGGTTGGATAAAACAAAACAGGATTCTCTATATGCCAGTGAATACCAAACCCTAACCCCTCACGCTCACTACCACCACCAGTTTTCATAATTAAATAAGTTGTTGTTTCAGTATTATTTTCATCCTGGGCATAATGGTTGAAATCAATCAAGGTGTCATTGGAAAAAACTTGGGGATAATGACAGGTTTCGCAGACATCTCTGGCAGGTCGCATATTTTTTGCCACGATGGGATATTCGTAACTATTGAGTAACATAGCAGAGCCAGTTTGATAGGAATATTCGATTTTACGGATAATCTGAGTTCCTAATTCAGCGCGGCCAAGGTGGCAATCCTCGCAAGTGACTCTGGCATGATCTGAATTGAAATGTGTGACATGCTGGGGCGGCATCGTATGGCAGGCTGTGCCACAGAAATCAATGGTATTGGTATATGCCCATGTTTCAGTTGCAAGAAGACCGGCAGCGATGATTAATACGATTATGATGCCATACGGCAAAAGCTTCATACCCAAGCTTGTGTCGGGTGAGGGAAAGAAAATCTTCTTAATCCAATTACCCTTTTTTTTCATGGAATTCTCCTCACTGGATTGTTTGTATCCTTTCAATAATTTGGGCTATGTTTTTTGGCGAGCAGGCTCGCCAAAAAAGACGCCTACCCTATTATTGAGATGTTACGATTGTTTGTGCTTTTTGGAACGAAAGGAAGTAAATTAAAAAATCCCATGGGTTATTAAGCCCATGGGATTTAATATAGAGCTGATTATGGCCGTACCAGTCCGGTCAAATCACCACCCACATCTTCGATCGAATCATACAAAACTTGCAGGATGTAGGTTGGGTTATGGGCATAAGCGCCTGGATCTTTCAAGGCATACTGATAGTTATAAGCTGCTTTGAGTAATCTGGGAGTCCAGGTTTTAAACTGATTTCCAAAATTGACTTCATCGGCGTCTGTGATACCGTCTGCATTGGTATCGACGAAGAAATAGGGATACGCATGTGAATCGTACACGAGAGGTGTACCGACCTTGGTGGAATTCTCGAGGATGGCAGCATACAGTTTTTCGGTGAGCGTTTCTACTTCACCATAAATACCTTCGGTAACTCCATCGCCATCATAATCATCCAATAATTTAATACGTATGTCTTCTGGATTATCGGTTTGGTGACAACCCTGACAGGTCGCTGCTTTCACTTCCAGACCATGGACATCATGACAGTCAACACAGGTGGAGAAGCCAACGACATGACTATTTTGACCAACATAGGTTTTGCCTTCATATTCGTACACGCCTTTGACATCGGTACCAAATAAAGTTGCACCGGCTGCAAAATAATGGACATTTCTGAAACTCAAACCTTCAACAGCCACATCATCGCCGGCGTCACCAATGGCGCGGTTCACACTGACGGTAGACTCACGTCCCTGGTGACAATTGAGGCACAGATTTGCGGATGGTTTTTCGCTAAAGCCAACTTTGGCTCCACTGGGGAAGGTTACGGACTCAACCGCATACACCGCAGGCCATTCGGCCGTGTTGTGGCAAGATTCACACCATAACCCACTGGTGGGGGTGTTGGAAATATTGGTGCCTTCTTTAATGAATTGTGGTAAACCGGTGGCAGCGTGACATTTTGCACAAGATGCTGGTACAGCACCATCTGCATCCCAATGTCTCCAGGCTTCTGTGTTGCTGGCAAAATGGCCAGCATCATCACGCGCAGCTGTGCTCAGGTCAACCGGGGTATCTACCACTGTATTGAGATCAGCGATGGAATCGTGCAGGAGTTGAACTAAATACTTGCCACCATGTGCATACCCACCAGGATCTTTACTGACTGTCTGGAAGTTATAAGCAGCTTTTAGCAAGCGTGGCGTCCAGGAAGCAAATGCATTTGGAAAGACCGCTTCATCCTCACCTGCTTCTCCATCAGCATTGGTATCATTGAAGAAGTATGGATAGGCGTGGGCATCGTAAGCCAGTGGCATTTCCAAAACTTCTGCTGCATAGGTTTGCATGGCTGTAAATGTCATTTCCTTCAGACCTTCGATTTCGTAGAACATTCCTTCAGCTATATCACCATCACCATCATAATCCATGAAGGATGAAGGTTCGCGAATTGCGCGTAAGTCCTCAACACTGTTGGCTTCATGACAACCAGCGCAGGTGCTGAGTTCCAATTCCAATGAATGCGGGTTGTGGCATTCGAAACAGGTTTCCACGCCCTGAACATGTTCAAACAACGTGTCATAGGTCATACCATCATATTCATAGCCACCTTTCACCTCTGTCCCGTAGCGGCTAACCGCGGCAGCAAAATAATGAATATTGATGAAGCCCAGATCTGCAGAGACAACGTCATCTTCAACGCCAGCGGTGGCGATGGCTTCATCAACCTGCACTTTGGATGCACGACCTTGATGACAGGTCATACAAATCGCTTCACTCCCCAGTTCCGTGAGTTCAACCCCAGAGGGGAACATAACGGAAGACAAAGCCATAGTGGCGTCATTATGACAGGTTTGACAATCAATGACCGTATCAACTGGTGCATTGGCTTCAACGACGAACATCTCACTCCCATCAGCGCCGACAAAATCCTGGAATCCGGCAGAACTATGGCACGTGGCACAGGCAGCCGGTACTTCCATTGGATCTTCTTCGTCCCAATGACGGAAAGCTTCGGCTTCTTTGTCAGCATGGGGTGAATTCTTCCACGCTTCCTCGAATGGAGCTGCAACTGTTTCGGGTAATTCCGGACAGATTTCAGGTTCTGGACAAGCCTGGGTGGGGGCTGTCACAGGAGCTTCATCAACGGGTGATTCCGGTGTTTGGGCACAAGCGGAAAGTAACACTAGAGCAAGTCCGAAAATCACAACCAATATGAATTTTAATGTAGACTTTGTTTTCATAAATCTCTCCTCAATTGAATACAAAATAGAATTTGGTAAAGCGATATATGTTTTTGGCCACCTCCATGATTAAAATTAGATGATTCTCACCAAGTATATCAATAATGTTTTATTAAAACAATATTAGAATTAAGACCAATTTTGTCAATATTGAATGATATAATTAAAATAATGTAAATTATTATTTACATTATAATAAAAAATATAGTATTTATCGTAATATGTCACAAATAAAGTATACACTTGTGCGTTATTAAAAAACCAAAAAACACATGGTCACCACCTTTCTAGAGATTTTACAATTTTATGTACGTACAGATATAATTGTGTTAAGATTCAAATTGGATACGAAAACAATGAAAATTGGCATTTTGTCGGACACACATAATGGCCACCAAAATATTCAAAAAGCACTGACTATTTTTGAACGTCATCAACCGGATATGCTTATCTTTTGTGGGGATGCCACGACGGTTGAAGTGATCGAGTGGTTTTGTGAATATCCCCTCATTTACACATTTGGCAATTGTGATATTGCGACGGGTGAAATTAAAGCGCTCTTAAGAGCATACAGTCCCTCAAATTTTGCCGGGTTTGTTTTTGAAGGGGAGTTGGGTGGCAAAAAAGTTGCGGTTACTCATGGACACCTGATGAATGTCAACGATGAAATGATCAGTAGCGGCAAATTTGATTACATATTTACTGGCCACACTCATTTACGTATGGATCAGCGCATTGGCAATACCAGATTGATCAATCCGGGTGCCTTAGGAGGTGCTCAAAAAGAGATCCGCAGTGTTGCAATTCTGGATTTGGAGATGGATCAGCTCATTTTTGAAATGCTGGCGTAAATCGTTTTAGAAAGGCTACCAACGGGCGTGGTGTTCTTCTGCGAATCCGATCAAGTCCTTGATTTCAAGTGTTTGGCCTTCATCAGTAACCAGTGTGCCGCTGTATTTCCCAAACATTTGATGTACCTCAGAAATAAGAATTTTTACATCCGTTTTGGCATGGCGGTCGAAAAATGGTGTAAAGGTCAGGTTTAAACGTTGATCCTCTGAAACCATCGTCCAGGGATGCATGAAGTTCTCCGGGTCATAACGAAATGTCAGCTTTCCAATTTTTTGGATTTTTCCATTCAGGATAAAGGCATTTTCGGAGGCGGCACTGGTATCACCAAAGCCGTAGCCCATGTTCAACCCGATTGTATGCTGGTCTGACGTAAACCCTGAGGCGGAAGCCCACACCCAGAATGAATCATAAGCCCACACTCCGCGACCCCAATCCAGATTCGCTAGAGCGGTTTCAGGGGTCATTTCATAACGATGGCCGAGATATTCCACCCAACCCTGTGTGGGTAGGCAATTGATCTTGCGGTTGAAATAAAAGCGCTGTGTTTCGATTGGAATCACCAGATTCATCGATTCGTGACCGGATGGTTGGTGGAGTTCTAATTCGGCATTCAGATCCTTGTTCTGATAAAAATTTTTCCAGGCAATGGATAGTTTTCTCTGATCGTTTGCAGTACTGAAGCGTAGTTTTACATTTTTATTTTGATATTGGGTTACCCCTTCGGTGCTGTTGCGGGCAATTTCCACACCGGACGCAAATGGGATTGCCAGAGTCTCTTCGTGCATGGTCTTGTTTTCAAAGTCGATCACGTAGGCGAATACCATCCCAAGATATCCGATATCGGACACCGTGAATGAGAAATAATGGGTTTTTGTAAACAGTCCATAATAATCCCAACGTTTTAGCCGTAATGGCTGCAGGAATTTTAGTTTATAAAAATTTACGTATTCCAAATTAGAATCTAATAACGCTTGTGGAGACCATCCTTTTTCTGCTAATTCTCCATTAGGTTTGAGTAATGGTCCGATTTGAGTGATTTGTTTTTCCATTTTTCCCTCTTTTGATTAAATTTTATCTAAAGCCTGAGCAAGATCATCCAGCAAATCTTCCACGTTTTCAATGCCAACAGAAATCCGCACCAGGCCATCAGTGATACCGGCTGTGAGGCGATCTGCGCGTGGCACGTTAACGTGGCTCATACTGGCGGGATGCTGAATGAGAGAATCAACGTTGCCAAGCGTGGGCACCAGAGCAAATAACTTGACACGGTTCATAAAATGGATGCCCGCCTGATAACCATCTTTCAGTTCAAAGGCCAGCATGCCGCCGAAAGCATGCATTTGCCGTTTGGCAATGTCATGTCCGGGATGATCGCTCAAGCCTGGATAAAATACCCGTTCGACTTTTGGATGATCCAACAACCAATGGACGATGGTGTTGGCGTTTTCACAATGACGGGACATTCTTAATTCAAAGGTCTTCAAGCCCAAATGGGTCAACCAGGCATCAAAGGGAGAGGGCGAACCGCCATACAGTTTGAGTTGATTCCAGAGACGTTCCTTAACCCAGTTCAGATGCCTGCTCAGAACAACGCCACCGATGATCGTACCGTGGCCACACAAATATTTTGTGGTGGAATGCAAAACGATATCAGCACCCAAACTGAATGGGCGCTGACAATACGGGCTGGCAAAGGTATTATCCACCAGTAACCAGGCGTTATATCGGTGGGCAATCTGGGCTAGCGCCTGCAGATCGACCAGGGATAGATTGGGATTGGTAGGGGTTTCTGCATACGCCAGGCGTGCATCGGGATGATCATGAAACGCCTGCTCCCATTCATTGATATCACCCGTTTTTAGCCAGATGACCTGAATTTTGTTTTCATCCGCCAGATGATGCAGTAATGAATAAGTTGCCCCATATAAATTTTGATGGGTGATGAGCTTATCACCACTTTTGAGGCAACCCAGCAGCGCAGAAGAAACAGCAGCCATCCCGGATGCGAAGAGGTGCCCATCGAGAGGTGTGCCGGTATCCGAAACGACCTCCGACGGTAAATCCATGGCTTCCAGGGCGGCGATCTTGCTGACTATCTGACTTTGGTTGGGGTTTTCAATGCGGGTGTAATAGTATCCGGGTTGTTGATTTTGAAAAATGGCAGCGCCGGTTTCCACATCCGGAAAACGGAAAGCGGAGGTTTGATAAATGGGGGTAATGTGAGAGCGCATGTCATTGGATTCCTCTGCATGATGTGTGACAATGGTTGAAATACCCATTTTACGTTTTGCCATAACGACCTCCGACCAGATGATACCTTGATTATACTGCGAGTATGAGGAGGGAAAAATCATTATTGATTGGACTTGGGGCGAATACATTCCTGGTAGAACGCATTGTATGGGTTCGAAGCTACGGTTTAAGGGGGATAGAAAAGGTAATGAATGAGTGTGTTTTAGTAGGTATTACCCAACGTGGAAGGAAATTCGCAGCCACAAGGGATCAGGAGGGTTTTCTTGACGATCTGACCTCGATGAGGTATCCTTTAGGCGTCCGGGTGGGGCCGGCGCGGCAGAAACCTTCGAACCTCGTCAGATCCGAGAGGAAGCAGCGATAAGGGGGTACCTCTGGGTGCCGCCGGGAACCCTACCCGGACATTTTTATTAAAGATTGGCACAGGCATGAGTGAAAAACCACCCATTTGCAATTATGAGGGATCTGATTACCAGGCTAGCTTCTGGGATCAGGCAGACCGCGCCTATGAAGATGCTGTTGAAGCGGTCGCTTTAGAGCGATTACTCCCTACCCATGGCAAATTATTATTGGAATTAGGCGCCGGAGCTGGCCGCAACACCCCACGCTATGCTGGCTATGAACGTGTGGTTTTGCTGGATTATTCAAAAACCCAGTTGCAGCAGGCACAATCCCGGCTGGGAACAGTGGAACGCTATCTCTATGTTGCCGCGGATGTGTATCGCCTGCCTTTTGTAGCCGGTTTGTTTGATGCCGCTACGATGATCCGCACTTTGCATCATATGGCAGATGCCCCCAAAGCCCTGCAACAAGTGCGCTCGGTCTTACAGGAAAACGCAGTATTTATTCTGGAATATGCAAATAAGCAAAACCTGAAAGCAATTTTGCGTTTTTTGTTAGGGAAACAAAAATGGAACCCATTTTCACCGGAACCGATTGAATTTGCTGCCTTGAATTTTGATTTTCACCCGCGCACGGTAAGGACCTGGCTGGAAAATAATGGATTTGCAATGCAAAGACAGTTGACCGTTTCGCATTATCGTATGGGATTGTTCAAGAAATTGATTCCGTTGAAATTTTTGGTGTGGATGGATAGCCTGGCACAATTAAGTGGCGATGCCTGGCAACTCAGCCCGAGTGTATTCAGCCGTAATCTAGCGGTCGGTTCCAGTCAGACTGCCCTACCAGGGTCATTCTTCAAATGCCCGTTGTGTGATTCGGCACTGGAAGACACACCGCCTCTGCTGGTTTGCCCGGGATGTGGGCAGGAATACAAAGTGGAGAACGGGATTTACGATTTTCGGGTAGAGGAAACGCACCGGGTCTGATCCGGGTAATTATTACCCCTCTTTTTCGACCACCCAAAAATGGGATAACCCCAGTATCTGAAAAGGTGTTTTTTCTAAGAATTGCAAGAAAGCGCGTAAGAATTTCCCCAAAGTGGGCTGGCGTGCAATCACATTGTCATAGGCTCCAAAAATAATGGATTGTTGGATAAATTTTACCGGCAATCCGGCAAACAGTTTTTTCAATTGGCTTTTTGAATAGGCGCGCACATGCGGAGCTAACTGATTACGCCAGGGAGTAGGGAGGTAGTTCACCAATGGTATGTTACCGAAGCGATAATTTCCCTGCCAATAAATACCGTGCGTTTCAAATGGATAACCACGGTTGGGGCAAAAAATGACCATACGGCCGCCGGGTTTCAAAGACCGTACCATCTCCTGAATAGATTTGCGATCGTCCTGCACATGTTCCAGCACTTCATTACTGAGGATTAAGTCAAATCTGTTTGCAGGAAAGGGCAAATATTCGCCAACACCACAAACGACCTGATCCACGGTGGCATGTGCTGTAATGGTGCGGTCAAGTTCCACATCCAGCCCCACAGCTTGTTGGGCATTTACCGCCAGACGGGAAAGGTATGCGCCTAACCCTACCCCGATTTCGAAGACTACTCCCTGGGTGCGTTCGCCAGCAGCCTGTTGAATCATCTGCAAGCGGCGCATTTGCCCGGCACGCCAGACATAAGATGGCTCCCCGCGTAATGCTGCTTTATCTGAATAAGAATTACTCATTGGCTGATTTTTCTCCATGTTGAGTGTAAACCCAATACTACCATAGCCTCAGGGATGAGAAGTTGAAACCAGAGTCTATTCAAGCGCAGGTTTTTGTGCCCAATGGATGGCCACCGTATCAAACATAGCTCGTTGAAACAAAATTTTCTGGAATCCAGCGCGAGCCAGATAGATGACCAATTCCTCTGCTGAAAGGAATTGATCGGTAGAGGTAGGGAGGTAAACATATGCATCCCGATCGCCGGTGAGTATTTTTCCCAAAAAAGGGATCACTTGATGCGTATGGAACTTGATGAATGGACTCAGAATGGATTTCTTTGGCCGGGTAGTATCCAGTGCGACAAAGATTCCACCGGGTTTGAGCACACGCCATTGTTCTTGCAATGTCAGTGATAAATCAACGACGTTCCTTAAAAGGAAACCTGACACCAGTGCATCAAAGCTGTTATCACCATAGGGGATACTGAGTGCATCGGCGGCTGTGAACGCCAGCCTGGGTCCGGATCGTTTCTGCCCGGCTTGCATCATACCCAGGCTGAAATCCGCGGCAAATATTTGCCGACCGGGATACTGTTTTACGGCTTCCTGAGCCAGATCGCCGGTGCCCGCCCCCAGGTCTAAAAGACTGCCGTTTTCAGGTAGTTGAGCGCGTTGGATGACGATTTTTCGCAAGCGCACATCCATGCCTGCTGTCATCAGGCGGTTCATCAGATCGTAACGGGGTGCAATCCTTGAGAACATGGATTGCACCGAATGGGCCCGTTTTTGTTGTTCGTTATTCATGGATGCGGTCATAAGGCACCCAGGCCAGAACAGTGGTGCCCAGCCCCGGTTCTGAGGTAAATTCAACATCCCCGCCCACATTGTGGGCACGTGTCTGCATGTTAGCCAACCCATGACCGATGCTCAATTTCTTGTTTTCTAAGTCGAATCCACGCCCATCATCTCTGACCTCCAGAAGTACACGTTGCGGGGTCTTCCAGAGGGTGACATCCACGCTATGCGCACGGGCGTGTTTGGCAATATTGGCCATGGCTTCCTGGCAGATATGGAAAAGAGCTACTGCATTGGCTTCAGAAAGATCGTCAAACCCATCGCTGGGCCCTTGCAGGTTAATTTCCAGTAAGGTGTTAGCCCGTAATTCAGTCGTTAAACGGTGGATGCCGTTCATCAGGCTCTCATCATGGAGTTGACGCGGCCGTAAATCCAGAATGTAGGATCGAATATCACGGATAGCCGAGTTGAGATCAGCAATGGATTGTTCAATTCTCTGACAGGCAACCTCTGGATCTTCATTTAAGAGCAGGCGGGCATGTTCGAGGGTTAATCCCACCGCATAAATCGATTGGATAATACCATCGTGTAAATCCATCCCAATGCGTTCCCGTTCTTCCAGAATCGCCAGCCGGCGGCCCTGCAGATTAAGTTGCATGTTCTCGATTCCCGTGCTTACCCAGGAACTGATTGCTGCCAGGAACTGGACTTCGAGCTCATCCAATGGTTGCGGATGGCAGGTTCCGACGCACAATACACCTAAAATGCCCCGTCGGCCGTGCAGCGGGAAAATTGCCACCTGACGAAATTTTTTTTCATAAATGGCTGGATTAAGCTCTGCTATATCATCATCGAATGGTAAATCCAGCAGGCGCGATAAGCCATCTTTAGCGGTCACCCCCACATAACCTTCTCCTAGTTTGAAGAAATTGGTGCGCCAGATCGAATCAACAATGTCGCCTTGGTGTTTGGCACGTTTCAGGCTGCGAAGATCTTCCTGCATCAGGAAAAATTCACCTACTTCCAGACGCAAATAATCCATGATCTGGGTGAGTGCTTTTTCCAAAATCTCATCGATATCAGATGAAGTGGCCAGCGTGGAAGAAAGTTCATTGAGTAATGCCAGATTCTCATTCCTGCGGGTAAGGACCCGGTCACGCTGAATTAACCCACGGTACATCCTGGCGTTTGAAATGGCAATCGCGGCATAGGCTGCCAACATTTCGATCATCAATTGATCTTCGGGCGTAAATTCCGGTCCATCCAGCTTGTTGGTAAGGTAAATCTGACCCAGGTTGCGGTCACCCTGCACAATCGGAACGCCCAGAAAAGACTTCATCGGAGGGTGTCCTTCGGGAAAGCCACTGCTGCGCGGGTCCTGGGTGAGATCGGGTAAGCGTATACTGTCTCGCTTGTTCATTAATGCACCAATTAACCCCAATCCTAATGGTGGATGAGGCATGGCTTCAATTTCTGCTTCGTTCATCCCAATCGGAATAAATTGTTCAACACGTCCCTGTTCATTGTTAACACCCAGGGCAGCATATTGGGCACCAGCCTGTTCACAGGCGAGAATAGCGATGCGTTCTAAAAGGGATTCCAGGGAAATATCCTGAATCATTTCCAAACTGGCTTTGTGCAGTGCTAATAAGCGATCTTGTAATTGTTCTTTGGTTAATTCAATCAAGCTCATATTAGGTAAATTGTCTATCTCCTGAATAATTTTACTTTATTTTGACTGATTTTGTTCTTTTTATGCAGGGTTAGTGAGCGCTACGTGGCGGCTCTTATTGAGGAGCCTGAGGTTATAATCAATTTATCGAAGATATTTGGTAGAAGTGAGGTAAGTGAGCTTGAGCAAGAAAAACCAGGAAGGGAAATTGTGGATCATTAGCGGTGAAATTGGTGCGGGAAAAACGATTCTGTGTGCCGAGCTCATTCAGGCGTTTGAGGCCTTAGGGTGGCAGATCACTGGCTTGCGGTCACCAGCCATGATGCAAGCTGGTCAAAAAATGGGCATCGCCGTCGAAAATCTGGCAACAAAAGAACAAAGGCAGTTAGCCGTGAAGGCTACCATAGCGCATGCTCTGGAGGATGCCCCAGTACATTGGACTTTTGATCCACAGGTGCTGGCCTGGGGAAACCAGGTCTTCCAGCATGTAGTTCCCACCGATCTACTGGTAGTGGATGAGATCGGGCCTCTGGAAATGAAACGTGGAGAGGGCTGGGTCAATGCTTTGTATGCTTTGGATTCCAGGCAATACCGCCAGGCGCTGCTGGTGATGCGTCCCAAATTGCTGGCAATGGCTCAAGCGCGCTGGGACTGGGGTCAACCGATCTTGATTCAAAGTGTGGATCAAGTGCCGGCTATTACAGCAGATTGCATGCTAGCCTGGAGCGCAGGGGCAGATGATTCAGGGCTGCAATCCTTTGTACCTGGGCAGTTATAATGAAGACTGAAAGGTGCAAAGGATCATAACCAGCAAGCATGGCTGTATTGACTGTAACCAATTTACGAAAATCATTTGGCGCTGTAGAAATTTTTTCGGAGCTTTCATTCAGCGTTTCTAAAAATGCCCGCATTGGACTGGTAGGGCCGAATGGGGTCGGGAAGACCACCCTTTTGCGCACGTTGGTGGGAGAGGAAAGTGCATCCGAAGGACAGATACAATTTGCCAGAGGTGTGCGGGTGGGATATCTTCCACAGCGCGCCCAACTCCATTCAGAAAACACTTTATGGCAGGAGTGTCTGCATGTGTTTGATGACCTGCTGATGCAACAGAAAGAATTAAGAGCGCTGGAAGGAAATTTAAGCCGCTTACATGGGCAAACTGCGGAGACCTTGGAAACGTATGGCAAACTCCAACAAACTTTCGAATTTATGGGTGGGTATACGTTTGAAAGTCGCATCCACCAAATGCTGAGTGGTTTGGGATTTTCGACGCAGGAAGAGAGCCGGCCTGTGCACCAACTCTCGGGTGGCCAGCGAACCCGAGCTTACCTGGCAAAAATTTTGCTGGAAGCACCAGACCTGTTGTTGCTGGATGAGCCGACCAATCATCTGGATATTGCGGCAGTGGAATGGCTCGAGTCTTTTCTGAAAGATTGGCAAGGGGCGATCATCATCGTCTCGCATGACCGTTATTTTCTGGACCAGACCGCCACATCCATTTATGAAATGACACCAGCCCTGGAAACTTATCGCGGGAATTACAGTGCCTATCTTGTGCAGCGTACCGAACGCTATACCAGAAGGTTGGCTGAATATGAAACCCAACAGGAATTTATTCAGAAAGAAGAAGAATACATCCGGCGTAATATTGCCGGGCAAAATACGCGCCAGGCTAAGGGACGCAGAAAACGCCTGGAACGAATGCTGGAAGAATCAAAAATGACACCACCGCCCACCACCCGACGTAAAATGCATATGCAACTGGACGCCGCGGGAAGGTCTGGTGAGCTGGTGTTACGCACACAGGATTTACAGGTAGGGTACGCAGATGAGGGCAAACCTTTGTTCAGCGCACCAGATCTGTTATTAAAACGCCGGGAATGTGCAGCCATCATAGGTCCTAACGGAGCAGGAAAAACCACCTTCCTAAAGACGATACTGGAACAAATCCCAGCTTATCAGGGCGAGGTGACGTTGGGTGCCAGTCTGAAAATTGGCTACTTCGCGCAGGCACATGAAGGTCTGGTGGCAGAGCGCAGCCTGATGGAAGAAATCAGCAGTGTAGTGCCGCAATGGCTGCAGTCCCAAATTCGGGATTATCTGGCGAAGTTCCTTTTCACAGGCGAAGACGTTTTTAAGACCGTGAATTTACTGTCCGGTGGGGAAAGGGGCCGTCTGGCACTCGCGATTCTGGCGTTGCAGGGAGCCAACTTATTATTGCTGGATGAACCCACCAATCATCTGGATTTACCATCGCAGGAAATTTTGCAGACGATGCTGGCGGAGTTTAACGGCACAATTTTGCTGGTTTCTCATGACCGGTTTTTGATCGATGCCCTGGCAACCCAGATTTGGGAAGTGGTCCCAGATCAATCATGGTTGAGAATTTTTGAAGGCAGTTATAGCGAATACAAAGCCTGGCTGCAAAAAGAACAGGCTCAGGAAAATGGAAAAGAACAGGAAAAAGAACAAAAAACAGGGACCAAAACCAGTAAACTGGAACAAAACCCGGGTCTTTCAAAAAATGAAATGCAACGCTTACAGAAACGGATGCTGGCTGCGGAAGCCAAGATCTCCCAATTGGAGGCGGAGTTAACTAGCATCGAATTGGCATTGCAAAACCCACCGGAGGATGCCGGGAAAGTGGTGCAATTAGGGCAGGAGTACTCCAAATTGCATTCTGTTCTATCTGAGCAAATGCAGGCTTGGGAAGAACTGGCGAAGCAATTGGAGCAGACGTAATTTACGTAAATGGCCAAAAAACAGGTAATAAAAAGAGCACGACGATAAATAACAAAATTGTCAGTGGCAGGCCAACTTTAAAGAAATCTCGGAAATGATATCCACCCGGTCCCAGCATGAGAATGTTTACGGGATGACCCAGCGGGGTTATGAATGCCATAGAGGTTGCCAGTGCGACGCCCATGGCCATGGCACGGGGATCAACGCCGATTTGGATAGCAGCCTGGATGGCGATCGGCGCGATGACTGCCGAAACCGCTGCTCCTTTGATCACCTGCGACAATAATACCGTTAATATCAAGAGCCCGAGTAAAAGTATGTGTGGTCCAAAGGGACCTAAGGTGCTGGTCAAAGCCTTGGCGAATAATTCGGTAGCCCCGGTTTTGGTCATTGCCAACCCCAACGGCAACATACCGGCTACCAGAAAGATGATGCGCCAATCGATCACCCGATACGCCTGTTCCATGGTCATCACATTCAGGATCACCATCAACAATGCGCCGGCTAACATGACCTCACCGACCGAAAAAATCCCTGAAGCCGCCAATGCTATGGTGATTGCAAAAATACCCAGCGCTAACGGTGCTTTTTTGGTTGATTTTTTGAGCGGGTTTTCTTCAGCACTCAGTACGATCAACTCATTGGATGAGCGCAGCATGGGTAAACGCTCACGTGGTCCCTGTAGCAGCAGGGCATCACCATAAGAAAGTTTTAAATCTGACAGTCCGGTTCGAATGGTTCTCTGACCATTCCAGACAGCCAGCACCAGCATACCAAACTTCTCCCGAAAATGGGTTTCTTTCAAGGTATAGCCGATGAGCTGCGAACGGGGTGTGAGTGCTGCTTCCAAAATGAGGATATCTCTGGATTCCAGGTCACGCTCATGATAGTCAGGTAAGGATTGGATTTCAAGATAGGGCTCTACATCCAGTTTTTTGAATTCCTCAACCCGCCCCTCGAAAAGCAGCGCATCCCCTGCCTGGATCACAAAATCCGGGGTGGGAGCTAACACCTTCTCACTGTCACGTTCAACCGCTACGACGTTAAGATTGTATTTTTCACGCAGGGTACTTTCAGCCAAATTATGCCCCACCAGGCTGGAACCCACCGGAATACGCGCCTTAAATAATCGGTCGCTCAATTGATAGGTGCTTAACAAATCATTTTCAGCCTGTTTTAAAATTTCTTCCCGTTCACCTGTTTTTTCTTTAGGCAAAAGGTGTCTTCCCAGAAGAACCATAAAGGCAATCCCGATAATAGCCAGCGGAATACCAACCGGAGCAAAATCGAGCACGCCAAAGCCCTGGTAACCCTGATCTTTGAGAATCCCACTGACCACAATGTTCGTGGTGGTAAAAAGGGTGGCAGAGCCGCCCAGTAAGGTGCCAAACGCCAGCGGGATAAGCAAGCGTGAAATTTTGATGCCTGATTGACGGGCTACTGTGGCTGTGGCGGGTAAAAGAATGGATGCCACCGCAATGTTATTCATAAACAGCGACATAAAGGCAGACACACTCATCAATGCGGCGATCAGACGGGCTTCACTTTTCCCAGCCATCCGCAAAATTAAATCGCCCATTTTATCCGCTACACCGGTTACCTCCAGACTATGCGCCAGCACAAAGATGGCCAGAATGGTGATGACAGCCGTGTCGGACAAACCGGAGAACACTTCCTCGGTGGTCAGCACATGACTTAGCCCCAGTGCCACCAGCACCAGCAGCGCTACCAGATCGACGGTTAAACGTTCGCTTAGAAAAAGAACGATGGCAGCAGCCAGGATGATCAGGGTGATGATAAGTTCAGGTGTCAATGCGGATTCACCTTATAGGAAAATAGGTTTCTTGGCAATAATTCCAGTAAGAACAAATCATGTTTTGAGTATAACATTGATGAGTATTGAGGATTCAAGATTCAGTGTTCAGAATTCAGAAATTGAGTGAATCCTCAAACTCAAAACTCAAAACTCAACCCACAACTTGACCCTAAACCCTAAACACAATCCTGATTGTAAACTTTCAACTTTTTTTCACCAGTTATAGGTTGACAGAGCGTTTTTGTTCACTATACTAATAATTAGAAGAAAAAAGTTCGTAAATGATGCATAAGTTTCATTAATTTATTCCATGAAAAACAGATTCATTGTTGCAACAATGGAAATGGACAACAATGATCGTTTTTCAATTAATCATATCCATGATCACCTGAAAAGAGGGAGGTGCAAAGAAAATTTATAAAATTCTTTGGAAATGAAGGTATTAATTAGAAAAATTTAGTCAATTTTTTTGAGGGAGAAGTTCAAATGAAACGAAATATATTTAAGATATTTGCTGTGTTGGTGGTGTTGGCGATGGTGGTTTCACCAGTGGTAGCCAAAGAACCTAATCCACGTACATCTGATAATAAAAGTGAAAAGTACCAAGCTGTTCAACCTGATAAAATAATCAGTTCTAATGAACCGGCTCGCTACATTATTCTTTTTGAAAAAGATTCACTGATTGCAACCCTGCCAATCTCAGATTCTGAAGACATAAACAGCGAAAATAGCCAAAAATATCTTCAGGAACTGAAAGTTCAAAGAATAAACCTGATGCAGGTTGTAGAATCCACGGTTGGACGTAAAGTGCCAACTCGTTATGTTTATGATGTGATCTTGAATGGTGTGTCTGTTGAAATAACGCCTAAAGAAGCCAATGACATCAAAACATTAGCAGGAGTTAAGCAGGTAATCCCGGTAACGATTGAACAACCAGACACAGATGCGGGTCCAACCTGGATCGGTGCTCCTGGTATTTGGGAAGGCACAACTGAACCTGCAGACATTGGCACGTTAGGAGAAGGTGTTCTTGCAGGTATTTTAGACACAGGCATAAACTTCGATCATCCTTCTTTCAGTGATACTCCGCAGGATTTGTATGTCTACAACTGGACAGGTGATTACAAAGGAGTTTGTGCTCCCGTTGGTGGGGATCCGGCTTATGCTTCTGCCTGTAATGATAAATTGGTGGGAGCTTATTCTTATACTGGAGAAGCACTCAGCCCGGAAGATGCTGATGGTCACGGATCACACACCGCCAGCACCGTCGCAGGAAACTTTGTCACATTTGATTTTATGGGTGTTGAAACAACAATATCTGGTGTTGCCCCGCATGCCCAAATCATAGCTTACGATGTTTGTGACGAAGGTGGTTGTTATACAGATTCTTCCACTGCTGCAGTTCAACAAGCCATACTGGATGGGGTAAATGTGATTAATTACTCCATTTCTGGTGGAAAGAATCCGTATAATGATCCGGTTGAATTAGCATTTTTGGAAGCTTTTGATGCTGGTATTTTTGTGGCTGCTTCTGGTGGTAACTTGAGGACAGAACCTACTACCAATGGAAATGTAAACCATGTTTCTCCCTGGGTGATGACGGTAGCTGCCTCCAGCCATGATCGTAAATTTACGAATGACATTGATGTTGTGCAACCAGCAGGTTCTATTTATGTCAATATGGCACATATTCCCAGCTCGAGCCCGGTGCCATTTTCAACATTAGACGATGTTGAATTGAAGTGGGCCGGAAAGGACACCGCCAGTACTTCAACCAATTATGCTGATAATCGTGAGGGTTGTAGTGCTTTTCCTGCTGGATTTTTTACTGGTGATGTAGCCCTGATCCAGCGTGGTATTTGTAATTTTGCCACCAAACTTGCCAATGCGCAGGCAGCAGGTGCGGTTGGCATGCTAGGATATGCTGATGCTCGCCCTCCTTTATCCATGGGTGGGTTGGATACAGCCACTATTCCAGCAGGTTTTCTATACCTATCACCAAATGATGCGGCAACATTTGCACAGTGGGTAGATACGAATTCACCTGTTCTGATTGATATGTCGGAGTTTGATCGCTTCGTGAATAGTGAATGGGGAGATATCAAAGCTGATTTTTCATTCAGAGGTCCTTCTGCCAATAACTTCGAGGTATTGAAACCCGAAATTACTGCACCCGGATTGGAAATTCTGGCGGCTGTTGCTGATTTTGTGGTCGATAATGATGGAAATACGGAAGCAGAACTTTACCAGGGTACTTCAATGTCTTCACCTCATACTGCAGGAGCAGGTGCTCTCATTAAAGCTTTACATCCCACCTGGTCAGCAGCGGAAATCAAGTCAGCCATCATGCTAACAGCAAAGACAAATGATTTGACCAAAGAAGACATGGATACCCCGGCAGATCTCTTTGATTTCGGTTCAGGTCGGGTTGATTTAACCAAAGCAGGGTTAACCGGTCTGGTAATGAATGAAACCTATGCTAATTTTGTTGCGGCTGACCCATCTTTGGGTGGTGACCCTAAAACATTAAATTTAGCCAGTTTGCAAAATAACGCTTGTGTGGGTGAATGTTCCTGGACACGCACGTTTAAGAGTGTTGCTGGTGTATCTGCAACTTACACAGTTGGAGCTCCTCCATGGATGACGGTTACACCCAACAATTTCACAATCGCTGCTGGTGCAACACAAGTAGTTACCTTTACTGCCGATGTGAGTGCGCTCATACCCGATGAATGGCAATTTGTAACGATTTCATTCGACACAGATGATGTGCATTCCGTTGGCAAACCGATTTCCGATGTCACGATTCCTGCGGCGATTTTGCCGGCAACAGGAAATATTCCTGGTTTTGTTCAGTTCGAATCTCACCGTGATGCCGGTGGTGCAGTCTTATCGGATCTGGTTAGTGTGGAAATCACTAATCTGACAATTGATACCTTTGGGTTTGTTAAAGGTGAGCCGATTGACATTCAATTGGCACAAGACCCGACAAACGATGATATTTATGATGATCTATCTCAAGTCTATTACACCTTGATTCCAATGGATCTGGGGGCTGCACGTTTAGTTGCTGAAATTACTGCTACTACCGCATTGGATTTGGATCTCTATTGGGGCTTTGATGTCGATGGAGATGGTTTGCCTTCCGCACTGGAAGAATATGATTACAGTGCCACTGGAACTGCATTCGAATATTTGAGTGCTTGGGGATTCCCAGTTGGTTTCTATGATGTTTGGGTTTTAGTGCAGAACTGGCAAGGTTCTGGTTCTGCAACCGATGATATTACTTTAACGATCGGTGTTGTTCCATACGAACCAGTCGTTCCTGCTACCATGACCGTGAATGGGCCTGCCACGAATGCTGC
>JAVEYK010000019.1:35426-44668 GCA_034003505.1 Anaerolineaceae bacterium | reverse complement strand
GCGAATTCCACCGGGTGACCATTATAGGTAGTACCGTCGACCATGATGGATGCTTTGTTGAGGAATGGTACAGTACTTAAAACACCCACACCAGGCGCTGCCAGCTCCACCTGGTTATTGAATTGTGAGAAATCTGCCCAGTTCATATTTGAATCGATGGCAGCTACGGAGACGACCGAGGAATAGCTGGCCGGGTAATTATAAGCAGAGATTCCATCATTGCCAGCGGCGGCGATGGATAGAATACCGGCAGCATACAAATTGTTAAAAGCGCGTTCTTCCTGTTTGTTTTTCTGCGCCCCACCCAAACTCATGCTGATGATATCAGCCCCGGCTGCCTGACAGATATTGGCGGCATTTGCCAGTGTGGAACTGTAAGACCAGCCACATTCGGGACCATCGAAAACTTTGACAATGTGTAAAGCAACACTGTTCTCGCCACCCGGGTTGACGCCCACCACACCGAAATAATTGAATGATGCTGCAATGGTTCCGGCGACATGTGTACCATGTCCGCAAGTGTCGTTGTTCCAGCCCGTCACATCACCGGAAACAGATACTCCCGCAAAATCTTCGTGGCCTGTCCACAGGCCAGAATCGATGATACAAACTTTGATGCCTGCACCGGTAGGTGCACCCGTATCAAGAACGTTATCACGATTTGCATCCCAGACATCACGGGCCTGAACCAGCCCAATGCCATATGGCACTTCCTGCGCCGCCGGATAGCGGATCGCATCTTCTTCAATGGAGACCACATTCGGATTGTTTCTCAAGCCGTTCAGGGCTTGCTCCGGAACGGTGACCACAAAGCTATTCAGATCCTCAAAGCGATAATGGAACGCTGCACCCAGGGCGTTGAGCGACTTTTCTACCCTCGCGCCTCGCCCCGGACTGAATTCCACCCAGACACGCATTTTGCCTGCATTGCTGGTGTACGCCGGTTGGGTGACAGAAACAATGAAAACCAATGCTAACAACAAACTGATCACATGAAAAACTTTCTTTGACATAGCAAAAACCCTCCTCTCAGACAATGATCAAATGCACTTAAACAAAGACCCTATCAGTTTGTTCAGAAGCGAGTTTTATTATTGGGTTGATGCGGGGATTTCTGGCGATGATTTTAAATTAAAAGCACATTTGAATATGGTAACTATACTATTTTTGGAGAATTAATCAATAGTTAATTTGGGTTATTGAGATGATTTGTAAGAAAAATATGACGTTTAGTGCTTTGAAAGTCAAGTAAATTTTCATGAAAACCACTTGACTTCTATTGAAATTTTGGTATCATAAATTTAACTTTGTATTGCAAAGCACTATTAATGACAAATATATTGAAATAGCAAATCGGAGGTTGTGATGGCTAAAGTGAATTTGGAGACATTGAAAAAGGATATTTATCAAACTTATTTTTCCGATGGGGTTTGGGATATCATCCTGGGACTGGTCTTCTTATCCATCGGGTTAGGAGTAGTTATCAATCAGAATTTTTGGTACTTATTTCCTATCATTCTCACCTTACCTTTGGCATTGAAACGCTCGCTGAGTGAGCCAAGAATTGGCACACTTAAATTCAAGCAATCCGAACGAATGTGGTTAATGGCTTTTTATTTTCTCTCTTGGATTCTGGTTCTGGGATTTATTATTTTTTTGGGCCTGATGAATCCTGCAGAAGATGGAATCGTGCGCTGGTTAACCATTAACCTGTTCCTGGTGATTGGATTCATCCTGGCTATCATTCTCAGTCTGGTAGGGTGGTTTATTAAATTCCCGCGCTTGTATGTTTATGCAGTGCTAATTTTTTTGGGATTTGCTTTAGCGGGTAGAATTACATCCATAGGGACTATTTTGACTGTATCAGGCATACTGATTACGATTTCAGGAATCTTTGTGATGAAGAACTTTATCCAATCTCATCCGAAAATCATGTTTTCCCAGGAGAGTGGGGCAGCAGAACAATGAACAGTGATCGAGATATCCAATTACCCAATCTGGAAGATGTAGATAAAGTGATCCATGAATCAGCTCGTCTGATTATTATGTCCTATCTTTTTCTGGTTGAAAGTGCTGACTTTCTGTTCATCATGCAACAAAGCGGATTAACCTTTGGCAATCTCTCTTCACATATGAAAAAATTGGAAGAGGCTGGCTATATTGAAGTGCAGAAAGAATTTGTTGACCGCAGACCACGGACTACACTCAAATTAACCTCATCCGGTCGCAAAGCCTTTAAGGTATATCGCGATCAAATGCGCTCTTTGTTCGATCAAACAGATGCGTAATCGGGTCATAATTGACAACGTTGTCAT
This sequence comes from Anaerolineaceae bacterium, assembly GCA_034003505.1. Taxonomy (GTDB): domain Bacteria; phylum Chloroflexota; class Anaerolineae; order Anaerolineales; family Anaerolineaceae; genus UBA6170. Next base: position 42,353 of record JAVEYK010000019.1, on the reverse strand, counting down.
ATTTGATATACTTAATCTCCATCAGGATGATGGCAACAGGGAGAGTTTTTATGAAAACAAAATTATCGGAATATTTCCTCAACCACAAAGAGCGTGTTTTTCTGCCGATTGGCATTTATGGAGGGTTATCCCAGTCAGGGTATACGGTGGATAAGGCTGCCACCGATGCGAATGCCCAATATGAAGTTGCCCTGCGCATGCACGAATTGTTCAATACCCCCGCGATGCTGACTGGTATGGACCTTTCAGTGGAAGCGGAAGCCTTCGGGTGTCAGATTCGCTTTTCTGAACATGAAGTGCCTACAGTCATTGGCAGAAAAATAAGTTCCGTGGAAGAAATACCAAATCTTAATGTCCCCACAACAGGGGCTGGCCGGACGGGCGTCTATCTGGATGCTGCCGAAAGATTGGTACGGATTGGAAAACAAAAAGGCATTCCTGTGTTAGCCGGGATGATTGGACCATTTTCACTGGCAGGTCGTATTTTTGGTGTTTCAGAGGTAATGGAACTGAGCTTAACTCATCCGGATGAATTGATTCTATTACTGGAGAAGGTAACACCTTTCCTGATTGAATATGCACAAGGGTTCAAAGCAAGAGGTGCAGGTGGGGTAATCATTGCTGAACCCGCAGCCGGGCTGCTTTCGCCCAGAGGACTGGGAAAATTTTCTTCTCCATACGTCAGGCAAATAATTGATGCCACACAGGATGACGAATTTACGATCGTCCTGCATAATTGCGGTGCTAAATTGGTGCATCTCAATAAAATTCTGGAAGCTGGTGCTGAAATTTATCATTTTGGTGAGCCAATGGATATCCCGGCAGCTCTTGCACAGGTGAATGGGGCGGTCATCCTTGGTGGCAATCTGGATCCTTCTGCAGTATTTGCATCCGGTAGTGTTGAGAATGTGATTCACCAGACACAAACCTTATTATCAGCAACCAGTCAATTTCCGAATTATTTTATTTCTTCGGGTTGTGAAATCCCTCCGAATGCCCATCCTGAATTCATCGAGGTGTGTTCTCAAACGGTGAAAGAATTTACCCAAAAGGGTTGACAGATCAAAAAAACACTGTATAATCAGCAAAATCCTAAATGAATGTGATAAATGTCATGTCAAACATATCCCTCGCTATTATTATTATCATGGTCTATTGGCTCCTCCATTTTTTTATGGAGACTGGACTTGATGTTGGGCGAGCGGTGAAGATAAAAATCAGATAAGTTAAAAGTAAAAGGAAAAGAGAAGCCACCCAACGAAATCCAACGGGTGGCTTTTTTGATCACATTCTACGGAGATAGCCTTAACTTTTTTCAAATAAGGAGGCAAGCCATATCAAAGTCAGTCAGTCAATCTCATAATTGTCGTTAATGAAGTAAAAGTTTCCGAATCAACCAAAGGAGGAAGTAATGAAGAAAAGTGTTTTGTTTTTTGTTTTTGTTGTTTTTGCCATGATCCTGGCAAGTTGTAATGGCGCTGCCCCAGCTGGTGATACCAGCAATGGCGACAGTTCCGGTGGAGATACAACCAGTGCTGTGCCGGAAGTATGTGCCAGTGATGCGTTTGGTTGTGCAGTCGTTCCGGCTGGTCAAACAGTCAAAATTGGTATGGGTGCCCCTCTCACCGGTGACTACGCCTCATTCGGTGTGGATATTTCCCAGGGTGCAGCCATTGCTGTAAAGGATGCCGGAACTGTTGAAGGCTTTGCCTTTGAACTGGTTGCTCAGGATACCCAGGGTGCCCCCGAAGGTGGAGCAGCAGTTGCCAATAAGTTGGCAACTGATCCAACAGTTGTTGCCATTGCAGGTCACATTTTCTCAGGTTCAACAGAAGCTGCCATGCCGATTTATGATAAAGCTGGTCTGCCCATGATGTCCCCCTCTGCCACGAACCCACCACTGACCACGCTCGGTTCCAAGGTTTTCAATCGAATTGCCTTTACCGATGCCGTTCAGGGTAAGTTTGCTGCCGATTACCTCTACAATAAATTGGGTTTCCGCAAGATTGCTGCCCTGCACGATGGTGGCGCTTATGGTCAGGGTCTGGCTGATGTGGTGCAAGCTGAGTTCACCGCATTGGGTGGTGAGGTGGTTGGTTACGAAGCTGTCACCCCGGGTGAAACGGACTACACCGCAACATTGTCTGCTTTAGCAGCCAAAAATCCCGAAGCAATCTACTTTGGTGGATATGTGGCTGAGGGCGTTGTTTTGGCCAATAATATGAAGCAGAGCGGTTTAGAAAATGCCGTATTCTTCGGTTGTGATGGTACCTTCGGTGCTGAATTTGTGGAAAAGACGGGTGCCAACGGAGAGGGTGCTTATGCTGCCTCCCTGATCCCTCCCCAATCAGAAGCCAAATTGAAATTTGATGCGGATTACCTGGCTGCCTATGGTGTTGGCGCTGGGACATTATCCCCCTATACCTGGAGTGGTTATGACGCCGCTGCTGTTTTGATGGCTAAGGTGAAAGAAGTGGCCGTCCTTGGTGGAGATGGTTCATTGTATGTACCCCGTGGTGCTTTGGTAAATGCAGTTCGAACAACCAGTGGATTCGTCAGTATCACCGGTGATGTCACCTGCTCTGACGTGGGTGAATGTAACACAGCTGGTCCAACCTTCTATATCGTACAAGATGGTGATTGGGTTCAGGCTGAGAAGTAATATCGTTTTGAATTTTTAGGGTCACTGCGGAGAGGTATACCCTTTCCGCAGTTTCCCTGTGCGGATATATCAATCTTAATTTACCCACGTTGGAGGCTTAATGGAAGCTTTGCGGAAAAAGATCCCGCTTACATTGCCCCAGAATAGTATAAAAATTATTCGAATTATTGCAGCGCTCTTGTTGCTTGCGCTCGTTATTGTGCGTGCAATTGACGTTGCAGCTGAGTCGCAGTTCGGGGCAGACACCTGGCTGCGACTTTCTGTTTCTGGGTTGATCATTGGTGGAATGTATGCATTGATCGCTATTGGATACACATTGGTATATGGTATTTTGTTTATGATCAATTTTGCGCATGGTGAAGTGATGATGCTCGGCACGTTTGGTGGTTATTTTGTGTTCGAAGCATTTAATGCCATCCAGGTCACAGCAACAGACGGCACACAAATGTCATTTTTGAATGCTAATCCGGTGATCGCCATTTTTCTGGCGTTTTTAATGGGCATGACGATCGCAGCACTTTCCGGATACTTTCTGGAGAAGATCGCCTATCGGCCATTACGTGGTGCGCCCCGCCTGGTGCCATTAATCAGCGCGATTGGAGCATCCATATTCCTGCAAAATGCTGGCCAGTTGTTGTTTGGCCCCCAAAGGCGCCAGTATGTCAATCCGGTGGTGCTGGACCGCGGTATTGGTTGGAACCTTGAACTGTCTGGCAGCACTGTGGTTTTAACTTATACCGGAATCTTTTCCCTGGTTTTATCGGCAATTTTAATGGTAGGGCTTTATCTGTTAGTACAACGTACCAAATTGGGACGCGCGATGCGCGCGGTTGCACAGGACAAGAAAACTGCAGCCTTGATGGGTATTAATGTTGATCAGATCATCAGCCGCACATTTGTGATCAGTGGTGCACTGGCAGGTGCGGCGGGTGTGATGTGGGGTATCCACAATGGGCTGTTTAATTATTTTGTAGGCTTCTTGCCCGGTATCAAAGCGTTTACTGCGGCGGTATTGGGCGGGATTGGGAATATCCCGGGTGCTATGGTAGGTGGGTTGTTTCTGGGTATTGTTGAATCTTTAGGACCGGCAGTACTCGGAATTGATTTCCAATTAAAGGATGTGATTGCCTTCAGCATCCTGATTCTGGTTTTGATCTTCAGACCTTCCGGTATATTAGGGGAAGCGCTATCGGAGGAGAAGGTATGAACAAACAATCCTTACAAAAATCCGCTGCGAGTGGTCTGGTATTTGGCATCATAGTCATTTTTCTGGCATTAATTGGTTTTACCGTTGTTTTTTCTGGTTTGATACAGAAAGTTTTAGGGCAATCCCTGGGGGTTGGACAGATCCCCCGGATTGGTAACTTCTTTATTTTCCTGGGTTTTCTGGGCATCTGGAACGGATGGCGCGCAGCGCGGCAGGATTCACATGAAAGCCTTACCCTGCCAAAAGTGCTCCTGCGCGCTTTCGTAGCCGGGCTCAGTGCCGGCGTGTTGGTGATGGTTTACGCTGTCGTGGTTGGTGGATTGGATGCCCGTGGCGTCGACATGCGTACCTATCTGAGCATGCTTTCATCTGATTCAATCAAATTTTTCCTTTTCAATCAGAGCGTGGCTATGGGTGGATTAATTCATGTGGGTTTCAGCACCCTGATGGCTGTGGTGGGTGGTTTGCTTGCTTTTGGAAGTGAGAAAAGCCAGGAACAGGTGAAAGCCACCCGCACGAAAGTTCAAAATTGGTCACAGCGCACCTGGTTAGGGAAGGTACAGGGAAATCCGTATGTCAGTTACGTGTTGATGGGTGTGGTTTTGCTTCTATTGGTGTTATTGCCACGCACATGGGGCGCATACTGGAACTATGTGATGGGTACAGTAGGTATTTATGTACTATTGGGTCTGGGTTTGAATATCATCGTTGGTCTTTCCGGTCAACTGGTGCTCGGCTACGTGGCCTTCTTTGCGATTGGTGCCTATACCTTCGCATTAACTACTTCCCCCGAACCCCACAATCTGGTCTGGAACTTCTGGATCGCACTGGCTGTGTCTGTCGTTGCAGCCGCGTTATCCGGGGTTTTAATTGGATTGCCGATTTTGAGGTTGCGGGGAGATTATCTGGCGATTGTGACCCTCGGATTTGGTGAAATTATCCGTATTTTGTTGAAAAGCGATCTCCTGAAAGATTTCACCATGGGACCAAGAGGAGTACGAAATATCGCAGGACCGACATTATTTGGCCGATCTTTCACATCCGATGTGGATTATATGTACATTATTATTCTGGCGGTTTTGCTCTCCGTCTTCCTGGCAAAGCGCTGGCAGGAATCCAGTATTGGAAGAGCCTGGTTGTCCATCAGCCAGGATGAGACCGTAGCACAGGCCACCGGTGTGGATACTTATAAATACAAATTATTGGCACTCTCATTGGGTGCTGCATTTGCTGGGTTGGGTGGTGCTTTATTTGCCTCGCGGAACCAGTTTACCGGGCCGGAAGATCATGCGCTGATGGTCTCTATCAATGTTTTATGTCTGGTAATCGTTGGTGGAATGGGTAGCATTCCCGGGATCGTTCTGGGTGCCTTTGTTCTGAAAGGATTACCAGAGATCTTGCGTGAACTGGAAAGTTATCGTTTGTTGGTATTCGGTGCATTGCTGGTGGTGATGATGATTATTCGTCCGGAAGGATTGTGGCCTGCCCGGCGTCCCAAATTGGAGAGGCCTGTCGAACCGGATCAAGAGCCTGCTGCAGTGGCAATCACTGTAGGAGGCAAACAATGAAAACTGTATTAGAAACTCGTCATGTATCTAAAATTTTTGGTGGGCTGGTGGCGGTTAACAAAGTCGATCTGGTGGTGCCGGAAGGAGCGATTGCCAGTATTATTGGGCCTAATGGTGCTGGTAAAACAACACTTTTCAACTGCATTTCCGGATTCTATAAACCGGAGATTGGGCAGGTCCTGTTTAATGGTGAATCGATCCATGGCATGTTAACCGATAAAATCGCTGCCAAAGGAATCGCCCGTACCTACCAAAACATCCGTCTGTTCAAGAACATGACTGCGGTAGAGAACATTATGGTCGGGTTTGAACCACATTTAGAACATGGCTGGGTAGCTGCCATGCTGAAGACCAAAGGCTACCAAAAGGAAGAGAAATATATTATTAAGGAAGCCAGTCATTTGCTGCACTATGTGGGGCTGGCTGGGTTAGGTGATCACCTGGCACTTAATTTGCCATATGGTGCTCAACGGCGATTAGAGATCGCTCGTGCCTTGGCCAACCAACCGAAGCTGTTATTACTGGATGAGCCAACCGCCGGCATGAATCCTCAGGAAACGGATGACATGAAGAACTTCATTCGTCACATCCGTGATGATTTGGGTATCACAATCATTTTAATTGAACATGATATGCGCGTGGTTATGGATATTTCGGACCAGATCTCAGTGCTGGATTATGGTCAAAAAATTGCTGAGGGAACCCCCAAAGAGATCCAGGCAAATCCACGTGTAATTGAAGCGTATCTGGGACCGGGTGCGGCTGCCTTATCTGAAAAATATCGTAAGGAGAAAACGCATGATGCTTGAAGTTGAGAATTTGAACGTTCATTATGGTGCTATTCACGCATTAAAAGGAATCTCCTTTCATCTGCAGCAGGGTGAAATTGTAGCGCTGATTGGAGCCAACGGAGCCGGTAAGTCGACAACCTTGAACACGATCTCGCGCTTGAACAAACCCACTTCCGGTGATATTCGTTATAAAGGCGAGTCTGTTGTAGATACTCCCCCACAGGACATTGTTACCAAAGGCGTCATTCAGGTTCCGGAAGGACGAAAAATATTCCCCAAGATGTCAGTTACGGAAAACCTGGAAATGGGCGCCTATATTCATTCGGATCGCAAACGAATCGAAGAGGATATGGGAAAAATGTTTGTTAAGTTCCCGCGGTTACGTGAACGCCGCAAACAACTGGGTGGTACGCTTTCCGGTGGGGAACAGCAGATGTTGGCGATTGCTCGTGGATTGATGGCCCATCCGGAACTTTTGCTGCTGGACGAACCCTCGATGGGACTGGCACCGATTATTGTGGAGCAGATCTTTGATATCATTCAGGAGATCAACCAGCAGGGCACATCGATCCTATTGGTGGAACAGAACGCCCAGATGGCACTCTCGATCGCTGATCGCGGCTACGTATTTGAGACCGGCAAGATTGTGCTGGAAGGCCAAGCCGAGGATTTGTTGGAAAATCCGATGGTAAAAGAAGC
>JAVEYK010000019.1:0-35326 GCA_034003505.1 Anaerolineaceae bacterium | reverse complement strand
TATTGGTGGAACAGAACGCCCAGATGGCACTCTCGATCGCTGATCGCGGCTACGTATTTGAGACCGGCAAGATTGTGCTGGAAGGCCAAGCCGAGGATTTGTTGGAAAATCCGATGGTAAAAGAAGCCTACCTGGGTGGTGGGTAGTTATCCCATATAAAGATTATGTAGAATTAATAGAAAAAGCTGAGATGTTTGACGATATACGCGATTTTGATCAGATCCAAAATGCTATCTTACAGGGAGAGGAAGAATTATTTCCAGGCGAGGTGGTGGATGCAATCCTGGATGGAGAAAGCCCTCTGAAAGTCATCCGGCTATATCGGGATCTGACTCAGCGTGAACTCGCCGAAAGGGTCGGGAGGAGTGTTCCCTACCTTTCTCAACTTGAAACCGGAAAGAGAGCCGGATCTATTAAGGTACTCAGTGAGATAGCACGTGTTCTGGATGTACCCTTGGAAATGATCCTGGTGGAAGACGAATAAAAACTTAATCTAAGACCATTAATACATTATTTGCAATCGCTTCTTTGTATTTTGCAAAGCAATTGCTTTTAATGAACACAACCTGAGATCATTGGAGGTAAAAATGGCCGGGAAAATGATTTGTAGAATAATTTAGGTTTTATTTCACCACCAGCTCGATTTGCGGTTCTCCCAGATATTCATTTCCATCTGCGGTGACCAATACATCCTCTTCCAGTCCTATATAGCCATAATCAGGTAGGGCAATCCCTAATTCGATGGTGTAGACCTGGTCTTTTTCGATGATCTGGTTGGGCAATTCACCATACACCTCCCATTGTGGGCCGAGGATGCCGCCACCATCATGTGCGTGTTTCCCCAATTGGTGACCGGTGGCGTAATGGTATTCGGGATAGCCGGCATCCGTGATGACTTTGCGGGCAGCCTGGTCTACCGCCAACCCGGTGATTCCGGGGCGTAATACGGCTCTGGCTGCCTCAACCGCCTTGCGAACCAGATCGAAGCCTTGTTGCACTTCTGCCGGGGGCTCAGTTTCACCCGGACGCAATAAATAGACCATGCGTTGAATATCGGAACAATAGCCATCCTTCTGAACGCCAAAGTCAAAGTGCACCAGGTGCCCAGGTTTGAGTTGTATATCGGTTGGAGCAGCATGCCCAACCGGAGAATCAGGGCCACTATTGACTGCCGGGCATCCATCATACGTCCAGGCAGCTTGAAGGTTGCGATCAGCCAATTGTCGATGCATGAAATCAGCTATATCCTTTTCTGTCATGCCAGGTTGCATGAAGTTATAGGTTTCCTGGTAGATATCCAGGGTCTCAGCAATGGCAGCCTGGATGAGCGCTACCTCACTTTTTGTTTTGCGGCCATTCAGTGCAGAAATAATTTCCTCAGCCGAGCAAAGGCGGTCTATAAAAGGGGTGTTTGCCAGCATTTTGATTAAGAGTTGATACATGCCATAACTCAAACCATCTGCCATGACATTGCTGAGGCTGGTGTTGATGGCAATCTTGACTGGATTCAGTCGCTTTAGTTCTGCCAGCAGATACTGACTGATACCGGCGTCACAGGGGATGACTGTTTGATACGCTGCGATGAGATGGGTTGTCTCCGCATCGATGCGGCCGACGATAGCGATGGTTTCCCCGGATTTATGAAATAATAACGCGCTCTGACGGGTGAGGGTTTCTTCACCGTAAATAACGGGCAGGATCGGGTCTGAATTCACGGAAGTTTCGCGAACAAAAATCAACCAGAGGTCGATGTCTTTTTCATTTAATATGCTGATTGCTTGTTGTACTTTTTCCTGGATCAATGTGGTCATAAGACCTCCTTTTTCGGTTCTTAATAATCGATGGATGTATAATTATTGTTCGTCTATGATGCTAATGCTATTATTATATGAGTTATTATCCAAAAAGAGGAAATAAAATGATAAAAATTGAACCAGTCAACCGGCAGAACCGATCTCTTGTTGGGGAGTTTGTCCGATTACCCTATCGATTGTACCAGGGAGTCCCCCAATGGGTACCATTCATGAAAGTGGATGTCAGAAATATGATGGATCCCAAAAAACATCCATTTTACGAACATTCGGAAGCCCAGGCTTTCCTTGCTGTCCGAAACGGTCAAACGGTGGGACGTTTGTTGATGATGAATAATAAATTGTACAACCAGGTTCAAAATAAAAAGGTTGCCAGCTTTGATTTATTGGAAGCGGAGAATGACATTGCCGTGATCCAGGCTCTTTTTGAAGCCGGCAAGCAGTGGGCCGCCCAACGCGGTTTGAAAGAGATTGTTGGTCCCAAACCTTTAGGTCTGGGGGATGGATATGGGATTCTGGTGGATGGTTTCGATCAGCGCCAGATGATGATCATGATGAACTATAACCTGCCCTATCTCCCGCGATTAATGGAAGAATATGGGTTTGAGAAGGAAGTCGATTTTGTATCCTGTCGGGTCGAACTTGCGAAATTTTCCATGCCGGAGAAAGTGAAACGTGTGGCAGAACGTGTTCTTGAAAAGGGCACCATCAGTGTACGTGGGTTCCGCTCCAGATCGGAATTGAGGACGGTCGGAAAAGAGATCGGTGAAATCTACAACCGGGTCTTTGTAAAGAATTGGGAATATTACCCTTATACCCAGAGAGAAATCGAGACAGCGATCGAAAATGTGATCTTATTTGCTGACCCAAAAATGATCAAAGTATTGATGGATGGTGATGCAATCATTGGTTTCTTATTTGCCTTTCCGGATGTATCGCGGGCGATCCAACGGCACAAAGGGCAGCTCAATCCACTTAGTATTCTCGATTTACTACGTGAAACCAAAAAAACGGACACTGTGTCTGTGAATGGTATGGGCGTGATGGAGGAATACCATGGACGGGGTGGCAATGCCCTGTTGTATTATGAGATGGAAAAAACAGTCAAATCGCAGTATTTTAAATACGCTGAATTCACGCAGGTAGCGGAAAGTGCTGAGCAGATGCGCAAAGATTTAATCACCCTGGGTGGAGCCGAGGTGAAAAATCATCGCGTGTATCGAATTGACGTTTAATCTTTCTGTTTACGGCGAGACACAGTTTACCGAGAAGAGCTGTTCACCGAAGGGCTGGTGATTGGGATTATCAACGTAGAGCCAGACCTTTCCTGACCAGGCATAGCCGGCAGCTGTACCGATTGGCATCGAAAATTCAGGTAAGGTTTTCTGACCACTGGCGTCAAAGGTAATTTCCATCGTATCGGAGCGGTAGCCATCTTCACGCTGATAATAATAGGTGACCTTACCAGCGCCACTGGCGGTGATTTTTCCGCGCAAGGTAACCGGGAAAGGACAAACACCGGTGTAGCTGCCTGGGATCATCTCAAATGAAGCCGCACTGACAGCAAAAGCAGGGGTGGGCGGGGCATCTACTTTAATAATGACCCAGAATGGATCGTTAAAGTCACTTAAACCAAATTTTTCACCGGACGCATTTCTAAACATCCAGTTTCCGCGATAGGTTTTTGATTCGGTGGGTGCTCTCAAATTAACACTGATCTCAATTGCCTGACCGGGAGCCACGTCATTGGCGATAGCAATTGTTTCCGGGCCATTCATTGCGTCCCCACTGTCAAAGACCACCGCATATTCTTTGGTCCAGGTGCAGGATCCATCATTTTGAATCAACCAGGTTTTGGTGAAAATCCCACCCGGATCAATTTTGGTGTTATCGGGTATGGTTATATCGTCCACAAACAAAGCCCGATCACAGGGAGCATCGCTATCTACCGGGGCAGCCGTATAAACGGTTTGGGGATTCGGGGCGGGTGTGCTTTGTTCCCCAGCATCTACCTGGTCTGGTGATGGTTGGGTTGGTTCGGGGGTGTAACCATGAATTTTTGCCTGTACGGTCAGCGCTGCAGCAGTATATGCCATATCACTCTCTGTGGTGGGCTCAGTTTTTGTGGCTGGCATTTTACAGGCAGACAGGATTAAGATTGATATGATCAAAACGGATAAAATCAGGCTTGCTTTTTTCATCTTCAACTCCTGAATTAAATAAACGCAATTATTTCCTGGATCAGGTTAGATCTATCTAAAATTATAGCAGTTATCAAGAAAATAATTTATTAGTTTGGCAAGTAATTTGAAGAGAGCCAGGTGTTTATCTTGAAAACTGTTCAAATTTCCGTTACAGTATTATTAACATTCAATGTAGAAAATGGGTTCATGCCCGATTGGTAACAGGTAAAAATAATAAATTTGATATCAGGAGGAAAAAATGGCTTTTTTTGATATGCCTTTGGAACAATTGGAAAGTTATAAACCAGCACTGACAGCAAATGCTGACTTTGATGAATTTTGGGAGCTATCCTATATGTTTGCTCATCATTCGCCCTTGCAGACGGTCTTCAATCTGGTGCAGGAGCCACTCGATCTGGTTGATGTTTATGATGTATCTTTTCCAGGATATGCTGGCCAACCTGTCAAAGGTTGGTTATTGCTGCCCAAAGGGGTAAAAGAACCTTTGCCCTGTGTGATTGAATTCGGCGGTTATGGCGGAGGTCGCGGAAGGCCACTGGAATGGCTTACCTGGGCAAATGCTGGTTTTGCTCATTTTGTGATGGACACGCGCGGTCAGGGAAGTGTCTGGCGGGAAGGAGATACACCAGATGTACTGGAAACTGGGTCCAGTGCGCAGGTGCCGGGGTTCATGACCCGCGGAATTCTCTCCCCAGAAACGTATTATTTCCGGCGGTTATTCATTGACGGATTGCGGGCAGTGGAAGCTGCCAGAGAACATCCGATGGTGGATATTGACCGGATTGCTGTCAGTGGTGCCAGTCAGGGAGGTGGTGTGGCTCTGGCTGTCGCCGGGTTAATGCCGGATGTAGGTGTGCTCATGACAGATGTGCCTTTCCTATGTGACTTTCGCAGAGCGACGCAACTGGTAGATAGTCATCCCTATCAGGAGATTGTGCAGTATTGCCGTGTGCACCGTGGAAAAGTGGAGCAGGTGTTTCACACGTTATCCTATTTTGATGGAATGAATTTTGCTGCCAGAGCCAAGGCGACTGCCTTATTCTCCACCGCATTGATGGATGAAACCTGTCCACCATCCACAGTTTTTGCTGCCTATAACCATTATGCTGGTATGAAGCAGATTCGAGTATATCCATTCAATCAGCATGATGGGGGTGGGGTGCACCATCTGTATGAGAAAATCAATTTTCTGCGATCTTTCTGGCATCAATAAAATAACTGGCGATGTGTACACATCGCCAGTTTCTAAAGTAGAAAGCAGAAACTAATCAAAAAAGAATTTTTCTTCTCCAAAGGCAGGTTTAAGTTGGTTAAACCAGATCGCCTGGGGGGCGTATTTCGCATAGAAGGGTTTCATCACGTGTTTGGGATTACGATGTTGCAATGCCCGCAAAACGAAAACTTTTTCGTTCATAATCTCTGAGATGCCCAGCACCTGAACTTTACCAGGATTACAAGACATCACCGGTCCCCGCACTGTACGAGCCAATCCGGAAACCTGTTGGTAGGCTTTGCCAAACACCTTCCAGGCTTCTTCCAATGGAATGCTAAAGTAGTGTTGTGCACCTGTATTGCGGGCAATAAACATATAATAGGGAATGATCCCCAGTTCAACCTGCCGCTGCCACATGCTGGCCCACAAATCCGGATCGTTATTGATATGATTGAGAACCGGTGATTGGGCTCTGATCTGTGCTCCGGTCTGGCGGATACGACTGATGGCCAATTCTACGGCGTTTGTAGATAATTCACGCGGGTGGTTGAAATGCGCCATGATCGCCAGATGGATCCCATTTGAGACGATTTTCTCAAAAAGAGCCAGTAACGCATCAGCGTCATTATCCGTTAAGAATCTATATGGCCAGTAAGATAGTGTTTTACTGCCAATGCGGATGGAGCGCAGGTTGGGTAAATCTGCCTGCAATAATGCATCGATGTAGCCTTCCAGTATTTTCGTTTTCATAAATAACGGATCACCACCGGTAAATAAAATGTCAGTGATATCCGGATGTTTACGTATATATTTAATGACCGGTTTAATCTCGGACATGGCAAACTTATAATCTTTAATACCAATAAATTGTGGCCAGCGGAAACAAAAAGTACAATAGGCATGGCAAGTCTGCCCCTGGGTTGGGAAAAAGAGCATTGTTTCCCGGTATTTGTGTTGCACACCAGGAAGCAGATTGCCTTTAAGGGTTGGGCGATTTTTCGTTAATTGACCAGCTGGATGAGGGTCTAATTCTTCCCTGATCTGATTGGCAACCTGAGCGATCAGGTCTTCATCCGCGCCACTTTCCATCAGCGCTGCCACCCGATCATAATGATGTTTTTTCAGCATGTCTTTTTGCAGGAAGTTTAATATGTAAAGGGGATCATTCGGAATGTTATTCCAGTCGATCAGTTCGTCGATCACGTAATTATTGGTGCGGAAGGGGAGTACGCGAGCCACTACCTCTAAATTAAATATTTGTTCATTCGTGAGCCGGTTAATTTGAGGAATTTGCCTGAAATTATTTAAACCATAAGGCCTATATTTGGGATTTTGGAAGGCAGCTTGTAGATCCTCACCGGAACGAGTGATCGTACTCTGTACAGTCATTGTTTCTCCTTTCTCTTTGTAAAGTGCGGTGTATGAATGGCGGTGACTGAAAGACCAGTCACTTGAAAGCCTCCTTGTGGTAAAGATTTGAGTTGATTATGTGACGACCAATTTTATTGGCCATTTTTTGAAATGTTTAATGGTTGTTTTTACCTGGTCAGAGCGATCGTTAGGAACGCAGACCCAAAAACAGATCTTAGTTTGTAAAAATATTATACATTAAAAAAGTACCATTTCAATAATTTGGGAATCTGTTTTTTTAACTGAGTACTCTTACCCAAAAAGACGCCAATCCTGTTTGATTGAGTAGGATACTAAAAAAACTGTATTTTTGATTAATATAAATTAACGATCAATACATTGAAATTTGTATATTAATCTTTATTCTGCTCCAGCCAGATGTTGTGTTTCTCGGTATGCATTTCCAGAACCCTGGTCTGGATTTTTTGCAAGGTTTCTCCCCGTAACGGATACCAGATCAGGATAATCGCTCCCAGCAGCATGGCGACACCAGGAATCAACCCGGTGATGATTTTTATGCCCAACAAGGCGCTCTCCGGTTGGTTAAGAAATACCTGGCCTTTATTTTGTTCCCTGGTGATAAAATTCGTTGCCTCTAGAATAAATGGGCTGATGGCAATCGCAAGGGATTGAGCCGGTTTGGTGATGAGTGCATTAATCCCAAAGAAAGACCCTTCCCTACGCACTCCTGAGCGGGTTTCATCTTCATCAGCCACCTGGGCGAACAATACGTTGGTTAACGTTTGCGGGCCAGCCAGTCCAAATCCGGCCAAAGCCAGGCAGACGGGAATGAAGGAGTTCGGCAGGATCATCATTGATAATAGCCCAACTGCAGCGATGACCAACATGAATTGATGACCACCCACAATCCCGAATCGTTTTGTAAAAAATTTTGTGAAAGGTACGCCGATGATTAAAGGGATAAATATACAAGCCAATAAGATCATCGTATTCATCTTCAGGACATAATCTGCCAGATAAAATACAGACCCGGTGACCAGAGAAGACATCAAAATGGACATAAAATTGGCTGCCACCAGAATAATGAAGGATTTGCTGGAAAAGGTGAAACGGAGTGATTCCCGCAAGCTAATGGGTTTATCAACCTGAGTGAATTCCGGGCGTTCTTTAACTTTTAAGGTTGTCGCAATGATTAACAAGGCTCCGAGAATACCTACCACGATCATGGCAGTTTGTAATGGCAGGAAGCTGGGGTCGCCTCCCGCTTTGGGACGGAAGAGATCAGGGATAATGAAACCCAATAACATGCCCAACAAGCCAAATAATGCCGCAGAGATTTGGAGATCATTGCGCTCCGAATCTGATTCGGTGATTTCCGGTAGTAGCGAGGAGTATACCAGACCGATAATTGTGTAACAGGTATCATAGAGCAGCATGCTGATCAGCATCCACCAGAAGATAGCGGTTTGACCCGCCTGGACAGGTGCAAACCAGACCAGGATGAAGGTTAATGCCAGAAAAGGAGCCGTAAAGCGCATATAGGGGATACGCCTCCCCATTTTTGAACGGGTATTGTCGGTGATGTAGCCAAATAATGGATCATTGAACGCATTCCAGATGGCATATACCAGAGAGGCAACACCAATCCAACGCGCTGAGAGCCCTAAATAATCCTGATAAAAAATAGGTAAGAGTGCCGCAAACACGCCGGAGATAAGAGAGGTACCGAGAGCGGCAATCCCCCATACAAATTTGTAGCCGCGGTCATGAGTTATGGGTTTATTGATCATCAGCATCCATCTCCTATTAATACATTTTTCTTGAAGCGAAAGGGGGTTAATCTATTGGGAAACAAATTAATTATAGATGGTTTTTATTTTACGGATCTTCATAAACGTCTGTGAATTTTATTTTTTTGACGAATTTGTGACGATCATTTGCTACAATCCTCCCAAATGCAATCATTTTCGAGAACTCCCAGAAGTTTTTCGAAGCGTTTTTAAAAATAAAGTCATCCAGAAGTTTGTTAAACAGGAGAAAAAATGAATAAAAGATGTGTTAGGTTTTTGATTATTGTGATGGTTATTTCAATGGTTTCCATCGCCTGCAACCTTGGCAAACCGAAAAGCAGCAATATTTTAGGAGAGGAATATTCCAGTGCGGAAGGCGGGTTTTCCTTTCGCCAGGTGAAAGATTATACTTTTACAGAAATTCTGGGGGGAATTGAGATGACTGCCCCTGGAGCTGAAGCGGAAGTTGGCCCTGGTTTTCAGATATTTGGATGGCTAACCGATCAGGAAAAAACGACGCAAGAATTGTGGGATTCTTTTAATCAAGAAATGGAAACAACCCTGAACTTTGATGATCCTGAGAAATATAAAGTTGATGATGTCAAAGGTTTGTTAACCGAAATTGAAGGTGAACAAGCAGGTACCCAGGTCAGGGGATTATTATTTCTGGTGATGGTAAAACCAGACCAACAATTCAGTATGTTTGGTATTGCCCCAAAAGACGAGTGGAAAGAATTTGAGTCCATATATATGGCAGCCTTGGATTCAGTGAAATTTTTTGATGCAACACCGATTGAATCTTCCTATGATGATTTTGAAGAACCTGTTATTGAAGAGAGTAATGATTTTAATGAGGAGACTGAACCCAATACGCCTGTGTTGGAAGAACCGCAACTGATTCGGCAATGGGCATCCAATGCTTTAGCCAGCAGTGAATATACATCAACTGATTGGTCAGCAAAGCAAATCACCGGTGCACCTGATGTGGATAGCTGTGGACCCAACCCCAAAGCCTGGTCACCAGCGTATATTGACACGGAAGAATACATAGAACTCAAATTTGATATTCCTGTAATCCCTACCGAAGTGGTAATTTATCAATCGAATAATCCCTCTCAGGTCGTTGAAATTCAATTATTTGATACGCAGGGTGAAGGCTGGTTACTGTGGTATGGTGACCCGGAAATCGTGTCTGATTGCCCGGATAAGTGGACGCACACCATTGACCTGGAAGAAACCTTTGTGACCGATACGATTGTCATCTTTGTGGATCAGAGCTTTTTAGATATTGGCGGCGTGGAAATTGACGCGGTGGAGTTGGTCGGTTATCCGGAAGGTGCACAGATGAGTGACACGCCACAAATTGTCCAGGAACCTTCGAATGACTCCGGGCAAAGTTCTGCCAACATCTCCGATGAGGGGATACCGACCAATTACAGTGGTTCCATGGCAGGACCGGTCTATCAGGGCTGGTTAAATATCATTGTGAATGAGACGCTGGAAGCAGACCTGGATAAAATCATGACCATCCCTGGAAAAAAGAGCACCGATTCTTGGAAACCAAGGCCGGATCACAAACAAACCTATTTGTATGAAATGCCCTGGAAGGGTATGACGGGTTTCATCAGTGTCACCACAGATGGAGTTGTTTATAAGAAAAGTGTTACCCCTAAAATTTACCCCGAAGATTTTGCACTTTCTACCGTAAGTAGAGCTACGTATGATGAATTAAATGCCATCTATAACCGCGATAAGGTCATTCCATACGCTGTGATGGCTAATATGTTGGGGTCGCCGGGATTTTTGTATGAACAATATTACAGACCAGATGATAATACAATGGTTAGCTTTTATACCTGGTTATCCGGAAAGGGAGAAAGGATGTCCGGGTTTTTCTATAATGGTAAATTGACCGGAATGGCGGGTTTGGTCTATTTAGAAGATTGATGACATAAGATTTTTGTCTACTGATTTCTCAAAACTCAAAGATGAAAATCGATAGTTTGTTCATCTTTGGGTTTTGAGTAATTTCTCCCATCAATGAAGTCCTGGATAATAAAGAATCTCATTAAATGAATATACAGACGACGGATAAATATTTTTTCATCTGTTATTATTTTTTCATCTCTCAAAAAAATATTAAATTTTCGCATGATCGGATGTAGATGAGATCAAATCATCTTAATAAATTTATAATTTTTTCAGTCATCCAATTTTTGACAATCGCATGCGCATTAACCACCTCTACGACCAGACAATTGGGCTCTGTCTATTTTACGGATGAAGGTGGATATGAAATTCAAAAAGTAAATAATTACACTTTCAAAGAGTTCTCTGGTGGATTTGAAATGGTTAGGTCTGATTCAAAATTGGCCGTTGGACCAGGATTTCTGGTATATGGTGGAGTAATTGAAAAAGAACGAACCAATGAGGAGTTGTGGAATTTATTTACGCAAGAAAAATACAAATCATATCAGTTTGAGAAACCAAAAAACCGAACAATAGACGATATTCATGGCCTCATTGGCGGGTTTCAAGGACAACAAGGGAACGTCAAAGTAAAAGGTAAAATTTTTGTTACCATGGTTGACGATAACCAACAATTCATTTTAATTGGTTTCGCCCCTGAAGATGAATGGAGCAATTTTAAATCATTATTTAATAAGGTTCTCAAGACGATAAAATTTTATATTCCCAACCGTTCATTCAAATTTGAGAATAAATACAAAAGGGATATTAAAGATAATGAAATCTACAAATTATCTCCAACTGATATTTCAACACTCGTTGCGCCATGATGTTTTCATGAATTAAGAGTAATCATATGGTAGCATTAAGAAAAGTGAATGGATCCAAGGAGCGTTCCGTTGCCAACAATTGAAGATATAGCACGCCAATTACCACCAGAAACCCGCATCATCTTTGATAATCTGTGGGAGAAATTACCCTCAGCAGAGAAAAAGACGTTTGTAGATCTGGTTCAGGCGTTCCCTTCCAAAACAAATATGTTGCAGTTGTTATTCAAATTGGGTTCCGACCATATGAAGATGGCATTTGGCAACAAACATAAAATTGCGATTGTGGGTCCGGCTAATGTGGGTAAATCAACTTTATACAACCAGCTTATCTACCAAAAACAGGATAAGGCGATGGTGGGACCTCTGCCAGGCACGACGCGTGATTTGCAGGTCGCGGATGCGGGAATATTTGCTGTACTGGATACGCCCGGAGCAGATGCGATCGGCGAGGTAGGAGAACGCGAACGGCAGATTGCTCTGGATGCTGCTGCCCAGGCTGATCTTCTGATCATCGTTTTTGATGCGATTCAAGGCATTAAACAGACAGAACTGGATCTTTATCTAAGGTTGGCGAACCTTGGAAAGCCCTATGTGGTCGTCCTCAATAAAAAAGATCTGGTTAAACGGGACATAAAAAGTTTGCAGGAGCATAGCGCCAAAGCCTTAAACCTGGGGAATGATCAAATCTTGCCAGTCTCTGCACGCAATGGAGAAAATATCCCGGACCTCATGAAAATGATTGCTGCCACAGAGCCCGAAATCATCGCGGCTTTAGGTCAGGCCTTACCGCAATACCGCTGGCAATTGGCCTGGCGTTCGATCGTTTCAGCAGCGTCGGTCTCGGCTGCGATTGCGCTGACACCATTACCGATTGTAGATTTTTTACCTTTGGTTGTGACCCAATCTGTGATGGTGCTGGGGATAGCCAGAATTTACAATTACAAAATTACTTTGAAAAGGGCAAAAGAGCTGGTGGTATCCTTTGGATTAGGATTTCTGGGTCGTTCTTTATTTTACGAGTTGAGCAAATTTACCGGGCTTCCAGGCTGGTTGCTGTCTGCGGCCATTGCAGTTTCGATGACAGTGGTGATGGGGTATGCAGCTGTGATCTGGTTTGAACGCGGTCAACGGCTGTCGAATGAATCAATTCAACAATTGTCCCGGGAATTCACCAAAGTTTTTAGTGAAAACCTCAAAGATATCCTGAAACGAAAACCCGGGAAACAGGGTATGAAAGTGGCGATCGAAAAAATGTTGTTAAACTCAAAATTTGCACAGGATCGTGCAGTTATTGAGCAGCAATCTGAAGAAATCCTGTTGTCGCCGAGCGATGGAGAAGACAATAAAACCGGGAATGGATAGGATTTTAAAAAATACTGCCATAACTTGAATTTCAAGGTATGGCAGTCAGCGTTCATAGACCTATAATTTGATTTCCACGGCACCGAAAAATATGGTGCCGGTGACGATCAGGTCTGGTGTCTCTTTTCCAGGTGAAGACTTCCTGCGTTTATCACTTCCCTCACCAAAGACGGCGACAGTATTGACCTGCACATCCCAATCAGCCGGCACAAAGATCTCCACACTACCAAACATGGATGTGGTTTGAATATAAGCTGGTGGTTGATTGACCCTTGCCTCCACCAGGTCCAGTTTTGATGAACCAAAAATTGCAGTCATTTCAGCGTTTTTAAAATCGCCCGTCACCTGGCGTTTTTGTTCACTAAAGGTTGAAAACACATTAATCTGATCCCCGGAGGCTGCTTGAAAATTTCTAGCCGAACTTCCGCGGTTTAAGATGATGGACAGCCCCACCAGAATCAAAATGCTTGGCCAGATTAATGAGCCAAAGGTCGACCAGTTGATGACATTCAGGGTAGCCAGCAACAGAAATATTCCGATCAGCGTGATCATTAAGGGTCCCACCCAGGCACGAAAGCGGTTTATAAATAACTGATAGACTCCGAGAATGATTAATAATGCTGGTAAATATTTCCAGAAAGAGTAATCCTGCACAAAACCAAGATTCTGTGCCAGAAATAGAACTCCTACGACGATAATCACCAAACCCCAAAAAATCTGATTAAAATTATTTCTACGCATTTTTACTCCTTTATCTTGTTAATTGATGAATCTGATCATAAATCCATTTCAGATGGATCTCATTTTTCTAAAGACCGTTTCACTTATCGTTGTAAATTCATTTGTCATATTTCAATATCCAATCATAATAAAATTAAGGAAAAAAACAATTCTTTTTACTCTCTTAAGTTTATATACGATATTTTTTAAATGAAGTTGCATCTTATAATGAGAAACGGGGTTGCTCTTGAAAGATACAATTAATTCAACGTATAATTTCAGGGTAAGGTTTCTTAACGGGTAGGTATGGGAAAGCCAAAAATATCTATACAAAAATTTATGTTTTCGCCATCAGTAAATCATATTGGTTTAATTCTGGGGGAGACATTATCGCCCCGGTTTGGCCGAGGGGTGGTTAAGTTTCTAACCAATATCATTTCCAGGCGCAGGAATTTTGAGCAAATAAAAGCTGTGCGCAGCAACCAATGGATGGTCAGTGGGGGATCGTTAACGGGGCAAGCGCTGGATGAGCGGGTTAGGGCAGTCTATTACTCAAGTGGGATGAGTTTATATGATTATTTCCACTGTATGCGCAAAGAAGATCGCATTCGCAATTTGATTCAATTTGATGAAAACTTACATTTATTTTTGAAGCGAGTTAAAAATGGCAAGGAGAGAACGTTGGGATTAATTTTACATATGGGTGCTTTTGATCTCTCCGGTTATGCCATTGCTTTGCAGGGGGCACGACCCCTCGTTTTGGCTTATCCCAATCCAAATCCTGGTTACCAATGGCATAATGATTTACGCCGGCAAGCCGGCCTGCAAGTTGAACCATTGACAATGGAATCATTTCAGCAAGCCACGCGCCATTTACGCGAGGGAGGAACTGTCATTACCGGTGTTGATCGTCCCTGGCAGGGCGGGCAATATAAACCGAAATTTTTTGGGCATCCCAGCGCTCTTCCGGTCACGACAATCCAGATGGCAATCCGCACGGAAACACCGGTCATGTTACTGGCTTGTATACGGCAACCAGATCAACGTTATATTCTGCACGCGTCAGATTTAATTGAATTACACAAACATGCTGATCGTGAAGTAGAATTATTAGAGAACACAGAACTTGTATTATCAGTTGCCGAAAAATTTATTAGCAGCGCACCGGAACAATGGGCAATGTTTTATCCGGTATGGCCAGAAATTTCTGTTTGAGGAGTGATAGGATGACTGAAAAAGATCAGCAACATACACGGGTGAATAAAATATTGTTAGGACCACTGGAACGACCGGCATTAGCCTGGTTAGCCAAAAAAATGCCCGCTTGGGTTACACCTGATAAACTGACGTCTTTTGGATTTTTTGGAACGGTCCTGATTGCAGTCAGCTATCTTCTCACCCGCCAACATCCAGGTTTTTTGTGGTTGGCGAGCTTTGGTTTGGTCGTTAACTGGTTTGGGGATAGCCTGGATGGGACGCTGGCACGTTATCGTAAGATTGAGCGCCCAAGATATGGTTTTTTTCTGGATCACGCCATTGATGGTCTGGGAGAAGTTCTGATCATGTTTGGAATTGCTTTTTCACCTTATGTAGATTTCAGAATTGCAATGATCGCCCTGGTTGGGTATCTATTAATGTCAAACATGGTTTATCTCACCACCTATGTAAAAAGTGAATTCCGCATCTCCTATATTGGTCTGGGACCCACGGAAGTAAGGCTTATTTTAATCATCACAAATATTCTGGTATTTTTTCTGGGGAATAATTACATCCAAACGAGGTTCGGCATGTTTACTGTATACGATTTTGTGATTTCGGGAATGGCGATCTTATTATTTGGTATTTACCTGGTCATGACCTATGTTACCTCCAGGCAGTTAGCGCAGGAAGAAGCCAGGACCAGACAAAAATAATGGGATTTATCGACTGATTTGGACTGGATGACTGATATCTTTGGATAACAGTACCAGTTCCGGGCGGGTGAACCAGCCGTTCTTCTGCCAGAAATCAATGCCAGATTGATTGTCCGCATAGACATGGATATGACAGCGTTCAATGCCATGGGCTGCGAAAGCTGCCAGACAGTGACTTAACAATGCCTGCCCATACCCCTGGTGGCGATATCCTCGGTCGACTGCCAGATGATAAATTGCCCCGCGGCGGCCATCGTGACCACCCAGAACAGCGCCAATCAATTTGTCCTCATCCCGCGCCACAAAACTCAACCCGGGATTTCGCTGCAAAAAGACAGCTAACTTGTCCACAGAATCAGCTTCGCTCAGACCGATATTTTCTGTCCTGTTCCATAGTTCAATTAATCGGGGATAATCCTGCATGTCCATCACGCGAATATTTAGCATGGTGTGGGTTACTCCGCGCTTTCGGGAACCTCTGGCGCTTCCGGTTTCACTTCCCGATATGCCTGTGCAAATAAAGGAATCGTCCAGAGTCCCATCAGAAACGTCAGGGGTGCCATGGCAAAAGGAATCACGATACACAGTAAAACGGATAGATAGAGAGCAGAGAAGGCCATCATCATGAAGTAATAAAAGCCAAATAAAAAGATCATCGCTACCAGGAAGCCCAGAAAATTCTTTCTCATCAGCGGCCACCATTCTCTGAGCTTAAAAATAGAGGATATCTTTCCGGTGTGAACAATATGCATTAAACCCGCCGGCAGAAACAAAAATTCAAACAAAGCCAGAATGATGCCGATAAACAGAGAAACAAAAAATACACCCATCCCAAAGAAAGGTAAGACTAAAGACCAGAAAGATGGATTGGCGGATTCTTCAACCACTGCCAGCCCAATAAAACTGAGCATATAAATAAAATAGCCAAATGAAAAAACGAGGATTAAGGGGATGGCGTAAAGGAGCAGAACCACAAACCACTTGAATCCTTCTTTCAGATACTCACTCCATTGATCCCAATCCGGCATACTGAGCTGCCCATCGCCATCAATGATGCGTTTGGCTATCTGCATGATGTAGCCTAGCACAATCAATGCTGGCAGGATCGGGATGATGGCTGATGAAAAGATCAGCAGACTTCCGATCAGGATTTTTGTGCCAGACTTTTTGTCTTTAAAGGGATATACCAACAGGTTCTTAAAATTCATGAGT
Source organism: Anaerolineaceae bacterium (assembly GCA_034003505.1). GTDB lineage: Bacteria > Chloroflexota > Anaerolineae > Anaerolineales > Anaerolineaceae > UBA6170. The sequence goes on along the minus strand of JAVEYK010000019.1, from coordinate 18,932 downwards.
GAGGGAGTTTCCATATTCATTTCCTTTTGGTTTTATGAGGAGCCGGGATTAAATTTATTGTAATACAAATCTGGTAACATCTCCATTGCAGGAGGGGGGCACTCTTTCTTCCTGAACCTGCGCCGGCTAAAATCAGAGCCCCAAATGATTAAAATGATACCGAATGTGATTAAGAATGGATTTTTCGGGGAGACAGAAGGTGATGATGCTGTTGATAGAGATGGGACAACGCTGGCTCATCGATGAAACCTTGTGCGGCACCATTGCTGCCAATCTTATAGGAAGCGAATAAGACTGCTTTTTGGAGCGCCAGAATCGGATCATGGCAGGATTGATAGAAGCTCAGGAAAGCTGAGAAGAGTGCATCGCCTGCACCGACGGTATTCAGAATTGGTCGGATCTGCAACGCTGGAATGTGAAGAATGGATTGAGTTTCGATCAGCCCCAGCATGGCTCCCTGCTCGCCCAACCCAATCACAATGATCTGATTCTGATGGTGGTCCCAAAGTGATTGAATAAAGGCCTGCGGTGGGATTGTCAGATTTTCGTGGCTGAGAAAGAGGATATTGGCAGCCGCCATAAAATCGCGGTTGTAAGGATCCTCCAGGTTTTGAATGGCGTGTACATCCGTAGCAATCATTTTATTAAGCGCAGTGGCTATTTCCAGCAGATGACGATTGAAATTGATGTTGCATAAGATGCACAAATCACAGTCCAGTGCTGCCTGCTCAAAACGTTCCAGTGGATATTGTTGTTCCTGGATATCCTTGAGATCGGTATGAATCTGCCGGCGACCGCCTTTTTCATAGAGGATGACCGATTGCGCTGTTTGCGGCAGAACCGCAAGCAGATGTTGGTCATTGATTTTTATTTCAAAACATTCTGTGCGAATGATTGCTTCATAAAAATCCATGCCGATCAGGGATAGTAAATTTACATGATTCCCCAAAATTGTAAGTGCTTTGGCCAGGTTAAAACCCACTCCAGATATTGTGCTTTGTATACCATGAAATGGATAGGTAACGGGGAAATATTCCAGCGGGAACCGATCAACTTTTAAAGTTGTTTCTATGTTGATCAGTCCCGAAACTAAAAAATTAACCATTTTCCTGCTGACTCGAACCTATGTCGTTTCTATAGTATAAGGAAACCATGAATTTTCTGGTAAACAATGAAACAATATAAGAATCTATAAATTTTCGATAAGATTTCGAAATTCTTGAGTATTCCTCAATAAATCTTTTCCATTCCGATGTAAATCGCCGCCTATGAGAATTATTAGATTACTCCCATAAAAATCTATAATATTTGGAACTTTGTTTAAAGACATACCTCCGCCTGGAATAGGAAATATAGTTTTTATTTCCAACATAGAATCTAAGCAACCTCTTGCAATCTGTTTGCACTCCTCTTCGCTAAAGGAGAATCGCCCCCCATAATTGGGATAAATCACTCCATCTGCTCCACTCAAGCGCATTAATTGTCCAAATAGCACATAATGCGATAATCCAGTCGCGGGACAATTTGTAAAACTTCCTAAGAAAGATGGATGACTGAAAATTGGTAGGTCAAGAGATTTATTTTCAGATAAGGATTTCATTGTCTCAAAACCAACTAATCCAGGCATCACCAATAAACCGCCTGCACCTACCTTTTTTGCAAAATATGCCATTTCGTTAATTTTTTCAGGAGGAAAATTTAGACAAGGCATATATATTGCTTCATTCCCTGATATTAAGTTCGCTTCAGCAACTGCCTCTGCACATTGTATTACGCGGTCCAAAAATGGACTGAATTTTTGATTTGCTAATCCATGATCATCTTTAATTATATCAATCCCACCAAGAGCGAATTCATAAGCTTGCTGTGCTAATTCTTTGCTTGAAAGCCCCATTGGTTTCAATGCTGTACTAAGTAAAGGCCTTTTTGGGGCATTAAATAGTTTCCGTATACCATCAATTCCAAATTTTGGACCAGAAAATTTCTGCAAAAATTGATAAGGCAAATCGAGTTTTTCTACTTTGATTCCTGGTTTTATGCTACTGTTCCCAAAAACAATATTCAATAGTTCAATAACTGAATCGGATCCATTTTCAATTGGGTAGCTGATATTTGCTCGATATTCTTTTTTGTTAATAGGATTAAATTCTTCTAGTTTTCCAACCACAAATTCAAATATTTCTCCCTCAGGTAATAAATCCTTTGGAAATTCAACAGTTTGTTCAATACAAATATCTTCAGCTTTGGAGTACGCTTCTTTCCGGTTTCCTTGTATTCGATAACTAACGGTAAATCGCTCTTTTGAATAATCAGTTGGAAATACATCACTCATAGTGCCTCTGCTTTGGCTTCGCTATGGGTCGCTTGGATTCTCTCTGATTGATAGTCATTAATATCAATATTTAATTTCTTTCCGAGTAAATTTTCAACATTTTTCACCAGCGAAAGTGCATCTAATTCGTATTCTCTCATTAAGTATGCCTGGCTGGCTCCATGAGCAAATGTATCCTTTAGTCCAATTCTGACTAATTTTCTACCGATTCCATTTTCAGCCAGAACTTCAGCAACCGCTGATCCCAACCCGCCAACTATCGTGTGATTTTCCATTGTGATGATTCCTAGTTCGGTTTTCAAGCATGCTTCCAGAATTTGTGGGTCAGTAAATGGTTTGTGTGTGGATATATGCAAATGCTGTATTGAAATTCCTTTTTGTCTTATGACTTGAGTAACTCTCAATGCTTCTTCAGTACATATTCCACTGGTAAATAGCGTTATATCATTTCCTTCAGAAAGTAATCTTGCTTTATTAAGCTTGAATGGTTCAGATGATGGAAATAATCTAGGTACTTCACCTCTTAACATACGCACATAGACAGGTCCATTCACAGCTTGAATTTCATCTAAAATAGTTTCAATTTCTGTCGCATCTCCAACTTCCACCACTGTCATATTGGGTACTGTACGCATGATTGCTACATCTTCGATTGCTTGATGAGTGATGCCCCCAGGTGTCATTATCCCCGGCAAAAAACCAAAAAATCTTACGGGAAGGTTAGGGTAGGCAACCGATCCAATAATTTGATCATAGGCTCTTCTATAAATAAATACTGCAAAGGTGTGTATATATGGGTAATACCCTTCACGTGCTAACCCCCCAGCAGCCCCAACCATATTTTGTTCAGCCAACCCAAAAGATAAAAACCGATTTGGATATTCATTTTTAAATAAATCAATTTCGGTTGAGCTGGTTAAATCCGCTGATAATACCAGCACTTCAGGTTTATCTTTAGCCCACTCAACTAATTTTCTTGCGTATAACTTTGTATAAATTTCCATCGTAGTTGTTCCTTATTTTCCGGATAACATTAATCGATTGAGTTCTTTTTTGTATAAGTTTTTTTCTTCATCGTTTTGAAACCGCAGATAATGAAGTTTTGGAGCACGATTAGCTAACAAATCAAGACCTTGTGTTGGGTTTGAATAACTCAACACAAACACTGGTTTTCCCTTATTTGATAAAAGAGACGCTTTATATAGTTCACCAGGATCATGAGCATTTACGGAAACAACTTCTCCACCAAATGCGGTTATCCTGTCCTCAATAGGGTCAATTGTCATCACATCATCAATTCTTCCGTCACAACATTGCCCATTAATATCTACATACGTGATCATATTGTCTAAGGAATTGTGAGACATGAATGCTATCGCTTCCCATACTTGTCCTTCATGAAATTCACCATCAGATAGAAAAACGAAGACTCTCCCCTTTTCACCGTTACGCTTCCTTGCCGTGGCAATCCCAACCGCCTGACTTAATCCAGTTCCTAATGAACCACTCGTGATTTCACAACCTGGGGAATGTTCAGCACCAATCATTTCGACAGTACTTCCATCCTGGTTGAATTGCGCTAAGCCTTCAGGGGACATTCGTCCAGTTTCAATAAGCGTGGCATATAAAACTAACGCGTAATGTGATGGTGAGAATATTAAGCGATCAAAATCATTATTTTTCGGTCCGTTATACAATCCGCCTGTTTCATAATTTGGGTTATATATTCCAGGTACACCTTTAAATGGTTCCGGTATAAATGGAGCAATGCTTTCGCCAATATTTAAAATTTTCGTATAAAATGTTGCAAAAATTTCAGCTGATGAACATGCCTGGCTCATATACCCACCATTATTGTTGATGGTATGCTCCAAAACCCGTATACGTATTCGATTGGCAATTTCTATTACTTCATTTTCCCAGGTCTTTATTGGATTTTGAATTTCGTTTTTCACAATATTTCCTTTTGAACAATTAGATTTTTTAGGTAATTAATAAGTTATAAATCAAATGATTTTAGAAAAATTTTTATCAAATGGTGGGTATATTATTCCCCTCTCAGTGATGAATGCTGTAATAAGTTTAGCTGGTGTAATATCAAATGCAGGATTAAACACGTCGGTTCCAACAGGGGTAATTTCATATTCACCGATCCGGGTTATTTCTTTGCTATTTCGCTCTTCAATTTCAATAAAATCACCAGATTGAATGCTTAAATCGATTGTACTCGTAGGCGCTGCCACATAAAAAGGTACTCGATGGGCTCTCGCAACAATGGCTAAATTATAGGTACCAATTTTGTTGGCTGTATCACCATTTCTTGCTACTCGATCACACCCAACAATACACATATCTACCCCAAATCTTTTCATAACATAACCTGAAGCACTGTCAACAATGACTTTATGGGGTATATCAAGTTGTTTTAGTTCCCAGGCTGTTAATTTTGCTCCTTGTAACCTTGGTCGGGTTTCATCCACAAAAACAAAAACATTTTTTCCCTGTTCATGAGCAATTCTAATAATACCAAGTGCTGTACCGTATTCCACAGTTGCGAGAGATCCAGTATTACAATGATGAATGATTTTTGCATCTTTATTTATCAAAGGAAGAGCATTATTTCCAATCTTTTTATTAATCTCAATATCTTCATCGAATATTGCTTTTGCTTCGGCCAATAATATAGATGTGTCTTCTTTAGTGGAGAAACTCAAAGTCTTTTCCAATTTTTTGAGAAGTCTGTCGACGGCCCAGGACAAATTCACCGCAGTAGGTCGCGCAAATTTAATTTCATTAGCGCATTTATAGATATGTTGTTTGAATTCCGGATAATTTTCTCTATCAATATTCAAAGAAGCTAAAACCAAAGCATACGCCCCAGCTACACCAATTGCTGGTGCTCCACGAATAGCCATAGTTTTAATTAATTTAATAACCTCACAATAATCACTCGTGGTTAAATAGGAAATTTCATGGGGTAGTTTTCTTTGATCTAAGACTTTAAGTTGATGACTATCCAACCATTCGATGCTTCTAAATATATTCATATTTCCTCTTTTTCAGCTTTTAATTTTCGTTTACCAAGCAGAACAAATGAAACCTATCCTGGGGGGTCAAGGATTGGTTAGTGAAATATGAACATATGTAAATGAATGAACAATTGCACTTATAGTAGCACACAAAAAAAGCTATGTCAATTATTTTAATTAATTCGATTTTTAACGAAGTTTAATTTTTCTATCAATGTCAAATTCACCTGATCTTCTAAATTTCTTCAATCTTATATGACATTTGTTACCATTCCTATATGAGGTTAATAACTTTTAGATTGTCTAATCAGGGATATATAATGAAATAGTCGAACATTTGTAAAAGAATGAACAATTGTTCGTTTCAAGTCAATCCCCATTTCACCAGGAAGAAAATGAGATTTATTTATGAAAAAATCTTCAGCTTATGATTTGATGGTAATAGTTGCATGGATGTATTATGAGGATGGCCTTACGCAAGAGGAAATTGCAAAACAATTAAAAATTTCCAGGGTATCCATTTCTCGCATCTTACAAGCTGCCCAAAAAGAGAATATTGTTAAGATACAAATTACTCAACCACGCCCCTTATTACTCGAATTAAGTCTTAAACTCAAAGAAAAATTTGGTTTGGAAAAATCAATAATTGTCCCCAATTCAGACAATACTCAGGAAAGTGTCGGCAAAGCTGCAGCCGAATATTTGGAAGAAGCTATCAATACCTATAACCATATTGGTGTTGGTTGGAGTAGTACATTAAGTTGTTTAACTCACTATTTACCAAGATATGCTTCACCAGTAAATTGCAAAGTCAATGAATTAGCAGGAAATATGCTGCACGAACAAAATCCATATAGCATCAGTCCTTATTTAGTTCAAAGTTTTGGTGTTTCTCTCGAATCTCTTCCAGTACCGGCCATTGTAGATAATAACGAAGTTCGTGAAACTTTTTTAAAAGAACCATCAATTGTAAAAGCACTTGATTCTGCAAAAAAGGTTGAAATTGCTTTTGTGGGTTTAGGGGAAGCAACAGCAACCAATACCATGGTAAGGACTGGTCATTTAACTGAAAGCGAAATCGAAGAAATAAGAAAAAAGAATGGTGTTGGTGAAATCCTATTGCATTTTTTTGATCAGAATGGGAATCACATCAATTCTTCCCTTGAATCAAGGCTAATTTCCATCGATTGGGAATCATTGATCAATATTCCACAATTAGTATTAGTCGCTGTAGGATCTAAGAAAGTAGAAGCAATAGTTGGAGCACTACGAGGAAATTTGATTCATTGTCTCATTACAGATTCAGAAACGGCAAAGGAGGTGCTACAAGCTTCAGAGGAATAATATTGTTTTGTTTTTCACCCATTGGAAAAAATTTTAAAAACCTGTTTTAATTTGAGGAGAGAAAATGTCTAAAAATGTAATTTCCCGACGTGAATTTATGAAAATGACTGGTATTTTTGGTGCATATATGGGGCTAAGCGCTGTTGGTGGTGGTCTATTAACAAGCTGTGCTCCTTCCAAACCAGCAGAGATGTCAAAATTAAAAGCACAACTTGGTTGGATTAAAAACAGTCAATATATTGGCTATTATGCTGCTGATATTAAAGGTTTTTATAAAGAAGAAAATCTTGAAATTGATATTGTAGCTGGTGGCCCAGGAATTTCACCTGCTACTTTAGTTGATTCAAAACAAATGGATATTGCTATGCAATCTACTTCGATTGCAATGCCCCAATTAGTAGCCGATGGTGCAAATGTGATAGCCTTCGGCACATTAAACCAAAGAAGCCCAGCTGGCTTGATGTATATCATTAAAAATCCTGATGGTTCACCAGGATATGTTATTGATAACCCTGAAAAATGCCGCGGACAAAGAATTGGCATTCAAGGTGGTCCTACTTTACCTTGGCGTATAATTTGTAAAGATTCAGGCTTGGATGTTGAAAAAGATATGGAAATTGTCAATGTAAGCTTCGATCCAACACCATTAATGGATGGTACGGTCGCAGGCTATTGGTGTTTTGCTACCAGTCAACCACAAATGCTTGAGAATTTGGGATATGAAGTTGGTATTTTGGATGCTTATGAATGGGGTTATAAAGTTCCAGGTGATTTTCTGGTAGCTCACAAAGATACTTTTAACTCAGATAAAGACAAATTAGCTGGCTTTCTCAGAGCTACAATTCGAGGTTGGGTTTATGCGAACTCTAATCTGGATGAAATGGTAACCTATGTAATTGACAATTTTGGTGAGGAATATGGTCTGGGACAGGAAGCTGAATTATATACAGCCGGTGCACAAGTTTCATACCAAATGTCCAAATTAGTTGAAGATAAAGGTCTCTTTGCCATGAATATGGAAGATTGGGAAAATTGCTACAAGATTCTAAAAGACATGGGTGAGATTACCGCCGATATGAAGGTTTCAGACTATGCCACATCTGAAATCTTTGATCAAGTTTATGCAAAAGGAAGAGTCGATAAACTCTAATTTTTGTTGACTTTAAGATGAAACTTCTCCTTCGTCTTATCACAGCGTCCATTGGAGGGAAGTCCCCATTCCCTCCAAAATTTTTTTGTTGTGCAATCATTCATTTTTATTGATTTTATTTCCAATAATCTTATTTTATATTAGGTCTCCTATGGAGGAAAAATGCCAGCTGTTGAAATTAACAATATAACGAAAATTTTCTCATTAAAAACTGGTCCAGTAACTGCTTTGAGTAATATTTCATTCAATGTAGAGGAAAAAGAATTTGTTTCTGTTATTGGTCCTTCAGGTTGCGGAAAATCGACAATATTAAGAATCATTGCTGGATTGCTTAAACCCGATGAAGGGGATGTTAGCATCCTGGGAGTAACACCACTTGAAGCAAGAAAACAAAGACTTTACTCGTTTGTTTTTCAAGATCCTATAATGTTTCCTTGGAGAAATGTATTAAGTAATATTGAAATTCCACTTGAGGTACTAAACCGGAATGAAAGAAAACAGTATGCTGGTCGCGCACAAGAAATGCTAGACCTTGTTGGTTTGCAGGGTTTTGGGGCAGCAAGCCCTAATCAGTTGTCAGGAGGTATGCGGCAAAGAGCCGCTATCGCAAGAGCGTTGCTGATGAGACCGGAAGTATTACTGATGGATGAGCCATTTGGAGCTCTGGATGAAATAAATCGAGATAAATTGAATCTTGAATTAATGAGAATTTGGCAAGAAACCGAATCTTCAGTGGTATTTATTACTCATTCAATTGAAGAAGCTGTATTTTTATCTGATCGCATCATTATGCTTTCTCCAAGGCCAGGCACAGTTGCAGCTGAAATTAATATTGATCTCCCTCACCCACGGAATATTGAAATCAAACAAAGTGAAGCTGCCTTCAATTACGCGACAAGTGTTAGAAAGATGCTGAATCAAATAACTTTGGATGCATTACTGGTCGAAAGTGGAGTTAATTGACTATGATTAAAAATAATCAATTACATCAAACTTCAATTCGTAAAGCCAACAAGGCACGAATTTTTAATGAGTTTAAAAATTATGGTATTGCAGTTTTTTTGCTAATATTATTTTTTATACTTTGGCAGTTTGCAACTTCTTCATCTTTTGAGAGATTAATTCCAAAACCTTCAACGATTGTACAGACTATTATAGATAAATGGCCATTATTAGCCACAAACAGTAAACAAACTCTTTTCGAAGCAGTTGTAGGGTTTTTAATTGGTACTTCAACAGGAATCTTAATTGCAATTGGCTTTGTTTATTCCAAAAAATTCGCCAAATCAATTTACCCATTTCTAGTATTTTTACAATGTATGCCTTTAATGGCATTAATGCCATTGCTGGTTCTTTGGTTTGGAACAGGATTAGCTTCAAAGGTTGTCCTTATAACCCTTGCTACCTTTTTCCCGACAGTTATTAATGTGGTGCAAGGTCTTATTTCGTTAGACAAACCAACCATTGAATTTATGGAAACATTGAATGCTTCAGAAATGCAAATATTTTGGAAGGCAAGAGTTCCATTCTCTATACCTTATTTGTTTACAGCAATGCGAGTAACAGTTACAACAGCAATATTAGGGGCGATTATTTCTGAATGGTTATGGGCCACGAAAGGGTTAGGCGCGGTGATTGTTTTAGCTATGTTCAATGCTCAGGTGGAAGTTCTTTGGGCTTCTATGGCATTAGCCACGATCTTTTCTCTCTTAGCATTTTCATTAATCGTGATACTTGAAAAATTGGTAATCCCTTGGCACATATCGAATCAAGAGTAAAGTTTCTTTGAGGTAAACATGCGATCTAAATTTAAATTTTGGCTCATCAATACAATAATTATTATTCTTATCCTCATGACATGGGAATTCCTTATTTCGAATCAAGATAATGTAAATTCGATTAACAATGCTATCGATCAATCAATAGGCTATAATCCAGAAATTAAAGCTTTTTCTCCTTACATTCTCCCTCGACCTTCACAAATCCTGAATGCGTTTCTGAATGAAAGGAGTGGTGGAAGAGGCGGAGTCAAGTTCTTTTTCAACCAGGGGTCAGTTACCCTTACAACGGCATTAATTGGCTTTGTTTTTGGTAATATATTTGCATTTTTGATCGCCATTTTGTTTTTCTATGTTAAACCAATGGAAAGAACATTTATGCCCTTCGCCTTGGCTCTCAAAAGTATTCCCCTTGTTGCAATTATCCCTTTATTCTTGCGGCTACGTTATTCAGTGGCTGATTTACCAGCAGTACAGGAATCTTCTTTGTTGAATTTTATTTTTGGGACTGATTTATTTATTAAGACCGTAATAGTTGTCATCGCAGTCTTTTTTCCTACCCTAGTTAACACATTCAGAGGAATTCAATCAGCAAGCAAGCCATCCCTCGAATTTATGGAATCAATCAATGCGACAAAATGGTTAACATTTTGGAAGTTACGTTTACCTTCAGCTTTACCTATGATATTTTCAGCTTTGAAAATTACCGCGATATTAGCTGTTGGTGGTGCAATTCTTTCGGAATGGTTAAGTACCAATAATGGGTTGGGCTACATTATGGCAGCAGCAACTTCCAGTGGAATGTACAATGTCTATGAATTGTGGGTCTCCTTATTTATCACTTCAATTTTTGCATTTGGTCTTTATTCTTTTGTTACATTAATGGAAAGATTATCCATTCCCTGGCATGAATCAGTGATTGCATTAAAGCAAGCAATGGGTGACGAGTAATAAATAATTTTTCAGAATGGTAAGTTTTGTTTCATTTACACCTATTGATAAGAAAGTAGAAAATGAATATACATAATTTGGCCGAAAAATATAAATCAGAAATTATCAACTGGAGAAGAAGTATTCATCAAAATCCGGAACTGGGTTTCGAAGAAGTACAAACTATTAAGTTTATTGAAAATGTCTTGTCAGAAAAAGGGATAAGCTTTAAAAAAGTAGCTAACGACAAAGGGCTCATAGCTTCTATTGGCCAAGGCAAACCAGTCATCGGTATTCGTGCAGATATGGACGCCTTACCAATTCAAGAGGAAACAGGGCTTCCATTCGCGTCGAAGAATCCCGGAAAGATGCATGCATGTGGACATGACGCCCATGTTGCAATGGTGCTAGGAGCAGCTTGCATTTTAGCTGATTTGCCAGAAAAGCCACCAGGAGAATTTCGTCTCATTTTCCAACCATCTGAAGAAAGAGGGGATGAAAATTGGCTATCCGGAGCCAGGCATATCATTTCATCAGGTCAAATTGACGATCTTGATGTATTGATTGGGTTACATGTTTTTCCTAACATACCCGCTGGGAAGTTAGGGGTTTTAACAGGACCCACCTTAGCATCAGGAGATTATTTCGAAGCTACGATTAAAGGCAAAGGTGGCCATGATTCTCAAGTTCATGAAACGATCGATCCGATATTCATAACTTGTCAGGTAGTTAACGCCATTTATGGGATTCGAACCCGTCGTCTTAATCCACTTCGAAACGCAACAATCTCAATTAATACGGTACATGCAGGTACAAGCGGTAATATCGTCCCGCAGGAAGTGAAAATTTCTGGCACCATCCGATGTTTCGATGAAGAAACGCGACAGAAAATCAAAAATTATCTAAAAAAAATGTTAACGATTTCTCATCAATTTGATGGGGATTTTGAACTCAATATTGGTACTGGTGTACCAGTGTTACAAAATGATAAAAATGTGGCTAATCAAATTCGTGATTCAATAATTTCTCTTTACGGGGAAGATGCATTGGAGGAAGTCGAAAAACTCCTTGGAGTTGATGATTTTGCCTGGTATTCACAAATTGTCCCGTCTGCGATGTTTTTCTTAGGTGTTCAACCGGATGGAGAAAACTATCCAATTCATCACCCAAAATTTAATATAAATGAAAATGCCCTTTCAATAGGTTCTTCAGTTTTGGCGCAATCTGCAATAAATTTAATGGTAGAGAATGTTGGAGCATAAATTATGAAGGAAAATAAAATAAAAAAAAACAATAGAAAAACTGGATTTCAAGGACCAGATCCAAGGTTTGCAAATAAGGGGTTCTCAACAAAAAGTGTCCATGCCGGAGAAAATTGGGAAACACCAGATTATTTATCACCAGTAGCACCTATATTTTCATCTACCAGTTTTTATTATGAAAATTTTCAATCATTGATCGACATGATTGATGGTCAAAAAGGTGGCTATGGGTATAGTCGGTGGTCATCTCCAACAACTGCCACACTTGAAAGGGCTATTTCTTCTCTTGAAGAATCAGGAGGAACGATAGCATGCTCCTCAGGTATGGCTTCTATTCACCTGGCATTAATCTCTTCTGGGATCAAGAACGGTTCAAATGTATTATGTTCCACTGACGTATATGGAAGTTCCATAGATTTATTGAAAATTTTTTTTAGCAGGTTTGGCGTAAACCCTATTTTTTGTGATTTTACTGATTTAGAAACAGTAGAGGAGAATTTAAAAAAATATAATCCTCAGGTCATTTTGTTCGAGGTATTAACAAATCCAATCATTAAAGTAGTTGATGCACCTTCCGTAATCAATCTGGCACACAAATACAATGCGAAAGTGATCGTGGATAATACCTTTACGACACCATTTTTATTCAAACCATTTTTGCATGGAGCAGATTTTGTTTGTAATAGTATAAGCAAATATTTGGCAGGTCATGGGGATGTTCTTGCAGGTGCAGTGTCCAGCTCTGAGGAAAACACAAGAGAAGTACAAGTGACAATGGCTCATATTGGCAGCGGGTTACATGGCTTCGTTTCTTGGTTGGCTTTACGCGGTTTAAAGACTTTTTCAATAAGAATGGAAAAGCATTGCTCAAATGCACTTGAATTGGCAAACTTTTTGGAACAACATTCACTAGTAGAAAATGTCTCATATCCAGGCCTTACTTCTCATAAACAACATGATTTGGCCAGCCAATTACTCCTTAATGGTCATTTCGGCGGAATGGTAAGTTTTGATATCCGTGGTGGCAACCGTAAAGATGCCTTTAATTTTCTAGATAACTTGGAATTCTTGATCCCCACTGGGTCTTTAGGCGATGTTCATTCATTAATTATTCACCCAGCGAGTACAACTCATCACACCTTATCAGGAGAAGAACTTAGCAAAATAGGAATTTCCGAGTCTACTTTACGAATATCAGTTGGCATTGAAGATATTGAAGACATCAAAGAAGAAATCAATCAAGCCTTGTTGAAGGTTAAAAACTTAAAAGGGAGTAATTAGCATGGTTACAACAGCATTCATTACCGGAACAGGTTTTTATTCATTACCAGGGATGAAGGAAATCGAAATAAAAGAGATAAATACTCCTTATGGTATGGTAAATGTAAAAATTGCAGAGTTCAAAGGCTCAACCATCGCTTTCCTTCCGAGACATGGTTCTGATCATTCAATAACTCCAAGCAAGATTAATTATCGGGCTAATATTTTTGCCTTAAAAATTCTAGGTGTAAAAAGAATATTATCCACGAGTGTTTGTGGGTCTCTTGAATTGAAGTGGGGTCCTGGATCTTTAATTCTGGTTGATCAATTTCTAGATTTTACAAGAGGAAGAGAAGATACCTTTTATCCATTAGATGGAAAAATCGCACATATTGATGTAACCGAACCATACTGTGAAACGATACATGCTGCACTTATTTCCTGTTCTAAAAAACTAAATTATTCTTTGGTTCGGGGTGGAACATATGCATGTTGGAATGGCCCTAGATTTGAAACTGCTGCTGAAATTGAAATGACAAGAAAGCTTGGTGGTCAATTAGTTGGGCAGACAAATTATCCGGAGTGTGTTTTAGCCAGAGAATTGGAAATTTGTTATGCAACATTAGGTATAGTCTCAAATTATGCAGCTGGGATGGAAGGTTCAGTCTCTTCAGCGGAAGTATTCGAGAATTTGAAAATTATCGAAGGAATGATCCCTAATTTATTTGCTTCCTTTATTGAAAATTACCCCGAAGTTGTAGATTGTTCTTGTCAACATGCTTTAGAAAAAGCTTTTGTATAAAAATTCAGTATTGTGAGGGAACATGAATTTTAAAACGATACAAGTTCAAAAATTTGAGGCAGTAACTCGAATTATTCTTAATCGTCCTGATAAAAAAAATGCCCAAAACAGAAAAATGTTAGACGAATTAGATTTGGCATTTACTAATGTAATTGAGGATCCCGAAACAAAAGTTTTGATTTTATCTGGAGCAGGTTCCGACTTTTCCAGTGGCCATGACATCTCCCCGCAAGAATGGAAAACCAATTCCCAGATATCTTGGGAAGAACGCTATCTAGAATGTAAACATTATTATTTGGATAAGATGATCCAATGGAGAAATTTGCCCAAGCCAATTATTGCACAAGTTCATGGTAACTGCATTATGGGTGGCATGATGCTAGCGATGATTTGTGATTTTATAATCTGTTCAGATGATGCCAAATTTATTTCAAGGTCTATCCGTTGGGGGGGTAGTAGTGAGCAGTATTTAGCTCTGCCTTGGTTTACAAATCTACCTTTTGCAAAACAGTACATTTTTTCAGGTGATGAAATAGATGCATATACTGCTTTTCGAGTAGGCCTTGTAAATGAGGTCGTTCCACGAAAGGATTTGGATTCACATACACTTTCAATTGCAAAAAAAATATCAGTGCAAGATTCATTCGCCCTACGATTGGCTAAACAATCCTTAAATGCTATGCATGACAATCAAGGACAATTAAACCATTTAAAACAAGCATTTGATTATTGGGCAATTTCAGCTCTTAGGCCAGAAATGATTGCTGAGTGGGATTCGCAGGTAAATTTGTCAGCGAGTGAAAAAGCTAAAAAACGTGATGAAGGTTTTTCGTAGGTGTTGAGTTGAAAGAGTCTTGGGAAGAATTAACTGCTTATCAGTGCTTACTAACTTCATCACTAAGAAATGAAAACCATCCTGCGGTAATAACTCCTGGTCAAAGCGTCACTTACCAGGAATTATTGGAAGAATCTACAATTTTAGCCAGTCGGTTAAAGCTTTTTGATATTAAAAAAGGCGACAGAGTTGCAACAATTATGGATCCATCCATAGATTGGGTTGTAGTAAAGTATGCATTGTCAAAATTAGGGGCAGTTATTGTGCCTTTGAATAGTAAATTAATCACAGAAGAAATTCTTCATCTACTCAATAAAATTAAAGCCAAAGCACTATTCCTAATCCCTGGGCATAAAGATCAATTATTAAAAAATAAAATGATAGGATTTTTTCAGTCGCCTAATTCAAATCAAGAAATCTTTCTAGACGAATTGCAAGTTGTATTTACGGAGAAAGCAGATACCACTACACCTTTATTCGTAGACTCCACACTTTTGTTTAACACTACTTCAGACAAAAATTCAATACTAGATATTGAATTTGAAGATAGTAATGCGAATGATCTTGAAGCCATTATTTTTACATCAGGGAGTACCGACCATCCCAAAGGTGTGATGCTATCTCACCACAATATTACAGGTCATGCACATTATCTTAGCCAATTGTTTGATATAAAACCAAACGATCGATATCTAAATTTACTCCCGTTTTACCACATAGCAGGTTTTGCGCAGAGTATAAGAATGAACCACTACTCAGGAAGTACTCTTTATCTACCTGAAGATTTCACACCAGCTTCGGTTTGTAAAATTATTGAAAATGAAAAAATTACAGCCAGTGCTGGCATGCCAGTTACAATCTTCAAATTATTAAATTATGCCAAAGACAATAATTTGGATCTTTCAAGTCTTGAGAAATTGCATGGTATAAGCTCTGATATACATTCACGAATAAAAAATGAAACAAAAATCAAGTTCTTTTCAAGAATGTATGGGCTAACTGAAAGTGCAGGTTTAGTCAGTATGCACACTATTGAAAGAAATGATAATTTTCCTTCTGACGATTTTATCGGTTATCCACTTCCTGGTGTGAATGTACAAATAATTGATCCACAATCAAGAAATGTGGAACCTGTAAACGAAATTGGTGAAATTTCTTTTAAAGGGTGGAATTTGTTCCAAGGTTATTACGGTGACGAAGAAAACACAAAAAACTCATTAACAAAAGACGGTTTTTTTCGAACTGGGGATAGAGGTTTTTTGGATTCTGCGGGAGGTTTACATTTCTCAGGGCGCTATAAGGATATGATCAAAACGGGTGGTGAAAATGTTTCATCTCTTGAGATTGAAAATTTCTTATTCGAGAATATTGAAGAAATTCGTACTACGTATGTGGTTGGTGTACCTGATGCAAATTGGGGAGAAGTAATCACTGCAATTATTGAATGTAAACCAAATTATGGGTTTTCGCCTGAAAAGTGTGTGGAAATTTGTAAGCAAGGATTAGCGAATTTCAAAGTACCAAAATATTTTCTACAAAAAGAACACGATGATTGGCCAACAAACTCCACTGGAAAAATTGATAAAAAGGTATTGTCTGAATGGGCAGCTGAAAAAATAAAGGAGATAGAAAATGAATAAGGAAAAATTTCGGGCTCTTGTTGTTGAAGAAATAAATGGAGAATTTGTAAGGGAAGTCAAACAACTTACAAAATCAGAATTACCAGATGGTGAGTTATTAATCGCTGTAAAATATTCTTCACTGAACTATAAAGACACCTTATCCGCAACGGGAAACAAAGGTGTGACAAGAGTATTTCCCCACATTCCTGGAATTGACGCAGCCGGCGTTGTTGTTGAAAGTAAAGTTAGCCAGTTAAAAACAGGCCAAGAAGTTATCGTAACAGGTTATGACCTGGGGATGAATACCTTTGGAGGGTTCAGTGAGTATGTTAGCGTACCAGCTATATGGTGCACAGAACTACCACTTGGAATGACCTTAAAAGAATCAATGATGTATGGAACTGCAGGTTTAACCGCAGCCCTTTCTATCGATAAATTAATTAACCATGGAATAAAACCTGATTTTGGATCTATCCTTGTCACTGGAGCAACTGGCGGAGTAGGATCATTGTCAGTAGCAATATTATCCAAACTAGGATATAGAGTTTCGGCATCAACTGGTAAAGATCAGGAAAATTTTCTCAGAGAATTAGGTGCAGAACAAATCTTAAGTAGAGAAGAAGTTAATGATTTGAGTAAAAAAGCATTGTTGAAAGAGCAGTGGGCTGGTGTTGTGGATACAGTCGGAGGTCCTACATTAGCAACAGCATTAAAAACAACTAAATATGGAATGGCAGTTACTTGTTGTGGCCAGGTCTCCTCACAAGAATTATTAACTACTGTTTTCCCGTTTATCCTCAGAGGTATCACATTATACGGCATCGATTCAGTTTATTCTCCAGATTTACTAAGAAAAAAGGTATGGAATAATTTGGCAAGCAGTTGGAAACCTGAGTGTCTATCATCAATGGTTAATTTGTGTAATTTGGATGATCTCTCTACTTATATAGATAAAATGATCAGTGGAAATATAGTCGGTCGCATCGTTGTTGAATTGTAAAATTAAGGATAAATAATGGAAAATCAAAAATTCGACCTTTTAATAAAAGACGGAATTGTTGTAACCCAAGATCCATCTCATCGAGTATTAGAAAATTATTCTATTGGAATCAACGGGGATAAGATCGAATTCATTGGTCATTCCGCAGAAATACCACCCAACTATTCAATCCTTGAAACAATTGATGCAAAAAATTGCGTAATTATTCCTGGTCTGATAAACACCCATGGTCATCTTCCTATGACTCTCTTTAGAGGAATGGTAGAAGATAAAAAATTAGTTGATTGGTTATCAGATGTTTGGAAAAAAGAACAAGAAATTTGTAGTCCAGATGCAGTATATTACGGCTCAAAATTAGCAATATGTGAAATGATACGCGGGGGTATTACATTCGCGAATAATATGTATTGGTTTCCTGAGCAAACTGCAAATGCTGCTGTTGAAGCAGGTTTTAGATTGGCTGATGGGCCAATTTTTACCGATTTAGTTGGTTATAACAAGAACCAAGGTTCTTCATTCACCCAAGCAGAAGAATATGTCGAAAAATATCTAAACCACCCATTAATTTATCCAATAATACAAATTCATTCAGTTTATACGGATTCAATTGATAAATTAAGAGAAGCCAAAAATGCATCACTTGAATTTGATATTCCATTTGCAACACATGCTTCTGAGACCTTAAATGAAATCGAAATTACTTTAAAAAAATATGGACTAACCCCAATAGAATTACTACAAAAAGAGGGGTTATTAACATCAAAAACACTATTAGCCCACTGTGTTCATCTTTATGATCATGAAATTGATTATCTTTCTGAAGCAGGAACATCTGTGGCTCATTGTCCATCATCAAATTTAAAACTTGGTAGTGGAATTGCTGAGATATCGGTAATGATCTCAAAGAATGTCAATGTAACTATTGGTACGGATGGAGTAGCATCAAATAATAATCTGGATATGTTCGAAGAATCTCATTTAGCCGCTTTAGTGCAAAAGGGATACAACAAAAATCCAAATCTTCTAAATTCTCATCAGATGTTTGACATGATGACTATTAATGGGGCAAAAGCGTTTGGAATCGAGGACAAATTAGGTTCAATTGAAGTTGGAAAATTAGCTGACTTAGTCATAATTGATATTAGAAAACCTCACTTACTTCCTTTAAATGATGTGTACGCCCAATTATTACATTCAGCTAATTCTAATGATGTGCGTGATACCATTATTAATGGGAATATAGTATTGCGAAATAAACAATTTACGACTTTGAATTTTGATCAAATTATATCCAATATAGATCAAATTTTGAGTTAGTAGTTTGAAAATATCCTATATGCTCAAATACCTAGAAAATCGCAATGTTTGAATTCCAATAATACATTTTTGGAGGTAATTTAGAATTTACTGTTGGCTTTTACCAAACGAAAATACTTTCTATAACGAGTTCCAGCGGGAACGGATCAACTTTTAAAGTTGTTTCTATGTTGATCAGTCCCGAAACCAGAATTTTATTCATTTTCCGCAAGACTCTTAATTATGGAATGGGGATGACCCAATATCCGTTAATATCGCCTTCGGCTGTCCA
>JAVEYK010000018.1:0-45028 GCA_034003505.1 Anaerolineaceae bacterium | reverse complement strand
GAAGGCTTTCAGAATTTCGAGGGACGTCTCTCTTTTTTTGGTTGGAAAATAGGGTTCCACTTCCAGCCAGTGGATGATTTTCTGGACATCAAGAAATTGATCCAGAGTAGCTGGTGGCACATGATAGGGAGAATTAGAAATCATGGCATCAGGGTGGTGGTTTATCAGGGCTGCAAAGAATAAGCTCTCGCTGGTGCGCTGGATATTGGGTTGGTAGTACAGAATGGTTGGGGGCATGGAATAACACCTTTTGAATATCCCTTTTATCAGTTTATTGGCTAAATTAATTTTAGCAGTTCTTAAAAATTAATTCATTTTTTGCAGATTTTGCCGTATATAATCGACGATTCGAGCATTACCTGTTTCATCGCGGATGATCTTAGAAATTATACCGGTGCCAAATGGTGGCACCGGGTGAGTTCGGACAAGGTGGTTCGCACTGGTGCGGGTAAAGCATGTGATCAGTAGAATAATCACGATTTATTTTTTTTCTAATAAAGTAAAAAATCAATTGCTTTACCATTTCATGTACGGGCTGTTCCGTCTCTGATCATGAGGATGCCATGCATGCGGTTGGGCATGATCACGAAAATATCCATTGATCTTACTCCAGGAATGGATCGTTGCGGGTTAAGGTGAGAATGAATAATTCTGAATTTTCTACAGAAATCCTTCCAACATAAAATTCCAAATGCAAACATTGTATGTTGATGTAGAATTCATTCCTTTAAATCCCGTTTCTGACTTTTTTCGCTCAGCAAAGGTTGTTACGAAAAGGGCATGATTTGGGTTGCGAACCCCTACCCTATGAGTCGGGACCGAGATTGGTGGGCGAAGCATCGGATGTCGGGAATTTTGGGTGCTGGATGGGTCTTCTATCCGATGCTTCGCCCCTACAAGTGGGGTGTCGAGGGTGGCTGCGAGGAAGATAATCGTGTAAATCCTGTCATCAAACACCGCAAATCAACAATCCTCACATGCAAATCAATTCAGGAAACCACAAATCAAAAAATCCGGTAAATCCCCGTTCGGATTTTTTTGAAGAACATATCAAAAGATAAGAAAACGGTGGGACGGAGACCAAACCCTACAATTAAAATTTTACGCTTTTCCTTATTGACAAAATAGAACAATTATTCTATAATACATCAATATAAAAATTTGAACATTAACAACCGAATATCTTGCTGCAATTCAATCCCTCACCTTCTCGTAAGGACTATTTTTACATTCGAAGGTCTAAGTCTACATTTCAGAACAGGACGATTGATAGTTAATGGAATTGTTCCTAATTGTTTTTGAGTTTCAATCCCTCGGCTTCCCGGTCAGGTTATTTTTACGTACGAAGCTCCACATTTACTTTTCAGAACTGGGCGATTGACACTAAATGGAATTGTTTCGAATTGTTCTTGATGTTCAATTCATCTTCGAAGGTTTGATTTGGCCTGCCCCCGCAGCACGCGAAAATTCATTCCTCTACTAACCCACAAGGTGATATTGGAAACTGCGAATAATTTTGACAGTTATAAAATAGATTTTGTTTAAACGAGTGACTTTGTTGAACCGGCTTGGGCCGGTTTGAGATTGATAGCCCTGGGTTTTAACCCAGTGGCGGAGGTTGAGCACCCACACACATGGGGTAGGTCACGGATCGCGTACTCCTAAGAGGTGAAAAAAGGGCACCCGCAGCGGATGCCCATATAATTTCCTAACATTCCGAATAGCCGCAGGCGTAGCATTTGCGGCAGCCTTCTTCATTCACGAAGGCGGCCTGGCCACACTCGGGGCAGAGATCTCCGATTTGCATCATGTGCTGTACAGCGGGGACTTCCACCCAGGGTTTACCGCCATTTTTGGGTTGTTCATCAGTGGGTAACCCGGACAGGCGGTCATCGCGCCCCTGAATGTAATCGGTCAGGATCTGAGCCAGCCCATCCGGTAAGGAGCGTACCCGGTTGGGACCAAAACCCATCGGGCGTCCGCCACCGATGCCGTTTAACTGGCTGATGACATCCCGCAGGCGTTTACTGGGTTCCACGGTGGAGGTCAGGCGCAGGATGTAAGACACCAGGCGTCCGATGGCTTCGGAGACAGCAGCGGTGTCGGAGCCAGCCTTGGCGGAGTTGATGAAGACTTCGAAAGGCTGATAGTCCCCATTTTCATTGATGGTCACAAAGGCTTTTCCGAGTGGAGTACCGATCTGATAGGTGAAGCCGTTCAGATAGCGGGGGCGCGGTTTTTTGCTCTCCGACCACAGGATTGATTGTTCGCTGGTTAGAGCAACCGCCGGGGCTTTTTCTTTTTCTTTGGCGGTGCCATGCGTTTCAAGCACGACGGTCTCACGTGAGCCGGTGACGTAGACGGTGATGCCCTTGCAGCCTAATTCCCATGCCAGCCGGTAGGCGGTGGCAACATCTTCTTCGGTGGCGTTGGGTGGGAAGTTGATGGTCTTGGAGAGAGAGTTATCGACATATACCTGCAGAGCTGCCTGCATGCGTACATGTTCTTCGGCAGAGATGTCTGAAGAGACCACGAAGGCATTGCGCAAGTAGGTGGGGATGTCATCGATGCTCTGGCAGCTGCCTTCCTGCATAACCTGCTCGAAGATTTTCTGACGTTGTTCTTCGTTCATCCCGATCCGTTCGAGGGCTTTATCAAAAGCTGGACTGGCATAGGTTAATTTGAGGTCATTGCCATTGTCATTTACATGCCGGATATAAGCCAGGGCGAAAACCGGTTCACAACCGTATCCCTCACAGCCGGCAACGGTGGAGATGGTACCGGTGGGGGCTACAGTGGTCTGGGCGGCGTTGCGAATACCGTAGGCATGAATCTTCTCTACAATCGCATCCCAATTCAGTTCGGGACGGCCATAATCATTGTGGAAATCCAGAATGCTGACCGGCGGTTGCCAGGTAATGTTTTCGGGGTCGTAAATCGATCCTTTAATGGCTGGGAATGCGCCACGGGTTTTTGCCAGTTCAATACTGGTTTGCATGGCATGATAGCGCACAAATTCCATCACCTGTGCACCAAATTCCTGTCCTTCAGGGGAGCCATAGCGGATACCAGCGTAATACATCATA
Organism: Anaerolineaceae bacterium; assembly: GCA_034003505.1. Taxonomy (GTDB): domain Bacteria; phylum Chloroflexota; class Anaerolineae; order Anaerolineales; family Anaerolineaceae; genus UBA6170. The sequence continues at coordinate 41,942 of JAVEYK010000018.1, read as the reverse complement.
TCCGCCAGACCCATGATGCCTAATCCAATTCTACGAGCTCGCAGGGCTGCCTCGCGTAATTGGGGTACAGCCGGTACGTAGGCGTTGGCATCCACCACATTATCCAAAAAGATGGTGGATAGTTCTACATCTTTGCGCAGTTGTTCCCAATCGATAACCCCATTTTCATCGATATGGCTGGACAGATTGATAGAACCCAGACAGCAGTTTTCGTAAGGTCCCAGCCATTGCTCGCCACAAGGGTTGGTAGCTTCCAGCTCGTACAATTGAGGAACGGGATTGGAGCGATTAGCCGCATCCAGGAAAAGCATTCCAGGTTCGCCATTGTGATGCGCCTGTTTTACAATTTTTTGGAAAAGATCCCGTGCTTTGACGGTGCGGTGGGTGAGGATCGGATATCCATCTGCTTCAATCTGGTCAATGGTGCCTTTGAAATTTTTATGTTCGGGATGGGCTACGTCCGGGAAACGCAAATCCCAATCACCATCATTTTCCACAGCCCGCATAAAATCGTCGGTAATTCCGACGGAGATATTGAAGTTGGTGATGGCGTTTTCATTGGTTTTACAGGAGATGAAATCTTCGATATCCGGGTGATCCACCCGTAAGACTGCCATGTTCGCACCCCGGCGCGTGCCCCCCTGGGCAACTTCACCAAAGGCGTGATCATAAACTCTTAAGAATCCGACCGGTCCGGTGGCATTGCCGGCGGAAGATTTTACAATGGAATTTTTGGGGCGCAGGCGGGAAAAACCGAAACCATTACCGCCGCCAGTCTGCTGAATGAGGGCAGCATCTCTGAGGGTCTGGAAGATGCCAGCCGAGGAGCGACCCATATCATCATCGATGGGCAACACAAAACAAGCCGCCAATTGTCCCAATGGTGTACCGGCACCGGTGAAGGTGGGGGAGTTGGGGAAAAAGCGTTTGTCGATCAGCATTCTATAAAATTCTTTGGCGCGTGCGATGGGATCGCCATCCCAGATTTCTTCTACTTTTGCAACGTGATAGGCTACCCGCCAGAACATTTCTTCGATCGTTTCAATCGGTTCTCCGTCATGACCACGCCGGAGGTAGCGCTTGACCAAAACCTGTCTTGAATTTTCTGAAAGTTCTATTGAGGGGAGTTCTTCGGGGAGTGGAGGGGTTGGCAGTAATCCGGAAACACTCACCTTTTGATTTGAATTTGTTACAACAGTCATTATATTCCTCCAAACAGGATTACGATTCGAGTAATCGATCAATTTCAGTTCTAATTGCATTCAGATCACCCAGACGCAAATAAACAATTGCGTATCGAATATAGGCGATCAGATCCAGTTCTTTTAAACCATTAAACGCCATATCGCCTACAACCCGGGATGAAACTTCAGCTCGTCCCAATTTTTGTAAGGACGTCTCGATGTCGGATACTAAATTATCGATTTCAGCTGCGCTAACCGGGCGTTTGACACAGGCAATACGGATACCCCGATGTAGTTTTTCGCGATCAAATTCCTCACGGGTACCGTCCCTTTTGATGATAAGTGGGGTTGCCAGAATGGATCTTTCGTAAGTGCTGAAGCGCTGGTGACAATTTTCGCATTCACGCCGTCGCCTTATGCCACCGCGCGCATCATGAGTCGTGTCAATAACCCTCGATTTTTCATCATGACAATATGGACAGTTCAAGAAAGCTCCCTAAAATCTGATGTAAGTATCATCAATAAAAAAATAAATCCTAATACAAAATTAAAAAACCCCTATATATGGGGGTAAAAAAATAATTAGCCATATATCTACGGTCTAGATTGTAGCATAAGAAAATTTTGACTGCAAGCGATTTAAGAAACGATTAGCTTAAAATTTTGAGGAAATTAGAAAATAAATCCTATAATAATAAATGGAGGAAAAATCAAATCAAATCACCATATATCCGGTGTCTATTTGGGGGGTATCACGCAGGAGATAGGGATAAGTTCCCATAATTGGTTACTACCCATCACAATGATCTGATTGCAAAAAAAGCAAATGTTAAGAAATTCCGTGAATGAGCGAGAAAAATACAGGAATTGGTGGGAGAATCAAAAAACACCGTGCGCGTTCCGGTGTTTTTTTCGTGCGTTTCAAAAAATTGTGGGAGTTATTTGAAACGCGCTGTGTGGAGTAAGTGGAAGGACCAATGGATCAAATTTTGAACGATGTAGTGGAGCGAATTCCTTCGGCTCATCCCCCTGCGTACGATTCTTACGGCAATGAAGGTAAAAGCAATAAGAACCTGGGAGGATGCCCGCTTAGCGTTGTGAGCGATTACGTAAGAAAGCGGGAATGTCTAAGTCGTCCGTATTGATCATGTGAGATTGGAATTCAGTGGGCGCCGCTGTGACTCTCTCTTGTCGATGGGGTGAGGAGGAAGTGTTGGGTTTTGCTTCATCACTTTTACTCACCGGTTTCGATTCAAAAACTGAGTTTTGTCGAACGCCGGCCCGATCAAATCCCGTAGCAATGACCGTGATACGCACTTCATCGCCCATGTTTTCATCGATGACAGCCCCAAAGATGAGGTTTACATCTGGGTGGGCAGTTTCCTTAATGATAGCAGCAGCCTGATTGACCTCAAAGAGTGTCAGGTCGGGACCGCCGGTGACATTAAAGAGAATACCGCGTGCTCCATCGATTGTGATGTCAAGAAGCTGACTGGAAATAGCTGCTTCAGCCGCAATTCTGGCACGATCCTCACCTGCAGCTCGGCCGACTGCCATCAACGCTGCGCCACCCTCGCTCATGATTGCACGAACATCAGCAAAATCAAGATTAATCATTCCTGGAACTGTAATTAATTCAGAAATACCTTGAATGCCTTGATGTAAGACATCGTCTGCGATACGAAATGCATCTTGCAAACTTGCTCGTTTGTCAACGATTTGCAATAAGCGATCATTCGGAATGACGATCAAGGTGTCTGCATGCTCTTTCAAGCGTGTAATACCACTTTCCGCTGATTTTGTTCGTCGAGCACCTTCAAAAGTGAAAGGTCGTGTGACTACACCAATGGTCAAAGCGTTAACTTCTTTGGCTATTTGAGCCACGATTGCCGCAGCACCTGTACCGGTACCACCACCTAAACCGGCGGTTACGAAGACCATGTCTGATCCACGTAATACTTCGTACAGATCCTCAGCAGATTCTTCGGCAGCTTTCTGACCAATTTCTGGATTACCACCCGAACCTAAACCTCGGGTAGTTTTATCACCAATACGCACCCTTGTTTCTGCTTTGGAAAGCAGTAACGCCTGTGCATCGGTATTGACGGCAATAAATTCTACTCCTGACATGCCTTCCAGGATCATGCGGTTTACTGCATTGCAGCCACCGCCGCCAACACCAACAACTTTAATTCTTGCAAATGATTCTGATTGAAAGTCCATTATCCTTCCTCCCGTAAATAGATTGCGGTCATGGTAAGATCTTCTGGAAATTATGGGGAAATCTTTTTAAGGAATTCCACAATCTTTCCAAACCAATCCGGACCATTTCCTTTCGATACAAATCGACCACCACCACGCGCAGGCATTGCCGATTCGTTCATCGCCAAAGCAAAATAGAGTAACCCAACACTGGTTGAATAAGCTGGTGAATGCAATTGATCCACCAAACCGATCAGGTTGTCAGGCCTTGCCAGTCGAACTGGCAACCCTAGAATCTTACTGGCCAGCGGGCGAATTCCTGGTAAAAGACTGCTTCCGCCTGTCAATACCATGCCGGCTGGTAATAAACCATCATATCCAGAGCGTTTAATCTCCTGCAGCACCAGTTCAAAGATTTCTTCGGTGCGAGCTTCGATCACATGTGATAAATCGCGTCTGGGAATTTGTGTTGCCTGGTCATCACCAAAGCTGCGAACCCGGAAGGATTCCTCTTCACTGACTTCAGCTTTGATGGCGTGACCATATTGCTTCTTCACTTTTTCAGCTTCATCCATGGGTAAGCGCAGACCATGTGCAATATCAGAGGTGATGTGATTGCCACCAATTGCCAGTACCATGGTATGCCATACATCCCCGTCAATGTATATGGCTAAATCGGTGGTACCGCCACCAATATCACAAACGATCACCCCCATATTGCGCTCCGTCTCGGAGAGAACAACCTCAGCCGAGGCGAGTGGATTGAGGATGAATTGACTGACCTGGATGCCAGCACCTTCGACAGCCTGCCGGATATTTTCAACCGTGGATTCAGCAGCGGTGATGATGTGGGCTTCCACCTCCAGGCGATAGCCGTGCATGCCAATGGGGGAGCGAATACCATCCTGTCCATCGACGATGAAACCGCGTTGGATCACATGCAATATTTCACGGTTATGCGGGATATTAACGGCTTGCGCTGCTTCTAAAGCGCGATGCATGTCATTGATATCAATAACCCCACCTGTGACGGCGGCAACCCCGCGATTATTTACAGAGGCAATTTGTGAACCAGCCAGACTCACGAAGGCTTCTGATACCTCTAATCCACAGGAACGTTGTGCTTTTTCCACAGAACGAGCCACTGATTGGGAGGCAGCAGCTAAATCAATGATGGAGCCTTTCTTAACACCTGAAGCGGGTTCTATGCCAACTCCAAGAATCCGTATGCCATGATCGCCTTCTATGCGGCCGATCAATGTACATACTTTGGTTGTTCCTATATCAATTCCAACGACAATTGGTTCTTCCATCTTTGATTTACTCCCGATAATATGGTCTGGTTGCAAATTCTATGCTAACCATGCTGGGATTCTTTCCTTCTTTAGAAAATTTCTCAATAAGTGCTTGATAAGCATTTAATTTATAATGAATGTCGCTTAAAGTCAATCCGACATACACATCCCATCCTTGTTCTGCTTTCCAACCTAATCCATGAGTTTGATTATATAGGATTTGTGAATTGGGAGGTAGAAAAGCGAGCAATTGATAGGCTGCATCTATCATTACCGGGTCAACCGTTTCTCCCCAACCTTGTAATTGGGCGATCGACAACTGGGTGATGGGGGTGTCCTCCTGCGTGGGTGTAGAGACAAATAATTCCTGTTCCTGGGGCGCAACAACCAGGGGAGGAGCAGCGGAGGCGTAAATTGTCAATAAATCTGCCACTTCACCGCGCGGTGGGATTAAGACACCTTCCTGGTCCATCCAGTAGGCTTGTTTTTCGGTCTGCCATACGAGGACTGGTTGGCGTTCAAAAGCAGAAATTTTAACCTGATTGGGTAATTCAACCGTTATGGTGATGTCTTTCAGTTCAGGGAAAGCGATCATCAAATCCTTTTGAACCTGGTGGGCGTCCATCCAGATGATTGACTCGCCATTGATTTTCATGACAGCATCCAGATCAGCAACCGTAAGCCTTGATAATCCACTCGTCTGGATTTGATTCACTTGAAATTCTGCAGAATTAAATAATAAATAAATTCCTACCAGGCAAAAAATGCCCAGAAAAAATGATAGAAACCGCCAGCCAATATTGATCGAGGAAATTGCCGGCAAGCGAATCTCAGCCCCAGTGGCACCGACTGCGTAATTAAACTGGCGTCGCGTGGTTTGTTTTGGCATGCTCGGATAGGCGACAGCGTAGACACCACGCCGGCTGACCATGGGGGCAGTTATTTTCTGATTGGGCGGTTGACTTACCCTGGTTGTGCGTTTTATTTTTTCTTCCGATTGTTGTTTTTGTCTCTCACGAACTATTGTAGCGCGGGAGGTGCCAATTGCATTTCTCATAGGGTTCTTCTCCGGTATTGGTGAATTGAACGCGAATTTTCTCTTTGACGATCCATTGCCAATTCAATCAGTCGATCAATTAATACAGTAAAGGAAATTCCACTTGCTTCCCAAAGTTTTGTGTACATGCTGATTTTCGTGAAACCAGGAATGGTGTTCAGTTCATTCAGGTAAATGCAATTTTCTTGTTTGTCAATCATAAAATCGACTCTTGCCATGCCAGCGCAATCAATCAGTTGATAGGCTTTAATGGCAGTTTCCTGGATTTGGGAAACCATCTCTGGTGGTAAGTCCGCAGGGATGATTAATTTCGAGATTCCATTGATGTATTTGTCATCATAACTATAGAACTCATCTCCGGGGATAATCTCGCCTGGTAATGAAACCTGGGGGAATTCATTCCCAAGCACTGAGATCTCAATTTCCATTGGTCTTTCCAAGCCGACTTCTGCCAGAATTCTACGATCATATTGGGCTGCATCCAGCAAGCCTTCTTTGAGTTGCTGGCGATTTTTACATTTGTTGATGCCGACCGAAGAACCCATATTCACCGGTTTTGTGAAATAAGGATAATGTTTCATGCTTTCTATTTTTTCAATTACCAGGTCGATGTCAGCTTCGATCTCTTTGCGGGTGAAAATCATGTCATCCACAACCGGTATTTGATTGGCGCGCATTACCTGTTTGAAGACGGCTTTATCCATACCAACGGATGAACCCAATACGCCAGCCCCCACAAAGGCAATATCGGTGATTTCCAACAAACCCTGGATGGTGCCATCCTCCCCGAAGGGGCCATGGGTGACCGGGAAAATGACATCCAATTTTTCAAATGGGGTCAGCATAATTCCTTCATGACGACGATCGCGCGCGTAAAGCGTATGACCACCTGGTTCGGCAATCAATGTAGCGGATGTTAATCCGCTGAAATCTTTGTTTTCAAAAGCGGTTAACACGTCTGATCCAACCAACCAGACGCCGTCGTGGGTGATACCAATTTGAACCACCTTGTATTTTTGGCGATCAATCTTCTCCAAAATGGAACGAGCAGAGAGTAGTGATATTTCATGCTCTCCCGACCTGCCGCCAAATAAAATCCCTACTGTTAATGGGTTCATTGAAATGCCTTTCCGTGATTTGCATTGTTGTTATTTTGAGTGTGATCGAACCCAATCATTTCAACCTCTAACTCCAGATCTACATTGAATTCTTTTTTGACAGTTTTTTGAACATGTTGCACCAGACCATAAATGTCCTTCGCTGTTGCCTGATCTGAATTTACAAAGAAATTAGCGTGCACTTCACTGACCTTAACACCGCCCACTGTATAACCTTTGAGCCCGGCTGCTTCAATTAATTTGCCGGCATAATCTCCGGAAGGGTTCTTAAACATTGATCCCATACTTGCTCCGGGAGGTTGTGTTCTGCGACGATGTTCACTAAAAGAATTCATCCTTTCCTTAATCAATTGCGGGTCATCATATTGGCATTTAAGCGTTGCTGATAAAATGACACTGCCTTCCTGCTGGCGTTTTAAGATACTGCTGCGATAGTTGAATTGGAAATCTTCATTTTTCCAGACAGATTTCCCCTTTTCATGTTGCAAGATTTCAGCCAACAATAAGTTGCTGTGCATATCACTACCATGTGCACCAGCATTGCCATAAATAGCGCCACCGATTGTTCCAGGGATGGTGCCAGCCCATTCCAGCCCGGATAAGCCTGCTAATGCGGCTTTTCGAGCGACTAACCCTAAATTGGCACCGGATTCGACCCACAGGGTGGGGTGCTCACCCGAGATTTTTATTTCGATTTTCTTGGCGTGATTGAGGATCACCAGACCATCGAAACCCTCATCACTGAATAAAATGTTGGATCCAGCTCCCAAAAGGAAAAACTTTAGCTGATGATCCCAACAAATTTGAACGACCTCTACCAGCTCATCGATATTCCTTACAGTAACCAACCAGGCAGCCATCCCACCAACACGGGCGGTAGCAAAATTTTTAAGAGGCACTTGCTGTTGCAGCCTGTTCCCGAATTTATTTTCGAGCATACCAATTGCTTGTAGATCAGTCATGAGGTAAAAACCTTTATGCGTTCTTGAAGTACTTGATTAATTTATGAACAACTTCTTTTTTGTTGGGAATCGATGATCGATTTTTTTCAGCTGCTTTCGACTTTCGATCAAAGCTGCCTTTTTCCTCTGGAAGGATGATAGTGGGTAGAAAGGTGAACAAATTAACTTTCTGCACATCAGTTTCCAAATCATCTTCATATTTCATTGTGCATCTCCTTTTGGGTCAGTCTGGTTAAAACGTTTTTACTTATTTTTGTTGCATCACCGGCAGAAAACACCAGCATGACAGCACCGGATGTCAGATTCTCAACCAGATAATCACTGATCTCATCTAAAGAAGGGATATAGTGAGTGTCAGGATGTTTCATAGCAGCAACTACCTGTTCTGATGAAAACCCATCGTCTTTTTCTCGTGAGGCATAGATCTGACTGACAATCACATGGTCAGCCTGATCGAAGGAATTTGTAAATTCATCAAATAAAATCTTAGTGCGCGAGTAAGTATGTGGCTGCCAGACTGCCCAGATACTTCTATTTGGATAACAACTTCTGGCGGCCTGCAGGGTTGCCCGGATTTCGGTGGGGTGGTGGGCATAGTCATCGATGATTGTGATCTGATTGACTTCCCCCAGAATATCAAATCTGCGCGCTGTACCACTAAATTCAGACAGAGCCTGTGCTGCTGCAATCAGATCCAAACCCAGGGTGTGCGCTACCGCGATGGCAGCCAGCGCATTCAGAACATTGTGCATACCCGCAACACTCAGATTGAGATTGATGAGATATTCGGATGCCGGCTGGGTGTTTTGATAGACATTGAATCGATAGCCACCGATCTGGTTGGTTTGGATATCTTGTGCCTGGTACGTACAGTCTGGTGTCTTGCCGTAAGTAATAATAGCAGGATGAGTCAATAAGGGCAGCAATTTTTGATTGCCAGCATCTTCACGGTAGATAAAAACATGCCCATCAGAAGGTATTTTTTCGGTGAAGGCTTTAAAAGCCTGGAGGTAATCTGAAAAGGTCGGAAAACAATCAGGATGATCATGTTCCAAATTGGTGATCACACCGATGCTGGGTGATAAACCCAGAAACATGCGATCATACTCATCTGCTTCGATCACGAAATAATCGCCTGATCCAAAATGGGCATTACTACCAAGATTTTTTGAGACACTACCGATGATATAACTGGGATCAAGCCCCATTTTTTGCAGCATGGTTGCGATCATTGCTGTGGTGGTAGTTTTTCCATGTGTTCCTGCAACGGCGATTCCTTTTTGATCTTTCATCAACTCGCCTAGGATTTCGGAGCGTTTATACACAGGTATATGAGCAGAATGAGCAGCCTGAACTTCGGGATTACTATCGGGGATGGCTGATGAGCGAATTACCAGATCCACTCCTGCTATGTGATCTGCAGCATGACCCTGATAAACCGGGATACCAGCAGAAATCAAATCGCGGGCTAAATCGGAGATTTGTTGATCTGAGCCACTTACGGCATATCCCTTTTCTTTCAGGAAGCGGGCAATCGCAGACATACCTGTGCCACCAATACCAATGAAGAAAACGCGTTGTTTCATAGAAACACCACCAGAACAAACACGAAAGCGATGGCGACAGCGAAATAAATGATTGGTGCTCCTAAAACTGCGGGGGGCATAAATGCAAGCAACTCCTGGGCGACGATGCCAATTTCGGAATTGATGTCTGGTTGCAGAATAAAGGCGAAAGGATAGGCAGCATCATCCAGAAAAAACCATAAACTTCCAAAAACGAGATACCCGTTAACTGCTCCTAAAAATAGACCTAAGAGAACATCCTGAAATTTTTCCCGGATGAATCTGCCTGAACTGGCTAGTTTTGGAAATTTTGGCGTCTGATAACCGAAAAATACCAATCCCATCAGCAAAATGGTTCTTAACCAGAAAAATGAATCCGGATTGTTGACCATGAGCGTGTCACGAACGAAGGGCACAAAGCGTTCCATCACAGAAAGCACAAACAGAGCCAGGATTACACTAAAACTGACCAGTAATTCCCTTGCCCAACCTCGCATAGCGCCGATTAAGGCAAATAAACACACGTACATCCAAAAGATAACATCTAATGAAATCATACATGACCACCTTTCTGGCTGTCTACGCTGGACTGTTGGATTATCAAATTTCCAATTTGTTGTGCGGCGTCGGGTTTCGATAACGATTTCATTGCTGATCTCATTTCATTTAATTTTTGCGGCATATCAAATAACCGAATAATTTCATTCAACAATTCTTTGTCCATCATTTCATCCGGCAGCAGAATAGCCGCATTATGGTTGACAAGGAATTGGGCGTTCACTTTCTGATAGCGCCAGGCATAAGGATACGGGACTATGATGGCTGGTAAACCAAAAAATGGTAATTCACCGAGTGTGGACGCCCCACCTCTGCATACACACAAATCCGCACAGGAGAAAGCTGCGGACATTTCTTCATGCAGGTAGGGAAAAATGTGATAATGATCAGATAATTCTGGTGGAAGTTCGGAATACTTTTTTTGTATCTCATCCCAATCAAAGTTACCTGTGATGTGAATAATCTGGGCTTTTTGTAATAATATATCGAGATTATTTTTGATAGCCTGATTGATATTATGTGCGCCTTTGCTACCGCCATAGATCAACAATACAGGTAACTCATCATTTAAATTGAATATTTTTCGAGCTTCCGCATCTGAATATCGGGTCAATTCTTTGCGTAGTGGGTATCCAGTAACCACCATATTTTTGGTTTGGTTAAAAAATTGTTTAGAGTTCTGTGTAGTCAGGGCGATTGCATCCGCGAATTTTGCAATAAACTTCAACGCAAAACCTGGTTCAATGTCCGGAACATATAAGACGGAGCGCTTCTTAAATCCTGCGACAGCCATTGGGGCAGCCAAATACCCTCCGGTATAAAAAATGACATCCGGTTGGTATTCTCTCAAAATCCGGGCAGATTTAATGACACCTCTGAATAATTTGTAAAAATTTCCGGGCAAGGAACGTAAACCAATTCCATGCACACCAGCTGCTGGAATTTCCCGGAAAGGGAGGTTGAGACGTTTCACTAACTCAGCTTCCATGCCACCTTCTCCACCGACCCAGAGAATATCACTATAACTGCCTTCCATGGCTTGCAGGACGGCGAGTGCGGGGTACACTCCTCCGCCTGTCCCGCCAGCGCAAATCAACAACCGCACTATAAGAACTCCTTTCCTGAATTTTTTTGATCTGATTTACTCTGCCAACACTTAAAATGAATCCGATTCCAGTCAGAATCGACACCAGACTTGAACCACCCAGACTAAAGAATGGAAGCGTGTTACCACCGATCGGGACGATGTTAAAAAGACTGGCCACGTTAATGAAAGCTTCTAAAACGATCCAGGAACTAATCCCGCCAGCGATCAATCGGCCGGCTAGATTTTCACTTTCCAGGGAAATCTTGAAACCTCTCCATAATAAAAGTAGAAATAAAATTATGACAACGATACTACCCATTAATCCTAACTCTTCAGCGATGACTGTAAAAATGGTATCGGATTGCCCAACCTCTAAGCCGGTGAATTTCACCGTGCCCTGACCGATGCCGACACCAAAGAAACCTCCATTGACAACCGATTCAATCGAACGTTTCACCTGGGTTAATGCCTGATGAGGATCGTTATAACCGGTGATGAACTGTCCCCAACGGGTACTACCTGTGCTGGTGACACGAATAATGATAAAAAAGGTTAACACGGCAACACAACCAATCAGCACGATTTGTTTCCAATCCAAATTTGACAGGAAAAGGATAATGCCACTGATCATGACCAATGTTAAAACAGCACTGAAATCGGGTTCCAGGGCTAATAACACACCAGTTCCACCGATGATAAATCCGATCGGAACTACCCAAAAGGTAAATTTTTTGAGACTTTCCTGCTTCTCTTTAATCCAGAAAGATAAATAAAGGATGATTAAAACCTTGGATATTTCTGAAGGTTGCACACTGCCATCAAAAAATGTGCGTGTGGAACCATGTTTGAACGAACCGACGATCAGGACTAGGAAAAGAACCGCCCAGGTAGCCAGTAAGGCGGGTAACATGAATTTTTTCCAGACCCTATAATCAATCCAGGCGATAAAAAATGCTCCTGCTAAACCCGTTAATCCAAATATTGCCTGTCTGGAGACATAATTCCAGGGTGTTGTGGGTTCACTCGCATAGTAAGCCATCGGCATGGAAGCCGAATAAAGGATTACCAGTCCAAATAAGTAAAGCGCCAGAACAATTAACACCAAAGGAAAATCAATCGTCTTCAAAAAGGGAATTTTGATGGCTGGTTGGGTTGATTTGTTAATTTTTATTGGAGTTGTTGAACCCATGCTTGAAACCTTTCTCCTCTCTCTTCAAAATCCTTGAATTCGTCGTAGCTGGTGCCACCGGGAGATAATAAAACGATGTCACCAGGCTCTGCGATTTTACTGGCCGTGATCACAGCCTCTTGAAGATGATTACAAATATCCACAGTGAATTTCAGATTTTCAATTTTCATTGTCTGGATATAGTTGTATATTTTTTCTGCTGACGCACCGAACAGGATCACATGATCCACTTTTTCATTTGTGAGTTGTAGTAATTTCTCCCAGGGTAGGTTCTTATCTTTACCTCCCAGGAGGAGTACAATCGGTTCATGAAAAGCTGAGATGGCTGCCATTGAACGCTCCGGTGCGGTGGCAATCGAATCATCAAACCATTGAATGCCATTCCATTCGCGGACAAATTGTAAGCGGTGCGGAACACCTTTGAACGCTAAAATTGCATCCTTGATGAGCGCTGGTTTAAAACCCAGCACGGATGAAATAGCACAGGCAGCCAATACATTGTATACATTGTGTTCCCCGCGCAGGGGAATATCTTTCAGGGAGCAAATCTCAATCAATTGACCGTTTTGTCTCATCCAGATCGAATCGTTCTGGAGAAAAGTACCTTCTTCGTGTCTGGAAAGTTGTGATATACCAAAACTTATTAAATTACCCTTGACCATGCCCCGCAGATTGAATGAGCCGGGATCATCCCGATTGAGGATGGCAACATCATTTATCGATTGATATTTAAGAATGTTGGCTTTCGCAGCAGTATACGCTTCCAAGGTGCCGTGTCGATCCAAATGGTTGGGGGTGATATTCGTGATAACTGCAATCTGCGGGGATTTGGTCATCAACTCAAGCTGAAAACTGGACAATTCCAAAATAACCAGATCGTTATGTGTAATTTCATCCAGCTGATTAATCAGTGGATTCCCGATATTGCCACCTACCCAGATTTTTTGGTCTGAGCCGGCTGCTTTTTTGGCAATATCACCCATCAGTGAAGTTGTGGTTGTTTTTCCGGCAGAACCGGTGATTGCCATCACCGGACAGGTTACGGCTTCCATGAAAATCTGTGAATCATTTGATAAGGGGATATTGCGCCGGGTTGCTTCAATTATCAACGGAATATCAAGCGGAACACCTCCGGAGACACAAACCAGATCGATTCCATTCAAAATCTCCAGGGGATGGCCACCCAGAACCCAATGAATGGAGACATCAGTTAATTGTTCTATCGCAGATTGTAAATCCCCTTCAGGACGGCCATCATTCAGGGTGACATTTGCACCGTGTTTGGATAAATAGCGCGCCAGAGCTAAACCCTGCCGGGCTGCACCAATAATCAAAACTTCTCTGTTGATCCAATTCGTTTTCATATCAATGCCAATGCAATCCCGATTAACGCAGCAATCAAACTGACCAGCCAGAACCGCTGTACCACCTGGGTCTCGCTCCAGCCACTCAATTCGAAATGGTGGTGTAATGGAGCCATCTTAAACAAGCGTTGTCCTCCCGACATTTTGAAATACGCAACCTGCAACATAACACTGAGCGTCTCGCTCAAGGGAATAATTGCGATGATGGGAAGCAATAACCATTGTCCGGTCATCAAAGCCACTACAGCCAACGTAGCTCCTAAAGCCAGAGACCCTGCATCACCCATGAATAATTGAGCAGGGTGAACATTGAACCATAAGAAGCCAAAAATCGCGCCGACCAGCGTGAAACAGAAACGCCCAAGATAGAATTGCCCCTGAATCAATGCGATCGCTCCAAAGGCTGTAAAAGCGGTTGCTGAGATTAAGCCAGCCAGACCATCCAAACCATCCGTTAAATTAACCGCATTTGAAAAACCAACGATGGCGACAATGGCAATGGGAATATAAAAAATACCCAGAGGGATTTCCATTTTCAGGCTCGGCCAGAACATCTCCGGGACGTCTAAAACATATTTAAGGATGATGGCAATGAAGGTTGCAATAATGATTTGAAGGATAAATTTCGTGCGTGCTCGCATCCCTATCCCATTTCTTGTGCCGCGAATACCTTCCCAATCATCGATCATACCTAATATGCTATAAACAATTAATGTGCCTAATGGAAGTAAAACAGAACGTCCTAACACGTTTAACCCGAGTAAGGACGCCGCGTTCAGTAAGAGTGTAAGTAATGCAACCGGAGCAATAAACATTACTCCACCCATCGTGGGAGTGCCCATTTTACTGATATGCGAATTAGGACCTTCCACCCGGATAACTTTGCCAATTTTGAAATGTTTTAATATGCGGAGTAATGGTGGTCCCCAAATGACTGCCATTAAAAAGCTGATACCACTTAACGCTAATGCCATAGGAGCTTCGGTCATTCTTCCACCTCCAGGGCATAAACGATTTGTTCCATGTGTAAGCCATGCGACCCTTTTACAAGGACCACATCGTCTTTCTTAAATGTACCGTGCAAAATGTTTATCGCCTCATCCACAGTGTCAACACTGGTGATCATCTTCTCAGGTAATCCTGATCGTTTGGCAGCCATCGCAATGATTCTGGCCCTTTCACCTACCGTGACCAATCTCTTTACCACCTGGGCGGCTCGAACGCCAACCATGACATGACCCTGTTCTTCGTAAGGTCCTAATTCATACATATCTCCTAAAACAGCGCATTTTTGACCCTGTAATTCATCCAACAAATTTAATGCAGCCAGCACCGAATCAGGGGATGCATTATATGTATCATCCAAAATGAGGGCACCGGTTGGTGTCGAAACTGCAGCCAGCCTTAATTGCGTGTGCCCTTGTTGTAATCCAGTGATAATTTCTTGCCAGGTTAATCCCTCTGCCAGACCAACCGCGGCCGCTCGTAATGCAGTATGCACTGAGTGCTGTCCAATTAAGGGGACTCTCAAAAACAGACGTTCATTTTTGTAATGCAAACAAAAACGAATGCCCTGTAAACCTAATCCTTCTATTTGATCAGCCCAAAGATGTGCCAGGGGGTTCAAACCGTAAAACAATACCTTTGCCGCTGTTTTTTCAGCCATCGGTCGTACCCAGGGATCATCATAATTCAGGATAGCAGTCCCGGTTGAAGGTAAGTATTCAACTAACTCTGCTTTCCCACTCGCAATTGCTTCTAATGATCCTGCTCTTTCGGCATGGACTGCGCCAATATTGGTGATCACACCTGTGATAGGTTCAGCAATTTCACAGAGAAGTTTGATTTCTCCGGGAACATAAAATCCCATTTCAAGGACTGCTCGTTGGTGTCTTTCTGTCATTCTCAAAATTGTCAGCGGTAATCCAATCTCATTGTTCAGATTTCCGATGTTTTTTAGGGTTCTGTATTTCTGACTGAGGACCTCAGCAACCAATTCTTTTGTTGTTGATTTACCGACTGAGCCGGTGATTCCGATGACGCGTATATTGAGTTTCCTGCGCCAAAATGAAGCGATCTTCTGTAAGGCAACCAGCGAGCTGGAAACTAACAATGTCACCGGTTGATCAAAAGGAGGTAGGTTTTCAGGTAAATGCTCATTTCTGAGATCCAGAACCGGATATTGCGATTCCACTTCTTTTTCAATCAGAACAGCTTGAGCACCACGACGAAAGGCGTCATTCACAAATTGGTGACCATCCTGTTGCTCACCTTCAAGCGCAATAAACAGAGCAGCTGGAATTACCTGCCTCGAATCAACCGCTGCCTCGCTAATAATTTGCGGGGCAGTCGGTCTGGTTAGGGTTAAGGCTTCTAAAATATCAGCTACTGATAACATTGTTTCCTTATTGATTACTCGCCATTTCCATTCGAATATGGTCTGGTGGTATATCCATTAAGATTACCAAATTTTCCACGATTTCACTGAATACAGGTGAAACCACAACAGAACTCCAGATACTGGATTGTGGCTTTTCCAGCCAAATATAGACAATAAATTTAGGATCATCTGCCGGACCCCAACCTACAAAGGATGCATTCGTTTGACCAGCCACATAACCCTGTGGGCTGGGAATTTCGGCCGTACCGGTTTTACCAGCCAGGCGATAACCGGGGACCATCGCCTCAGAGGCTTCATTTTCCAATGAATTGGCAAGCATCTCGGTGACTGTATGGGCTGTCTCAGGTTTGATGGGTGTGGCGACAATTTTTGGGTTGTAGTAACGGATTCTGCCATCCTGAACAACGGCTTTCTGGATGTGGGGGGCCATGATTCGGCCATCATTTGCAACGGCAGCCAGGGACGTAATCATTCTGATTGGGGTGACAGAGACACCCTGACCAAATGAGTGAGGACCAATCATGCCCTCATACCAGCGCGGTGCATTAGGATCTGATCCAAAGGGAGTGGGGTTGCTGGGGGATAAGAATGGATAACTATTTTCTCCATCCAGATCAATATTTGTTTTGCGATCGATATTGAAGGCTGTCAGATACTCATAAAAAGTTTTTGTGGTTGTTTGTTGGGCCATCCAAACCATACAAACATTTAAGGAATGCTGCATACATCCGGTCATATCCTGGTAACCCCAGGCCCCATAATCCCAGTTGTAAATGGTCATTCCGCCAATATTAACGACACCTGTATCGAGGAATTCAGTTTCAGGTGTAACTGCTCCTGAATCCAGAGCAGCAGCCAGGGTAAACACTTTAAAAACCGAACCAGGTTCATACGTTTGCATGATGGCACGATTGAACGGGGTCTGTACATCAAAACCATCGATTTTTTGAGTTGGATATTCGGCTAAAATTTGTTCTGAGTTCAGGTTCAGGTCTGCCCGTGGGGTGGTGGCCATGGATAGAATTTCTCCAGTTTCAGGATTCATAACGATGACTGTACCGGAGGATGAGCCCGTGTTTTCGATTGTGCGATCCAAAATTTCTTCCATTTTAGCTTGAATTTCACGATCAACCGTCAGGATGATACTTGAACCTTGTGGTATTTCTGGTATTTCCATCACATCATAGGGGTTCATTGAAATAAATGTGGATGTTTCTGTGGTTGATAGGATGTTGTCGTAAAAACCTTCCACTCCAAAAAAACCTTCGGAACTATAGAAGCCAAGTAAATTCGCTCCTAACCGGTGATCTGGATAGGTCCTTTGAAGACGGCCATTCCAGGTGATGGGATAAAGAGCCCGGTTTGTTTTCTGGGCACTGGCGATTTCCTCAACCATTTTTTCGGATGCATTTCGATATACTGTTGAAAAAACAGCATGTTTTTCCTTCATTGGATCGGGTTGATATGGAATTTCTACCCGGGCTTTTACATCAGCTTTATCTTTTCCGGTAAGAATAGTCAGGAAATTAATGATTTCCTCTTTATTACTTTCAGAAACTTGATTTAAATTAACACCAATTTCATATACTTCACTATTCCCAGCAAGTAAATTACCCCAACGGTCATAAATATTGCCACGCACCGCCTCAAATTCTTTGGGTTTATAAATCGCCTGATTTCCGACCTTCTCACTGATCTCATGGAAAATTGGATCAGTCTGAATTTGAACCAGGCGAAAAACAATGGTAATCGAAAACAAAATAATAGCAATACCCACCAAATAGAAACGGATCAACTCGCGGCGCATATTATTTACCCTCTGTGTCTAGCTTAATAAAAGTCCCTTGATACAGCCAATCCCAGATTGACTGGGTAAAAGCTGGTACCATTTGAAAGGTATCCTGCTCATTGACGGTGCGAGGAATTGTCACAGCTTCAGGTTGTTTTCCGATGTAATTCGGAATATATAAATATTCAATATCTGCTCTGGTGGCAGGAACAAAACCTAATTCTTTTGCCCGATTTTTCATCGTCGTAGCAGAAGTAAGTAAGGCAAGTTTGGTGCTGTTAGCAGAAATCGTTCGAATTAATGTCTCTCTCTCTGCTTCCAGTATTCGAACCTGGACACCAGCCTGAGCTGCTTTTGCAGTGAAATTCAGATTCATAAAAAAAGATAAAACAAGAACGACCAACAAAAGGAGTACCAGACCAAACCTTTGAATCTGGAGCCTCCATGGTTTTTGTTGATGAGCTTGTGTATATCTTTTATTCATGCGTCCCTACCGTTATTATTAAATTGCTTGCAACACTCATGCCAAATTTAGCTTTTCTACGATACGTAACTTTGCACTTCTTGCGCGAGGGTTTTCGCTTACTTCTCGCTGAGATGCCTCTATGGGTTTTCTATTTACCTCCTTAATTGATTTGATATGTTTACAGGTACAAATGGGTTGATCAGGGGGACATACACAATCCTTACTCTCTGTTCTAAAAAATGACTTTACAATTCGATCTTCCAGAGAATGAAAGGATATGATGGCCAATTTTCCGCCAGGTTTTAAGAGATTAATCGCCTGGGGGAGAACAATTTCAATGGCTTGCAGTTCCTGATTGACAGCGATACGAATTGCCTGGAATGTCCGGGTTGCAGGATGGATTTGGCTAAATCGATTCCCATAAGCTTTTTTCACCAGATTGGCTAGTTCAAACGTTGTTCGGATAGGCCTGTTTTGGCAGATGATACGAGCTATTTTTCTGGAATTTTTTTCTTCCCCATATTTCCAGATAATGTTTGCCAATTCATTTTCTGCCAACGTATTGAGCAGGTCAGCAGCGGTGGTGCCATTTTGGGCACTGAACCTCATGTCTAAAGGAGCATCATTAAGGAAAGAAAAACCTCTCTCTTTTGTATCAAGCTGGATGGAGGAAACCCCTAAATCAAGAATAATTCCATCAATAAAAAACCATCCAATTTCCTTGGCGTATGATGCCATGTCGACATATGATCCCTGCCGGATAAGGACCCGATCTTTGAACATTGAGAGGCGTTGTTTTGCCACGACCAACGCATCGGGGTCAAGATCTAACCCCAGTAATCTGCCATTCGGTGTCGATGCATTTAAGATTCCGAATGCATGACCGCCAGCACCTAATGTTCCATCGATATACAAACCACCAGAGTAGGGAGCAAGCGCATTTATGATTTCATGGTAAAGTACTGGTATATGGGGTGGGGTGGAATGCTGTTCATCCATTAGAGTGACAAGTCTAAAGTAGCATAGCGCTCATTATTCACATCGCTGCTTATCTGCTTGTCAGAATGAATTTGCCAGAGATCAGGAGACCAAATTTCAAAATAATTGCCGTTTCCCAAAATGATAGCTTCAAAATCCAGTGAGGAATGTGTCCTTAATATCTGGGGAATGAGAATGCGGCCGGATTTGTCCACTTCTACAGCAAAGGCATTGCCAAACATCAACCTTCTTAACTCGCGGGCAGTGGAATTGGCCATGTTCATATTAGTAACACGATCAAAAAGTCTTTGGAATACTTCTTCAGTCAGAACCATGAGATTCTGGTCAAAGCCTTTTGTGATATAAGCACCACCAGATACTAATTCACGATACTTAACTGGTATCGTCATTCTGCCTTTTGTATCTAATGTGTGTGCGTATGTACCAAGGAACATAAGTTCTAATACTCCTATAATTGCAGAACGCCGGCATCCCGGCGCTCCACTTTCTCCCACTTATCTCCACAATTATCCACATTTTAGCGGAAAATGAATTGAATTGCAAGCGTTTTTTAAAAATTGGTGCCGTTAATGATAATTTTGTAAGGTGTCACGCCTAATTTTAGGAATTTTTTCTTCCTTTTATTCTTCTACTGGAAAAAAGAGGTAAATTTTTTCGGTTTGTGCTCAATTTCACACCTTGAGTGCGATATAATCTCCAAAAATAAGTGCTATTATTTTAAGGAATTGAGAATTAATGTTAGAAAGAATTGGGTATTTTATAGTCCCGGCTTACAACGAGGGTAGTCATATTGGTTCTGTGGTCCAGCAGGCAACAAAAATCTTACCGACACTTGTCGTTGATGATGGTTCGAAGGATAACACCTCTTCCATCGCCCGAGAAAATGGTGCGCAGGTTTTTGTGCAAAGTCCAAATCAGGGGAAAGGTGAAGCTTTAAAGAGGGGTTTTAAGGAAGCAATCATTTTGAACAGTGATTTTGTAATTACACTGGATGCTGATGGACAGCACGATGTTCTGGAAGCTACCAAATTTATTTCACTTTTTGAGCAAGATGACCTGGATCTGATTATCGGTTATCGTAATTTCAGTAAAATGCCTTTCCCTCGTAGAGTTGCCAATACAATTGGTGGTTGGGCTTTCTCCTGGGCTATGGGGATGAAAATATTGGATAATCAATCCGGGTATCGATTATTAAGTCGCAGATTAGTGGATAAAGTATTACAAAGTAAAGAAGCGGGTTTTGAATTTGAAGTGGATGTGATTGCTGCCTGTATTCAGGAAAATTATGCGATTGGATGGGTTCCGATCAGGACTATTTATGGAGACGAGACGAGTCATATTGACCCGGTTAACCATATAAAAAATTTTTTTCGGGTGGTCTGGCAGACTCGCAAGCGCATGAGAGTCCGAAAAAGCAAAATCGTATAATCCTTCAGGGTTTAATCCACAGTCAAGGTTTTACTCAAGTTGCGTGGAAAATCCGGATCAAACCCTCTTTGTACACTCATGTGATAGGAGAGTAGTTGCAGGGGGATGATAGCTAAAATGGATGAAATTTCTGGTGTAGGTTCAGAAATGGATATCGTATGCTGTGCATTGGATTCTAATCTCTGATCTTCAGGCCCGACAACAATAGCTCTGGCACCACGGCAGGTGACTTCATTGATTCCAGAAATAATTATCGGAATATCTTCCCGGATCGTGGAGAAAATGACAGGAAAATCTTTTGTGACTGCTGCTAAGGGACCATGTTTAAATTCAGTGGAAAGCATTCCTTCGCAATGAGCGTAGGTTATTTCTTTTAGTTTAAGGGCAGCCTCCAAGGCAATCGGAAGAGTGATTCCGTACCCCAGGCTGTAAAGATCATTCCAATCTACCAGGTGCGGAAGGATCTCGATGACTTGCTGATTTGTGTCCCGGATTGTGTCTTGCAGAAATTCGGAGAGATGATCTAATTCATGTAGATCCCTGTTCGAAACTCGATAGGCCAGGTACAAGAAGCCCACGAGTTGATTCGTGAAAGTTTTTGTTGCAGGAACACTGATTTCATATCCACAAGCAAGTGGAAGCCACTCTTCGGATAATTTTGTTAATGTAGAACCAACCACATTCACGAGCGAGAAAATTCGCATTCCTTGTTTCCGGGCAACCTCAACCGCATTGAGAACGTCTTTTGTTTCTCCACTCTGGCTGACAAAAATACCTACATCTCCAGAGTCGATGGAATGGTTATATTGAGCGATTAATTGAGGGGCAGCCACCGGGATGATAGTTATTGCGCATAAACGATTAAAAAATACTGCACCAGCCACACAGGCATTGTAACTGGTTCCGCAGCCTATAAAATAAATATTACGCGCTTTTCTGAGCGCTTCCACAGTCGCTGTAATGGCTGGAGAATCATTCCAAAGGTGTAATAATGCTCGCGCAACCTCAGGTTGTTCATGGATTTCTTTCAGCATGAAATGTTCAAAGCCACCTTTTTGTGCAGCTTCCATGGTTTCTTCAACAATTTCAATCGAACGCTCAATAGTACTTCCGTCTGACACAGAATAAATCGTAAAATGATTGTCACTCAGTTCGATAATTTCTCCATCATTCATGAAGACAACTTTTTTGGTTAAAGGGAGAATAGAGGGTAAATCAGATGAGACAACAGTAAACTCATCTCCAATCCCCGCCACCAAACCTGAGCCTTTTTTGAAAGCATATAATTTATTCTCATTAGCTTTTCCGATTACAAATGCGTAATCACCTTTCAGTACGGAATAAGCCTTTCTGATTGCATTTACCATGGTATCACCCTGGTATATATATCGTTCCACAGCGTGGACACAACTCTCACCATCATTGGTTGAACGAACATTCATACCCTCAGCAATAAATTCTTCCCGTAATTCAGAATTATTCACGACATTGCCATTGTGTGCTCCTACCATCAATCCTTCCGAATCGAGGTGGGGTTGAGCATTCACCATCGAAGGTTCACCAAATGTCGCCCATCGCAATTGAAGAATACCGCGTTGGCCTGTCATTTCTTTGAAATTAAATTTTTCAGCGACTGTGATAACTTTTCCTGCATCTTTTCGCAAATCGATCTTTCCATTTTCTGATATCGTGGCTATTCCAACCGAATCATATCCCCTGTAGGAGAGACGTAAACCTGCCTCAATCAGCGTTGGTCCAATCAGTTTATCTTGCTTACAAACAATTCCAAAAATACCACACATAAAGACCTCTTTATAGGATAATAATGATGCCAGGAATCAGAGATTTACTGCAATTTTCATATGTTATATTTAAATCCGCTTGCTTATGAAAAATCAGATTGCATTCTTCATGTACAAAAAGCTGCGGATTTGACTTAGCAACAAAATTCCTTTATTTCATAGGTTTGGGCTTTGCGATTATTGACCATCGATCTTCATTATCTTCCCTGAATAAAATGACAACCAGCGAAGGTTCTGTATCCGATAGAATACGCACATTGTCCCGTGAAATCTGAACTACATCCTCCACCTGATAAACAATGATATCGTTGTTGTTCATATAAATACTTATTTCATCTTCAAAGGTAAGGGATTTTACGACCTCCTCCGATTGATTAGACCAGGGGATAGCAACTACTCGGCGAAGCTTTGTGTTCGCCAACCATTCAGCATTTTGAGGCTCCCACTTGTTGTCCTGAATTTCTCCTCTTTGTAGGAAGAAGAACCAACCTCCTGGTAATTGAAGACCTGTGGGATAAATGATATCCTGATCCGTTGCCTGTATGGCAGGTGGTGGGCTGGCAATCTGACGACTGTTCATGCTCCATTGGGTGATGACCAGGAAAATGGAAATAATGACCGCCAGACTTACGAGGAAACTCAAGATGATTAGAATCTTTTCAGCCAGACTTAAGGATTTGATCCAATTGCTAAAAGTATCCAGTTTTGTTGGCAACCATTTTTTCTTGGATTTTTTTTCAATCTCTTCGTCGAAAGCTGATTGATCAAATTCTTCGTTAAATGATTTTCGCAAACTTTCTACTGATTCGTCTTCGAGTTCATTCAATCCATCATTTTCTAAGGATGAAATAAATGCAAAGTCGCCACCATCAACCTGCCCGTCGTATTCAATTTCCTGCCCATCTCCCAACATTGGAATGGTTGATTTTTCTTCTGATTCGAATGGTCCGCTTTCCTGAAGAAAAGTTTCAAAGGGTTGTTCCTCATCGAAATTGAAAACCTTTTGATCTTCAACCAGATCTTCATCATCCATTGAATCCAGAAGATCTTCCCATGAAGAGGTTGAGAGCGATAATTCACTTTCTGGCATATTTTCTAAGCGGTTCTTATCGTTATTCTTTGTAAGTACTTCCTCTGGGGTTGTAATCTTGTCCAAATTCGTCAGAAAATCGTCCGAGTCTTCAGAATTTATTTCTTCAATGAACGGATTAACTGCTTTCTCCGCATTAACAATTTCTTGTTCTAGTTCCTGGATAATCTCTGAGTCATCCAGATCTTTGTCAAATGTCTTAAAAACGTTTTCTGATTCCGATTTTGAAACTGGTGGAAGGACTTGCTCATCTTCATTCAAAGCAGACTGAATACGATCAACAAAATCTTCATTTGTTCGATTTTGCTCCATGATTGCTTCAGCTTCTTTTTCAATATTGTCAATGGATATCGATTTTTTCTTAATGATGATTGGTGGTTTTTTTTGAGGATCAACAGCCGGTGCTGGTAAAGCAGAGATCTCAGCTGGTTTTTTTGGGGTGATTTCAACTTTTTTATTTGCATCAATATTCTCTTGATCCTGGTTGATGCGGTCAAGTCTGGTGTCAATGTCATCTCCTGAAGAAATAACACTCACATAATCTTTGTCTATCTGAATGTCGTTGAGGCGATCAATATAATCATCAGCTGATGAATCATCCGCACCTGGCTCAGATTCTATTTGGTTTGCATTGTCGTCAGCTGTTTGGCTTTCGTCCTCCACATAAAAATCAGAGGCTAATTTCTTGATTTCATCCAGCCTTGAATCCAAATCATCACTTTCTTTTGGTGCATTCGAATTCAATTGTTGGGTCTTGTCCAGATTATCATTTTCTGGTTTACTTTTTTTTTCATCTG
The DNA here is from genome assembly GCA_034003505.1 of Anaerolineaceae bacterium. Classification (GTDB taxonomy): domain Bacteria; phylum Chloroflexota; class Anaerolineae; order Anaerolineales; family Anaerolineaceae; genus UBA6170. The sequence goes on along the minus strand of JAVEYK010000018.1, from coordinate 17,589 downwards.
TATCTTTATTTTTCTTCATAATTATTTCCTGATTTCACGGCAGCAATTCGGGTAATTCCGGTGGTGGAATTCTTAAAATTGTATAAAGTTCACCACTTTCAGGGATTCTTACCTGAGTTGATTGATAAATTTCAACGACTGTGATCGTAACATCAGAATCTTTGAACTGGTTCTCGTACTCAATAATCGCTTCCCCGTTGCGGACAGGGACTGTCATAGAAGATCCATTGGCAAATTCCACAAGGATATTGGCGCTATCGATTAATTCGCCTTCGTCAATAACGAAATTGTTATTAGTATCTATATACAGATACACATTAATTTTGCCACTGGCCAGGTATTTTTTTGGTGTTGGCGTAAAGATTGGTGTGGCAGTGGGTGGAAATTGAACCAGGTCGCTCTGGCCAGTTGGTTGTAATTGTTCAGGTGACAAAGTGGGCTGTGGTACATAGTTGAGTTGGAAACTGGTTACATTTTCCCAAAGTGAATCTACATAATCACGTGCATTTGGACAAACAAGATTTGCTGAGACATTTGCCCAGGTTGGCTCCAATCCTTTTTCTTTCACAATCTCAAGACTATTACGCAAACAATAGTAACCACCATGGTAGGTTAAGATTGTGAATTTCCACATATCGGGAACGGTTGCTTTGAGTTCCAGGTCACTTACAATGTAATTCGCTTGTGAACAACTGGATTTAATCACCTGCCCAGTGATGGCAATCGATTGTTCGGCAATATCAAGGTTAATCATGTTTTCGCAGGTGGGGCAATAAGCATCAATCGCCTGGATTAATCCTCCTCGTAACATCGCTTGCTCGAATGCATTCATTTTTGCAAATGATTCGTCACAGTTGTAGAGCAAACCGGAACATATTTGATTCTTTAAATCTTCGTTCCATCTGAGGGCTACATCAGCACCTAATTCATTTATCTGGGCGAATCCGTATTCCTCGTACAAATAACGGGCATTTTCTGGCCAAAATTGAGTTTCCTGACTCAAAAAACTTTTAATTAATATAGGCGGGATACCGGATTCTTTGCCAGATGCCCAGATGACAGGGTCGAACCGATTTTGCCAGGCGAACATCGCATCCTGTACAACTTCCAACCCACAGGCATTCGGAGCGCCATTGGCGAACAAGCCACCATTTGGACAGGAGGAAGCATCCACGAATTTATTCAAAATGAGTTTGCGGGCTAAATAATGTAGTGTATCGTAAGTGGCTAATAGATCAGGAGATTCCGGGAAAACCGCCCAATCCGGTGATTCTCCATAGGCTGTTTCACGCCAAATTTCACGGCATGAATCAGTAAACCCGATCAATTGGTTGATGGATGTAACTCTCACATTGTAATAATCATTACTGATATAGATCCTGACAATGGCAGTGATCACTTTTGTTTGATCGCCAAAACTACTTTCTGCCCAGAAACGAATTTGTGCGTCTTGCAAAAGAGGCACAATACATTGATCGGAAAAACATTCGAAGGGGTTTTCATTCACAGTACCAGCAATCCTGGTAATTTTGTATTCAGAATATGGTTCAATTGCCTTTATCACCACATACGGAGTATTAACCGGAATACCAGGAGCATTCAGGTTGATGATGATATCGGGTATGGTCAATTTTGTAACCTGGGTTACTTCTTCAGAAGAAACGAAAACCCAATATGTATCCTGCCATAATTGGTTGACATCAATCGGGGTAGCTGTCGGTTGTGGAGTCGGCGTTCCTGTCGCCACAACGGTAGGTGTCGGGAAGAGATTCATCCAGGATTCATTACATGCTGCCAGGGTCTCCTGACCGGTCGGAAACCCTTCATGGTTGATGACAACCACACAAACGGGTACGCCGCTTCTGGTTACCAATCGCCAGGTGTATTGTGTAAATGTATTTTCTATGATCTTTATTCGTTCAGGCTCTTCAGAAACGTCCTGTGCAGATACATTAAAGGATGCATAAATCGAAAATAGGATGAAGATTAATGCGATAATAACGTATTTTTTGAATTTCTTCATCAAATAACTACCACCCAAATAATTAAATAGGAATAAAAACCCTGAATTCAACCATTATAATCTTTTTTTAAAAGAAAGTCACCAAGAAGTTGCATCGGATTTCCTGCTAAGAGCATATTCATTAAAAACGATTGTTCCAGTTAGTTATCATGCAAGTGTCACCTTTCATCGTTAATGACAAAAAAATAGGCACTCAAATTGGTAGTAAAATTGGGCTTACCATAATCAGGCTGGCCATTTAATAATCACATTGGAAAGCCTTCAATAAGGAGCAGTATATATGAAAAAATTAATCAAACCTTCGATGTTTGCTTTTTTGTTAATATCATTGATACTAGGCGCGTGTACTCCTTCCCGCTCTCCCGAGCCAATGCAGTTACCTACCAGTACTTTTGAATCAACACCAGCATTTGTTGAACCAACTGCCATGCCAACGATCATATTTACTGCGACAACTGTTCCCCCGACACCCACTCCGAAACCGACTGTCATTCCAACTGAAACCAGTATCCCTAACTTTAGAATCTCCGCAAAAGGTCAGGCAGAACAAATTTATATTCCTGCTGGTGAATTCATTATGGGCACTGAAGATACAGATGCTCAGCATACTTTAGACAATGGTGTCGCCTATCCTGAGGTGCCTATGCACACAGTTTTTCTTGATGGTTACTGGATTGACAAATATGAAGTGACCAATGGTCGGTACGCCCTGTGTGTTGCAGATGGTGCTTGTAAAGCTCCCTGGATTAATAGTTCATATACCCGTGAAGAATATTATGGAAATCCAGAGTTTGATAACTATCCAGTCATAATGGTTGATTGGTGGCAGGCTGATCAATATTGTAAATGGACTGGTGGGCAATTACCAACCGAAGCAGAATGGGAAAAAGCTGCCCGCGGAACGGATGGCCGCAGATATCCATGGGGAAATGACCCAATCTCAAATGATAAGGCAAATTTCTGTGACATAAATTGCCCGAAAGAGCATGCGAATCCCAGTTTTGATGATGGATTCGCTGATACAGCCCCCGTGGGAAGTTTCCCAAATGGAGCCAGCCCTTATGGTCTCATGGACATGGCGGGGAATGTGTGGGAGTGGACCAGTTCGATACCAATGTTATATCCATTTGATCCTGATGATGGGCGGCAAGCTGAGGATGGATACCAGTATATCTGGCGGGGTGGTCCCTGGAGCAACGGCACCTGGTGGATCCGATCTTCATTGCGGTACAAATCAGTTCCCAAGTATTGGTATAACAATCTCGGTTTTCGGTGTGCAGCCAAGGAGTAACCAATAAATTTTTGGAATGCTGAATGCAAATTTGATATGGAAAAAAATCAGCTTTACTCCGAATTTTGTCTGGTTTTGAAAAATTATTGAATCAAGAATGAATATATAATTATTGATATCAATCAACAGATTGTGGAAAGATCTGAATCTAAATTGATCCCCCAAATTGTTTAATAACTGAAAGGGTAATTATGTCTGAATTTTCGCGTTATGAACTTTATATTTTACTTAATCAGGAAAAACCTTTATGGTTGAGTAATGCTGATTTGAGTGACGCAGATTTGAGAGGGGCAAATTTATCCTTATCCACTTTAACAAACGCCAACCTATGCGGTGCAGATTTGCGTGGTGCGAATCTTTCTGAGGCAAATATGGGAGGATGTAATCTTGAAAATGCCAATCTGATCGGTGCGGATTTGAGAAAAGCCAGGCTTCGGGGAGCAAATTTGCGCGGTACAGACTTGCGTGAGGCGAACCTGGCAGAGGCTGATATGATGGAAGTAGATCTGTCAGGCTCTAATTTAATCGATGCCAATTTGGGAGGAGTGGATCTAACCAATGCAAATCTCACAGACGCGGATTTGACTGGCTCAAATGTTCCGGATTACAAGATACTACGAGCAAAATCACTATATGGCACAATAATGCCGGATGGCAATAAACATAACTAAAAATTGTTTAGAAACCATTAATAAAAAATTTAAAGGGAAAAATACTAAAAATTAAGGATGTTTGTCAAATGTAACTTAACATTCTTTTCCCTATAATGAACTGATAGAAAATATTATCAAATACTCAAAAGGAATCCAATATGAAAAAACACAATTTTAATCCAGGCCCATCTATCTTGCCCCAAATAACCATTGAAAAAACTGCTGAGGCAGTGATCAACTTTGCTGGAACAGGGTTATCCCTGTTAGAAGTTTCCCATCGCAGCAAAGAAGTTGATGCAATGAATTTGGAAGCAATGGGTTTATTCAAAGAACTTCTTGATATTCCCGATGGATATCAGGTCCTCTTTTTAGGTGGTGGTGCCAGCACTCAATTCTTTACAATCCCCTATAATTTATTGGAGAAAAAAGCTGCTTACCTTGTAACTGGCAGTTGGGCCAAAAAAGCTACCAAAGAAGCAAAATTATTTGGAGAAGTGGAAGTCGTTGGCTCTTCTGAGGATAAAAATTTCACTTATATTCCGCGTGGATATAGTATTCCCAACGATGTGGACTATTTCCACATTACCACGAACAATACTATCTATGGTACTGAAATTAAGGAAGATCTGGTTTCCCCGGTACCATTAATTGCCGACATGTCCTCAGATATCTTCAGTCGTCCGATGGATGTTTCAAAATACGGACTGATCTATGGCGGTGCACAAAAGAACCTTGCCCCAGCCGGTCTGACCTTTGTGATTGTAAAAGAAGATTTATTGGGCAAAGTAAGCCGACCGCTTCCTACAATGGTTGACTATCGCACCCACATTAAAAGTGATTCCATGTTCAACACGCCACCAGTATTTGCTATTTTTGCTGCTCTTCAGACATTAAAATGGTTGAAAGACCTGGGTGGGTTGGAAGTTGCTGAGAAAATCAACCTTGAAAAAGGTAAAATGCTTTACGATGAAATTGATCGAAATAAATTGTTTATTGCTACCGTGGCAGATGAGCAGGATCGCTCATTGATGAATGTCTGTTTCGTGATGAACGAGGAATATAAAGATTTAGAGAAAGAATTCCAGACTTTCTCAGCCGAAAAAGGAATGGTTGGGATCAAAGGTCACCGTGATGTGGGTGGTTTCCGTGCATCGTTATATAATGCCATGCCAGTTGAAAGCGTCAAAGCTTTAGTTCATTGCATGCAAGAATTCGAAAAACTTCACTAATCAAAGGATGAATATGATGAAAAAAGTATTAGTAGCGACCGAAAAACCGTTTGCAGCTGAAGCTGTTGATCAAATCAAAGAGATTGCCACAAAAGCAGGGTATGAAATTGAACTCCTGGAAAAATATACTGAAAAAGGCGACCTGCTTAAAGCGGTGGCTGATGCAGATGCGATGATTATTCGCAGTGACATTGTTGATGCGGAAGTATTAGATGCTGCGAAACAACTCAAGATTGTTGTTCGGGCAGGTGCCGGGTATGACAATATTGATTTGGCTGCCGCCAGTGCTCACAATGTGGTTGCTATGAACACACCAGGGCAAAATTCCAATGCTGTCGCTGAATTGGCAATTGGTATGATGATTTTCCAGGCAAGAAAACAAATGAGTGGGAAATCGGGTTCAGAACTCAAAGGAAAAACTTTGGGTATTCATGCTTACGGAAATGTGGGGAAATGTGTAGCCACCATTGCCAAGGGTTTTGGAATGGAAATCTATGCTTATGATCCATATGTTTCCAAAGAAGCAATTGAGGCTGATGGGGTTCATTGGGTTGATACAGTGCAAGAGTTGTATGCAAAATCGCAATACGTATCCTTACATCTTCCCGCCAATGCTGAAACAAAAAACTCCATTGGTTATCAATTTTTAACCAGTATGCCGAAACCAGCTACTTTGGTAAACACCGCGCGTAAAGAAGTAATTAACGAAGCTGATTTACTCAAGGTGTTTGCTGACCGGCCTGATTTTTGTTATATTTCAGATATTGAACCTGTCTGTGGTGCAGAGATAAAAGAGGAGTTCAATGGACGTTTCTTCTTTACCCCAAAGAAAATGGGAGCGCAAACGGAAGAAGCTAACGTTAACGCTGGTCTGGCTGCCATCAGACAGATTATTGATTACTTCGAAAAAGGCGATGTACGCTGCCAGGTAAATAAATAAATTAGATCAATTATATGAATCAGAAAACCGGCGAAAAGCCGGTTTTCTGATTCATAGGTTATGCGTACCTTTGATATTTTAATAATTTTTCTTATCATTAAATCCAATAATGGTGGTTAAAAGGATTTAAACATGAATAAAAATTTAAAGAAAATTGTGTTAGGTGGGGGATGTTTCTGGTGTCTGGAACCGATTTTTAAGAAACTGAATGGCGTAGAAGATGTAGTTGTTGGCTATTCTGGGGGAAGCTCTGGTTCACCCTCTTATGAGCAGGTTTGCAGCGGTAGAACCGGGCATGCAGAGGTAATTGAGGTCACCTACGATTCCGAGGTTATTTCGTTGAATGAATTATTGGAAGTTTTCTTTCAAATTCATGATCCGACCACATTGAATCGCCAGGGGGCGGATATTGGAACACAGTATCGATCGATTATTTTGGTAAACGATGAAGCAGAAATTGAAAAAGTAAAGGAAACGATAGAAAAGATCGATGAGTCTGGTTTGTGGAGAAATAAGATTGTCACGCAGGTTGATCAATTGGCTGAATTCTACCCAGCTGAAGAATATCACCAGAACTATTTTGAAAAAAATCCCTGGGCGGGTTATTGTCAGGTCGTCATCAATCCCAAATTGAAAAAATTTAAAGAGAAATTTTCACACCAGTTGAAAATTTAACAATTAATTTAATTTCCACCATAATATCGAAATTTCCAAGTTGAGAATGGACTGAGAACAAAACTCAAGTCCATTCTTTTCGATACCATTAAAAATAATTCCTGGCAGCACCGCAATGTTATAATGGCGACTTCAATTGTTTATTGTTTTCCAGGGACTCATATGCAGAAAATAAAATTTCAGAACCAGGATTGTTTTCTAATTGAAAATAAAAAAATTCAGGTAGTACTTTCCCAGTCGGTTGGACCGAGAATATTAGGATTCAATCTCCAGGGTGCAAAGAACATTCTTGCTGAAATCCCTGAGTTTAAAACATTATTACCAGATGGTAGTCATTATCAGATTTACGGAGGGCATCGTTTATGGATTGCGCCTGAACAAATGCCGCTGACCTATGATCATGATAACCAACCTGTTCGCATCACAAATAATCACAACACTATCACTATAAAAAAGCAAATTGAAACACAGTCCGGGATCGAGAAAATTCTCAAAATTCAATTAGACCCTGACATTGCAAACGTTGAAATTGGACACATTCTGAAGAATTGTGGAAATCAACCAATAGAGTGTGCTACCTGGGCGATTACACAATTAAAGCCAGGTGGGGTCGCTATCCTTCCACAATCCAACCTTGACTCTGGTTTACTTCCCAATCGCTCGCTGGCTTTGTGGCCGTATACTGATTTCAGCAGTCCACGAGTCAGGTGGGGAAATGATTACATTTTGGTTGAAGCCAATATGGATTTCCCGTTCAAAGTTGGGTTTCCTAACCCCAGAGGGTGGTTAGCTTATTGGATTGATGGCTGCTTATTTGTTAAACGAGCTCCTTATGATGCGCAAGCAGATTATTACGATATGGGATGTTCAAGTGAATGTTATTGCAATGATCAATTTCTGGAATTGGAAACTTTAGGGCCCAAAACAAAATTGAACCCTGGTGAGTCGGTATCCCACGTAGAAATCTGGGAGTTGTTGGAGAATGTATCCAGGCCTGAAAATGAGGTAGATGTTGCTATGATGGTTGAAAACCTGGGAATAAGCTGAATCTGTTACCGGTTTCATTCCGGCATTGATCTGAAAACGAATTCTCTTTAATAAATTTAGCCCTGATTGTCCAGCATGATCTTTGGCCGATACTGCAAGGCTTCCGCCAGATGGTTGGGAGCGATCACTTCACTACCTGCCAGGTCGGCAATGGTGCGGGCGAGCTTGAGAACCCGGTGAAAAGCGCGGGCGGAAAGTTGCAACTGGCGCATGGCTGCCCGCATCAAGGTTTCACCAGCATCATCCAGTTTGCAGAATTTGCGGATTTCTCCAACACCCATATCCGCGTTGGATGTCATCAGATGGGCTTTTTGGTTTCCTTCAGGATTGTTTCCGTCCTGGGAAAAACGTTGGATCTGGCGTAACCGGGCTGTTTCTACTCTCTCGCGAATGGTCTTTGAGTTTTCGCCTAAACGTTGATTGGTTAGCTTGTCATATTCTACACGTGGTACTTCCACATGAATGTCGAATCGATCCAACATGGGACCGGAGATTCTTTTCTGGTATTTTTGCACCATCCCCAAGGCGCAAGTACACGGTTTAACCGGATCGCCAAAAAATCCACAGGGACAGGGATTCATCGCACCGATGAGTTGGAAGTTAGCCGGGAAGGTGAGCGATCCCTGAGCACGACTGATGGTGACAACTTTGTCCTCCATGGGTTGGCGCATAACCTCCAATACCCGGGATCCAAACTCCGGCATTTCATCCAAAAAGAGAACACCACGGTGTGCCAGTGAGATCTCACCCGGATGCGGCCAGTTTCCACCACCGACCAATCCGGCATGGCTGATGGTGTGATGGGGGGAGCGGAACGGCCTGGAGCGCATCAAAGGAGTATCAGAGGGGAGTTGATCGGCTACAGAATATATGCGGGTGACATCCAGGGCTTCATCAATGGTCATGGTAGGCATAATAGATGGCAACGCACGGGCCATCAGGGTTTTTCCCGAGCCGGGTGGGCCGATCATTAATACATTGTGACCTCCAGAAGCAGCTACCTCCAATGCACGTTTGACATGTTCCTGACCTTTTATTTCCTGAAAATCAGTCTGATAATTTGCAATGGCTTCATCCAGTGCGAAGGAAGGTTTGGGGATCTCGATTTCAATTTCCCCACGCAACCAGTCGGCTAACTGACGTAAAGATTCGACGGCAATGATTTCAAGGTCAGGAATTAATGCAGCTTCCTCGGCATCAATTTTCGGAACAATCAGACGCTGAAACCCCTCCTGCCTGGCTAATGCTGCCATGGGGAGTATCCCGCGCACATGCCGTAAGGTTCCATCCAAAGAGAGTTCACCCACCACCAGGCTTTTTTCTAATTTAACCGGATTGATTTGTTGGCTGGCCGCCAGAACGCCGACCGCAATAGGTAAATCATAAGCTGGACCTTCTTTGCGAACATCTGCTGGGGCCAGGTTGATGGTGACCCGCTTGCGGGGAAATGAAAATCCACTATTCTTAATAGCAGATTGGACGCGTTCCCGGCTCTCCTGAACCGCTGCGTCGGGTAGCCCTACAATCAATACCTTCGATTGGCCATTGCTTGAGTCTACTTCTACTTCGATGACGACGCCATCCAGTCCGATGACGCCACAAGAAAAAACGCGTGCAAGCATTTGATTAGTTTAAAAGAGGGTTGATTTTATGTCAAATGAAAAAGAGCAGAAATTTATCTCTCGCTCTTGAGGATTCTCTCAATTTCCTCCAGTTCATTTGAAGATAACTCCCACTCGCTGGCGGTGGCGTTCTGTTGGATATGATCCAGGCGGGTGGCACCTGAGATGACCGAAGCTACCTGAGGTTGGGCTAATAACCAGGCGATTGCCAGTTCATTCATCTCATGCCCATGATCTTTGGCGAACGCAATTAATTGATCGAGAATCGCAAAATTCTTATCTGTCATATACTTCTGAACATACTCGCTGCTTTCTCCACGCGATCCGGTTGGTGCTGGTTTGCCTTTTTGATATTTTCCGGTCAGAAATCCACCTGCCAGCGGAAAGTATGGAATTAAAGCGACATTTTCAGATTGGCAATAGGGGACCACTTCTTTTTCCAGGTCCCGTTCGAACATATGATAGTGAGATTGAATGGCGGCGAATGCATTCCAGCCCTTAAACTCTGCCACAAGATTTGCTTTGGCTAATTGCCAGGCAGCAAAATTGGATGCCCCCAGATAACGAACTTTTCCTTGCTGGATTAATTGATCCAAAGAGCGCAGTGTTTCTTCAATTGGTGTCTCGTCATCCCAGCGATGAACATAATATAAATCGATATGATCGCTCTGCAAGCGGTTCAGGCTGGCTTCGACGGCATTGTAAATATGGTATCGGGAAGCTCCGCGATCATTAATCCCTTCCCCCATGGGATGCACAAATTTTGTTGCCAGGAAAAATCGATCCCATTTCCCTTTGAGTGCGTTCCCTAATACGGTCTCAGATTTTCCGCTTTGATAGACATCGGCTGTATCGATGTGGTTGATACCCAGCTCCAATGCGCAATCAATCATTCTGTTCACTTCTGCTTGAGGTGTTTTGTCAGAGCCGAAGCGATTGGTTCCTAAGCCAACCACTGATACTTTAACGCCGGAATTCCCTAATTTTCTATAAATCATCATGTTCTCCTTGTGTTCAATTCAGTCAATTTTTCCATTGTCGCTATTTTTTTCGGGGTGTTGATCCAGTTTTCCTTTGCCTAATTGCTGGGAGCGTTCATACGCTGCCCAGATGGCCCGGGAAATGGCTGTTCTGAACCCGGCTTTTTCCAGATAATAAAGAGCTGCTGCTGAGGTACCGCCGGGGGAGGTCACTTTATTTCTCAAATCGGCGACATGAACAGATTGACTTTCGTAATAATCCACTGAACCACGAATGGTCTCAATCACCAGCTTTTCAGCTACATAGCGGGAAAATCCAAGATGAACAGCAGCGTCCATGAAAGCTTCCATGAATAAATAGACATACATCGGGCCGGTACCTGATACGGCAGTTGCCATATCCAGGTAATATTCCTCATCTACCTGGATATTTTCACCCAATGCCTGCAGCATCATGTGTGCTTTTGCCATTTGATCATCTGCAACCGTGTTGGATGCAAACCAGACTGTGATGCCTTTCCCAATCTGGCCCGGTGTATTGGGCATGGTACGGACGACAATATTATGGGCGAGTCCTGTTGAAATTTTCTCAATCGAAGCGCCGGCGATAATACTGACCACCACTGCTTGGGGAGGAATATGACCGGATAATTCTGATAAGATTTTTTCCAGTCGTTGCGGTTTGACCGCCAGAACTACCACGTCTGCATTTTCTACTACATCCAGGTTATGAGTTGAGATGGTGATCCCATACTTGGTTTTCAGTTCCTCACAACGCTCTGGACGTGGTTCAGAAGCATGGATATGTTCAGGGGAGGTCAACTTTTGTCGTAACAACCCGCCGATGATGGCTTCGCCCATGGCTCCTGCGCCTATAATTGAAAATTTTGTTTGATTACTCATCATATGAATCCTTTTATGTTGATATTGAAGTCCAGCGTCCATAAATGGCCATCGAGATGGCGTTTTTGCCATTTCTCTCATTCAGGATTACTTCTCCCACTGAAGTAGTCCCTTTGTGTTTGCGCATCATATCTTCTAATCCGTAATAAAGCGTTAACGATGACGCCTTAATGGCGTAGGCTGTCAGAAGAATGAAGATAGGTTTATCACTCAGTATTTGGCGACAACTATCCAATAGATCAGGCAGGATTTTATAAAATTCCCAAACTTCGCCCTTTGGTCCGCGACCAAATTTCGGTGGATCCAGAATAATTGCGTCATATTTGCTGTCACGGCGAATTTCCCGCCTGACAAACTTAAAAGCATCATCCACTAACCAACGAATGGATTGCGAGGAGATACCAGATAAGGCCTGATTTTCCTGCCCCCATATATTGACTTTTCGGGATGCATCCAGATGGGTGACAATGGCGCCAGCCCTTGCTGCGGCAAGACTGGCAATGCCGGTATAACCAAACAAATTAAGCACGTTCATGCGCACATTTGAAACGCTGACCTGTTCCTGAATCCAATCCCATTGGACAGCTTGCTCGGGGAAAACCCCCAGATGGCGCGAGGCACTTCTTTGCACCCAGAAAGATAGTTTTTTGTATTGCATCTTCCAGCGTTCTTCCATGGGACGATGCTCAATCCAATGCCCGCCATTTTTCTCAGCGGTCGGTAGAAATTCGGCATGTACCTGGCTCCACACTTTCCCTGGTTTGGTTGGCATCCAAATCGCTTCTGGTTCAGGACGTTTGATCACATAGGAGCCAAAACGTTCTAATTTTGAACCGTTTCCGCTGTCAATCAACTCATAATCTTTCCAATCGGGTGAAGTTAGCAGTTCAATTGAGGGCAATTTCATAATTATTTTCCATATTTCTTTATTTTACAGGACAATCCACTATTTTTAATCTGATCCTGGTGAACGGATACCTTGTTCGACAACAATTTCTAGTGAAAGTATAATGCTTATCTGTGCAGGTATTGAAATTGATGAACGTTATCTTTATGATTGACGAAGAAAATGAGGAGCAATGCAATATAACTTTGATGAAATAATCCCCCGGCGAGAAACCGAAAGTATTAAGTGGAACCATTATGATCAGGAGATCCTGCCATTTTGGGTCGCCGATATGGATTTCAGATCCCCACAGCCAGTTATTGATGCATTGGAAAAACGAATCAAACATGGCGTTTTTGGATATCCATCCGAAGACAAAAAATTAAAAGAGGTGATCAGGGAACGTCTGGGGAAACTGTATCAGTGGAATGTCTCTGTGGAAGAAATCATCTTTTTGCCGGGAGTTGTGAATGGTTTTAACCTGGTTATTCATGCACTTACCAGACCTGGACAGCAAGTTTTGATGCAGCCACCTGTCTACCATCCATTCTTATATGCTCCGCAGAATGCGCAAGCAGCTAGAAAAGAGTCCCCATTGATGATTGACTCACAACACAGATATCAAATTGACTTTGAGCATTTTGAAAATTCGATTGATTCAAATTCTGGTGTGTTTTTATTGTGCAATCCTCATAATCCAGTTGGGAGAGTATTTACTAAAAATGAATTAGTAAAAATGGCTGAAATTTGCCTGGAAAAAAATATTTACATCTGTTCCGATGAAATTCACGCTGATATAATTTTTCCTGGTCATAGCCATATTCCCATTGCCTCCCTCAGCCCGGAAATTGCGATGAACACAGTCACTTTAATGGCACCCAGTAAAACTTATAATATTGCCGGATTGGGATGTTCGTTTGCAGTTGTGCAAAATCCAGAGCTTCTGAAAGAATTGAAAGAAGCTCGGCAAGGGTTGGTACCTGAAGTGAATTTATTGGGGTACACAGCCGCGTTGGCGGCATATCAACAAGGTGAGGAGTGGTTATCACAACTGTTGCAATATCTCGAAGGTAATTGGAATACGCTGGTCAGGTTTGTTGGAGAAAATTTGTCAGACATCAAACTAACACCTCTGGAGGGCACCTATTTAGCCTGGCTGGATTGTCGCGGCTTGAAAATTGATAAAAGTCCTTACGAATTTTTCCTTGAGGATGCACGGGTTGCATTCAATGACGGAAAAATTTTCGGACCAGGTGGAGAAGGATTCGTGCGTTTAAATTTTGGATGCCCACGCAGTATGTTGTTGGAAGGCCTGGAACGCATGAAACTGGCTATTGCAAAGGTGAATAGTGAGTAACCCACCAACAAGCAGAAAAACTAAAGTAAATTCATGCCTTCAGAATTGCATCCTTTTTTTGTTGGTCAATCTTTTATTTTTTATTCTGATTTGGGTAGGGTTTGTAGGAGCAGCTTCTTTTCTCATCACAAAGGACCGTGTCAAGCCGGTAGATGCCATTGTTGTTCTGAGTGGGGATGAGGGTGACCGAGTCCAGGAAGGAATTAAATGGTATAAAAACGGGTACGGGAATTCTTTTGTGATTACAAAAACACACACAGAATATATAGGCGAAGGACAGACTTATAGCGAGAAGCTGCAACGCATGGCGATTGATGGCGGAGTGCCAGCGGATTCAATATATGTGACAGATGGGGAAGCATCCACCACCTTTGAAGAGGCGCAGGCGGTAAAAATTCTGGCCTTTCAACGGAATATCAATTCTATTCTGGTGATCACTGCCCCCTATCACACACGGCGAGCAAAGATCATCTTTCAGCGCGAATTCAAGGACACCGATATGAAGGTCATCGTTCATCCTGTAGAAAATAGCTGGTATAAACCTATCAACTGGTATCTATCAGCATTGGGTTGGCGTCAAACCTTGACGGAATATGGCAGTTTGTTGATGATCTGGTTCAACTCCTGAGTGTTGCGAGGATAAAAAATGCTGAAAAGATTGGAAAGACAATTACCATTTATTGTAGCCATTCTTTTACCCATCCTGTTTGCTCTCTCGCTGGATGTGACACCTTATTCAAAAACAATCGCATCATACTGGAAAAACTTGAATTTTTCTCAAAGAGAGCCGCAAACCGAGGAATGGATTGAAAATGCACAGGCAATTTTGCGAAATCAACCCTGGCAAGCCGATTTATGGTCCCGATTAGCTGAAAAACAATTTGAGATAGGTGATTTTGATGAAGCGATCGTTGCTCTGCAGAAAGCCGAAGCCATTGTACCCTTGCAAGTCGATCAGACTATCCTCCTGGGTCAGATCTATTGGGAGACCAATCAAAAGGAGAAAGCCTATGTTGTATGGCAATCAGTCATCCAGAAATCAGATGTTCGGGCAGCAGACTTGAGGGAATTAGTCCAGATTCAACAATCTAAAAATGATTGGTTTGGTGCTTTTCAAACATTAAAAAAATGGCAGCAAATTGAGCCAGACAATCAAGAATTAATGCTGCCTTTGATCTATTCCCAAATTATTTTTGAACCTGAAACCGCCATTCACAGTATTTCCCAATCGAATCTTCGGGAATTAAAATTGCTGTTACCAGAAATTGAAATCATTCAACAGGAAGAAAACACTGTCTATCAGATGATTTTGTCTGGAAATCTCTTATCTGCGATAAGTGAATGGGATTATGCAACGGCTGCTTTTGCTTATGTTACGCGTATGGATCCTGCGTATGCAGAAGGATGGGCATTTTACGGCAATGCATTAATAAATTCCGGCAAAGATGGTTATTCTGCCTTGAACAAAGCACTCTCCATCTCGCCAAAATCAGTGATTGCCAGAGCTTATATTGCTTCTTATTGGCGCATGCGGGATGATTTTATACGCAGTCTGGAAATCTATCAGGAATTAAGCAAGGATCAACCGGACCAGGCGATCTGGCAACAGGAGTTGGGAAATACATACATCCTGTCTGGCAATCCGGAAAAGGCTTTGCAAGCGTTCATAAATACTACCAGGATAGAGCCGGATAATGCACATTTCTGGATTAATCTGGCCAGATTTTGCGGTGATTATAAACTGGAGCTGCAAGAGACGGGGCTGCCTGCGGCCAGACAAGCTTTGCTGATAGATGAACAGAGCTGGGAAGCAACGGATACATTGGGATGGTTGCTGTTAATTCTGGAGGATTATACCTCTGCAGAGAGATTCTTATCCGCCGCTTATCAGCTAGCGCCCGAATCTGCGTTAGTCAATTTGCATTTGGGACAACTTTATTATTTTCAAAACAAGACACAACTTGCGAATTATTTTTTGAAACGGACGATTGAATTTGCGGATCAAGATGAATTAATCCAGTTAGCCAATAAATTCCTGAGTCAGTAATGGTTCCTAAATTCATGTTAAAATTCTTTCTGATGAAACGAATTGTACCTTCTTTGATAGTAATGATCCTATTAAGTGCCTGTTCTGTTGGAAATTTGATTTTCCCGAAGACCACAGAAATACCACCTTCAGGAACAGTGTTATTCAGCGATACTTTTTCATCACCCGAAAGTGGATGGAATACCTGGAATCAGAATGGCTCGTATGTGATTTACCAGGCAGATGGATTGCGTTTTTATGTAGACAAGCCGAATTTGGATTTTTATTCCAAACCGGGTTATGAATTTACAGATGTCCGCATTGAAGTGGAAGCTATTAAGGTAGATGGCCCTGATGATAATTCTTATGGCATCATTTGTAGAATGCAGGATGAGAAAAATTATTACGCCTTTGTGATCAGCAGTGATGGTTATGCCGGAATTATTCGGGTACAGGAAGGGATTTACGAAATGATCAATAGCCCTTCAATGGAATTTGCCCCAACGGTTCACCAGGGCAAGTCCATTAATAATTTAGTGGCTACCTGTCAGGGAGATACATTAAGCTTTGATATTAATGGAGTGAATCAATTTTTAATTAAGGACGGAAATTTCACCAGTGGTGATGTGGGTTTGATTGCAGGAAGTTTTAAAGAACCTGGGGTGGACATCTTCTTTGATAATTTATCAGTATTTCAGCCTTAATCATTTGTAAGACTAAGGCAACATCTCTTTAAAACGGGGTTGGACTTTGTTAGTGACGAGCGTACACTTGCCTTAAAACACAGGCTACAAATTATGGAAATGATATAGATAATGAACATTTATTTTGATACGATTGGATGTCGTCTCAACCAGAGTGAAATAGAAATTATGGCTGCGCAATTCCGTAGAACGGGGCATACAGTTGTTGCGGATGCTGCCCAAGCTGATCTGGTCATCGTAAATACCTGTGCGGTAACCAGTGCGGCAGCCTCTGATTCACGCCAGAAGATTCGTCAGGCAGCCAATAAAGGGGCTGGTCAAATCATAGCCACAGGATGTTGGGCAACTTTAGAGCCACAGGCTGCTCTGAATTTGCCTGGTGTAGAGAATGTTGTTTTAAATGAAAACAAAGAACATTTGGTTTCCGATTTTTTGCAGATTACACCCATGGCTTTTGATCTGGAGCCATTGGCAAGAGAACCTTTACCCGGGGATCATCTTAGAACACGGGCTTTCCTGAAAGTGCAGGACGGCTGTGACAATTTTTGCACCTTCTGCATAACCAAAGTGGCCAGAGGGAAAGGCATCAGTCGATCGCTTGCCGAAATTATGACAGAGGTTAAAAATGCACTGGAAGGGGGTGTCAAGGAAATCGTTTTAACCGGTGTTCACTTAGGCTCGTGGGGCAAGGATTTGGATGAGAAATCCCATCTACGGGATCTGATCGAAGCAATTTTAAAGAATCCTTCCGTCACACGCTTAAGATTATCGTCGCTGGAACCATGGGATCTGGGTGAGGCGTTTTTTAGCCTTTGGGAGGATAGCCGGTTGTGCCCACATATTCACTTACCTTTACAATCGGGTTCTGCTGCGATTTTAAAAAGGATGGCACGTAAAACAACCCCTGAAAAGTACATGCAAATTGTTGTGGCGGCCAGGTCAGTAGTACCGGATATGGCCATCACAACCGATATGATTGTAGGTTTTCCGGGAGAAACTGATGAATTATTTGATGAATCAATGGAATATGTACGCCAGGTAGATTTTGCCGCTGGTCACATCTTCCCGTTCTCAGCCCGTCCGGGAACAGCAGCCGCCACCTTTGAAAACCAAATTCCAAAAGCACTTCGAAAAAGGCGTTCGGCTGCCATGCGTGCTCTTTTCGCAGAGATGACCCATCACTACCAGTCTGGTTATATAGGAAAAAACGTTGAGGTACTATGGGAGAGTGGGGAAGCACAACCGGATGGAAA
>JAVEYK010000017.1:0-46420 GCA_034003505.1 Anaerolineaceae bacterium | reverse complement strand
AAATCATACCAACCAATAAGCAGGTGGGATGCACCAACAATCACAGCAATTTTCAAAAGATAAAATATTAAGTAAAAAAAGATGGCATAAAGTCAAACCGATATTCAGAAGCCTGATCATTCCAATCCTGGCGGTTATGATTGCTTATTTTGCCCAATATGTCCTTACTGGTAATAATGGAACCCAATGGATGTGGATCCCTTCTCTTTCATCGAACCAAAGGTTGTTAGTGAGTTTAGGGCTCTATCTTCTGGCGATTATTCTCTGGATCTATTTTCCACCTAAGATTAAACCAAAAGTGGAAGAATACAAGCAGGAGATAAAAATAATACCTGCGAATCCTCCGCATCGAAAGCTTCCTTTATATTTGTTAATTCTCAGTGGAGTGATTTACTTACTGAACAATCTTTTTTTTGCTTTATATGGAGAGAATACAATCATTCGAATTCTTTGGTTTCTCTCACTGGTTATATTTTTATTCTCACTATCATCCTGGTCTGACCAATCTCCTAAGCAAATCACAGATGATGGTAAATCTCCTCCATTTCACCTGGAAAATTGGCTCATTTTGGGTTTAATTTTAGCATTTTCTTTTTGGTTGAGAAGTTACCAATTGGCAATTATTCCTGATGATTTTCATGGCGATATGGCTTCTCATGGGATCCAGGCCAGAGATTTATTATTAGGTGCAGAACAAAATATTTTCAAGTTTGGTTGGGCAAATATTCCCATGTTTGGGTTCCTGCCCGCATTTTTTTCTATGTCGATTTTTGGAAATAACCTTTATGGCTTACAAATGACCTCCGTAATGGGTGGGACGATTAGCATTTTGGCAGTTTATTTGTTGGTTTGGCGGTTATTTGATAATCATCGTCTGGCAACCATCACGAGCGTCCTGGTTTCGATCAACATCCCGCATTTACATTTTTCCCGAATAGCAGAGTATATTGATCCCTGGCCACTTGGATTTCTGGCTTTGTTTTTTTTAATTGATGGTATCCGCAGCAAAGGTTGGTTATCCTTCGGTTTATCTGGCGTACTTATCGGTTTTAGCTCACTGATGTATTATTCGGGCAGGGTAATTCCGATTATTATTACTTTCTTTTTTTTATATTTTTTATTCGACAAAAAATCCTGGATTTACAAAAGGCCATATTCAATCCTTATCTTAATAATGGGGATCGTGCTGGCTTGTGGACCAGCTATCATAAATATATTTCTAAATTTAGAACCATTTTTATCAAGAAGTTCTCAAGTTTTCCTTTTTGATCCAGGTGTAATGCTCCATTTACTGAATAAATATGAAGTAAATTCAGAATTAAAGGTTATTCTGCGACAAACCCAGGAGACATTGCTGATGTTCAATAAGGTGGGAGACAGCAGTACTCAGTTTGGGTACCGAGGGCCAATGTTTAATTCGTTTGTGTCACCTCTTTTAATTTTAGGGGTTGGTTCCGCTTTACGACGAAAAAAGGAAATTGGTGTCGTATTAACTATAATCTGGATTGTTTTAATAATGGGTTTGGGTAGTGTATTAACAGTCGATGCTCCCGCTTGGCCAAGGTTGGTAGGTATTATTCCAGCAGGAGCATTGTTGGCAGCATTGGCAATTGAACAACTTTACAATCTGGTAAAAAATTACACGGGTCACTATGTGCAAAGAATTTTATTAATCCTATTTGTTCTTTGGATTGCAACGATTGGCTGGATTAATTGGGATCATTATTATCAATCCGTAAAAACAAATGCAAGTAGTGTTGCCTTTTTAGGCCGATATATTCAACAACTTCCGGAAGACGTTACAGTATGTGGATTTTTGGTAGATCCGCCCTTGAATGTGCGGGAAATCAATTTTCTTGGCTGGCCTCGAAAATTGGTAGATTTTTCTCCCGATGCACCAATTGAGGATTTGAGAAGTTGTGATGGACCTTCACTGGTTTGGGTCTTAAAACCTGAACATACAGATCGTTTGCAAGATCTCTATCATTATTGGCCAGAAGGAGAATTAATCACTTATGAGTCCCGATACAAAATCTTTACCTATATCTTTTATTTGACAGGTGAAACACTTCCCACACTGATGCCGCAAGATATCATGGAAAAGGATCTTGATTCATACCGATGGATGTACTCTATTGTACTGGCTGGATTGATCCTGGTAGGTTTTATTATCTGGGTTGTATTAAGAAATGAAAGAGTTCGAAGTATCTGGAACAAGTTCTTATGTTTTTATTTGAAAAGGAAAAATAATTTTTTTGTTGATCGAAAAATTCAAAAGATTATCAGGGCCTTCAAAACCAAATTATGGAAAAATACTAAAATTCAAACAGTCTGCTTAAAATTCTGCCACAAAACTTCTAAATTTATTAAGGAATTGAAAGATTTCTTTCATCCTAAACAATTTAAAAAAATGAATAAGAAAATAATTTGGGACCTGCTTACATTTTTACTTCCAATAGCTTTGGCTTACTCAGGTCAGATGATTTTGAATGCTGGAAGAGATGATTCTTTTACATTTGAAATACTAAGAGAAATACATTTCACTGAAAATCAACGTCTAATCGTAGCTGGTATTATATTCCTGGTTTCTGGAATAATATGGGTAATGAGGATTAAATCCTTCCAGTGTGACCCCAGGGGGATTTCCGAACACAAAAAACACAGTTCAAAGCCATCTGTAAAGATCAGACATAAAAATAAGAAGCTCATGAAAATGTTTTTATATGACATTCTACTTTTTATGGCTATTTCTATGATCACATACCTGATCCAGGGAGAAAATCCAATTGTTCGTTGGTTTTGGATGATTGCCTTGGTGGGCTTTCTCATTTATCTGGTGTTACAAAAAACCCAAAAAGAAAAATGGAATGTTGATCCATCTCCCGGTTTCAAAAATGCTCATAAATGGTTGTTGGGGATGTTGTTGGTGATTGCTTTTCTTCTACGAATTTACCGCTTATATGACATCCCACTAGACCTGAGTACAGATATGGCTTCCATGGGGATTAGTGCCCGGGATTATCTTCTGGGGAATGAAAGCCAGATTTTTGGAACTGGCTGGTATTATATTCCCAGACTAGCTTTTTTACCTTATGTTTTCAGTATGTGGTTAGCAGGAAATGATCTGTTTGGTCTATATTTTGGCACAGTAGTCATGGGGACACTGAGTATCCTTGCAGTTTATCTATTAATCTGGCGTTTATTTGATAATCATCGCCTGGCACTCATAACCATTATCCTGATCACGATCAACCCGGCGCATATCGAATATTCCAGAATTCCGAGTTACATAGACCCCTGGATGTTTGGATTTTTCAGTTTATTTCTTCTCATCGATGGATTGAAAAGTCGCCGAAAGACTTCATTTGCTTTTTCAGGAATTCTGGCTGCTTTTACTTTTATGGGGTACCCATCCGGACGAGCGATCATTCCCATGATGGGTCTGGTTATTTTGAGTGCTTTTCTATTTAAACGGGAATGGATCAAAGAAAATTATTTTGGTCTTATCTGGCTTACAGGCTCATTCTTGTTTGCCCTGGGACCAAACCTGATTTATATCCTGAAGGATTGGGGTACATTTATGAAACGGGCGGATGAAGTTTTTGTCTTCTCTGCCTACAATCATGTTCATGTGAGATATTCTTACGAAACAAATAGTGTTTTGGTAATCATGTGGGAACAAATAAAAAGAACACTTTTCTCATTCAATTTTTATAATGATAAAAGCCCTCAATTTTCCTATCCACACCCAATATTTAATCCGATCATAGCGCCTTTAATGGTATTGGGTTTCTTTCAAGCCTTATGGAAATGGAAACAACCCGGTTATTTAATCATAGTATCATCGTTTCTATTTGTAATGGTGACAGGCGGTATACTAACCATTGATACGCCCACCTGGTGTAGATTACTACCTGCCATTCTATTAGGAGCTTTCTTTATAGCTATTGTCTTAGAAAAAATTCTGACTTATGCAAATTCTTTTTCAAAAAAATTGATTTCATTATTTGTCATACTTACGTTGGTTGGATTCATAATTACATTGGGCATTAAGGATTGGGATCAATATATTGGTTATGTAGCCAAAGAGACGAGGCCAGTTGTTTTTGTGGGAAGGTTTATTGATCCACTTCCTGATGATATTAATGTTTGTGCAATGACGGATGGCTATAATATTTTCTGGTCTGAGACTGCTTTTTTGGGTTGGCCGCATACTATGATTGAGGTATCAGCTGACATATCGCAGATTTCAAAAGAGGATTGTCCAGGAGAGAAACTGGTGTGGATTATTTCTCCAGCTTATAAAATGCGCTTGGAAGAAATAAAGGAAATTTGGCCTAACGGTGCCATGATGGAGCATTATAAATACAATAAAGAATTCTTGTTTATCAGTTATCTGGTAGATAATCCTTCATTACCATGATGGTGATAAGAAGAATTAGTTTTCGGCTTAAGAAAAACGTAAGTAATTAAATCTTTCAGGCGAAATGGATATAATAAAGGTAACGCTTTCCCCAAAAAATTATTTATGGCCACTATGCATCAAAAACCGAATTCAAAATTAAATCTAAATAATATTTCTGAAGAAAAATTGATTAAAATTCTGGCGATATCCGCTCGTCTTGCTAAAAGGATCATCGCTTTTCGTCCTATCACTTCATTGAGTCAGTTAGATCAAATCTGGGGGTTGGATTCAGCCACAAAACAGAAGATAACTGATCTTTTTGAGGTTAGCGCTGAGAAAGATGACCAGCCATCCAGAAATGGCGATGAAAATAAAGAGGTTGGGCTTGTTTCTTCCCAAATTGATACATCATATAATCATGAAGATAAAAACATAGAACCAGAGCAGGAAATTGAACCTGCCAGCTCACAAATTGAACAAATAACCCTTCCTGAAAAGTTACCTCTTGAAAAAGAACAGATAATTTACACTTCCAAAGCCAAACCCTCGTGGCTGACAATCTTCTTATTATTTATCATAGTTTTCGTAGGGGCGATTTTCCGTTTTTCAGGCCTGAATTGGGACAATAATTTTCACCAACATCCCGATGAGCGTTACCTTTCAATGACTGCAGAATCAATTCATGGAGCGGGGGGTATTGGAACATATTTTGACACAATGGTGAGCGAACTCAATCCTTTGAAGCACGGATCATATACCTATGGCATGCTGCCTTTGTTCATTACGCGCATGGTAGCTGAATGGCTTGATATGACCCATTATGATTCGATCACCCTTGTCGGGCGGGCACTTTCCGGTGTATTTGATCTGGCAGCTATTTTAGCTCTTTTTCTATTAGCAGTCCGCCTGTACAATAGGAAAATTGCATTTTTAGCAGCAGCTCTGTATGCTCTGGCTGTTTTTCCCATTCAAATGTCTCATTTTTTTACTGTGGATTCCTTTGCTACAGTTTTCGTCCTGACTGCTTTTTATTTCCTGGTGTTAGCAATCCCTCTGGATCAACCGGATCAGAAAATAACATCTTCGAATTATAAGTATTTTGGTCTATTTGGATTAATGGTTGGTATGGCAGGGGCATGTAAAGTCAACACCTTACCCGTATTAGGGCTGATCTTTGTTGCCGGATTAATATACATACTATTATTTAGAAAACAACCCCATATTTGGCAATTGATTAAAACAATTGGATTTGGTCTTTTTCTGACAGTTGTACTTGCTTTCATTGCCTTTCGTGTTTTTCAACCGTATGCATTTAATGGACCAGGATTTTTTAATATCGGTCTTAATCAAAACTGGCTCACTGTGATGAAAGAAGTAACCAATCAGGTGGCTGGAAACTCTGAGTGGCCACCCAATCATCATTGGACAAACCGATCTGTTCAATATGCCTGGGTGAATATGGTTTTATGGGGCATGGGTCTTCCTTTAGGTTTGATTGCCTGGTTTGGTTGGGGGTGGGCTGGTTACCGGATTTGGAAGGGTGAGTGGAGGAAACACCTTTTTCCTTTCGTATGGATCCTTGGTTATTTTATTTGGCAAAATATGCAATTTTGGCGTTATATGCGCTATTTCCTGCCTATTTATCCCTTTTTGATTTTATTTGCAGCCTGGGCTTTGTATGAGATCGCTATTAAAACCAAACAGCAACGAATAAGGATTCGTGAAATTGGTAAAGATGTGCGTTTACAAATTACTGGGATGAAAGAAAATTGGCAGGGTTTGGTCAGTATTCTGATTGTTATGACGGTCGTGGTTGGTACCTTTGCTTATGCCTTTGCTTTTACACGTATCTATTCCCGGCCGCATACTCGAGTGGAGGCATCACGCTGGATTCTGGCGAATATTCCCGGACCACTGAATGTTATTGTGTCATCGGACGGGGGAACGAAGATGGTTCCCATCCCGGTATACAACAAACAGAAACTGATTCCCGATGAAATTTCGATTATGGAATTAAAACTACAGTCGGGTGGAGAGGTAACGAAGATTACCGCTCCCAACATCAAGAAACCTCCATCAAATTTACGAATACTTCTTTCGTTGGATGAAGAAGGAAACGACATTATTGTCGATGAATCCGTACCAATTCTGGACCAGGCTAATCAGGAGTCATTAGCCTTTGAATTCCCGGAAATAGAATTAATTCCCAACCAATCTTATTATTTGCATTACTTACCCGATGAAGAAATAAAAATGTATTTTTCTGGTGCGAAGCTTTCCAAAGGAAATGAGGAAGATCCAGCAGTTCTATTAGAGGGAAGTTTTATTGGAAATAATAGTGAATTAGAACCCTCAGTGTCTGCATTTCAAGTGGAGAATAATATCTGGGTCAACCATTTCGAATTATTGGATTTTCAACAAGAATTTCAACCGTCCAGTGTTGTGATCAAAGTAAGTATTCTCGAGGATCGGGATGAACAAAATCCGCTGGCCGAAGCAGAGAGAACTATTCATTTTACAGAACCAGGTGCTCGTTATTCAACGGAATTCACTTTCCCGGCCATCACTTTGAAAGCCGGTCAATCCTATCAGGTCAAGTATCAGTTAACCGAGGGAGAGACAATATCTTTGCAAGGGGAGACCTTTACGCTTGAAACTTCATGGGATGATGCATTACCATTGGCAGTGGATGATACCGATGCGCTGGGAGGAATCTATAAGCCGCTTAATCTTGAACTGTATGAACCTGACACCCCTCAAAAACGGGATAGAATGATCGATATTTTGGATGCAAGTGAGTATCTTGTTATTCCCAGCAACCGAGCCTATGACGCCATGCCCCGTCTTGAACTGCGCTATCCGTTAACCTTACGATATTATCAGCTTCTGTTTGATTGTGAATGTAGTTCGGATGCGCTTGAAAAACATGCTTATAAACTGGAGCCTCCCTATAAAAGCCCCTTGGGGTTTGATCTCATTGCTGTGTTTGTTAGTCATCCAAATATTGGTCCTTTGGAGATCAACGACCAGAATGCGGATGAATCGTTCACCGTCTATGATCACCCGAAAGTTTTTGTGTTCAAAAAATCAGGGGATTTTTCCATCGGAAAAATTCAGGAGGAATTCGATCGTATAGATTTGGATGCAGTGCTATTTCAGGTTCCGAAAGACTATTCAAGGTCAAATACTGCCCTTCAACTCACCCCAGACCGCCTGGAAGCGCAAAAGAATGGAGGTACCTGGTCACAGATGTTCAACCACTCCAGCCTGTTGAATGTTAATCAAGCATGGGGTGTGATCGCCTGGTATTTACTTTTGCTGCTACTCGGTTTGATTGTTTTCCCGGTCGTTTTTCGCGTTTTTGGCGTATTTCCGGATAAAGGATATTTTCTGATTCGCATGGCGGGTTTACTGTTGCTGGCTTGGCTGCCCTGGTTTTTTGCCAGTATTAAGTGGATTCCTTTTACCAGGTGGGCAATTCTTGCGGGTCTGCTGCTCCTCCTTTTGCTGAATGGAATTTTGTTTGTGAGAAATAAACAGAGCATATTGGATTATTTTCGTCACCTGTGGCAGCATGTGATTATTATTGAATTTATCTTCCTGTTACTATTCGTTTTTAGCTTAATGGTGCGCATGAACAATCCGGATCTATGGCATCCCTGGCTGGGTGGTGAAAAACCGATGGATTTTGCTTTTTTTAACGCTGTTCTAAAATCGGTGTATTTTCCACCTCCAAATCCCTGGTTTTCAAATCATTATATTAATTACTATTATTATGGATTTGTCGTGGCTGCCATTCCAACCAAATTATTGGGGATCATTCCATCGATTGCTTATAATCTGGTGCTGCCCAGTTGGTTTGCTATGACGGGGATTGGTGTTTTTGGTATTGGTTATAACCTGAAGCAAACCTATAGAAAGCCAAAACAGGATCCTATTTGCATTGAAAATGAAGAGCCTAGCACTTTCAAGAATAGAGATTTGAAAAAATTCTCTTTCAAAACATCTGCTTACCTGAGTGGCTTGATCGCCATTGTTGCCGTCCTGTTTATGGGTAATTTCTACCAGGTAAAAATGCTATGGAAATATTTACCCGAAGCATCAATCTTGAATATGAATGCTGGAAACTTTCACCATCTCGATTTGGTGCTTTCAGGGGCAAGTCAGGTGATTTCTGGAAAAGCTGATTTACCGGGCGATGCAGGTAAATGGTATTTTTCTGCCTCCCGCCCAATTTTACATGACGGGCCGGATACCCCGATTGTTGAATTCCCTTATTTTTCATTTTTGTATGCGGATATGCACCCGCATCTTTTAACAATGCCATTTTTTACACTTGGCTTAGCCTGGTGTTTGAGCGCTTATCTATCGCCGGTTCATAAACGGAAATGGAAAGATCAGCTTTTCACACTGGTATTATTTGGGGTGTTCGTCGGCAGCTTCCTGGCTTCCCATACCTGGGATTTTCCCGTGATGGTTTCTTTGGCGATGTTCATCATTCTGTGGCAAATCGTAAAAACAAACCAAAAAACTTTGAAACAAAAAATAATTCAATTCTTTGTCGTTTCAATCGGGTCTGTGGGATTGGCGATGCTCCTTTATTCCCCGTTTTCTTACTGGTTTAAAACAGAGTACTCTTCCATTGAATTTTGGAGGGGTGCAAAAACACCTCTCTCGGATTACTTTGTTGTTTTTGGTTTTCCACTTTTTATAATGATCAGCCTTACGTTTAAATTTATTTTCCCGGAATTAAAACAATGGTATTTTTACTGGCTGGAGAAATTGGGTAGAAAAATCTACCTGGTGATCGCTGGCTTGCTGGCGTTAATAATTGCTCTGTGGGGTTTTCATTATCAGGTGCTGGCATTTGGTCTGCCGTTTTTATTGGGATGGATCTATCTGGTTTTTATCAAAAAGGAAATTTCAGAAATTCAGCGGATTATTTTCTTCCTTTTTGCACTGGGTTTTTCACTTACATTCTTAACGGAGATCCTTGTACTAAAAGGAGATGTCGGCAGGTCGAACATGGTTTTTCGAATATATCTCCAGGCATGGTTCCTGTTAGGGATTGCAATCAGTTTGGGTCTGATCGAGATGTTCCGTATCATTCGGGACTGGAGATCAAGCCTTCGGATTGGATGGATCATTGCATTGCAGGTGCTGATATTGTTCGGGCTCTCTTATCCTTTAACCGCTACAAAATACAAAATAAAAGATCGTTGGCCGGCTGTTGAAAATCCTCCGATCACGTTAGATGGCGCTCTCTTTATGCTGGGGGATTCCATTTACAATCCGGATTTACCACCCGCTTACTATTCCGATGATGATAGAAAACTTGATCTTGAAAACGATTATGCTGGAATCAGGTACATGCAAGACCATGTAACCGGGACTCCCGTCATTGTAGAAGGATATACAACAGAATACCGCTGGGGTGGCCGCTATTCCATTCATACGGGATTATCTGCGGTAATTGGTTGGAACTGGCATACCCGCCAACATAACTCATTGTTAGATGGCAGAATAGTGGAAAACCGGATAGAAGAAGTAAACAATTTTTATAACGGGGAGGAAATTGAGAACGCCAAGGATTTTGTGAAGCGCTACGAAGTTGGTTACATCGTTGTTTCTGATCTGGAAAAAGCTTACTACTCTGCAAAAGGATTAGAAAAATTCAACGAAATGACCCGTCTTGGGGATTTAAAGATTGTCTATGGTGATTTTTCTGATGACTCAGCCATTATTTATGAAGTTGTCAAAGGAGTAAAGTAAGATTCATTGAAATCTCGAACAAGGAAACTGAATTCTGAAATTTTGTTACGATTAGGTTACGAAATAGTTTCATTTTAATTACAGATTGCGGTCACACTCTTGATCTTATTCAGGGTGTCGTGTATTATATAATCAGCCCGCATTAGATGTGTAAGAGGTTTTGGAGAGGATTTTGTACCGATTACTGAGGCGAATTATTCGAATTAAGAAGCCAAGCCGTGGTCAATCATTTGTTGAACTGGCTCTGGTATTACCTGTACTTCTATTATTATTATTAGGTTTGGTAGAAGTTGCTTTTTTCATTAGCCGATATCTGGATGTATTAGACTTAAGCCGGGAAGCCGCACGTTTTGCTTCGGTGCGTGATCCTTTTTCCACCGGTGATTTAGATTGCAGTACCACCGATAATCTAAATTTCTTTTATGACACCTCCTGTATGATGTCACCCTCTTCCGGATCGGCAACCTGTCCAAATTTACAATATTGCAATGGCTTCAATCATTATCTGAGTATGAATTTAAACACAGATGATGTGGTCATCTCTGTTTTTACCATTTCAGGCAATGTTATTTCTGACCAACTTCCTCAACCCAATAATTATTGGGCGCTTTCAAATGTCGATTTTGCCAGCAATTCAGACCTCAATTTCACTGCAGGTCCGTTACCTGATAATTTTAAGAAAAATTGTGAAGGAAATATTGTGCGTGCTGGCCCTCACTTTACAGCCGCTCAGGTTCAATCATTATTATTAACCGATGCACCTCTCAATAAAGGTTATGTGGCAGTCGAAGTTTATTATTGTCATGAACAGGTGCTGGGAATTCCAATTGTTACCGATTTGATTCCCAACCCGATTCAAATCAGGGCATTTACAATTATGCCTCTGCCCGCTGCTCAACCCACCCCAACCCAGATACCATGAGAAGAAAATGAATTATTCCAGAAGTTCATCCAAAGGTCAAATTTTAGTCATATTCGTTGTTACGTTAATGGTTCTGTTGTTATTTGTGGGATTGGCACTAGATGCTGGCTCGGTGTATGTCACCTATGGGAGTTTAAAAAGAGCAGTTGACTCTGCCGCCCTGGCTGCCATAAACGAATTTAAGCGAGATCCAGATCTTCCGTCAATGACTGCAGCAGCGGAAGAGGTTTTCAATTTAATGAATGTTGATTTTGCCAATATTGAAGTTCTGTTGTGCGATGCAGACAAAGATAATATCCGCGATACGGGTTTACCGCCCATTTTCTATGCTCGTTGCCCAAATACACCGACCGAAGCCCCCAGAAAATTAGTTTGGGTGGAGGCACAACAAAAGGCACCTTTATACTTTTTATCCTTAATGGGATTTGAAAGTATTAATCTGCACACAAATTCGATTTCCGAGGCTGCCCCACTGGACGTAGTGATTGTATTGGATACATCAGAGTCAATGGCCTCTGGCACACCAGGTTATAGTGCCAATGCTGCGTTTAATCCTTCAGGTTGTAATGGATCGAATACTTGCCAACCAATGGTTGATGCAAAAGAAGCAGCCAAAGCACTGATCGATACGCTAGCCGATGGGTATGATCAGGTGTCCGTCGTTACCTACGATAAAACTGCAAGGGTTGAATTTTTATTAGGTACTGATTTATTGTCTGCAAAAATTGCAATTGATCTTATTAATGTTCATGATGACGTTCCCGTTGTCTTTAATGTCTGGTCTAAATGGTGGGCACATCCGGGGGTTTATAACCCGGTGAATTCTGAAGATCTGGATGGAGATGGCGAAGACCAGGATGATTTTCCAGCGATGTATGGCATGGATTGTCCATTCCATCCTTCTAACCCTGCACTTGACCCGGAGCACTTATCGGATCGGTGGTGGGATGTGGCCGATGGTGGACCGGATCCTTATGGCTGGGGTGGGGTTCCCTGTGATCGGGATGACCGTTTCGACTCTATGGATTGGGATTGGAACGGTTATGATGGTAAGTGGACACAGGAAGATCATGATACAGCAGCCCTTTGGGCTGGAGGAGATCCTGACTATAAATTTACCGGTTTATCGACTTGTATTGGGTGCGGTGTTCGTGTAGGTGCCAATCAACTCAGGAATGGTGGCAGATTTGGTTCGGTTTGGGTGATGGTGTTTCTTTCAGATGGCGCAGCCAATTTAAGTGATACACATGACACGAATATTGACATTCCTGCGGCAATGGTCAATGGATTTTGCGGGGGGACGATGGGTCAACCCTTCTGGACGACTTCTTGTTTTGATGATAATTTTACGCCACGATTTTGCATTGATTCAAATTCCAATACCTGCCCTCCTTTGTCCACTCACACTACGGTTAGTCCACCCTATTCCGTCCTGGATTATGCCAGGGACATGGTAGATGAGGCAGCCCTGACCAGATCTGCGAATCCAAATGAACCCAGGGGAAATGAATTAGCAATTTATACGATTCGATTAGGCTCCATGTCGGTTGGTTCAGCAGAACCTTTCCTAAGATATATGGCTGCTGTTGGTGATGATGGTGATCGTACAACAGACCCATGTGCTTCGGTAGCGGCTAACACATCCTGTGGTCAGTACTATAATGCACCAACTTCGGATCGATTATTACCGATTTTTGAAGACATTGCCTCCCGAATTTATACCAGGCTCACGCAATAAGGGGTTTTTATGAATAAACACTTTTTGTTTCCTTCTCCCAATAAAAAACCACGCAGCACCGGTCAAAGTATGGTTGAGTTTGCTTTGGCTTTACCGATATTATTGTTGCTTATTTTTGGTATTATTGAATTTGGACGCATGCTGCAAGCCTGGTTAGCACTTGAGAATGGTGCTCGTTTTGCGGTCCGTTTTGCCGTCACAGGGAGTTATGATCCTCAATACTGTCAGGAAGCAGCTAATTCGCTCAGTGGGATTTATACCCCTCGAGCTATTTTGGGAGATGAATATCCCGATGCTGGATCAATTGATCTGATCAATGCTGATGGACCAGCTAATTTTGACTGCCGGGTAGCTGATACCTGGGTAGAGAGCCAGTCCTGGCACCGTTTAAATCACACCCAAGAAGAAGTGGAGCTGTTAAGTAATGTATTAATCGATTGGGCACGTTTGCCTTCTATTCGGGATGTGGCTTTATCTGGGGCGGTCGGTTTGGCCTATGATCCGGATGAGCCGGTTACCGGGGATTATACTGATTTCCTGCAAAATGCCTATACTGTTCCCGTTGGTACATTCGACCAGGCGCATCGTGGAAATCCAAGCCTGCCCGGCTATTTTGACATCACCACCTGTTCAAATCGATTAACCCCCAGTGGTGAACAATTTTTGTTCGATGGAAATGGGTTCTGGTTCACTCCTTTTGATCCTGCTTCACAAAATAATTATAGGTTTCCTGACCCATGCAGATTAAATGATACCGCTGGTTTACCTTTTCGTTATGTTGACGATGCTGGCGGACCGGGTAACCGGGTGAGAGTTGTCCTTACCTATCGGCATCCGCTCATTACGCCACTTGTATCAAATTGGTGGCCACACTTAAGACTAACAGCACAACGCGAAGGAATTGTTGAAAAATTCCGTACTTCGCGCGTGACCGGGCTGGTAGGAGCGATAGCCCAAGCTGCCACCCATACACCCACGCCAATACCACCTACAAATACACCCACAGCGACAAGTACGCCCACTGCCACCCCAACACCACCGATCTTTGAGTGCAATGGTAGTGGAATCTTGAGCCAACGATGGAACGGAATAGGTGGTGTTAGAGTTGATGATTTACTTAGTTCTGCGGCTTATCCGTATAGTCCTGATTCAAATACGATCTTAGGCAGTTTTCAAATACCAGTAAATAGCGGAAGCGATTATGGCACCAGAACCATGGGTTGGGTTTGTGCACCTCAAGATGGAGAATACACGTTTTACGTTTCCAGTGATGATTATTCAGATCTTTACTTAAGCTCTACTTTTAGTTCAGCCAACAGAACAAAGATTGCATATGTAAATGGATGGACTACTTCACTACAATGGGATAAGTACAGCTCCCAAACATCAAACCCGGTGCCATTGCAAGGTGGTGAGTGGTATTGGATTGAAGCCTTACAAAAAGAAGCGGGTGGAGGAGACAATTTAGCAGTTGGATGGACTGGCCCGGTGATTGGTAATTCGATTCAAATTATCGATGGCCAATATTTAAATCCAGCCACCCCGTTGGCGACTCCTACCCCTGCAGCGGTCTGCTCTCCGAATGGGAACGGAATTCTTGGAAACTATTACGAAGAGGATTATGTTAATAGAGACCGCTGGGATGAGGCTAGTTTAACCATTTCCCGTATTGATGAAACAATTGATTTCAATTGGGGCGGAAGCAGCCCTGTTCGAAATGATTATTTCTCGGTTCGTTGGTTGGGGTATGTTATTCCTCCAAGGGAGGGATATTATACTTTTTATGGAACAGCTGATGATGGTATTCGTGTTTTTGTGAATGGTGATGAAATAATTGATGGTTGGGTTGACCAGGGTGCCACCACTTATACGAGTGAACCCATTTTTCTTTCATGTGAAATGAATGATCTTACCATGGAATATTATGAAAGAACTGGAAATGCAGTCGCTATTTTAGAATGGTCAGGTTTATTAACCAATAGGCAGGTGATTCCAGAGGTGAATCTCTATCCAGATTCAAATTTTGCGACATCTACACCCACACAAACGCCATCAAACACTCCAACAAGTACAATTACGCCCACAGCGACGCGCACACCGACCTTTACCAGCACACCGACCAATACCAATACGCCCACCATAACTCCAACACCAACAATAACGCCTACACCTACCCGTACGCCCACATTCACCAGAACACCAACCCGTACCAACACTCCGACCCGAACACCGACCCCAACAATTACACCGACGTTCACACGTACACCAACGGCAACGGTTACACCAACATCAACGAATACACCCACCCGGACCCCTACCAGGACACCCAGGCCTACGAAAAAACCTACCAAGACACCAACAGTTACGCCAACCGATGCCCCACCAACAGCTACACCAACAAAAGTGCCAGCCACACCGACGTTCACACGTACACCAACGGCAACACAACAATTTACGCATACGCCTACGCACACACCAACACCAACACCAACGCGTTACAATCCTGGCGGATAACGGGTAAGCAGATTAGAAATCAGCCACAGCAGTTCGAAGTTGTGGCTGATTTATTATTTCAAAGAAAGTCGAAAAGATTTCTTTCACCAACACGTGGTTAATCAGTGATCTTGTTAACGTGATGGGGAAAAAGATGAATATTGTGGATAATAGATGGGAAAAAATGGCACATCGTTTGTCCTTTAGAAGAGATTGCACAGTCATCTATTGTTTATGGACACTTTGAGTTTATAATCATTGAGGGTAACCACAAGATATAAACAGACTAATTATCAAAACCAATCACTCTACCATTAATGTAGAAATTGCCATTTTTCCTCCTCGAAAACAAACAGAGTAAACGCAATTTCTGCATCACATATCAAAAAAAACCATTGAAAAACAATAACACTTGCTAAGGAGAATAGAATGTCAACATTTGTACCAAAACCAGAACACAAGTTTACTTTCGGATTATGGACGGTAGGATCACTTGGGCGAGATCCATTTGGATCACCTGTGCGGGATGCCAAAACCCCGGCTGAATTGGTTTATCTATTAGGGGAGGTTGGTGCTTATGGTGTTAATTTTCATGATAATGACTTAATCCCGATTGATGCGACCCCTGGTGAGGCCGAAGCAATCAAAAAAGATTTTCGTACAGCATTAAACGACACCGGTCTGGTGGTTCCTATGGCAACCACAAATTTGTTTGGTGATCCGATCTTTAAAGATGGGGCGTTTACATCCAATGATCCTAAGGTGCGCGCGTATGCCCTGCAAAAGACGATGCGTGCCATTGACCTGGGCGTGGAATTTGGTGCGAAAGTCTATGTATTCTGGGGTGGTCGTGAAGGCACTGAGACCGATTCGAGTAAAAGTGCTGTGGAAGCCATCAAACGCAATCGGGAAGCATTGAACTTCCTGTGTGAATATGCGCTGGATCATCAATACGGGCTTAAGTTTGCCTTGGAAGCCAAACCGAATGAACCTCGCGCTGATATTTATAACCCCACTACTGGCCATATGCTGGCTTTTATTGAGACCCTTGATCACCCTGAGATGGTTGGCGTTAATCCAGAGGTTGCCCATGAGCATATGGCTGGCCTTAATTTTATGCACGGTGTGGCCCAGGCCTGGGAATCCGGGAAGTTATTCCATATCGATTTAAATGATCAATACCCTGGGCGTTATGATCAGGACCTGCGGTTTGGCTCACGAGATATCAAGGCAGCTTTCTATCTTGTCAAATTCCTGGAAGATGTTGGCTACGATGCACCACGTCATTTCGACGCACACGCTTACCGTACTGAAGATTATGAAGGCGTGAAGGATTTTGCCAGGGGTTGCATGCGCACCTACCTGATGTTGAAAGAAAAAGCACAGGAATTTAATGCTGATCCTGAGATTCGAGCCATTTTGGACGAAATCAATGTGGATGATCCAGCTTTGACGCCGTATTTTGGTAAGTATTCAACCGAAAAAGCGAATGCATTAAAAGCAATCCCCTTTGACCGCTCCAAAATCGCAACTCGCGGATTGCAATACGAAAGATTGGATCAACTTACGATTGATTTAATTTTGGGCTACCGCTAATCCATAAGGTACAAAAGTAATTTAATTTGGAAAAATGAAAAAATTGCATCATTTCAATCATCTAGGATCTGTTTTTAGCAAGTGTTCTATCTCCGAAAAGGGTGACAACCCTCTATTATTGAGACGTTAAGAAAAATTGACAGTTAAAAAAAAGATGAATTCAAAACAAAGACTCATAGCAGCGATCAATCATCAAACGCCAGATCGCGTACCCATTGATATTGGCTCATCCATGATGACGGGCATTCATCGGGATGCGTATCATCGTTGGCGATCACATCTTGGATTGCTCCCGGATGATTCCTGTGGCTATTTTGAACCCTCGATGCAGATTGTTTTTCCTGCTGAAGATTTTTTGGAACAGCTTCAAATTGACACCCGTCCAGCAGTACCAGCCTGGCCTGCCGGTTATCCACTGAGCATTCACAAGGATCAAGACTCAAATTATTATTTTGATGAGTGGGGATATGGTTTGAAAATGCCAATCAGTGATCCCATTTATTACAGTCTTTTTCACCATCCCCTTAAAAAAGCAGAATCATTGTCAGATCTTCGATCACATCCATTCCCTCAACCTGATGATCCATCGCGGCTAATTCCTATCGCCGCGCAAATTGGTAAGGCGGAGGAAAAAAAGAAAGCCATTGTTTTAAACAATGTCTGTGCTGGTACCATGGAAGTCGCCAGCTGGCTGCGAGGATTGGATCATTTCCTGATGGATCTCGCTTTACAACCTGAGATGGCAGAATACTTATTAGACCGGGTGATGGAATTCAAGCTGGCCTATTGGGAAATGGTGTTGAATCAGTTTGGTGATCGGATTGATGTCTTGGTTGAATCGGATGACCTTGGAACACAGGCAAGTTTATTGATTTCACCTAGAATGTACAGAAAATTTATGAAGCCCCGTCACAAACGCATATTCGACTTGATCAAAAGCCTTACATCAGCCAAAGTATTCTTTCATTCCTGCGGGGCGATCCGTCCTATTATTCCGGACCTGATTGAAATTGGTGTGGATATTCTCAATCCGGTTCAATTTAATCTTCCTGGGATGGATGCAAAATCACTGAAGCAGGATTTTGGGAAAGAAATTGTTTTTTGGGGAGGGGGTGTCGAAACACAATCGATATTAAGTCGTGCAACTCCAACCCAGGTGCGCGAGAATGTTCGTCAACAAATTGAAACGCTGGCAGAAAATGGCGGTTTCGTTTTTGCGACCGTCCATAATATTCAGGCAGAAGTACCAGCACAAAACTTGTCAGCCATGTGGAAAGCATTCATAGAATTTGGTTGCTGCTGATTTGGGTTGAATTGGTACTTGACTCTTGTGCATATTTTTCCTATAATGAAAGTGCTTACATAAAAGAAGTTACAGTAAGTGCTGATTATGAAAAAACCTGATCCTACCATTTACGATGTTGCTAATGAAGCTGGGGTGAGTATAGCCACTGTCTCCCGCGTTTTAAATTTCCCACATCGTGTAAACCCGACAACCAGAACGACTGTTATTACTGCAATTGAAAGATTGGGGTATATACCAAAAGCTGAATCACGAGCTCGAGCATTAATGGGTTCAAGACGGATTGGTGTTTTAATTCCGTTTTTCACCGAACCTTCTTTCGTTCAGCGTTTGAGAGGGATTGCTTCGGTGTTAAACAAAAAAGATTATGAGTTGGTGGTCTATCCGGTTGATTCTAAGGAACGCAGCCTGAGTTACCTGGAGACATTGCCAATCCGAAAAATGTTGGACGGGTTGATTATTTTATCGCAAGTGTTTGATGCAACCATTACAAAAAGACTGATCGACAATCACCTTGAAACCGTAACAATTGAATATCAGGATCCAAACTTCACGTCCCTGGTGATAAGTGATGAAAAAGGGGGAGAATTAGCAACCAACTATCTGATTGAAAAAGGTTATAAAAGAATTGCTTTTATTGGGGGTCAAAAAAATCCAGAATTTGGAATTGACCCGATAACGAAAAGATTGGTGGGATATCGAAAAGCAATCGCGGCTGCAGGATTGGAAATTCCTGCAGAATTTGTGAACGAATTTGTTTATGATCATGGTCAAATCCTGAAAAAATTACAGGAATTTGGGCTACCTTTCTCAATATTTGCTGCCACTGATTTACAAGCTATTGCTTTAATCAAAGAAGCAAGAATATTGGGATTGCGAATCCCACAAGATGTTGCTATTATAGGATTTGACAACATTGATATGGCAGAATTCTTTGGCCTCACGACTGTTCATCAACCTTTAGATGAGTCTGGCCGAATTGCTGCAAGTTTATTAATCTCC
The DNA here is from genome assembly GCA_034003505.1 of Anaerolineaceae bacterium. Classification (GTDB taxonomy): domain Bacteria; phylum Chloroflexota; class Anaerolineae; order Anaerolineales; family Anaerolineaceae; genus UBA6170. Next base: position 27,189 of record JAVEYK010000017.1, on the reverse strand, counting down.
CGACTATCGAATCCATCACAATCAACTCAACATATTGAGCTTCCACTAAAAATAATCCAAAGGGAGACTGCTTAAGGATGATGTATCCGGAGGAGGTGATAAGCAACCCATATTAACAAAAATTCATTAATTTATCGCAAATCAAAAAATAACTAAATTTGGAGGAAGATATGAAATCGTATTGGAAAATAATTGCTATATTTGTGTTAGCAATAATGGTTTTAACCGCTTGTGCAACACCAGCGGCTACTGAAGAACCAGTTGTTCCCGAAGAACCAACGGAACCTGCTGAACCGGCGATGACCTATAAAGCTGGGCAGGAATTAACCGATGCATACGCAGGCAAATACTCTGGCACTGTGGTTACCATGCAAGGACCCTTTACAGATGCTGATGCCGTAAAATTTGATAATTCTGTCAAAGCTTTTGAAGAAGCCACTGGAATTGACATTCAATATACTGGCTCAAAAGAATTCGAAGCCAACATTTCCATTATCGTTGAAGGTGGGAATCCCCCTGATATCGTCGACTTTCCACAACCAGGTTTGTTGAAATCGCTGGTAGCCAAGGGTTATGGTGTTGATCTTACTGATGTGATCAATCAGGATTGGTTAAAAGAGAATTACAACCAATCATGGTTGGATATGTCGATGATCGATAGTCCTGATGGCGAGATTATGGCTGGCGTTTGGGGCCGTGTCAATGGTAAATCTCTGGTATGGTATCCGAAAAAAGAATTTGATGCTGCGGGATATCAGGTTCCAACGACTTGGGACGAAATGATTGCACTGTCTGATCAAATTGTGGCTGATGGTGATGCTCCCTGGTGTGTGGGTATCGAATCTGGTGCTGCTACCGGTTGGGCAATGACCGACTGGATTGAAGAATTAATGCTGCGAACAACCTCACTTGAGAATTATGATAAATGGGTTGCCGGTGAGTTGAAATTTGACTCGCCTGAAGTTCGCCGAGCGGTGGAAGAGGTCTCTAACATCTGGTTCAAAGACGGATATGTCTATGGTGGACGTGGCGCTATTGCAACAACATTCTTTGGTGATGCCCCGAAACCAATGTTTGACACTCCGGTACGCTGTTGGATGCACAAACAGGGTAACTTCATTACCTCCTTCTTCCCTGAAGGCAAAGTGGCTGGTGAAGATTATGGATTCTTCTACTTCCCAGGTCTCGATCCTGAATATGGTTCCCCAGTGCTTGTTGCTGGTGATATCTACACCATGTTCAATGATCGACCAGAAACACGGGCTGTCATTCAATACTTCTCCACTGGCGATTCTGTCAAAGGATGGGTAGAGGCTGGTGGTGCGATTTCCCCCCATAAGGATTCCAGTCTGGATTGGTACACCAATATCATTGATCGTGGTGTTGCTGAGATTATTTTGGATGCTTCATCCGTTCGCTTCGATGGTTCTGACCTGATGCCCGGTGAAGTTGGCGCGGGATCGTTCTGGAAATCAATGACAGATTATGTCACTGAAGCAATTGATCTGGATACAGCATTAAAACAAATTGATGCCTCCTGGCCAAAATAAAAAACATTTAATCACTATAATTAAATAGTAAACTGTTAACATCGAATGAAGGAGTAGTAAAACTGAATATGATCAGAATTCTGCTCCTTCATTCAATATTCAGAGATTGGAGGGAGAAACGTTATGCAAAGTAAACCTTTTAGTGGGCTCATAAGCGTATTTACTTCAGCCATCGGCCGGGTCTTTGTCTCCATCATTGTCCCAATAATAACTTTTCTGGTTCTATGGCAGGGCTTCATTTTTCTAAGAGATACCGAAGCAAATCGATTCCTGGTTGTCATCATTGCTATTGTTTGGGGTGTCGGTGGCGTCATGATGCTCTACTATGTTACCAACTGGTTGGTCGAGAAACTGCCCAAAGAATGGAGAAATCGATTACAACCATTTATTTTTGTTGGGCCAGCCTTGGTGATTTTGGCATGGTTCCTTGCAATTCCTACGTTAAGAACACTGATATTAAGTTTGCAGGATGCAAACAGCCGGGTGTTTGTTGGGGCAGAAAATTATATTTTTGCTCTCACTGATCGTATCATGTTGGAGGCATTCCGCAATAATCTGCTCTGGATGGTCATCGGAACTTTTTTGTGTGTGGCACTCGGATTGATCATTGCTGTGCTGGCCGACCGAAGCCGCTTTGAAAAAGTGTATAAGATCATTATTTTTATGCCGATGGCGATCTCTTTTGTTGGTGCAGGTGTCATCTGGAAATTTATTTATACCTACCGTGGAGAAGGTGCTGGCATCTCTGAAATTGGGTTATTAAATGCGATCGTGTTGGCACTGGGTGGAACATCGCAACCCTGGTTACAACAGCCTCCCTGGAATAATTTCCTGCTTATTATCATTATGGTATGGTTACAAACTGGTTATACGATGGTGATTTTATCATCCGCGATTAAAGGGATTCCTTCTGAATTGCTCGAGGCTGCCAGGGTAGATGGTGCCAACGAATTTCGGATTTTCTTTAATATCATTATTCCAACGATAAAAGGTACCATCATCACGGTTGCCACAACAATTCTAATTTTCAGCTTGAAACTGTTTGACATTGTCAGGGTGATGACAGGAGGTAACTATGGAACCAATGTCATTGCCAATGAGTTCTACTTACAGCGCTTTACCTATGGTCACACAGGGAGAGCATCAGCAATAGCCATAATTCTGTTAGTAGCCGTTATACCTGTGATGTTTTATAACCTGCGCCAATTTGGTGAAAGGAAGGCATTCTGATGAGCAAAAAGACAAAAAGTTTTTCAGGTCAAAAAAGGACATCCAGCCTGTTTGTCAATGGTGTTCTGATATTCATCTGTCTCATTTGGATTGTGCCGACTTTAGGTGTATTGGTAACATCATTTCGGTACAGTGAGAATATCTTCCGTTCGGGGTGGTGGGCAGTATTTCCACATCGAGGGTATGTTGAAACACGCGAGATTAATATCGATCCCAGTACGGATGTGGATGGGCCCATCACAATTGATGGCGAAACCCACACTTTTGAGGAATGGCGTAACGGTATTACGATGCCAGATGGTGACCGATATACCTGGTATGGAAACAAACGCACAATGCTTGTTAAAGTGGAAGAGCGAAAGTGGGTTGGGTTTGAGACAAATCTTACTTTAGATAATTACATAGATACCTTAACCGGAAAAGAAATTTCTTTCACCGATGGTATGGGAAATACGATTGTACGGAAAGGAAATAACCTGGGTGGTGCATTTTTGAATTCCATTGCTGTTTCCATTCCCGCAACCATTATTCCTATTATGATTGCCGCCTTTGCTGCCTATGGGTTTGCATGGTTGAACTTCCCGGGTAGAAAATTCCTTTTTACGGTTGTGGTCGCTTTACTGGTTGTCCCTTTACAAATTGCCCTTGTACCAATCTTACAGGATTACACTAAATTAAACTTGAATGGCACCTATCTGGCAATCTGGATGGCTCATACCGGTTTTGGTTTACCATTGGCAATTTACCTGATGTTTAACTATATCAGTACGATACCCAGAGAATTGCTTGAATCTGCTTTCATTGATGGTGCATCGCCTTTTACGATTTTTATTCAGCTGATTCTCCCTCTTTCTGTTCCCGCTTTAGCTTCCTTTGCAATTTTCCAATTTTTGTGGGTATGGAATGACTATCTGGTTGCTCTGGTGTTCCTGGGAGATAAGACTCGAGTTGTCACCAGTGCTTTGGCAGCTATTGTTGGTGAAAAGGGACAGGATTGGCATCTATTAACATCAGGTGCATTTATCAGCATGATCTTACCATTGATTGTTTTCCTGGCACTTCAACGTTATTTTGTGCGTGGTATGATGGCTGGATCAGTTAAAGGATAAATAATAATTTATGACAGATAACAATTTATGGTACAAACAAGCGGTCATGTACGAATTAAATGTCCGAGGGTTTTTTGATGCAAACTCAGATGGTGTTGGCGATTTAGCCGGTGTCACTGCAAAATTGGATTACTTGCAAAACCTGGGGGTAGATCTGATCTGGTTATTACCCATCATGAAATCCCCCATGCGAGATGGCGGATATGACGTCAGTGATATGCGGGATATTAATCCCAATTTTGGCACACTGACAGATTTTATTGAATTAGTGATGGAAACTCACCGGCGTGGGATGAAAATTATGGTTGAATTGATCCCCAATCATACCTCCGACCAACACCTCTGGTTTCAAGCTTCGCGAGATCCAGACCATCCCGAACATGAAAAATATAAAGATTATTATATTTGGAGTGATACGGATGAGAAATTCAGCCAGGCGAGAATAATCTTCCTGGATTATGAGAAATCAAATTGGACGTTTGACCCTACGCGTGGGCAATATTACTGGCATCGTTTTTTCCATCACCAACCTGATCTAAATTATGATAATCCTGAAGTCCAGAAAGAGATGATGCGAATTGTTCAATACTGGATTGATTTAGGGGTGGATGCTATTCGGGTAGATGCACCTCCTTACCTGTTTGAGCGCGAAGGTGGTTCCTCTGAGAATCTGCCAGAATCACATGATTACTATAAACGATTGCGTGCGTTCGTTGAAGCATATTCACCAGATACAATGCTTTTAGCAGAAGCAAATCAATGGCCCGAGGAAACAATGAAATATTTTGGGGCTGGTGATGAGTTTCATATGAACTTTCACTTCCCTTTGATGCCCAGGTTATTCATGGCACTGGCTAAATCCGACAGGACATCCATTGATAAGATTCTGGCGAGAACTCCTGATTTGCCCGAGTCCTGCCAGTGGGGAATATTTTTGAGAAATCATGATGAATTGACTTTAGAAATGGTCACGGAAGAAGAACGTCAATTTATGTGGAATTTTTATGCGCCAGAACCTGAAATGCGATTAAATCTGGGAATTCGAAGGCGTTTGGCTCCCTTATTGGAAAATGATCAACGAAAAATTAGATTGATGAACTCAATTCTATTATCCTTTTTGGGATCACCAGTTTTTTACTATGGGGATGAAATCGGGATGGGTGATGATGTCACGCTACCCGATCGGGATGGTGTGCGGACACCAATGCAATGGGATGACTCAATTAATGGTGGATTTTCAGACGTTGAACCGCAAAAATTGAAAATTCCTGTAATTGATGATCCAATTTACGGCTATCAAAAAGTGAATGTAAAAGCCGAGCTGGAAGACCCAACCTCTCTTTTGAATTGGTTAAAAATCATGATTGTGATCCGTAAACAACATTCTGTTTTTGGGGAAGGCTCATTAAAAATGTGTTCGCCAAAAAACAAATCAATACTGGCTTATATGCGCGAAAATGATCAGGAAAAAATTTTAGTGGTCAATAATTTTTCAGGGGATAACCTAAAAGTATCGTTAAAAGAAATGTGTATTGATGATCAGCCTTTGCAAGATGTGCTCAATATGTTTCAGCCAGTGGTTCTGGAGGATCGCGTTTTAAATCTCGAAGGGTATGGGTATAGATGGTTAAAGGTCGGACCCTTTACCACGGATTAATTGAATAATGGATATTCATTATCAAGCTCAGTATACTTACGAACGCCTTATAACCAGACTGCAATCCCATTTTAAGGATTATGCACAGAGTAACCCAGATGATTGGAACCAATTTATACAACGGTTAGAAAAAAACTTTCCAAATTTATTTGAAAAGATGCTGCCTTTATATGGTCAGGTGTATGATGCCTTCTATTATTTTGAGGAATTGCTTTATGGCATCGCTGAAAGCTGGATAAACCGCCCTGCTGATTTAAAACAATTGGACAAACAACGGGAAGCGGACCCACAGTGGTTCCAATCCGAACAAATGATTGGGGCAGTTTGTTATGTAGATCTTTTTGCAGGATCTATTCAAGGATTATTTAAAAAGATACCCTATTTGCTAGAAATGGGGGTAACTTATTTACATTTGATGCCTTTATTCAAAGTCCCAAGCGGTGCAAACGATGGAGGTTATGCAATCAGTAGTTATCGGGAGGTAAATCCCGATCTTGGCACAATGGATGAATTGGTACTATTGGCGAAGGAATTACGGAAGAATGGCATCAGTTTAGTGCTAGATTTTGTTTTTAATCACACTGCTTTTGATCATAAATGGGCCCTTAAAGCACAAGCTGGAGATCCTTTTTACCAAAATTTTTATTGGATGTTTCCGGATCGTCGCATGCCTGATGCTTATGAAAGACATTTGCGTGAAATTTTTCCAGATGATCACAGCGGATCATTCACTTATTTCAAACATATTGATAAGTGGGTTTGGACAACATTTCAATCTTATCAATGGGATCTAAATTATCAAAATCCAGCAGTTTTTGTACAAATGGTAAAGGAAATGTTGTTTCTGGCCAATGTTGGTGTGGAAATATTGCGTTTGGATGCGGTTGCATTTATCTGGAAAAGATTGGGAACAAGCTGCGAAAATTTGCCTGAGGCGCACTTATTAATTCAGGCGTTTAATGATATTGCTCGCATTGCTGCACCGGCATTATTATTCAAGTCTGAGGCAATTGTTCATCCAAATGATGTCATAAAATATATATCTCCGGAAGAATGTCAGATATCTTATAATCCACTTTTGATGGCGTTGTTGTGGGAGAGTCTGGCAACCCGTGAAGTTCGTTTATTAAGTCACTCCATGCACAAGCGTCTCAAAATCCCAGCGGAATGTGCCTGGGTGAATTATGTTCGCAGCCATGATGATATCGGTTGGACTTTTTCTGATGAAGATGCCGGGGAGCTTTGGATCAATGGATATGACCATCGTCAATTCTTAAATGAATTTTATCGGGGCAGATTCCCTGGCAGTTTTGCACGCGGTCTTCCTTTCCAAGAAAATCCAAAAACAGGTGATTGTCGAATTTCGGGAACCTGTGCCTCACTGGCTGGGCTGGAAAAAGCACTTGCTGTTGAAACGGAGGCGGAGGTTGAGCTGGCCATCAAACGAATTGTGATGATCTATGGCATCATATTAACAATCGGCGGTATACCTTTATTCTATTTGGGAGATGAGCTTGGGACGTTAAATGATTATGGGTATTTGAAAGATAAATTAAAAAAACCAGATAGCCGCTGGGTGCATCGCCCTCAGTTTGATGATAATCTGGCGGATCAACGGCATAACAAAAAAACAGTAGCTGGGCGAATATATACGGAGCTATTGAAAATTATTCAAATTAGAAAAGAAAATATTATTTTTCGAAATTTAAATACATCCATTTTGGAGTCAAAGAATCCGCATGTTTTTTGTTTCTCCCGAAAAAATGAAGCAGATCAGGCCCTGGTGATTGCCAACTTTTCTGAAATGCCACAAAAAATCCAATTGAAGAACATTCTTCCTGAAAAAGTGGTTTCGTTCAGAGATTTGATCTCTGGGGAAAATATTAAACAAGAAAATTTTGAACTGGCTCCATATGATTTTCGATTAATGCAGGTTTTATGACAGCTGGTACCAAAGCATTGTTCAATGATCAGAATGGTAATTAATTTTGTTATCCTATTACCTGATCATCAATATCATCACTTTTCTTGTTTGGGGCTTTGATAAATTTCGAGCCACATTCAAGCAATGGCGTGTCCCTGAAAAAACACTGTATACTGTCATCGTGCTGGGAGGGGGTGTTGGGGCGTTATTCGGGATGACAATTTTCCGCCATAAAACCAGAAAATCTCAATTTAAAATACTCGCAATGCTGAGTACAGCCATCCATCTGATTGTTTTTTTCTATGTATTAAATTAGCATGTTGCGAACATAATTTAATTGAGAATACATAGCGCTTACCAACGCACCATCGTATCTTTATATCGTTTTTTGGAGAATATTTTGGCCAGGATAACCCCTGCAACAAATCCACCGATATGAGCCCAAAATGCAACGCCACCGACATCCGGTCCACCCATGGAGAGTACCCCACTGAATAATTGCAGCACGAACCATAAGCCCAGAACAATGGCAGCCGGTACCATTGTCATTCGCAGGAAAAAGCCCAGAGGAATGATGGTTAATACTCTCGAGCTTGGATAGAGAATAAGATATGCTCCCAACACAGCAGCAATTGCACCACTGGCACCCACAGTGGGTATTTGTGAGGCAGGATTGGTAAAGATGTGTGCCAGTGAGGCGATCAGCCCTCCTAAAAGGTAAAATAACAAGTATTTGCCATGCCCCATACTATCTTCGACATTATCACCAAAAATCCAAAGGTAGAGCATGTTCCCACCCAAATGTGCCACCCCGGCATGCATAAACATACTGGTAAAGATATCGGAAATATTACCCAAACTAAACCCATCCCTGAAAGACGCAGGAATCAGGGCAAATTGGTAAACCAGCGCTTCCTGATTTGCCCCGGCCAACCACTGCAATACAAACACAAAGATATTTGCGGCAATCAATATGTAATTGACATACGGAACTCTTCGGGTTGGGATTTGGTCACGAATTGGGATCATGGTGCACTCCTTGTTTCAGAAATCATTAGATTAGGCCAATAATTACTATCTAATCTGTTTATTGTATACTCTAGTTTACTCTATTCATGCTTAATTCATCCTTGCAAATTCCAAATGCACAAGGTAGGTTTAAAAAAATTCAGTAAAAATGATAACATCTCATTTACATAGGTTAATTTTTATCTATTTAGAAGTTCAAATGAGTGTTAGTCCAGTTTATTTAACAGAAGGTGATGAAGCGATCTTCTGGCAATGCTCACAAATACCAAATAACACCAGGTGATTCGTAATTATTTTATAACGATTTTTCATTTCGATTACATTGAATAATTTTTCAACTTCCTGATGCTCGATTGTCAGAATTTCTCCACACTTTTGACAAACCAGGTGATGGTGATATCCATCTTGCACCTTCTCATAAACCGACGAACCGGTTCCCATATCTGAGACTGAAACTAGCCCCTGTTTAACGAGTCTATCCAAAGATCGATAGACTGTTGATTGATTAACTGCCGGCAATTGTTTCCGGATTTCATTATAGATCTGTTGGGAATTCAGATGAGCATGTTCTTTGGATAACAACTCAATAATGATTTTATCGACTGATGAATTTCTCATACATTCCTCATTAAATGATAACGCAAATATTTGCAATTGCAATAAATGTATTATAATCTATCAATACTCACAAATAGTTTTAAATTTTTATAAGGACTGCGATGATTAAACTCCCATACTTTGCTTCCAACTTCATGCACATTCCGGATGGATTTTTATCAGTTTTTGTATCAATTATTTTTTGGGTTTTGTCAATTCTACTGCTCATCAAAGCATTGAGAAAAACAAACCAGTTATTACAAGATCGCCAGGTACCCTTGATGGGGGTGCTGGCAGCAGCAATATTTGCCGGGCAAATGCTGAACTTTACTGTTATTGGAGGCACATCTGGACATTTATTGGGTGCCGCATTGGCAACGATTCTTTTGGGTCCCTGGCCAGCAGTTGTTGTAATGACCTCCGTTGTTTCCATGCAAGCATTGATCTTCCAGGATGGTGGATTACTTGCATTGGGTGCCAATATCTTTAATATGGCAATTATTGGGGTTTTTGTTTCCTACAGTGTTTATAACATATTTTTGAGGCTTCTTGGTCGTAAGCAATGGGGAATAACAATTTCTGGATTTTTGGCCGCCTGGAGTTCAATTCTGGTCGCTTCATTGGCCTGTGCTCTGCAACTCACAATTTCGGGCACGTCTCCAGCGAATATCGTTATCCCAGCCATGGCGGGGATTCACGTATTAATTGGGATTGGAGAAGGCCTAATAACTTCAGGCGCACTAATATTTGTATCAGCAGCTCGAAAGGATCTGCTTAGTGCTGAAGAAGAGCGTCCTCGCAGTAACAAAGGTGTTCTCATCGGTGGTTCGGTATTAACTCTAATGCTTGCGGTTCTTTCTCCGCTTGCATCAAGCCATCCTGATGGACTGGAGTGGGTGGCAGAGAAATCCGGGTTCATATTGTTAGCAAGAGAAACATTTTATGAATTAATTCCGGACTATAATTTTCCCCGGATCAATAATCCGGCTATCGCGACCATTGCTGCGGGTGTTATTGGTGCTGTGATTGTTTTTGTGGTGGTGTTTGGATTGTCAAATCGTAAAAAAACCGTACAACACGACCAGATCCTTCAGGATTGATCTTGGAGCAAGATTTACAAAATCATCAAAAGAACAAGGTTTACCAATTAAATGCAGTGGTAAAACTTATCTTTATTCTTCTGTTTATCGTTTTTGTTAATCTTACACCAATACGAGCATACAAAGCTTTTTTTCTATATTTTCTATTTTTGATTACAATTATTTTTATTGCCCAAATACAATATTCTATAATAATAAAGCGAACGATTTTGTCGCTTCCATTTATCATTGCCGCTGTTCCGATCCTCTTCACCGGATATGCTCCCTATGAGACTTTTATGATAATTCCTGGTATTGAGATTAATTTCAGCATAATTGGCGTTCAAAAATTCATTAGTATTGCAATCAAATCCATTTTATCGATTCAAGCAGCGGTTTTACTGACGATAACTACTCCCATGCCTGAACTTTTCGCTGCAATGGAATCTATAAAGGTTCCCCAATTATTTGTTTCGGTCATAAGTCTTGCCTATCGGTACTTATTTATTATGAGAGATGAAGTAATTCGTTTGAACCGAGCCAGAAAGAGCAGAAGTTCAACCCTATTGGATAAAAGACGATCTGGTGGCAGCTTGTGGTGGCGTGCAAAGATGGCAGGGGGGATGTTGGGTAATTTATTTTTACGGTCGATTGAACGCAGTGATAGGGTTTATTCCGCAATGCTTTCACGAGGTTATTCCAGAGTTGGAGTGCAAAGCAAACTGTATTCAAGATCCTTATTCAAAAACGAGTTATATATTTTATTTGTTGGCATTATTTTAATTCTAATTATTTGGACTTTCGCCATGTTAATTGGATAATATTAATGACAGCAATCATTGACATCCATGACTTATCTTTTTCATATCCGGATGGCAGGCAAGCCATCAAAAATATCACTCTCCGTATTCAGACCGGCGAAAAAGTTGTATTAATGGGGCCAAATGGAGCTGGGAAATCAACGCTTCTATATCATATGAATGGTGTCCTTACTGGAACAGGAAAGATTATTATCAAGGGATATGAAGTAAAGGAAAACCTTTCATTCGTTCGGTCCCTCGTTGGATTGATTTTTCAGAATCCTGATGACCAATTATTTTCCACTACTGTATTTGAAGACGTAGCGTTCGGGCTTATTTACCAGGGATTAGATATTAATCTGGTCAGTGAACGTGTAAAACTTGCGTTAGAAGTTGTGCAAATGGCTGGTTCTGAGGACCGAAACCCATATCATCTCAGCACCGGCGAAAAAAAGCGAATCGCAATTGCAACCGTGCTTTCCATGCATCCAGAAATATTAATTCTGGATGAACCCACTGCTGGCTTAGATCCGCGGGGAAAACGGGAGTTTATAGAGTTATTGAAGAAATTACCGCAAACCATGCTGATTGCAACACACGACCTTGATCTGGCTGAAAAAGTATCTGAACGGATCATTTTAATTTCAGATGGTCACATCAGAGCAGATGGTAGCACGAAAGATATTCTATTGAATAAAGATTTGTTGGAAAAACATGGTTTGTATTGAATTGGTTGAGGTTATTTTTGTAAATAGGTTGCGACCAAAATTTTGATATCGAATCAAGTCAAACACAGACTCAGGGTTTCCATACTTTTTATTGCAGCTGTGCTGCCATCCGGAAGAGGTAGAAATTCCCCGGAGACAAATCCATTGTAACCAGTTTGTTTTAACGCCGAGAGAATCGAATTGAAATTGAGGTGGCCACCTCCAGGGTACCAGCGGTTGGAATCGGCTACGTGGAAATGAAAAATGTGCTGGTCACACAAACGGATGCTTTCCTCAATTTGGGGTTCTTCAATATTCATATGGAAGGTATCCAGTAAGAGCCCAAAATTAACGGCACCAACATTTGAGATCAATTCCAATCCTTCCTGGACATTATTGATCAATGAGGTTTCGTAACGGTTGATCGGTTCGAGAGCCAGGCGCACACCGTGTTCTTGCGCATTGGCACAACATTGTTGTAGTGCCTGAGTCAGCCAATCCATTGCCTGAGGGTGAGTGATTTCCGGTTTGAGGACTCCTCTTATCAGACCAATGATGATGACAGCATCAAATTTCTCTGCTATCCGGATATGACTTTGGATGCGCTCAATGGCAGCCTGCCGTATATTTGGATCAGGATCGGTGAAGGATAACCCTTCTTCACCCCATGCCTGTCCGGTTCCCAATGCCGGCACTTTCAAGGAGTATTTATTTAGAATCTTTTCTAATTCCGCCAAATCGATCAATTTTGGATCACGAATGGCAAGCTCGACACCGTCGTAGCCATACCCGGAAATTTTTGCCAAATTTGCATCCAGATCACCAGAAAAGGTGGCTGCCTGGAAATTTGTCTGTTGGGTGGAATAAACGATTGATAATTTCATGGGTGCTTTCTGGCCGGATATCCCACTACACATGTAGTGGGATATCCGACATAATTGAGGAAAGGTTTATGCTACGTAAGTGATTTTGACTTCAGAACGGTCTGTTTGCAACCGAATAATGTTTTCAGGTAGTTCTTCCAAAGTGATTTTTTTAGTGCTCATGGGGGTCATATCCATTCCGGATGCCATACATTCGATCACACGCGGGAAAGTTCCATGACCAGAGTGACCCTGAGCGCCAATAATCTGCGCCCGGCGGACCTGTAATACTTCACCCATCACAGGCATTTTTGCTTCTGCGCGGGCGGTCACCACAACTTTACTATTCAGGGTGCGGCCTTCCCAGATAACCCGTTCAATACCGGGATAGACGACCTCAGGCAACCCGGTGGCTTCCATGAATAAATCGGCTCCCATGCCATTCGTAATCTCCAGAACGCGATCCGCAAAATCCTCTTTGAAGGGATTGACATGAAAATCTGCACCCAGTTTCAATGCCATGTTTGCTCGAACTTCTTCGGTTTCTGAAATAATAACCTGGGAAGCACCAGCGCGCTTGAGGATAGCACAGGCTGCAATACCGACTGGACCTGCACCAAGAATGACCACGCGATCGCCTGGGCGAATGCCGCCGGCTCGTTCGATCACAGCGTTGTAAGCAACGCAGGTGGGTTCAACGAGACTACCAGCCACAAATAAATCCTGATCGCTGTAACGATCTCTTAATGGCTCCAGGCTCCAAATGGTTCGGGAAGGCACAACCAGATATTTGGCATAAGCACCATTGACATTGAAACCGATTTCATCCAAGCGCTCACAATGATTTGGGTAACCATCTGCGCAGGGTTTACACATCCCACACCACAGCATTTCTTCTGTTGTGACCGGTTCTCCACCTTTAAAAGGCTTATTGGTATATTTATCAAAAGCTTTTTTGCCAGCATCAACGACCACACCGGAAAGTTCATGCCCTAAAATGCTGGGGAACCCGGTTAACCCTGGATAAAAAATATATCCATCGCTGCCAGCCTGTGACATATGCACATCTGATCCACAAATTCCGCAGGCTTTTACCTCAATCAATACTTCATCATCACCTGGTTTGGGAATATCATATTCACGAATTTCAAAACGTGGATTGCGCCAGACCTGGCTGCCCAGGTAGGTCTGGCGGCCTTCAATATCTTTTGCTCCCAGCTTAAAACCAGGTTTGGGTTCCCAATCGGCTAGCAGTGTTACACCTTTCATTTTTCCGTCCATCATTTACTCCTTTGTGGGTAATATTATTGAAAGATTAGACTTCTGTTCCCTGACCAATGCGTGGTAGGCCATAAACGGATTTCCACCCCTGGCTGAGGGGTTCACGTAAGTAAGGTTCCATCTCTTTTTCGGTGCGCAGGGTTATTTTCTCTACTGGGGGCACTTTCCCGGCGGGGAATGCTTCCAGAACATCGTCATGCCACAGGGTTAGGTATTTAAGAATGGCGGCCATCGGACGTTTGCCTTTTTCAGCGGTGCCGGATTTTGCTTTGCCTACCACGCCTTCTGGAGTCGCTGCGATTTCGATGGCAAAATGCCCTTCCCCTTCGGACCAGCGGCTGGGGCGACCAAAAGGATCAACTGATTTGTCAAAATGTCCTTCGGGAAGATAGGATATCCCCTCAGTGTCCACAGCATAGTTCATGTCTACCATTTCTGGATGTAATAGAAGACTTAAGGATGTTTCAGATTCATCAGCATGCACAAAGTTGGTACTCATCTTGCCACCCCGTTCCACCGGCCGGAAAAATTCACGAACACCACGATGCCAATCGATGACACGGAAGATGCCAGGTAGCTGGTAGCGTTTCTGAAATTCCTGTATAGCAGATTCCAACACCCACAGTTGACCGTGATTATTAACGATCAACTGTTTGCGGAAACCATCGTTCCATAAACCTAACATTACGTCAATCATCATCTCGCGGACGGCGTGTTCTCTGACAATGACGGTGCCAGGCATACCTAAATGGTGAAAAGGATGCGCCCCATAATTTAATGGTGGCAGTGCCAGGTTAACTGGCGCTCCCCGTTTGGCAGTGAAGCGGCGCACGCCTTCCACAATGGCACTTACATACAGGGTATCCGCTGCACTGGGTAGATGTTGTCCATGTAATTCTGTGCATCCAACCGGAATGAAGACAATGTCATTTTTCTTGCGGTTCTCTTCCACCTGCCAGCGCGTGGTGGTCTGGATGTAGGAACCAGGTTTTGCCCACTCCACCGGGGAAGGCACGCCATAATCAGCTAAAATGGCGTCAATCTGTTCATCACTGGATTCCCAAACTTCTTTTTTCAATCTTCCAACGCCATTGTCTTCAAAAAACAAATCGGGTTGGTCTGAAGGTAAATATCCGACTGGTACTTTATTCTCACTCATAATAAATCTCCTTTTTTTTAATTATGATTAATCTGGTAATACTTTTCCAGGGTTCAATATATTTAACGGATCCAAAACCTGTTTGATTTTCTTTTGGATTCCGACTGATACTGCTCCAAGTGCTTTTTCAATATAGGGGCGTTTGAGGGTTCCTACCCCATGTTCACCGGAGAGAGTTCCGCCCAATTCAAGTGCAACAGCAAATTCTTCTGCGACCATTAATTCTAATTTCTTCATCTGCTCAGGGTCGCGTTTATCGAACAAAATATTGGGGTGCAGGTTGCCGTCCCCAGCATGACCAAAAATAACGATTGGTAATCCGGATTTCTGACTAATTGCTTTCAAGCGTTTGACTGCTTCAGGGATGGCACTGCGTGGAACGGTAATATCTTCTCCCAATTTATTCGGTGAAATACGCGCTAAAGAGGGTGAAATCGAACGGCGAGCTTTCCAAAGGGTGGCGCGTTCACTTTCGTCTTTTGCCAAAGTGATTTTTGTTGCTCCGCTTTTCTCACAAATTTTTGCGATCGCTTCGATTTCACGGGTCGTGGTTTCCAACGCAACCCCATCCGATTCAATCAGGAGGAAGGCTGCTACATCTGTTGGTAACCCGATATGCAAAGCTTCCTCGATGCAGGTGATCGCAGTCTGATCCATCAATTCCAAAGTCGCTGGAATAATACCAGCTAATAGAATTTCATTGACGGTTTGGCTGGCATCTTCAATGCTTGAAAATTCGACCAGGGCAGTGCGGGCATATTTTGGTTTGGCGGTCAGTTTTAAGAGGGCTTCAGTGATAATTCCCAATGTGCCTTCTGATCCAGTAAATAATGATTTCAGATCATAACCGACCACATCTTTTATTACTTTTCCTCCGGTTTTCAAGATTTGACCATCAGCCAACACCACTGTTAAACCTAACACGTAATCACCTGTTACCCCGTATTTCAAACAGCGTGGTCCCCCGGCATTACAGGCGATATTGCCACCGATGGTGGAGTGCCGAATACTGGATGGATCTGGCGGGTAAAAAAGACCCTGCTTTTCCACAAAAGTCTGTAAATCAGCCGTCACAACCCCAGCTTCCACGTGAACCATCGCATTTTCCAGGTCGAGTTCAATGATTTTGTCCATGCGGGTCATGACCAGTGCAATGCCGCCACTGAATGGAACCGACGCAGCTGCCAACCCTGATGCCATGCCGCGGGTGACAATGGGTATACGTTCTCTGGCTGCCAGTTTCACGACCTGGCTGACCGCTTCAGTGCTTTCCGGTAATACCACAACATCCGGATTACACTCTTCAAAGGTACCATCGTAACTATACACAGCCAGATCTTCCGGAGATGTCAGGACACCTTTCTTGCCAACCATTTTTACTAATTCGGTGATCATGTGCTGGTCCATTAATCTTCCTTATCCTGTAACTTGTACGCCTGGTCTAATAATTGAATGGGATGCATAACTTTCACGTTTAACCCTTCCCTTTGGATGCCCGTCATCAATTGCATCTGGCAGCCAGGGCAACCTGAAGCAATGATTTCAGCCCCGGTGGATTTCAAATTTTCCATCTTCCGATCCAATACATGCGTGGATGTTTCATAATGGGTGATTAATTGACTGCCTGCGGAGCCACAACACCAATCAGCTTCAGGTAATTCTACAAAATCAACCCCATCGATCATTTGCATTAAGGCTCTTGGTTCTTTCCAGATTTTCTGAGCCCGCTTCAAATGGCATGGGTCGTGATAGGTGATGCGCGCTGCGAATTTTACGGTTGGTTTTTCCAAAGGAATCGACATAAGAAATTCACTGATATCACGAATCTTGTGGCTGAAATTTCTGGCTTTTTCTGCCCAGGAAGGATCATTTGCCAGGATATCTCCATACTCTCTTAGTTTGGAACCACAGGTTGCACAATCGGTAACAATTACATCCAACTCTTCTTTTCCAAAAAGCTCAATATTTTGTTTGGCATGTTCAATGACCAGATCCTGGCGGCCATAACCGGCAGCAGGCATGCCACAACAGACAGTCTCTTTGGGCGTGATGACAGTACATCCATTTCGATTCAGAACTCTGACAGTAGCTGCACTTTCTTCAGAAAACATCAAGCTCTGTGCACACCCAAGAAAGAATCCGACCCGGTATTTACTCTCATTTGTGGAACGAGAAATCAACGGCAACTCTTTGCGAAGTGGCTTTTTGGGTTGTTTCGGTAACATGCCTTCTAAATCGCGTAATTGTTTTGGGAATAATGTATTGATTCTCAGTGTATGAACTAACCAGCGCAGGCCAATATTTTCATAGACACGTAATGGCCAGGTGCTTCGTTCCATTGTTTGCGGGTTCGAAATTACTTTTCCAAACAAGGTGTTTTTCCAGGGGGAAGGTTTTACCTGTTCGGCTACATGGCGCATTTCCATGGCAATATCCGCTGGTTTAATGCCTACCGGGCAGATATCATTACAGGCCAGGCAGGCGAGGCAAGCGTACATTTGCTCCACCAGATTGGGGGAGAGGATCAGTTCATCCTCCAGGCTTTTACGAGCTAATGCCACTCGTCCGCGCGGGGAATCTGTTTCGTTTTTATATTCCCGGTAGGTGGGGCAAACGGCGAGACATAAACCACAACGGATACAATTCAAATATTCACTTTCATTGGGTATTTTGATGTTTTTATCAAAGGGCATACATGATTTCCCATTCAAACGAAGAATTAATTCAACGCTACTTTCTAACCAATTTCACTAACTTTTACCGGTCGATTTTCATGATAAGACTTCCAGGCTGCATATCCTAACACAACCGCCTTGCGGCCATCATCTCCGGTAGTGGGTGTGGGTAGATCATCCCGAACACATTCGATGAATTGGCGTACTTCCTCTACATAACAGGGAGCATAGCGCTGCATAAAGAAAAAGGGCAGGCGACTGGCTGAGAATCCGGTGGTATTTCCGGTTGTTACCGTATTTTCCATCTCATTGTCAGCTTTTGCCATCCCGTTCAAGCAAAAAACTTCCAGGCGTTGATCATAACCGTAGACTGCCTGGCGGCTGTTATCAATGGCTCCGATAGCACCGTTTGCAAATTTCAAAGTCACAATATCGGTATCAATATCCCCAAAGGAATTTAATTCCGGGTCAATCATCACATTCCCAATGGCATACACTTCCTCAACTTCACCAACCTGAAAACGTGCCATATCAAAATCATGGATGGTCATATCCAGGAACATTCCACCGGAGACTTTTAGAAATTCCTTACCGGGTAATTCAGGATCGCGATTGGTGATACGAAGAATACAAGGTTTGCCAATTTGGCCGGATTGTACGATCTCATGCACTTTCAGAAAGCTTTTATCAAAGCGGCGATTGAAACCAACCTGTAATTTCACCTGGGTATCGTTGACAGACGACAAGGCTGCATCAATGCGATCCAATTCCAAAGCGAGCGGTTTTTCACAAAAGATGTGTTTTCCGGCTTTTGCACAATCAATGATGATATCAGCGTGGGTGTTGGTGCTGGTTGCAATCAGTACCGCTTCAATATCATTATCCTGTAATAATTCATGATAATCCTGGACTACCCGTTCAATGCCAAGGTCATGCGCTACCTGCTGAGCGACTTCCAGACGAATATCACAAATAGCTGACAGATTGGCATCCGGAATGTTACGAACCAGATTAGCAACATGCACACTGCCCATGCGACCGGTTCCGATAACTGCAATGTTGACTTTACGTTTCATAGCATTTGCTCCTTGCGGGGAGATGAGGATTGGCGTGTACGATAAGGGATTGGATTGATCATGACTTAAATCGATTTTACTACCCTTCTCTATTGCCAATCCAGCATCTCCTCTCTAAATCGACCAGCACGATTATGGTTTCATCACAATCTTCATGGCTTTCTTGGGAATTCTCTGCAGGGTTTTCATGTCCAGACCCAGATCCTCGAAAGCGTTGATACCTTCATCCAGTGAAATCACTTTGGTGAAGAAGTTATCCATATCGATGCGATTTTCACGGAATATCCGGATGGATGGCACCATGGTGTTCTGGCCTAAATAAAGACCGATAATTTTGGTCGCCCAACGGGTGATCTCGTTTGGGACAACGCTTGCAGTGATGCTGGAGTCCATTCCAAATGGTAACAGTTTACCACCCGGGGTAACGCATTTCAAAGCTTGCTCAAAACCATTTCCGGTTGCTTCGATCACAATATCTGCTTTACGGCCATAAGTGAACTCACTGATTTTCTCTACAACATCTACTTCATTCGGATTCCAGACAGTTAAACCACATTTTTTTGCGACTTCGATACGGTAAGGGTCAATCTCAGTTACGGCACACTTAACAGCAATATTTTTGCAGAATTGGGCAAACAAATAACCAATGGGACCAAAACCGATGACCATGGCGTATTCGTAAGGCAGCATCAGCAGATGATTCATGCCGTTGACAATAGTAGCCAGAGTCTCGACCTGAGTTCCTAATACATCGTCAATCATGTCCGGAAGGACAAAGCATTGTTTTTCTGGAACGAGACAATATTCCGCATAACCCCCATCGCGCATCACACCCAGTGCGCTGGTCTTGATGTCCACACATTGGCTGGTAAGACCCATCCGGCAGAAGTCACAAAAACCGCAACGGATATTGTTATCCACAGCCACACGATCTCCAACTTTAACATGAGTGACATGTGTACCAACTTCAACAACCTCACCACAAAATTCATGGCCAAGTACCGTATCCGGTTTGAAGTGATGCTTTCCTTCAACAATTTTCACATCACTGCCACAAATACCCACTGCTTTAATTTTTAATAAAACATCATCCGGGTCTTTCACTTCTGGCTTCAGCCGATCCTCGAAAACGAGTTTTCCAACATCTTTCAAAACGAGCGCTTTCATTGTTGCCATTCTATTCTCCTTTTAGTGCACACGTGTGCATCAGTAATTAAAATTAAACAATACCAAATGATTGGGGTTTCTGATTTATCTTTGTATGCGTGCAGACCCTCCTTTAGCAAAAGCTTTGACCTGGTCTATGGTTGCCATGGTCGTATCCCCCGGGAATGTGGTCAGCAAAGCACCATGAGCCCATCCCAGGTTGACTGCAGTCTGCTCCGGTTCACCTGATAGTAATCCATAGAATAAACCGGACGCAAAACCATCACCACCACCAACACGATCATGAACATTTAATTCACAGGTAGGGGATTGGTATGTTTTTCCATTAATCCAGGCGACTGCTCCCCAGCTATGGTGGTTGGTTGAATGTACTTCCCGTAATGTGGTGGCAACAATTTTGATTTGAGGATATAAACCGATCGTTTCTTCAATCATGCCAAAGAACACACCGGGATCCAATTTGGAAGCTGAGGCAACCTGAGGACCTGCAATTCCCAGTCCCATTTGCAAATCTTCTTCGTTTCCAACCAGGACGTCCACATATTGCATGATTCTGCGAATGACGGATTGGGCTTTTTCCTGTCCACCCCAAATATTCCACAATTTGGCGCGGTAATTTAAATCAAATGATACGATTGCACCGGCCGATTTTGCTGCCTGCATGGCCTCAATAATTACTTCGCCAGTTGTTTCAGACAATGCGGCAAAAATCCCACCGCTATGGAACCAGCGCACACCACCGGAGAATATTCCGGACCAGTCAAAATCACCAGGTTTTAATTGAGCTGCAGCTTCATTACAGCGATTGTAGAAAACGACCGGAGCGCGTACACCGAAGCCCCGGTCACTGTAAACTGTCGCCATATTCGGGCCATTGACACCATTGTGGGTGAAATGTTTGTAAATGGAGTTCACGCCCATCGCTTTGACGCGTTCGGCGATCAATTCACCAATAGGGTAGTCCACCATGGCGGTTGCGACCGCGGTTTTCAATTGAAAACAATCCGCTAAATTAGCGGCACAATTAAATTCCCCACCACTGACATGGATCTGGCATTGTGTTGCCTTGCGGAAGGGGACGATCCCCGGATCGAGACGATGTATGAGGGCACCTAATGAAACAAAATCGAATGCTGCTTTTTCCAGGATATTCAAACCATACTTCATAATTATTTCTCTCCTTCATTCCAAAGCGTGTGAAAAACACCTTCCCGATCGATGCGTCGATAGGTATGAGCTCCAAAGTAATCCCTTTGCGCCTGGGTGAGATTGGCTGGCAGCCGCTCACTGCGATATGCGTCAAAATATGCCAGAGAGGCACTTAACGCGGGGACAGAAATGCCCATATCGATGGCAGTTTTAATAATGAAGCGCAAATCTGATTGGCGAGCTTCGATAGCTTCCTTGAAGTAACCATCCAGAAGAAGGTTTGGAAGGTTTGGATTGTGTTTGTAAGCTGCCATGATGTTTTCGAGAAGACTGGCGCGAATGATACATCCCGCCCGCCAGATTTTGGCAATTTCTCCCAACTTCAGATCATAATGATATTCATCCGAAGCGATTCTCAATAAACCCATCCCCTGCGCATAGGAAGTGATTTTACTGGCAAATAATGCATTCTCTGCTGCCTGAATCAGTTGCGCTCGATTACCTTGATATTCGGGTTCTGGTCCACCCAAAACCTGAGCAGCAGCCACTCGTTCTGATTTGAGCGCTGAAATCGTGCGACCTACCAGGGCAGCATGAATGGTCGGAATCGGTGCACCCAGGTCCAAAGCGTTCTGACTGGTCCATTTCCCGGTTCCTTTTTGTTGCGCTTCATCCAGAATCAAATCAACCACATGTTTTCCCGTTTCACCATCAATCTGAGCGAAGATATCGGCAGTGATCTCAATCAGATAGGATTTCAATACGCCTTTATTCCAATCTGAAAAAATTTCGTGCAATTCCGGGTTTTTCAACCCGAAACCACGATGGAGGATATCGTAGATTTCAGCTATCAGTTGCATATCTGCATACTCAATCCCATTGTGCACCATTTTTACATAATGACCTGCGCCACGCGGTCCCATATATTCCACGCAGGGTTGTCCATCCTCTGCTTTGGCGGCGATGGCGTAAAAAATAGGAGCGAGTGCTTGCCAGGCTTCGAATTGTCCTCCTGGCATAATCGCAGGACCCCATTTGGCCCCTTCTTCGCCACCAGAAATACCAGCACCGAAAAAATTTAGCCCGTCGGCTTCCAATTCTTTGGTTCTGCGTTCCGTATCCATGAAGAAGGAATTACCGCCATCAATGAGAATGTCACCTTTTTCGAGGTGTGGTTTGATTTGTTGAATGGCTGCGTCTACCGGTTTTCCTGCTGGTACCATCATTAGAATGCGCCTTGGTTTTTCCAGCTCTGCGATCATTGCAGGGATACTATCCAGTACAATGATGTCTTTACCTTTGCCCTCGGTTGCCAAAAAGGTATCTGTTTTGGCTTTATCCAGGTCAAACCCAGCCACCGGGAAACCATTGCGCTCCATATTCAGCGCTAAATTTTGCCCCATGACACCCAGTCCAACAATTCCAATTTTATATTTCATATCACCTTCCTAAACGCTTGCTTACGATTTCCTGAGCCGGTAAAGCATTTCACCTGCTCGTGGCACAACCAGAATGCCTTCATCTTCCCGGTTCATCCATTGCTCCAGATTGAAAGAAGAAGGGTCAACATATCCAAGACCGATCCGTTCACAACGCTCTCGCGGGATGCCAGTGGCTAAGGAAACTTTTACTCTTGAGGTTTCTATCTGTGTTTCAGGATCAAAACTTCCTAAACCGCGCAGATGAGTGGAATGCGCCAGCACTCCCCAGGGATAATGCTTAAAGTGTTCCCATTGGTTGACGAAGTAATCGCGGCAATGATATCCAATCTCGTCCAGAATACGTCCATGCGTATAACTGACCTCATCAATCTGTGGGGCATAGATGATCACTTCACCACCATCAGCTACCACCGGTTCCATTTTGTACATCCCTTTGGCTGCGGTCCACATATCATCATATAGTGCCGGCATCACAGAAATCACCTTTACATAAGGTTGATCGACATAAAGAATATGCACCTGCGAAGATAATTGTGAAGCTGCCTGCCAGGCTTCTTGAGCTGGTCCGTAGTACAAACCATTTGTACCGTCGTGTGTCAGCACCAGGCAAAAAGAGGTAACAGGCTGCTCAATGAAGGATGCAGCCCGATCAATGACGGCCCGCACCGGGGTGTAACCAGCGCCAATAATTTCATAATTTGTGATTAATGCCCCCAACCAGTGTGTGAAGTTGATAATTTCTGCTCCGGCGATCCCTGGAAAAAAATACTTGTTTCCGCCTGAAAAACCGACCACCTCATGTGGAAAAACCGGGCCGCAAATGATCAGATGATCGTAATCATGGATCATTTTATTCAAGCGCACCGGTACATCCATCGACAACAGCCCATTGCTGATCTGACTGATCTCCGTTTTTGGAATCAACCCGATTTCCACAAATGTGGAGGTCTGATCCCAGCGATGATTAAATATGGTACTTTTACCTACTTCGCCATTCAGCACCGGCCTGCCTACCAATTTGCTCAACTGAGCATCCGACATGGGCTGGTGGGTTCCCAAGGCAACCAGATAATCCAGTTTGGCAGCACGTTCCCCTAAATGTTTTTCGAAAAGATCAAACATTAAGGGCATGGGCATCGTGCGAGTTCCATCAGGAATTAATACCAAAATTCGTTTGCCATCCAGATCGGTGGCAGTTAAGGATTCTTCAACGATTTGGCCTAAATCAAAATCATTCAAATGCGAGGAGGGATTTCCTTTTCCAATAACCATCATCAAACTCCACTAAATGCAGAAAAACCACCATCAATAGGGACGACGATCCCGGTCACAAAAGCAGATGCGGGTGAAACCAACCATAAAACCGCCCCCAGTAAATCTTCTGGTGTGCCAAAGCGATTCATTGGTGTGTGCTGAATAATACTTTGACCACGAGCAGTTAATTCTCCACTTTCTTTGTCCGTTAATAAAAATCGATTTTGCTCAGTGATGAAAAAACCGGGGGCAATAGCATTGACACGAATGGCAGGTGAATATTCCTGCGCCATATGAACAGCCAGCCATTGCGTGAAATTACTGACACCAGCTTTGGCTGCCGAGTATGCCGGAATTCTTGTCAGTGGTCGGAAAGAGTTCATTGAAGAAATATTCAGGATGACACCGTGTTTCTGGTTTGCCATCACCTTCCCAAAAACCTGGGTTGGCAGAATGGTACCAAGCAAATTGAGATCAAAAACCCAACGAAATGCATCTGCAGGCAGGTCAAAAAATTGTAGGTCCGGGCTGGTGGTAGCCTGTGGCTTATTTCCACCAGCGCCATTAATCAAGATATCAATTTGGCCAAATTCAGCAACCACCTTATCGGCTACGCTTTCGATATCAACTTTATCTAAAACATTGCAACGAAAACCAGCTGCCCTGCCACCCTTCGACCCAATTTCTGCAGCCAATCTCTGAGCAGCTTCTTCATTTAAATCCAATATTGCTACATTGGCACCTGCTTCCGCCAGTGCTTTACACATGCCTGCACACAGCACACCAGCGCCACCAGTAACAACGACAGTTTTTTTATTTAATTCATTTTGATTTACATTTATTGTAGCATTCATAAAAGACTCATTTCTGAAAATTTTCTTTCTCAATAAAAGGTGTGAGATGTCGCAGAAAATGTTGTTCAATATTTCTTGCGTACGCATCAGGGTTATCCTTAAGCATTCTCATCAATCGATCAAAAAATTGATAGTTCCCATCTGAGGATTTTTCTTTCAATACGGAACCGAAGGTAACGTGCAAAATCTCACGCGCATCAAAATCATCGAGCAATGTAGCCCAATTTTTCACTTCTGAAGGAAGAGGGGCGCGGGAAAGAAGAGCAGAAACATGATAACTGACCTTATCTTCCTCAAAATGATCACGACAAAACTTGTAAATTTCCTGGAAAAATAAAGGATCCAGATCAGCAAGAGTTCTTAATGCTTCCAGATAACTGGTGCCTGCTGTTTTTAAGTGAACCAGTCCTTGAGTAGCCTGAGCTGCGATTTTGTAAATACTGAATTTGTCTGACCCGGAATGTAAACTGATTTTGTACGGGCCAAATGTTCGTGCAATGGCAGCGTGACCACTGACATCTTTTTCAAAATCTGCCAAATCACCAATATAATCAACACCTTTTTCAAACCGTCCAACAAAACGGGGTGCAAGGCTGACCCATTCGACGCCAAAGCGTATGAGTTCATGGGCAATGTAGGCATGTTCTGCATGCGAAGTAGGGTTATCGGTTTCATCGACGGAGACTTCCAATTCAACTGGCCGCGCACCTGCTTTACCAATCAGGTGCTGGTACATTTGATGAACATGCCAGACTGCTTTTCCATATTTGACCATTGCCTTCAACAAGGTTGGTTCATCAAACGTAATCGTCAGATGCTCGGCGTTTATGGTTTGATTGAGGAGCCCAGTATCTTCTATTTGCAATTCCGCAGGCAGATCTTGAGCGTAATTGCGCAGAGATTTTAAATCAGCAGTTTCTGCCCGATTATCAACGAATTCCCCAGGGTCTATGGTGAAAAAAGTATAACCAGCTTTGAGACAAACATCGATGTCTTGTGTAGATTTTAGATGATCAGCATCCGCTCCAAACGGATCGCGCCAATTCTCCTGGAAAAGCCCCCACATGGCATCATCCATCACTTGCTGAGGGGTGCGGCCAGTGCGGGTATTCTCACGGATGGATTGTTGGGTGAAGATCGGAGCAATTTTTCCATCCATTTTCCGGATTGCCCGCACGTGTCCGGGGGTTGCCAACCCCAGGCGGTCTCCCATCCCTGCGGAAGTTTTTAATCCCAGAGTTTGTGGTTTTAACCAGGGGAGTTGTGTTCGTAGGGCTTCAGCATTTTCTGCGGTTAACGAAGCTGAAAGCAATGTTTCTTTACCGAATGAAGTTTTTTGACCATCAAATAATGTCAGGCGGAAATCATGAGGGGCTGCCTGCACCATAAGGCGCAAGCCATTCGGAGTTTGCGCGAGACTGTATAAGATTTGATCCAAAGAAACAACAGATTGCCTGATGAGTTGAGATCTGTTAAATTTTTGATTGCTTGGGTCAGGTTGCATGATATTCCTTTAACTATGAGGTGAGGGTTTCGCCGTAGAGTGGCGTATTAATAATTTACCCTTTAATATCTTCTCTTTGTGAGTGGTATTCGAGCTTTGGATTTTGGTTGCGAGTAATTCCAACAATAATTGTGCTGCCTCATTACCGATCGAATACTTGGGTTGATCCAGGGTCGTGAGGGGCGGGGTGGTATAGGCAGAAAAAGTGATATTGTCAAAACCAGTAACGGAGAGATCCTCCGGCACGTGAATTCCCATTTGCCGGCAGGCATGTAACAAGCCAATTGCGAGCATATCGTTGAAACAAATGATCGCCGTGGGGCGTTCCGGGCAATTCATAAAATGATTTAAGCCCTGTTCGCCCAGTTCAGGTTCACTGCCTTCGACTTCATAAATAAATTCCGGGCGGATTTTGAAACCGGCATTTTGCATTTCATTTTGAAAACCATTTAACCTGTCCAGAGAGGTGCGGCCTGATTTGGCATTACCAAGATAAGCGATCTTTGAATGCCCGAGTTCTATCAAGTGGCGGGTCAATTGTTGGCTGCCATCAAGATCGTCGTGATAAATCGAAAAATTGAAGTTTTCATTGGCTTTGTAATTTACTACAACAACCGGGAAGCCATTTGCTAACAGTTGGCGGCCTTTATCGGCGCTGAAGGAAGAAGAGCAAATGATGACACCATCAGTGCGCTGTTCCATCATGGTTTGAACGATATTCTGTTCACGATACGGATCATATTGAGATGCAGCGATGAAAAGACTATAACCAGCACTTTGTGCTGCATCCTCAATACCAAATAAAATTTCGCTGAAGAAAGGATCATCAATACTATTGACAATAACACCAATAACCTTGGTTTGATTGGTTTTCAGAGATCGAGCCGCTGCACTGGGTTGGTAGCCCATTTCCCTGGCGGCTTTGCGAATGCGAGACGTGGTGGCTTCAGAAATTAAAGTATTCCCACCCAACGCTCTTGAGACGGTTGAGTGAGAAACACCGGTTCTTTTAGCAATGTCTTTGATCGTCGTTGCCATGGAAACACCTTATGCACACGTGTGCAGGAATTATCTTTAGTGTAC
>JAVEYK010000016.1:45717-52722 GCA_034003505.1 Anaerolineaceae bacterium | reverse complement strand
ATTAATGATAAAATCTTTAGGACAGGCTGATGAACCTCTCAGCCTGTCTCTTTAAGAAAACCAGATGAAACCGGCCCGCAGCTTAAGGAGTATGCATATATGAGCGTTTACACCTATCCATTCAAATTTTCTGATGATGACAGTACATTCATCGAAGGCTCGCTAACCCTGGAAAAGCCGCTTCCCTACAAGACCAAAAAACCTGAAGGAAGCGGCTTTTATCGTCCCGGTAAAATTATCCTCGGTGAGGAGACCAACCTTGAATTGGTTTTTTACCACACGCCATCCACTGCCCGTTTTATCTATATTGAGAACAAAAAACCCGAACCGCGTCTGATGGAGTTCATCGGGATTGCGCCCGAGGAGTTGGAGGGTGTTGACTCTTTGAGCCTGCCTGGGCAGGTCTGGTTGGGTGCTGGTCGGGCAAATCTGATGTGGAAATCCATGCAGGATGTTTTTAATGCCCCTCCTTTAAGAGAAACCATCACCAGCAACAAACAGGAAAATTTAGCCATTTTTCCGATCGCCCGGGAAGGGCTCAAGTATCAGGTGCCGGAAGCCATATACGAGACCTATGGATATTATACCGACGAAGTCATTCTGGACGCGCACCATGTCTTTGACAGCACTGTCCCGGTTTATAATCGCAAAGTGGAAATGACCCTTTTCAAGGATAAAGACCTGAATCAGCCCCAGCATGATCTGGTGAAGGTGGCCTTCATTGCTGATTCTATCGCCAGTGGTTTGGTGATGCGCGAGGTGATTGATCGCATCAAGGAACGTTTCCGAAATCTGGAACGGGTGGAAGTTCTGGCACCCTTAGCCACCATTCGCGGGTTAAGCCGCATTGCTGATTCGGAATGCAGAAATGGCGTCAATGTGCGCGTTCATATTTTTGAAACGATTCTGAATGCTTTACCCCCGGATTACTACTATTCTGCTCATTTTAATATTCCGGAATTACACATCCGCCCTGACCTGGAAATAAATTATCGAAAATGGTGGGGGCAGGATGATCAGGGAAATCAGATCGCAGATACAACCTGTGCCGGATTTGGCTGGAGTGAGGCCTTCTACTCACCCCGAAAACAGATTGAAATGATTAACGAGCAATTATCCAACCGGCATAACTTAACCATTGCGGAAATGGTGCGCCGAAATATGCGCAAATAATGTTCAGAAAACTGTTCTTTATCCTTAATCCATTAGTTTCTGGATCATCTGATCAATTCGTTTTGCGCGGGTTGCTTCCCTTTTTGCGTCCAGGATCCAATCTATATACTCTTTTTGATGGGTATAGGAGAGCTTTTTTCACCGGTATTCTGCCCTGTGTGCCATATAATCCTCCAGTATCTAATGGAAATTCCACATAAGCACCCCCACCACCCGCGTCAATAATGGAGGCTGAAAATTCAATCACACCAGGATTTCTTAATTCTTTTTTCATGCTGCCCTCATTTCAAAGTATTAGACATCACGTTGTATTTCATTTTATCATTCCATAAAATAGGAAATCTAAGATCCGCTAATTCTTCATGCCTGTTTTTCGTTTCTCAGGAGTTTATTTGAAACCACCAGTCGAGCCTTTGATTATTATATTAATCCTGATATCCACTTTTCTCACTTCCTGTGCACCCACTCTAGGGTCAGGTTCTGATGAAATAATTCAGACTGTTAAGACGGTAACAGCAAGTCTTCCAACCCAAACTTCGATGCCAACCATCACCCCAACCCAAACCCGCACCCCAACAGCCACCAATACAGCAACGCCCACGCCCACCTTGCACCCCATGACCATCCTGGCAATGCGCCAGACACCTTACCCGGGCAGTGAAATTGTGATTGAAAACCCACTGACCGCCGCTGCCAATTACAATCGCTATTATGCCTATTACCTTTCAGAAGGCATTAAAATATATGCTCTTCTGACAGTTCCGATCGGTGATCCTCCTGAAGGCGGTTGGCCAGCCATCGTCTTTAATCATGGCTACATTCCGCCCAGCCAGTACCGCACCACCGAACGTTATATAGCCTATGTAGACTGGCTGGCCCGCAGTCAATACATCGTTTTTCGGATCGATTATCGTGGGCACGACCAATCGGAGGGCACAGCGCTGGGAGCTTATGGTGACCCTGGATATACCGTTGATGTCTTGAATGCGGTCGCATCCTTACAACAATACCCTGTGGTAAATCCGCAAAAAATTGGTATGTGGGGGCATTCCATGGGAGGCTATCTGACTTTAAGATCCATGGTAATTTCAGATGATATCAAAGCTGGGGTGATCTGGGCTGGGGTGGTTGCTTCTTACCCGGATATGATCGCAAAATGGCGCTCGAACACTCCGCGACCGGCACCCACACCTCCGTCGTTTGCCCGCCGCTGGCAACAGGAATGGAGTCAGGAGTATGGTACTACAGACGAAAACCCTGATTTTTGGTCTTTAATTTCATCTAATACGTATGTTAATGATCTATCCGGAGCGATTCAATTGCACCATGGGACCGCTGATGAAAGCGTTCCGCTTATCTTTTCAGAATTATTAAGGGATGAGATCCTGGCAGTCAACGGGGATGTGGAATTTTACACCTACGAAGGGGATGACCATAATTTATCCGGATATTTCAGCCTTGCAATGACGCGAACCATTGCATTCTTCGATCAGCACCTCAAATGACAATCTCGAGTTACCAAATGCAAGTGAAAGAGTATCAATGAAATCCATCGAATTGTGGATGGAACACCCGAATTATCATCAATATGCTTTATAATATGTCTATTGTCAAAATTATTAACGTCCGCTTTTCACGTTAATTTCATTTAAAATACACAATCATTAAATCCAATTTATAGGAGGAATTCCCTTGAAAGTCCATCTCAAAATTTTTATTGCATTGTTTGCCATTCTGCTTTTAGCAGCCTGCAACAATACCACTCCCGAAGCCACACAAGAGCCAGTGGCGCCACAAGTTGAAGCATCCCAGGAGGATGAGGTAGAAGATAGTGAAGATGAAATGGCTCTGGCAGCCGAAGGCTTTGCCAAAGGTGGCTGTGGTGCCTGTCATGTGATCCCTGGCGTAAAGAACGCCACTGGCACAATCGGGCCGGATTTATCAGAAATTGGACTGATAGCCAGTCAACAAATTAACAGCCCGGATTATGAAGGAAAAGCCGAAAATGCCCTTGCCTTTTTGCACGAAGCGTTGCTGGAACCGGATGCACATCTTTCAACAGATTGTTCTGGTGGTCCTTGTTCTTCCGGGTTAATGCCGGCTTACACCGCAGACTCACTGGGTGAGGATGAACTGGAAGCGATGGTCAAATTCATGTCTCGTTTACCCAGCCAACAGGTCGCTGTTCCATCACCAACGGAAGAACCCGAATCAGTCGTTGAAGAGGGGATGGCGGATGAAGATATGGAATGGGCCAAACAAGTCTACTTTGAACGTTGTGCTGGATGCCATGGAACTTTACGAAAAGGTGCAACCGGCCCGGGTCTGACACCTGATCTGATGCAACCCAAGGGGACACTGGCTTTAGCTGCCATTATTTTCAATGGTACCCCCCGTGGGATGCCCGATTGGGGAAACCAGGGTTTCATGACCAAAGAAGAAACTGAGATTATGGCCGAGTATTTACAATTAGAACCACCGCAACCACCCGAAATGTCACTGGATCAAATGTTAGCTTCCTGGAAGTTACTGGTACCGCCAGAAGATCGCCCCACCGAACCACAAACGGAACGTAATTGGGAGAATTTCATGGCAGTCACATTGCGGGATGCCGGGCAGATAGCAGTCATTGATGCAGATACTTATGAAGTAGTTGCTAATGTAGATACGGGCTATGCTGTTCATATTTCCCGCAATTCGGCCACGGGTCGCTATGTTTACACCATTGGTAGAGATGGAAAGTTAGCCCTGGTGGATCTGTGGACGGAAATTCCCACCAAAGTAGCTGAAGCACAATTGTGTTACGATGCCCGTTCAGTAGAAGTAAGTAAGTACAAAGGTGAACAGGGAGATTTCACAGATCAATTAGCCATCGTGGGTTGTTACTGGCCGCCTCATTTTGTCATTCTGGATGGTCAGACGCTGGAACCCTTTAAAATCGTCAGTACCCGCAGCTATACCTATGACACGGAAGAGTATCATCCCGAACCAAGGGTGGCAGCGATTGTTGCCTCCCATTTGAAACCGGAATGGATTGTCAATATCAAAGAAACTGGCCAGGTCTGGCTGGTGGATTATACCGATCCCATCAATCCGACCATCAAAATGATCGAAGCGGAGCGCTTCCTGCATGACGGTGGTTGGGATGCCAGTAAACGTTATTTTATGGTTGCTGCAAATAATATGAACAGAGTCGCAGTGATTGATTCACTGGAAGGCGAACTGGAAGCCCTGGTAGACACTGCTGGTATTCCGCATCCCGGTCGTGGTGCCAACTGGATAGATCCTGAATTTGGCCCGGTCTGGAGCGCCTCTCACCTGGGCGAAGGGGTAATTTCTTCCATCGGCACCGACCCTGAGAATTATCCAGAAAATGCCTGGCGTGTGGTACGCACCACTGAATTACCAGGCTCGGGCAGTCTGTTCATTAAGACACATGATAATAGCCCCTGGATTTGGGTGGATATGGCCCTGCATCCTGATCCGGCAACATCGCGAACGATCTGCGTAGTAGCCAAAGAAAACCCGAGTGAAGTGTATAAATGCTGGGAAGCCGCAACATATGGCCGTGCGGTTCACTTCGAGTACAATATGCAAGGCACCGAAGTCTGGGTCAGTATCTGGGGCAATGCAGATATCCCCGGTGAAGTTGGTGAAATCGTCGTCTATGATGACAAGACACTGGAAGAAATTACCAGAATTCCAAATCTGGTCACACCAACCGGTAAATTTAACGTTTACAACACCATTTACGATATTTACTAGATCAAGAAAAAAAAATTAACCAAAAACAGGGAGTCCGATGGATTCCCTGTTTTTTTATTTTGATTTATTTAACTAGACGAGCACTTCATCTGGTACGATGAATTTTTCGTTTGCTTTGCGAACTTCATCGGTTACATTGAAGTCAAGGTCGGCACCAACCATCTGGCGTACATATTCTTTAATAGTTGATTCCCAATATTTGCGGGTAATGTAGAAGACTTTTGCTCCACCGAGTTCATGCTGTACATCGGGCCATGGGTAGCTGGGTTGAGCCATTCCCATACCCCAGCGCAGCCAACCATTATATGATTCGTAGGTTGCCCACCATTCTTTATTCTTGATAATTTCAAAACCATAGTAGGCTTTGGCATAGTACATTGCGGCACCAATGCGGCCACCACGGATGAGGGCCATGGTATGCAGACTGATGTTGATATCTTCATTCATCAGACGACCATTAGCAAAACCAGCCCAGACACCATCAACCAGACCAACCAGGGTGTAGACATCCTTAAGGCGTTTTCGTTTCCATCCCAAAATTTCTGAATAGACACGGGAACCAACGATATCATAGAAGTCATGATCAACTTTCATCAATTTTTCCATGTAGGTTAACATTTCAGGAACTTCTTCGATTTTGGCTTCACGAATGTAAAGGGTACGGCCATCTTTTAATTTGAGCTGGCATTCCGGGAATGGCGGGATATCCAATTTTGGACCCTGTAGTATGGCTTCGATTTCTCGGGCATCAATGCTTAAAACTTCTTGAGAGGCTTTGGTTGGTAATTCAAATTTCACAATAATTCTCCTTTTACAATAATTTTTTTAATAAATCAGCTCAGATTTTCTGCGCTAATTTTATTTAAACTTTCCACATGTGATTGATTGCTTGCATCTCCATGCTTGGTTTTTGTCATCGTTGCTTTTTTCGCCATCAATGCTTCATACTCATCATCTTCAACCATAGCGACACAACGACCGATAGATGCTTCACCATCCACAAAGCGCCAGGGGAAGAAACCAACGGTTACCCGGCGATTCAACAACAGATCAAGATCACCACCCAGACATTCGGCATGAATGATATGGTCAGGGAACATCTTAATGTGCATTTGTTGGTATTTATCATCATCAAAGAACTCTTCCAACTCTACCCCCAACTTCTTTTTGAAGACACGCTTGGCCTGGGCAGTTTGGCGTGGCATCCAATTGCGAATGATGGTATTCATGGGATGATCAGCACTGCCACAATCGACACCGATCCAGCGTAGTTTCTTCGCTTTTGCCCATTCAACAAATTCAGCACCCGGACCGGGATGCATAACCATGTAGCGGATTTCATCGGCAGTTGGTTGGTCCCATCCGAAATGATGATAACCGGTGTGAATGATCAAAATGTCACCTTGCTTAACTTCAACACGTTCTTCAATCATTTTGCTAGTGTAAACATCATAATCGGCCACCACGTCACTCAGATCAACAATGGCTGCTTCATGCACCAGAAAATCCATATCCAGGGCTGCGATATCTTTTCCAGGGGTATAGAAGTGAATTTCGCCATCCAGATGTGTTCCGAGATGGTTGGAATGGGTCAAGAGCTGTCCATTGGCACCGTTGGGTGCCAACCGTTTAAAATATTTCACCTGCAGTGGTTCGTAAGTCGGCCAGGGGGGCGTACCAATTCCTAAGGGAATAGTTAGATCAATAAATTTCATTTTCTTTCTCCTTTTTACTAATTTTTTTACAACGGAACATGAATATTCTCACAAAAAAAACGATACGATCATATCCGTATCGGTCAGACATCGCAAGATTTTATAGGAAGAGCACCTCCTGAAATTTGTACAACAGAAATCATCAAAGTTGTCAGACAACAACTTTCATATTTTTATTATCCACTTTTTCAAGCGAAAGTCAAGCAATAAATGGAATGATCAGGCATGATATTAATCCTTTTTTTATTGTATAGTTTTACAATTGCCGAAGAATATCATGCCAATGGTTCATTACAGAATTTCGATCTATATCAAATTTATTGGCTTGCAATAAGATATTACCAATCCTGGA
>JAVEYK010000016.1:25922-45617 GCA_034003505.1 Anaerolineaceae bacterium | reverse complement strand
TTATTGTTGAGTTATTATTTTTTTCCGGAATATTTCGTTCCATAAATAAATTATATCATTTGGAATCCATGTGATTAGATTTGAATGTATGGTTTAATGATGTAGAGAATCATTCAAATGTCAGAAAATACCACTTCTAAAAATCTAATCACCCTTGGAAAAATTGCCTACAATTGGCTGCTACAATCCAGCCGGGCTGTTGTTTGGGGAAATACATCGACTGGCTTATTCCTGAATATCCAGTCCGATCAAATTATTTTTTTGACCTCATCTGATCACATTGGACCGGTCAATATTATTATCAGAAACAAGTTCCCAACCCATTGGGCCAATAAAGACAAAATCCAAATTATTCATCAGGATAATGAATTTACACTCTTTAACCAACAAGATAAGCTTCAGATCACAATCGATAATATTTGGCATACCCCGATAAAACCTCCAGGAAGAATTTCACCCGATGAACAACGGTGTCGCCTGCTGCAATCTGCCAACCAAATCTCCCTCCTGAAAAACGGTCAGGGTTTTGCCCCACTGCTCATTCCCTTTCTTCGCAACGAACCTCCCGAAGACCTTGAGGATGCATGGCTTAGCCAGAGCTGGGATAAAATCATTCACCTAAAACAGAGCTTACTGAACAAAGACATTGGCAAAGTCTTCAGCGTTTCAAAACAGTTGGTCGGATCGGGAAGAGGATTAACCCCTTCAGGAGATGACCTATTAACCGGTTTGTTTTTCATGCACAAGCGCTGGTTTAAGAACACTGGTTGGATGGATGAAATGGAACAAAGTCTGGCCCATGAATTCCAGCAACATACCACCGCCGTCAGCAGCACGTTGTTTTGGTGTGCTCTTCACGGAGAAGCTGATGCCCGAATTCAGGAGTTGAGCGATGCTTTGATGACATCGGAGATTCCTTTTCATCAGCAAGCCATTCAACTTGCGCGCTGGGGCAATTCATCCGGCGCAGACGTGTTCCTGGGCATGCTGCTGGCAATCGCATCTTTTCAGAATCAATCAGAAGGATAATCAATGCCATTTCACCCACAAAATCAAATTAAATGCCCTGCCTGCCACCAATCTGATCAGACAATTTTGGTTGAAGATCTTTATTTTGCTCTGATTGAAAACGAACCAGAGACTCTTTTACGATTTAACCTTCAGCCTGCACAAACAAAGTCCCTCTTACGGGATATCAAACCACCCAGCCTGGAACAATTACCGATCTGGTTCATTCTTCCACCGGATATTTTGAGTGGCATTGTCTTCATGGTTTTTATTGTGCTGATTGCATTGTCTGGCATTCAACCTGGCTTTGACTTGAAATTTTTATTCCCGGTTGGTTTCCTATTGGGTTACCTGATATTCCGCCATATCATTCGTAAAAGATTCAATCAACACAAAAATGTGCACCAAATTGAAATCAGCCAGGCACAAAAAGCGGTTGAACGTTGGTCATCTTATTTTATTTGTTTGAACGATATGACTGTCTTCAGCGGGCACAATGGCAATTCATTCCCCGTCAATGAACTACAAAATCATCTGCTCTAATCTGCGATTTCTCTTGCTCGCTCCTGCATTTGATCCCGCAATATCTTTGAATCGCGTGGGTAAGCCCAATAGAATAATGTGAACAAAGCAGCACAAATGATCCACGGGAAGGGAATTGTCCACAACATGGCCTGGGTCAAACCAATTCTGTCAGCCAGAACACCTGCTAAATAGGCCGCCAGGGCAGCGAAACCACTTTCAATAAAAGTAACCATGGCAAACGCAGTTCCCCTTAATTCAGGCGCGATCGCCCCTTGCATCATTGGTTCTTTTGCGCCTTTGCCCGGCCAACTGATGAGTAATGCTGTGACAACACACAAAGCCACCAACTGACCAAATGGCCAGGTTTCAGTTTGGGTGAATAAAATGTAGGTCAGGGGAATACCAGAAATGATTGAAATCTGTCCGATGGCAGTACGACCATACTTAGGGCTTTTTGACTCTGCCCAATCCCCCAGAAAACCGCCGATAATATTCGATAACGCCGTCCCTACCACAATCCCTGCAAAGGCCACGGACGCCAACGATTCGGTCAATCCCCGGACGTTGACAAACCAGGTGATAATATACAATCCCATCACAACCCAGGGCATCGACCCTGCCAATCCTTGTGCAATGGCAACCCAAATCGTAGGGATTTTCAAAATTTTCCCAATATCACTGAACTTGACTTTATATTTGGCGGCATCCTCAGCTGTAATTTTACCGATGAGCTCAGGTTCCGATGCCCCGCGTACCGGTTCATCCACCATGAACCAAATCACAAAACCTGATACGACACTGAAAAGACCCAGGGAGATAAAACCCCACCGCCATAAGGTCGGAGATGCCAATAATCCCAATCCCAGGGTTCCGATCACAATCCCTAAAACGCCAATCGCTTCCAGTATACCTAAGGCACGTCCGCGCTGCTTGGGTGGGAATGTATCTGACATAATCGAAAAGGTAGCCGGCATAAGGCAACCCAAACCAATTCCGGATATGGCTCTGATTAACAATAATTGTCCAAAATTTTGTGTCAATCCACAAACGACCGTCCAGATACCCCATAAGCCTGTACCAATCAAAATCACTTTTTTTCTGGAATAGCGATCGGCTGCAAAACCCCAGAAGGGAGCACTGAGAGCCTGCAAAATGCTTCTTAATGTTCCGATTGTTCCCAGATTGGTATAGCTCAACCCCCACAATGCCTGTAACGTGGGGAAGAGAACTGATATGGTCTGAGCTTCACCCTGGTCAATGAAATAGCCAAAGGATAAAGCAAATAAATTTTTCCAACGCCCCTGTTTTTTCACGGGCTGTTCTACTGGCTTTACAATGCTCTCCGTCGCCATAAATGTCTCCTCTATATTTAAAATGGAATAAAGACAAGAATTTTTCTTTTTTTGGGAATACTAAATTCTAGGAAAATGACAACGGAATGTCAAGCAATTTGGCGTTCCTGTTAACCGGCAATTTTTATACCCTTTCAATTATTTTGAGCTTTGTTTTTCCAAGATGAAAAATAACACGCTCACTCCCTTAAATGGAGTTGTTACCAATTTCCTTCAACATGAACAGCCGATGGAAAAAAACTTCTTTGTGTGTACAATAAAAATATGAAAGTTGGTCAGTTCCCTTACCCACTCTTGCGCCGAATGCGTCATATTCTGATTGTCTGGGTTATTGAGACTATCACATTATATTTATTGGGGCGCTGGTTGCCGGGGTTAATGATTTCCAGCGAGTTTGATGCTTTTCTGGCTGTCGCTTTGATTGGACTTTTGAATGCGGTGTTGAGACCGCTAATACTGCAATTTACAATCACTTTCACGGTACTCACGCTGGGATTATTTTCATTTTTCCTGAATATCGTGGTTATTGTAATGGTTGCTTATATCCTGCCTGGCTTCAATTTCCTGGATTATGCAAGTATTATTTATGTGGTCCTGGGCATCTCAATGATGAATTTATTGGCGTCCCATTTATTGGCGCTGGATGAGAATGATTCTTATTATCGATCCGTCATTCCAAAAATCAAACCGAAAGACCTGCCGCCGGAAAGCGCCCAGCCCGCCGGGTTGATCATTATCGAGATCGATGGCTTATCCTATAATGTTTTACGCAAGGCAATTGATCTGGGATATGTGCCCACCATTCAAGGTTTATTGGCAAATCATTACCAGATTCATTCCTGGAATTGTGGATTGCCCTCACAGACCTCCGCCAGTCAGATGGGCATTTTATACGGAGACAACGCCAACATCCCGGCATTCCGGTGGTATGAAAAGGACCGTGAAAAACTGGTTGTATCCAATCACCTGAGCGATACAGCCATGATCGAGCAACGTTTCGAACAACAAGAAGGTTTATTAGCAGGAAATGGTTCCAGCCTGGGAAATATGTTTTCAGGGAATGCTGGCAAAGCTGTCATGACGATGAGTAAACTATCACAGTTCAGGAAATTGCCTAAAAGAAGTGGCGTTTTTTACAATTTTTTTCTCAACCCTTACAATTACATTCACACCATCCTGCTCATGATTCTGGAATTATTCCGTGAGCTATATCAATCAACGAGACAAATCTTAACGAAACATAGACCTCGTATCCGCAGGACCCCATTATTTGCGATTGAACGTGCTGTCTCTGCTGTTCTCATTCGTGAGTTGACCACTCACATATTAATCGAAGAAATGTTCCGAGGCAGCCAGACGATCTATGCCACATATTTTGGGTATGATGTGGTGGCACACCACACCGGTGCGGCCAGCCCGGGTGCCCTGACAACCCTGCGTGATATTGATAAGCAAATTCAACGGTTCAAGGACGCCATTGAACATGCGCCGCGACAGTACGAAATCGTGCTTATTTCAGATCACGGTTTATCAGAAGGGGCACCATTTCAGCAATTGTTTGGGATCACGCTCGAACAACTCATCCGAAAAATCCTCGATGACCAATATTCCATTGTCGACACTGGCGCTTCGGAAGAAACCAAAGGGTATGTAAACTCTTTATTGCAAATGGCACTCGCCCCTCATAAAAAACTCAGCAAAACGGCACAGCGCTTATACGAACAATATAAAAAAGACAAAGGAAATTATTTTTATTTTAACCTGCCTCCCAATGATACTCCGGTTAAGCAATCGGATATCGTTTTATGTGCATCCGGCAGCCTGGCAATGCTATATTTTACCAATTACAAACAAAGACTTTTCCTCGAAGAAATCAAACAACTACATCCCAATTTGATCGCAGCGTTAATTTGTCACCCCGGCATAGGATTTATTGGCATCGATTCATACGTCAACGGACCGGTGGTTCTTAACCAGGAGGGAATTTTCTACCTGAACGCAAAGGATTATGAGGGCTGCAATCCACTTGAAAATTATGATGGTTCTGCTGCCTGGCAATTGGAGAAGCTATTTTCTTACTCCAATGTTGGGGACATGATCATTCAAAGCCGATATGACCCTGAAACAGACCAAATTCCAGCTTTCGAGAATCTGCTGGCTCATCATGGCGGCATTGGTGGGGATCAAACAATGGCTTTCGTGATGCACCCCCCAAAACTGGATTTTACCCAGCCAATTAATGATTCCACTCAAATGCACCATCAATTACGGGAATGGCAAGATATCCTTTTTACTTCTCAGCTAATTCAGGAACATGAATAAAAACAAATTTTCTGGACTATTGAATTTTAAGAATGGAGCCATCGTGTTGGGAATGCCTGTTTCCTGGGCGAATTTCTTCCCCGGAAGGTTGAGCAGTTACAACCAGTAAACTGATGGGGGTATCCTCCGTTTGAATTTGGATGGAATGCCCCTGATCAAAAAGTAATACGCGCTGGCGAGCAATGAGAACCTTATCTTCTTCCTGATAGGGACCAATATAACCGCGACCCTGATAGACAAAAACGAGTGCATGGTGATCATAAGCTGTTTTCAACTCAAATTTTGTTTCCGCTGATATTTTTATGTCTAGAATCGTTAAATCGGATCCTGCCCATAACGAATCAAACGATTGATCGGCAGGAAAACCAGAAAAAGATCGCACCTGGACTTTCCCATGCTGAAAACGCAATCGCTTTTCATTTCTGGCGTGGATGGAAACTTTCATACCGGAATTTTGGAAGGAATTTTGATCGATCCACAATCGAAAGCCTTCCATTTTCTCCCCATCCGGTAAAAATACTTCATCCATTTGCACTCCAGATCCTGTATCAATCTCAATGAAATCTCCCGCATGGGTTTGATAAATCTGGTTTTGATTGATGCGCACAGAGTAATTCCCATGAATGATGTGCGAAAACAATTTCACTCCGCGGTAAAACCGGGAGGTCGGTTGTGGATTGTTTACTTTGAGGTGATTGTTCTGAAATAATTCCAATGCCACAAATGGATGTGCAAGAACGGTATCTGCCGGGGTCAGACTGCGATACCACCTGATACCGTTTACTTCAGATGAAAATTGTGGTTCGATGATCCTTACAATTTTTCTAGGTCTCAAACTCATTTCAATACCTGTAACATAAACCAAGTGTAAACAAACCATTATCATCTGGTCAAACAAATTTACAACCTGCCTTACGGTTACGGGAAAATCCTAACAAACCATGCGGGTAATAATTTACGGTATAATCCCAATCTGGAGTCCAAATGCAGATCATAAAAATTGCCAAAATCGAACCAAATGCCTTTCTGCCGACCCGTAAACATCCAGCTGATGCTGGGCTGGATATGTATGCCAATTGCGATATGCGGATCGAACCGCATTCCATTGCGATTGTCAGCACCGGAATAACGCTGGAAATTATGGATGGATATGTAGGTCTCTTAAAACCAAAGGGCCGCAACAACCATTTGTTGGGAGCCGGCGTAGTCGATGCCGGTTATCAGGGTGAAATTCTGGTGAAAGTTACAAACATAAGTAATCAAGCCCTGGAAATCAAACCTGGTGATGCAATTGGTCAGTTATTAATTCTCCCGATCTTCACACCTGAAGTGCTCGAAGTTGAACTTGATCAAATCCACAATGAAAATTCTTCAAGGGGTATGACAGGTGGTATTGTAGATCAACGAAAAAGCTGAATATTTCTAAAAGGAAGGAATGGTTCTTCCTCATTTAATTTTTACCTCTTTTGGGGTTTATCAGTAAAATTAAATGAGGAAGAATTTTTTTCATTATACAAACATTGTACAAACTATTTATGTTAAATTACCCCCTGGATATAATGGTTATAAATGAGCAAATTAATCGAAGGAAAGAAAATGATGGGTAATGTAAGAATAGTTACAGATAGTACGTGCGATCTCCCCATATCACTTGTGGAGGAATATGACATCCTGGTCGTCCCCTGTTATGTGAATGTCAATGGGAAGAGTTATCTGGATGGAATTGAACTGAGTCGTGAGAGTTTTTTCAAATTATTACCCACGGCAAACCCCTTACCCACCACTTCTGCACCTGGAATGGATGCTTTCATTACTGCCTATCAAAAACTGGCTGACTCAGGAGCAGAAGGAATTATCTCCATTCATATTTCTGAGACGTTGTCCAATATAAACAATGTGGCAAAAATTGCAGCCGACTCCTTTGATGCTGTTCCGGTGCGGGTCATTGACTCGGGACAACTCAGTATGGGTCTGGGGCTTTTAGCATTGGTCGGAGCAAAAATGGCCAAAGCAGGCGCCAGTCTGGATGAAGTAGAAGCAGAAATATTAAAGAAGAAACCGCTCACCCATGCCTTTGCCAAACTTGAAACACTTCAGTACCTGAGACGGGGTGGTCGGCTTTCCGCTGCTATGCATGGGATCGGCACTCTTTTGGAAATAAAGCCCATCACCAAAATGAGTAATGGAATATCTGGTGTTGAAATGAAACGCACCCGTAAGAAAGCTCACCAACGCTTTCTGGAAATTGCCAAGGAATTAGGTCCGGCAGAAATGGTTGGTGTGATTCACGCTGACGCCTATCAGAATGCATTACAGGTTCGTGATGAACTACGGGATATTTGGCCAGGCGTTGAGCCATTTATGTCCTATGTAACGCCAGCCATTGGCGCGCATGTGGGTCCCGGAACCATTTGCATTGTTTCCATTCAAAAAGAGATCCACACGCCGCTGTTTGAATCCAGGCTAACAGGC
This sequence comes from Anaerolineaceae bacterium, assembly GCA_034003505.1. Taxonomy (GTDB): domain Bacteria; phylum Chloroflexota; class Anaerolineae; order Anaerolineales; family Anaerolineaceae; genus UBA6170. Next base: position 37,938 of record JAVEYK010000016.1, on the reverse strand, counting down.
ATCCGCAATCGGGTCAATAAATTTCGTAATCAGGGAAATGGTGAGAATAACAATGAGCAGGAGGATTAAATGAGTTATTGGACTGTATACGCTTTAGCCGCCCTGACCATCTGGGTATTAATGACCCTGGTGTGGTTAGTGAGCTTGAAAATAAAAAACACCAGTATTGTTGACATCATCTGGGGTTTTGGTTTTGTTCTCGTTAATTGGGTGGTGTTTTCTGTCACCCCGCAAGATTTTATGGCACGCAAATGGATCCTCGCCGTTCTTGTTACCGTATGGGGCCTGCGTTTAACCACTCACATTTTTATCCGCAACAAAGGCAAACCCGAAGATTTTCGCTATGCTGCCTGGAGAAAAGAACACGGAAAAAAGTGGTGGTGGTATAGCTATTTGCAGACCTTCATGCTACAGGGCACTCTGATGTTTTTTATTTCAGCACCAATCATACACACACATGCCACCGGCACACCGGCCCGTATTGGCGTTCTTGAAATCCTTGGTATTCTGGTCTGGGTGATCGGTTTCTTCTTTGAAACAGTTGGCGACCTGCAATTGGAACAATTCAAAAAAGATCCTAAAAACAAAGGCAAGCTTTTGAACAGTGGAGTCTGGCGTTATACCCGTCATCCCAATTATTTTGGTGACTCTGCCCAGTGGTGGGGATTCTATTTGATCGCTGCCGGATCCACACTCGGTTTTCTAACCATCTTCAGCCCAATTATTATGACTTACTTCCTAATCAAAGTATCCGGCGTGGCAATGTTAGAAAAATCAATGTCGGAAAGAAAACCTGGTTATAAAGAATATATGCAGACAACCAATGCTTTCATCCCCTGGTTTCCTAAAAAAACAATAAATCAAGTATCATCTCAATAATAAAGGAGGAAAATAATGAAAATTATTCGTGTTCTCAATCTCATTTCGTTACTGGCTGCCATTGTTGTGAATGGATTGGCCAACGCTCTCCCAATCAATAATATCCAAACCGGAGCTGTGAGCGATTCCTTTGGAGCTTTGTTCACCCCAGCTGGTTACGTTTTTGCGATCTGGGGCGTCATCTACTTAACCCTGGCAGTTTTTGCGGTTTATCAGGTCTTACCCGCTCAAAAGAATAACACCCGCCTGGACCGCCTTGGACCATGGTTCATACTGGCCAACCTATTCAATGGTGCCTGGATCTTTGCCTGGCATTATCTTCAATTCCCATTATCCTTGCTTCTGATGCTGGGTTTGTTGATCTCGTTGCTGGTGATCTACCTGCGCCTGGGAATTGGTGGTAGCAAAAGCACTCCCAATGAACGCTGGTTGGTGGATATGCCTTTCAGTATTTACCTGGGTTGGATTTCTGTCGCGACCATCGCTAACGTCTCGGTTGTCTTGCTGGATCTGAATTGGAATGGATTTGGGATAACAGAAACACTGTGGACCGTGATCATGTTGGTCATAGGCACAGTACTCGGTTTGTTGATGACATTTAGACGTTCCGAAATCTTCTACACTCTGGTTCTCATCTGGGCGTTTATTGGGATTACCCAAAATGGCAGTGGCGATCAATTGGTTACCATCACTGCCTGGGCTGGCGCTGCTATTCTTTTGGTATTCATGGTCTTCGCTCGCAGTTTTTTGCGCAAGAAACAATTAATTGACCGCTACAAACGGGCATAAAGAGATTTACCGAACTTCCGTCACATTGAAACACCCAATTTTCCTGAGAAAAGAGGGTGTTTTTTAATAAATCTCTAATGGAAAAAAACCAGGAATAGTAGTACATTAACTGGTAGCATTTCAATAATTCGGGGTTTTGTATTTTATAATCATGGGAAACACGCACCTACTACTTTTTATTAAGACGATACACTTCCTGAGTAAAATGCCTGATTTCTACACATGGGAGGCACAATGATAGAAATTCATGACTTATCCAAATCGTATGGTGAAATTCAAGCACTCCAATCTGCAACGATCAAAATCCAGAAAGGTGAAATCGTAGGTTTGCTCGGACCGAACGGTGCCGGCAAAACCACGCTGATGAAAATGTTGACTGGTGTATTGGAACCGGATCGTGGAACCGTGTCCATTGATGGTTTGGATATTATTAACGATCACGCAAAAGTACAGGCAAAAATTGGCTATTTACCTGAAAATGCACCTCTTTATCCCGATCTAACCGTGCAGGATTATCTCATGATGATGGCCGAATTACGGCAGATTGATCCTGAAAAACAAATTCCAGCCTGCATCGCTGCCATTCATGCTGTTAACCTGGATCAGGTCGTAACCCGGCCTATCGGACAGCTCAGTAAAGGGATGCGCCAACGAGTCGGGTTGGCCCAGGCCATTTTACATAACCCGGATATTCTCATTCTGGATGAACCAACCGTTGGTCTGGATCCTACCCAAATCATCGAAATCCGACAATTAATTAAAAATCTTGCAAAACAGAGCACTGTTGTGTTCTCCACCCATATTCTCTCTGAAGTAGAAGCGCTTTGTGACCGTGTCATTATGATTATGAACGGCAAAATCAAAGCTGATTCTCGTTTGTCAGAACTGGCAAATACAGACAACGCCATCCTGGTTCTGGATGAAGATCGTCCCGACGCCATGAAATCTTTAGAACAGGTCAGCGGTGTGATTGGGGTAAAACGCGAAGTTCTTCAGAGCAACCATCCATCTTATTACATTCAGGGTCAACCGGATGCAGACATCACACCAAAAATTTTCCAGCTATGCGTAGAGAAAAATTGGCCGCTGCGCGAACTCCGCAAAGATGTTCACACCCTGGAAACAATTTTCAATGAACTGGCTATAGCAGAGTGAGGTAATCGATGAAACAAATAATAGCCATCACACGCAAAGAACTGAACAGTTACTTTAACTCCTTATTGGCAGTCATCTTCCTGGGCACATTTTTAGCTGCCATAGCCATTATTTTCTTCAGTGTGGAGGGGTTTTTTGCCAGAGGCATCGCAGATATTCGTCCCTTATTTTCCTGGATTCCGATTCTGATGATTTTCCTCATCGCTGCCTTAACAATGCGGCAATGGAGCGAAGAACAACGTTCTGGCACCCTGGAGGTACTGCTCTCATTACCAACCAGCCATACTCAACTGGTGTTGGGAAAATTCCTGGCGGTGATGAGCATGATCGGAATTGCATTGATATTGACTTTGCCTTTCCCGATCATGGTCTCCCTTTTGGGGAATCTGGATTGGGGCCCGGTGGTGGGGGGGTACCTGGCTTCCATTTTGATCGCGGCCGCCTATGCATCCATCGGTTTGTTCATTTCCTCCAGAACCGATAATCAAATCGTTGCATTAATCCTGACTGTAATTACCGGTGGGGCATTTTATCTGATCGGAAGTTCGTTCTTCACGAGCTTTTTCCCCGTCTCAGTGGTTGAGGTTTTACGAGCTATCGGAACCGGCAGCCGCTTTGAAAGTATACAGCGCGGGGTCATTGATGTACGTGATCTCATATATTACGCATCATTGAGTGGCATCTTCATTGTGTTAAATATACTTTCCATTGACCGTTTTCGCTGGTCTCAGCAGGCTACTCCATACCGTTTCACCACACTACGAACAACAGCCTTAATTTGTCTGAATTTAATTGCGATCAACATTTGGGTCTACCCATTGTCTGGCTTAAGGCTGGATTTAACCGCCCAAAAAGAATTCACTATTTCTCAAACAACCCGCGATTTGACCTCAACCTTGCCGGAGCAACTCCTCATCCGTGCCTATCTGAGCGAGAAAACACATCCTTTGCTTTCTCCCCTGATTCCCCAGATCAGCGATATGCTCAAAGAATACGAAATCGCTTCCCGCGGGATGATCACTGCCGAAGTGGTAGATCCGATTACGGATGCGGAAATTGAAACCGAAGCCAATCAGGCCTATGGTATTCAGCCAACACCATTCCAGATTGCCGGGAGAAATGAATCATCCATTGTAAATGCCTATTTTGATGTTTTGGTGCGCTATGGAGATCAATCGATTGTGATCGGGCTGGAAGACTTAATCGAAGTGCAACAATCCGCCAGCGGTGTAAACGTCAGCCTGAAGAATCTTGAGTACAATCTCACTTCAGCCATTAAAAAGACGGTCTACGGGTTTCAAAGCATTGATTCAATTCTGGCGGAACTATCAGAGCCTGTGATTTTAACCTTACTGTTATCGCAATCTATCATCCCGGAGAATGAAAATGAGATCGTGGTCCAGATTAACCAGATCGCCAATCAAATTCAGGACGAATCAAATGGCAAGCTCATTTTCAAAATTGTAGATCCGGATGTTGCCGGGGCAAGTATTTCTCGACAACAATTAATCGAAATGGGCATTGAACCTTACCCGGTGGCATTATTCTCTCAGGATTCCTACTTCTTCCATCTCCTGCTGCAAAATGGTGACCAGTCACAAATTATCTATCCTCCCACCGAAGCGAATGCGGCTGATATTCGTCTGGAGATTGAATCAGCCTTAAAACGAACATCGAGTGGGTTTTTGAAAGTGATCGGCATCTGGACACCGCCCACCACCACCCAGGATGTATATGGTCAAACGCAACAAACGATTTCCAGTTATCAATCGGCTGTGGGGCAATTAAACAGTGACTACGAACTCCAGTATGTTGACCTGAGCACAGGCCGAATTCCTGATAATTTCGATGCGGTTGTGATTATTGCTCCTCAAAACCTGGGTGAAATGGAACAATTTGCAATCGATCAGTTTTTGATGCGCGGTGGTGCCGTTATCCTGGCTATCAGCCCGTACAAACTGGATGCTGACTATGTCAATGGCTATCTGACATTGACACCGATTGAAACTGGTTTGATCGAGATGCTCAACTCATATGGTATTTTTGTTCAAAATGAATTGGTAATGGACACACAAAATGCTGCCTTCCCAGTCGCGGTTAATCGCAACCTGGGTCAGGTACAGGTTCAGGAAATACAGGCCATTGACTATCCTTATTTTGTAGATGTCAGACCAGAAATGATGGATCCTGAAAACCTGATTGTTTCCGGCTTACCAGCTGTCAGCATGAACTGGGCTTCTCCGGTCCAGGTTGCAACGGCACAGACAGAGCAACGCGAAACAACCATCCTGCTCAGTTCCAGTGAAGAGGCGTGGACATCGACTGACAGTAACATCCAACCTGATTTTGAGGTATATCCAGAGTTTGGATTTGCAATTGGTGAATCCCGAGCTTCCTATCCCCTGGCAGTCTCCATGACGGGTTCTTTCAAATCCTTCTTCGCTGAAAAACCTGTTCCGACTGTACCCAACGCGGATGGCAGCGAAAATACCAACCCCGGATTGTCCACCATCAGCCAATCCTCCCCCAATAGCCGTCTGGTTGTCTTTGGCAGCGCAGGTTTTATTGATGATTTTCCGCTGCAATTATCCTCGCGATTAACCCAGGATTATATCGTCAATAATTTACGCTTACTGCAAAACGCCGTTGATTGGTCTGTAGAAGATACAGATCTCCTCTCAATTCGTTCGCGCGGTTCGGCTACCCGGGTGTTAATGCCCCTGGATGGCAACCAACAGACAATTTGGGAAATCAGCATTTATGTAATTGAAGCCGTTTTGTTGTTTGGATTATATGGCTATTGGCAATATCGAAAACACAAGAATAAAACCATCTCCATCTTGATGCATGAATCAAAAAAGTCCAGGAAAGGAGCATCCCGTGAATAAAATTCAAAAATATCTTCTGGCAGCGATGGGATTGCAGGTCATTTTGATTCTGGTGGTTTTTTTGTTGCAAAGACCTGTAACCGCCAGCAACAACCTGATCTTCCCCGACCTGAAAGTGGAGTCAGTCTCTGCAATCACAATCAGTGATGCATCTGGTCAAAGTGTCGCTCTTGAAAAAAAAGGTGATAAATGGGTGTTACCTTTGCAAGATGATTTCCCCGTGAAGACGGGAACTGTTCAACAACTGGTAGAAAAACTTGCCAGCATACGCGATAACCGGGTAGTGACACGCTCAGAAGCCAGTCAGAAGCGCTTGAATATTTCCAATGAAAATTTTGAAAGAAAAGTCGAACTGACACTGAATGGAACACAGGAGATCATCTATTTTGGATCATCCCCGACCAGCAGTAATATTCATTTTCGGCTGAATGGCAAACCAGAAGTTTACCTGACGAATGCGCTCTCATCCACACAATTGTCAACCGCCATATCCGGTTGGGTAGATACAACGATCTATCAAATTCCCGGGAGTTCGGTGGCGAAAATACAGATTTCTAATAATGCTGGTGAATTTATTTTTGAACCAGATGCCGACGCAGTCTGGACTTCGCAATCAGTAGAGGAAGGATTTCAATTCGATCAAAGCAAATGGAGCAGCCTTTTAACCGGGTTTACCACCCTGCGATTTGTTGAACCGGTTTCCAAATCTGAAAAAACGGAATATGGATTTGAAAAACCCCAGGCACGCATGCAGATCGATTATTCGACTGAGGATGGTGAATTGAAATCAGGCGAATTAATCATCGGGAATCAGGATGCAGCCGGAAATTATTTCGCAAAATGGACTGGCTCAGAATATGTTACGTTAATTTCAAGCTATACCGCAGAAAGATTTGTAAATCTCACCGCCGATGATTATGCCAGCCCAATAGCAACCCAAGAATCGCCAAACGAATAAACGCTGATTCTTATTCTTCCGGCGTGGGAATGGAAACTGACTGCATCAGCATGCCCATTCTCACCCGGATGGTCGCTGCAAGTTGGGACTTGTTTTGGTCGATTGCCAAATCTGCCGCCTTTTCATAAGCAGATTGTGCCTGATCATTTTGCCCTCTTGTTTCGAATACCAATCCCCGAAAAAGATATGCTTCGGCTGATTGTGCATTAATCTCTAATAATTGATCAGCATCTTTCAGAACGTCATCTAAAAGTCCAAGTTGCATAGAAACATTGGCTCTTTCATAATAAAAATATTCCTGATTATCAACAAGTTGCTGTGCTTTTGCAAATGAAGATTGTGCTTCCGCTTCGTTTCCTGACACCTTTTCCAGAACCCCTCTTTTGATCCACAGGGGATAATAATCAGGAGCAAGCGCTAACGCCTTTTCCATTTCCGACATCGCGCTCATATAATCCCCGGCGAAAATGTAATCATCAATTCTGGTCTCGTAATCCAATCTGGCACGCACTTCCGGTGGCGGAGCAATAAATTTATCATACACCACGCTCAGGGCTGCAATCAGCACCATCACGATCACAGCGATCACGCCGGCTCGCTTGATTCCTTTTTTTCTTTTTTCATCCAGATAATGATCCAGATACCACCACCATTGCTCGCTACCCAGACCTTTTCCTTTTCTTTTTTCCTGCAAGGCAGCGACTCCCCCCACTGTTTTTACCAGCAGTTTTGCTGCGGAGTAAATCCGCTTTGAAATGTAGTTGTATTGTGTCTGGAATTTTAGCCTTTCATCTGCATGTAAGAATTTTTCTTGTTCCAGAATTTCATCCATGAGATTGAAAATTTTCTCGGCAATCGGTCCTTGACTGCCATCTATTTTTCCGAGCGCTGTTTCAATTTCATCCAGAGCAGAGCTGATCGACTTGAATTCGCTTTTTTTATGAAAGTATTTGTCCTTGCCAATTGGGGGCATATTTATTTCCTTATTGATCCAATTGTATTACAGGTTTGAAGGTGGTGCGGATATTGCCATCAGCCGGTAGATGATACGAATGTGGACGAAAACATCAACCTCGGTGAAGGACACAAGGTTGATCAGGATTAATTCCAAAGTAGCATAGGTTGCAGCCGAAAAGTGGCAACGAACACGCCATTAATTTCTGGCCAGAACCCCCTCCGGATTGACAATCCCGATGAACTCATCATACGGCACAACCACTTTGATAAAGCCCGCAGCATACGGCGCTACCATATAAGGGTCAAATGTGATCAGCAATCCCTCTGGGGTCAAATTCCAGATTTGATAATTCTCGGCTTCAGGCAGCACACCGTCAGTGAAAGTGAACCACTCCTCACCGCTAAGTTCATTCGTGACATATTCCGATATCACTCGCAGGTAATCAGCATCCGGTTGGAACAGATCGCTCAGGTCCAGCACCTGCTGATCGTGCACATCATAGTTCAACACGGCTGAGAAGGGAAACGGATGGGCCGCACCACTGTAGTATTCACTGATCTGAAAGTACACACTAATCACCTCAGGTGTTTCTTCCAGCACGCTGTAATCCATGCTCACACTGCTGTAAGACATCAGATTGGGGTCATTGACTGGGGGAAAAGTCGCCAGATTTTCCAGGAAGGCATCGGCAATCCGCTCAGCAATCGCCTGGCTGGCCTGGTTGAAGGCTTCCAACCCGTCAATGAACGGATAATTAAGCTCGACGGTATACTTGGGGTCCTCACCCTCGCCCTTCAGGGTCTTCTGTTCTATCACCACAACAGTCGCAGTAGGTATGACGGTCGGCTCAGCCGTCGGTGCCTCCAAGGTTACCACCGGCACAACCTCCGTATCCATTGGCAGCGGCTCCTGAATAACGGCTGTCGCCAACAATACTGTTTCAGTCGGTAGAATCTTCTCCTGAGTCAGCGTGCAGGCTGACAGATTCATCCCGCCGATCAGGAAGATCCAAATAAAACAAAACCTTAAGACTTTAGCAAACATATCTCTCAACTCTTTTCTTACCCGAATTCCGTAACGAATAAATTATGCGGAATTATCCGACCAGAGGAATCAGTATATAGTGAATCTCATTTAACTTTCTCATTTTTACCTTAATGACACATTATTAGCAACTCAATTTATAAAACCAGTCAGTTGGTGGTATGTTATATCCAACCTGGCTGGAAGAGAAATAATGGAGCGAGAATTTTCATTCATTAATCAGGGTTAAATATTTAGACACGAACTTGACTCACACGCCATCCATTGTCATAATTTACTTGTAACAATCACCCATCAGAAAGGAAATCAGATATGGCGACTGTAAACGATATGCTCCAAAACAAAGGTGATAAATTATGGATCACGCATCCTGACTCTACGGTGCGAGAAGCCCTGGAATTGATGAAAGCATACAATGTCGGTGGGTTACCCGTCGTCAAAAATGATAAAGTGGTCGGTTTCTTTTCTGAGCGTGACTTTGCCAGGCATGCCATTAATGATGAATGTTTTGATATGAATAAACCTGTTGAAGCACTGATGGCTTCCCCGGTTTACTTCGTCGATCCGGCACAAAAAGTGGAAGAATGTATGGCAGTCATGACGAACAAAAAATTACGCCATTTGCCGGTCATGGAAAATGGTAAAATGATAGGGATTGTTTCCATTGGTGATGTCGTTAAACATTTACTGGAAGAAAAACAGGAGACAATTGATTTATTGGAACACTTTCTATGGGTGAATATGATTTAATCCCCTGAAGTTATCAGGATTCAAAACGCAGGTGATTAACCCTGCGTTTTTTTATGCGTCAAAGAGGTTAAATGAAGAATAAAAGAGAACATTCCATCATCATCCCATTGATTTTGGTGATTGGTTTTTCTATTCTGGTTGCAATCATGATTTCGCCCGGTATCCAATTGCATTCACAGGATGCTCCCTTAAATTACAAAACAGGTTACGAATCGGATACTGTACGTGCCAAGGTAGTTAATTTGATTGAGGAAGGTCAAACCGATCTGGGGGGAACACTTCAGAATTATCAGGTTTTTGATGTTGAGCTGATGGAAGGTGATTTTAAAGGTTCCGTTTTAACTGTTGATTACGGTTTGCGTCAGATATTGGGTAGTGAAGAGAAAATTAAAGCCGGGGATTATATCCTCGTCACTGTCGGGCAACGTCCGGATAGCGGTGAACTGAAAGCATTCTTTACCGATTTCGTCAGATCCAGACCGATCCTCTATCTTTTTTTGTTATTCGTTTTCTTCAGTATTCTCATCAGTGGCTGGAAAGGGATCCGCAGCTTATTGGGGATCGCATTCAGCTTGCTGATTATTGTTCTCTACATACTGCCCCAAATTTTGAGTGGGAAGGATCCGGTTTGGGTCAGCATTTCCGGTGCATTTGTTTTTCTGGCGGTCTCACAACTCCTGGTGTATGGCTGGAATCTTAAAACCCATTCGGCCGTCGTTGGCATCTTAATCTCCCTGGTTCTAACCGGGCTACTATCAAGCTTTTTTGTTGATTTTACCCGCCTGACAGGTTACGGTGATGAGAATGCGCTCTTTCTCTCGCAAATGTCCACCCAGACCATCAATATCAAAGGTTTGTTGTTAGCGGGGATGTTAATCGGGGCACTGGGTGTTCTGGATGATCTGGTCATCAGCCAGGCTTCGGCGGTCTTTGAATTACAAGCAGCCAATTCCTCCTTAGGATTTACCGTTCTCTTCAGACGGGCCATGAATATCGGCAAAGATCACGCCGCAGCCACCGTTAACACACTAGTTTTAGCGTATGCCGGCGCTTCCTTGCCTATGTTGTTATTATTTTCCATCAGCAATCAGGACCCGGCCATGTTAATCAATATCAGCTTTATTGCCGAAGAAATAGTCCGGACACTGGTAGGGTCCATCGGCTTGTTTATTTCTATTCCCATCACCACCGCTCTGGCAGCACTTTTAGCCACCCGCCATCAAAAATATCCCTGGATCCAAAAATACTTTGGTCCGGACAACCAATGGGATCGGTCACATCATCATTAAGGAGATGTATAATTTGTATGATTTCAATAATCTGCGGCACGCCAACCCCATTTTATTGAAATGGTACGATAATTTTTATCAACCGGTTATACGAAAAAAATCACTAAAAAAAATGAAAAGAGGAACAAATGACCAATGATCAACCAACCCGCTGGGATCTATCCAATATATATCCAGGTCTCGAATCAGATGAATTTAAAACGGCTTTTTCAGACACCTCAAAAATAATTGATAATCTGGTAGATTGCTTTCAATCAAAATTAGCCCCACTTTCACTCGATTCAGATCCTGCCGTGCTGAACGAAGGATTATCTAGCTACGTGGATACACTCAATGACACCATCACCCATGTGGGAAAAGTGTCTAATTACATTTACAGTTTCATCAGTACCGATTCATATAATAAACTGGCAACCCGCTTAATCTCCGAATATGAACAATTAGGCGTTCGTCTCGAAAACCAGGATGTGGTATTTAAAAATTGGCTCTCAAAAATCAACACAAAAATAGATGAGGTCATATCCCTGGGGGGGACGGTTGCTGAACACGAATTTGCTGTGAAAGAAATCATCCACTTCAGTCAGTTTCTGATGAGCCAGGCGGAAGAAGAACTCGCCGCTGAACTGAATTTAAGTGGTGCTTCGGGATGGGAAAAATTACAGGGTGTGATCACATCCCAATTATCAGTGGAATTGGAAATTGACGGCGAAGTAAAGAAATTACCCGGGCCTGCGCTCATCAATTTACGATCCCATCCCGTGGAAGAAGTTCGCAAAAAAGGGTATGAAAAAGAAATGCAAGCCTGGAAGTCAGTGGAGGAGCCGTTAGCAGCCGCCCTGAATGGCATTAAAGGCACTGTGATCACCCTGAACAAGAAGCGAGGGCGTAAAGATGCAATTGAAAGCGCTCTCGACATGGCAAGAATTGACCGGGAAACCCTTGATGCCATGCTCTCCGCGATGCAGGATTCCTTCCCGATGTTCAGGCGCTATTTCCAGGCAAAAGCAAAACGCTTAGGGCAGGAAAAATTAGCGTGGTGGAATCTGTTTGCTCCGCTTGGTCAATCAGACACCAAATTCAGTTTCCTGGAAGCACGTGATTTTATTCTGGATCATTTTTCCAAATTCACCCCTGATCTGGCCGATTTTGCAGCACGCGCCTTCGATAACCATTGGATCGATGCGGAACAACGTGAAGGGAAGATGGGCGGTGCCTTCTGCATGGACATTCCCGGCACAGGTGAGTCCCGCATTCTCAGTAATTTTGATGGTTCACTGGATCAGGTATCAACCTTAGCCCATGAATT
>JAVEYK010000016.1:10111-25822 GCA_034003505.1 Anaerolineaceae bacterium | reverse complement strand
TCGTATTGAATGAATCAGATCAATTTTTAAACAGCAAACAGGTCTTTGGATGCTTCAAAGACCTGTTTCTTCACCCAGTATTTAATCATCCGATTGTATTAAAGTTTCAATAAGCTTTCAATCCTGAATATAATCAATGAATCACCTAACATTTTTATTATCTTGCATCCAATTCATTGGTTTTTCGTTAATGTATAATAATGGATGATCCATTATGAGCACAATCAATTTCACTGATCGATATAAAATCATGCGGGAAATCGATTAATGATTTCTTTAATTTCAATCATACCAATTATCGTCGCCGGGATATCAGGCGCATTAGCGATTTTCATTTTAGCGCTTTCATTTGCCAGGAAAATAGAAAAAATTCAGATCTCATTTGGCTGCGCTGCTCTTGCTGTTATGTTGTATGGAATCTCCACCGCTAATCTTTATAACTCCTCTACACTCATACAGGCAAATCTATTTCAAAGAATGCAGGTTGTTTCGATCATTTTATTTATCTTGACGTACTTCTATTTTGTCATCCATTATCTCAATTTAATTTTCTGGAAAAAATATTTCTGGATTTGCATCACGATCGCCGTGCTGGCAATCATCCCACATGTTTTTATTCAGAACCCGCTGATTTGGAATACAAATGAAAGTAGCTTTCACCTGATTAAATTCTTTGGCAGCATGCAGATTATCAATGAAAGTGTGCCAGGAATTATTACCGAGATTTCCTTTGGATTGGGAGTTGTGGTTTTCTTTCTCATCACAGTAAAGGTCATTCAGGAATTTCATGGCCAAAAGGATAAATTCAGCCATCCACTATTTCTATCAACCATTATCCTGTTTATAGCATTGGTCAATGATGCTTTGATGGGTCTTGGGGTCATCAACTCCATCTACATTTTAGAAGTTGGTTTCTTACTTCTAATTGGATTGGTAGCATTCCTGCTATCCAAGAATATCATGGGAGCGATTGCAACAAAAGAAGCGCTCGAGATTGCTAATTTAGCGCTACAGGTACATAAGGAAGAACTGGAAAAAACCGTTTATGAAAGAACCCAGGCTTTTCAATCCCAGGCTGAATACTTTCGCGCTTTGGTTGATAACAATCCGATTGCAACCGTAACCTTGAACAATGACCAGAGAATTGTCTCCATCAATCCGGCATTTGAAGATCTCTTTGGTTATTCTCAAGCGGAAGCACAATCCAGGGATTTGGATTCGTTGATTGCTCCTGAGGAACAATTAAGTGTGGCAAAAACACTGACGCAAGATGTCATCAATAAAAACAGGATATCCCATACTGGGCTTCGTCAACAAAAAAATGGCAGCTTAGTGCACGTAGAAATTTTAGGTGTACCCGTCATGGTGAATGGTAGTGAAGTTGGAGTGTTAGCACTTTATCGCGATATATCCAACCAGATCAAATCCGAGAAAATCCTGCAGGAGAGCGAAATGCGCTATCGCAGTTTGTTCGAGGATTCACCCATCTCATTATGGGAGGAAGATTTCAGCGATATAAAAACCGAAATCGATCGCTTCAAATCGCTGGGGATTAAGAATTTCCATGAGTTTTTTGCGTCCAATCAGGATGTCGTACGTCAATTGATGGGGAAAATTAAGGTCATTAATGTCAATCAGGCTACCATCAAATTATTTAAAGCATCTACAAAAGAAAATCTGATTGACAATGTTCAGTCAATTATCAAGCCGGAATCGGTACCAACAAATGGGGAAATCTATGCTTCGCTGGCAGAAGGTGAATTTCAATGTATTGGAGAAATTCATCACATCGACTTTCTCGGTAATAATATTTACTCCGTTTTACGCTTGTCAATCGCACCGGGCTATGAAGAAACCTGGGAAAAAGTATTCATCTCTGTCATTGATATTACCGAGCGCAAGAACAATGAATCCTACCTGGAATATCTTTCAACGCATGACCAATTAACCGGGGTTGCCAATCGCTCTCTTCTTTACGACCGTTTAAGTCATGCACTCGCGCATGCTAAACGGGACCAGAAGATGATTGCCGTTTTTTTCCTGGACTTAGATGGCTACAAAACAATCAATGATTTATTCGGGCACCTGGTGGGTGATCAATTTTTAATCCAGATCGCTAAACGACTTTCAGCCAACCTGCGCGAGTCTGATACGGTTGCCCGCTTTGGGGGCGACGAATTCATTCTGGTATTGGAGAATATTTCCGGGGTAGATGCAATAAAACCAATCACCGAAAAAATTCTTAAGTCTATTGCGAAACCTTACCGGATCAATGACCATACCTGTCAGGTGACAACCAGCATCGGTATCAGTCTTTATCCCATGGATGGTACCACAAGCGAGGATCTGATCAGTAAAGCGGACACAGCCATGTATCGTGCCAAACAACTGGGAAAAAATCAGTACAAATTCTTCAGTCTGCGTTCATAATTTGTAGCATCTTTATGAAAGGGGGCGATACGTGTGATTCGTGGTGAAAAAACACACCTCATTTGTTGAAATGATGGCTAATTTTATAAAAAAACTGGCGTTTTTTGATCTCAAAGAGTATGATCAATAGGGTATGGGAGAAGAAAAAACATGAGAATACTCAATCAAAACCAGGAAGATTTATTGACTCTGGAGCGCAGCCTCCTGAATGATCTACAAATGGCTTTGGTCAGTTTTGGAGCATCAAAAGCAGATTTAGATACGCTCAACCAATCGATTCGACAGATCGACGATTTGTTTTTACTGGTTATCGTTGGTGAATTCAACGCCGGCAAGAGTTCTTTTATTAATGCTTTGCTGGGTGATCACCTCCTGAAAGAAGGCGTTACCCCGACCACCACACAAATTAATATCATTCGATTTAGCACTGAATACCAGGAAACGATTTCGGATAAAAACATATTGGTCATCGGAGCTCCCATCCCCTTGTTGAAAGAAATCAGTATTGTAGATACACCCGGTACAAATGCAATCGTGCGTAAACATGAGGAAATCACCAACCTGTTTGTTCCCCGTTCTGACCTGGTATTATTCGTTACCTCGGCAGATCGTCCTCTCTCTGAAAGCGAGCGGGCCTTTTTACAGCAGATTCGTGACTGGGGGAAAAAATTAGTCCTGGTGCTCAATAAGGTGGACCTCTTACAAAATGACGAAGAAGTTCACCAGGTGGAAAGTTTTATCGCGGAGAATGTACGCTCTTTATTGGGGATTCAACCGGAGATATTTTCCGTTAGTTCCCGCCTGGCTTTACAGGCCAAAAAGGGAAATCCGCACCTTTGGAATAAAAGTCATTTCGGAGAATTGGAACAACACATTCAAACATCTTTGGATGAAACGGAACGGATTCGGCTGAAGTTCCTCAACCCCATCGGTGTTGGTTTGAACCTCAACCAGCGCTATGGCGAAGTCGTTGTTTCCCGTTTAGACCTGCTTAATGCAGATTGGGAAGTCATGCGCAGTGTGGAAAGACAATTAGGACTCTACAAGGAGGATATGCGCCAGGATTTTGATTTTCGCATGGCCGACATCGAAAACATACTCTTTTCCATGGAACAACGCGGGCAGACTTTCTTTGAGGAATACCTTAGAATTTCCCGTATCCCGGATCTATTGAAGAAAGAAAAAATAAAAAATGCGTTTAAAGAAGAAGTGGTTACCGATGTTCCCCAGCAAATTGAGGAAAAAATTCAGGAATTAATCGATTGGATGGTTGAGAGAGATTTTCGCCAGTGGCAGGCAGTGCTGGAACATCTGGATAAGCGTAAAAATGCCCATCAGGGAAAAATAATGGGTGACAGTCAAAACACAACCTTCCAGTATAACCGCGAGCACTTGATCGAAAGTGTGGCAAATCGGGCAAAACGCGTGGTGGATGGGTACGACCACCATATTGAAGCAGCCAACATTGCAGAAGGAGCCCAAAACGCGGTGGCAGCAGCTGCTGCAATTGAGGTCGGCGCGGTGGGATTGGGCACCTTGATTGCTGTGTTAGCATCCTCGCTGGCGGCTGATGTAACCGGAATCTTAGTAGCCAGTGCCGTTGCTGTTTTCGGTTTATTTATCATCCCCGCGAAAAGAAGAAAAGCCAATTTGGAACTGACCCAAAAAATAAAAACCCTGCGTGAACAATTGCTTTCAACTTTGAACACTCAATTTGACCATGAAATAAACCGCAGTCTTGAAAGAATTAATGCTGCCATCGCACCCTATACCCGCTTTGTTCGCTCTGAGAAAGAAGCACTCGACAAGGTCAATGAAGAATTGGAGCAATTACATATTCATCTGATCAATCTCGAGAAACAAGTAAAACAAATGGAATAACACGTTAAGGCTTGGCTTTTCAATGGAATTTCCAATGCATTTGATTTACAATGGTATTAGCTTTGCTGTGATCATATACCTGAAAATAAATTAATCAAAAGGAGATATCTATGATTGTTACAACCAAAAAATTATTTGATTTGGCATATGGCAAATATGCCATTGGTGCATACAATATCAATAACGTTGAACAAACGATGGGGTTGTTCCGTGGTTGCGTTGAATCCGAAGCACCTTTTATTATTCAGATTAGCAAAGGTGCCCGCGCTTACACAGATAAACTTGTTCTGGAGTCTATCATTCGGGCAGCTGATCAGATATTCCCGGATGCCATCTTCGCTGTTCACCTTGATCATGGTGATGAAAAAACCTGTTATGACTGCATTGAAAGCGGTTTTTATAGCTCTGTGATGATCGATGCCAGTCATGAGTCTTTTGAAGAGAACATTGCCATCACCAAACGGGTGGTGGATGCTGCACATCCGAAAGGCATCGTGGTGGAAGCAGAATTAGGACAATTGGGTGGTGTGGAAGAACATGTGGCAGTAGCAGAAGCAGATGCAAAACTAACCGACCCGGATCAGGCGAAAGAATTTGTTGAACGAACCGGTGTCGATTCTTTGGCCTGTGCCATTGGTACAAGCCATGGGGCATTCAAATTCTCCGGCACCCAGGCACTGCGCTTTGATGTATTATCTGAAATTCAAAAACGATTACCAGGATTCCCCCTGGTGATGCACGGCTCCAGTTCAGTACCACAGGAAGAAGTAGAGCGAATCAATAAAGCCGGTGGCAAACTCCTGGGTGCCAAAGGAGTGGATGACAGACAATTCAGGCGGGCGGCTGAACTGGGTGTGACCAAGATTAATATCGACACGGACGGGCGTCTGGTTTGGACTCGTGTTCATCGTGAATATTTCCTGGAACACCCTGAAAATTTTGATTTGCGTCCCCCAGGAAAAGTTTTCATGGCAGAATATGCGAAATTCATTGCAGATAAAAATCAAAAATTAGGAAGTGCTGGGCAAATTCCCGAAATTAAAAAATTCCTGGCATAACAAGAACAGTAAATCTAAACACATCCGGACAAAAAAGCTGGATGTGTTTTTTTTTGTTTTACCCCCATCCACCCGTTGTGATAAAATCCCAGTATGAATGATCAGCGTAATCGTCGTATTGAAACAAGTTATCCCATTGAAATTCTCATTAAACCAGCCAACCATATGGAATCTGAATGGGTTAAATTAGATGATGGACCCGGGTTTTTTGATATTCCGGAAGACATGCTGGCGGAGGTCAGTATCCGCAATTTGCATGATGATACCGTCAGGGGTTTGATAGAAGAAATCCAGAATGTGGATGGTCTTTTTTCGTTTAATCTATCCGAAAACCGAAATGTCGGTAACAAAGGCATGCGGTACATTCCCCTGTTAACACAAATTTCACATCTCAACCTGAGTGCCTGTGGACTGAATGATTACGGTATCGATCCTATCATCCAAATGCGCAATATTCGCTATCTTGATTTAAGTTACTGCACACGTCTGACAGATCTGAGCATCAAAAAACTGGCGGAAATGCGGCGGTTAGAAGAACTATACCTGCGCGGAATTCCTAAAATCACTCATGCAGCCGTAAAAAAAATTGAGCGTCGTGATTTGATTATTCGCCGTTAGTTGACGGTCAGTTTTTTTCGACGTAACCGCAGACTGTTAGTGACCACAAACACACTGCTGAATGCCATTGCTCCGGCTGCCAGCATAGGGTTTAAATAGCCCAGGGCTGCCGCAGGAATCAGGATGATGTTATAGATAAACGCCCAGAATAAGTTCTGTTTTATGGTGGAAAGTGTCAGACGAGACAAACGAATCGCCTTTGGCACCCCGGACAGATCCCCACCCATCAGAACCACAGGGGCGGAAGCCATTGCCACATCCGTACCGGTGCCAATCGCCATGCCAACATCCGCCTGTGCCAACGCCGGTGCATCGTTAATGCCATCACCGACCATGGCTACCACTGCTCCGCCCTGTTGTAATTGCTTCACTTTCTCAATCTTATCCGCCGGCAATACTTCAGCGATCACCTGATCCATATGCACCAGTTCAGCAACTGCCTTAGCTGTTTGTTGGTTGTCGCCAGTGATCATCACCGTGGTTAAATTCATCGCTTTTAAGGCATCAATCGCTTCTTTAGAGCCTGTTTTGAGCATATCAGCCACAGCAATGATGCCATGCACAACCCCATCAATGGCCACCAGCATGACGGTCTTGGCTTCATCCTGTAATTTTTGGATATCAGCCTGCAGATCATCGGTCTGCCAATTCATTTCCTTTGCCATCCTCAGGTTGCCCACAGCAATTTGTTTCCCGTCCACTTCAGCCTGAACGCCCGATCCAACCTGTGCCAGGAAACCCTGGGGATCGCTCAAGGTTAATCCGCGCTGATTTGCTTCGGTCAGGATAGCCTCTCCTAAAGGATGTTCGCTGCCTTTTTCCACCGAAGCGGCTAACCTCAACAATTCTTCTTCACCAGCAGGGAAATTTATAATGCGAATATCGGTCACCGCTGGTTGACCGCGTGTAAGCGTCCCTGTTTTATCCAGCACCACAACATCCAACTTGCCTGCACGCTCCAGGGCTTCACTGGATTTAAAGAGGATGCCCTGTTCCGCTCCCAGCCCTGTCCCCACCATAACGGCAGTTGGGGTTGCCAATCCCATCGCACACGGGCAGGCAATCACCAGCACGGCAATCATCTTAATTAATGCCCGCGTAAATTGTGACACTTCAGCGTTCATCTCAGGTGGAACCATAAAAAACCAGATTAAAAAAGTCACCACGGCAATACTGATCACCACCGGTACAAACACAGACGAAATTTGGTCGGCTAATTTTTGTATGGGCGCTTTACTGCCCTGTGCCTCTTCCACTAACTTAATGATTTGTGCCAGGGCAGTTTCTTTGCCAACTTTGGTGGCTTCAAATCGGATTAATCCAACTTTGTTTAACGTGGCTCCAATCACGGTATCCCCAGGTTTTTTATCCACAGGCATCGATTCCCCGGTGAGCATGGATTCATCAATGGTGGTTCTACCTTCTATCACCACACCATCCACCGGCACTTTTTCTCCCGGGCGGACCAGCACCATATCGCCGATGGTGACCTCATCTGTAGGGATTTCGATTTCTTTCCCATCTCTGACCACACGCGCTGTTACAGCCCGCAATCCCATTAATTTCTTGATAGCTTCTGAAGTGCGGCCTTTCGCTTTCGCTTCCAGATATTTTCCCAGTTTGATTAGCGTGATGATGACTGCCGCGGTTTCAAAATAGACGTGTCCGGGTAGTAAACCCAAAACCACCGGTATGGAATAGAAATAAGCGGCAGATGATCCCATGGCAACCAACACGTCCATGTTGGCTGAACCATTTCGCAGGGATTTATAAGCCCCCACATAATACTGCCTGCCAACATAAAACTGAACCGGTGTCGCCAGAGCAAACATCACCCATTTCAACCAGGTACTGTCCATGCCAACTTTAATCAGTCCGAAATCAGCTCCCATGGAGAGAATAAATAGCGGCACCGTGAACACCAGGCCGATGATCAACATCTTCCTTTGGTAATTAATTTCAGCTTCGCGGGCTTGGGCTTCAGCATCCACAGCGGAATCACCAGACTCAACCGCCTGAAAACCAACCTGTTTGATGATCTTTCGTAAATCCTGTTGGCTGACGATGGTGGGTATGTAGGTTACCTTTGCCCGCTCAGCAGAAAAATTTACATTGCTATCCAACACGCCTTCCTGGGTTGAAAGGGCTTTTTCCAAACGCCTGGCATCATTGTCGTCACTCATCCCCTGCACATAGAAATCCGCTTCACCTGTCGCAACCCCATACCCTGCACGTTCCACACGTTGCAAAATCATGGGTAGTTGTACCAGTGAGGGATCATAATCTACTGTTGCTCGCTCCGAAGAGAGATTGACAATAGCCGTATTGATCCCTTTCTCTTTTTTAATATTTCGCTCCACTGATGCAACACAATTTGCACAAGTCATGCCTGTGATAGGTAAAACAACATGCTTTGACTCAGCCATTTGGATCCTTTCCAATTTACTTTATTAGGGTTGAAATTTTTTTCCTTTTTACTCAACCGCTGGGTAATTAATTTCTGTCAATAATGCTTTGATTTTTTCAATATTGGCAGGTGGTTCAAAAGAGACAGTCACCTGTTTGGTTTCTTCAGAGGCTGCCACTTTGTTAACACCTTCCAGATCCATCAATTCGGTTCGAATGGTGTGGACACAATGTCCACAAGAAATATCAGGTACATTCAATGTTATGTCGGTCATTTGATCTCCTTTTTTTTATACTTTGGTTGCTGCTTCAAAAACCTCGGTAATTTCTAAGAGCACCCGTTCTCTCTCATTTGGGTCATCTCCCTGAACGGCGGTCACCAGACAGGAATGTAAGTGCCCTTCAAGAATCTTGGTGCTGATTTTATTTAACGAGGATTGAACTGCTTGAATTTGCCGGATGATATCAATGCAATAAGAATCCTCCTCGACCATGCGCTGAACACCTCGCAGGTGTCCCTCGGCGATTTTCAGTCTTTGAATTACTTCTTTATGATCGTGCATCATCACTCCTTACCCCCTCCCCATGGGGGGGGTATAATTATTCTAGCAAATCAGATCGTCATTGTCAAGTTAATCGAGGTTTATTGTATTGTTTCTCCCCATTTGAATCCGGTTATAATCAAAATCAATTCAATGCTGGAGTAAAAGACGATGGATAAAAATAATCCACCTTTCAACTTTTCTAATGAAGATACACAACCTACCAAACGGCACCGAGACCGTTCATTGGATGTAACCCAACCCATGGAAGCTTTTTCAGATACACAACCAATTTTTCATGAGGATAAAAACGCCAATTATCAACCGATTCGAATCTCTAATTCGCGCTTACCATTACAACGCGCACCCGAAATTCAACCAAAGAAGAAGCGCAAAGGCTGTGGTGGTTGTGTTTTGGGATTAGTGATTCCTGTACTGGCAATTCTGATCGGGTATCTCTTATTTCCTTACCGCACGAATGTGCTCATTTTGGGTGTCGATCGAACACCAGAGGGCACCTTCGTCGGCAGAACAGACACGATGATGCTGCTGAGTGTCATTCCGCTCAAACCGGATGTGAATTTACTTTCGATTCCTCGTGATCTTTGGGTGAATATTCCAAACTATGGCGAGAATCGCATCAACACAGCCCATTTCTTCGCTGAAGCAAACCTGATGGGGACGGGACCCGATGCAGCCATGCAGACCGTGCGTGAAAATTTTGGTGTGAGTGTTCGTTATTACGTGCGATTCAATTTTGATGGTTTTAAGGATATTGTCAATGCGATGGGGGGAATCACGATAGAAATTCCAGAACCCATGTCAGGGTTTGAACCCGGGACGTATACGCTGGACGGAGAGCAGGCTTTAGCATTTGCCAGAGATCGCCAGAGCAGCGATGATTTCTTCAGAATGCAACGCGGTCAAATGGTATTAAGAGCAGCAGTGAAACAAATGCTCAACCCGCTTTCCTGGCCAAGAATCCCTCAAACCATCGCAACGGGATTGCGGGCAGTCGATACAAATGTCCCATTTTTTGAAATTCCACGCATCGGAATCGCGCTGATGCGCGCGATCGTTTCAGATTCGATCAATAGTCAAACCATCACCCGTGAAATGGTTTACCCCACTCTGACCGCAGAGGGAGCGAATGTTCTATTACCAAATTGGGAAATGATCAATCCCTTATTGCTGGAAATGTTCGGCGAATAAGCCCGCTCAACCGACGCTATTCTGTGAAAGCCGTAAGCGCTCCCAGGTTTCATCATCTTCCAGGGTGATGACCCGGAAGATCTCAGCATACTGCATATCTTTGCCCGCAGCTCGCTCTGCTGCCCATTGTTTCACCCGCTCACCCGGATCCCACTGGGGAAATTGGCTCTTATGCGCCCGTAAAGCTGCCAGTTTTATCTCCATGGTGTCATCAATACTGAGGGCCAGCTCAGCTTGTTGCTGCCCATAAATATATACCTTGCGAACTTTGTGCGCCCGCAATCCTTCCTCTTCCAGCTCCTGGAAGAGATTTGGCTGCCCGGCAGCAGGAAAGACTGCGTCCAGGGCGGCAGTTGCAGCCGCCCGATGATCCGGGTGATTGATGTAATATTCACTGGCAAATACCACGGTCGGGTCACCCGTTAAAACCACCTCGGGTTTAAATCGCCGGATTTCACGGACCAATTTCATTCTTAATTGCAAAGTCGGCTGTAAAAGTCCGTCTGGTTCGCGAAGAAAAATGATTTCAGCAGCACCAGCGATATCGGCTGCTTGTCTGGCTTCCTCTTCACGAATTTGCGCAGCTTTTTCACGTGTCATCCCGGGCGAGGCAATACCCACATCCCCGCTGGTGCACAACACATAACTTACTCGTGTCCCTCTTTTTGCCCAGCCTGAAAGAGTGCCAACACAGGAAAATTCAATATCATCAGGATGGGCTACAATCGCCATCGCGCTCTCTGGAACATATAAAGAATTATCTGTCATTCAAAAACCTCAATGTGATCTCGTTGTTAAGTAGACCCATTGTATGATGAAACCTCTCACAGTTCAATCATTCAGTCTAATCTATTTTTTGTGAGGTTGATTGTTCTGGTTTTTCAAGCTTTTGGTACTGCGGTACCAGATTTTCCTTCCAGACCACCACACGATTCCGACCAGAGGCTTTGGCTTTCAACAATGCCTGGTCAGCCTGATCTATCACCCACTCCAGGCGTGAGTCACAGTCCCCTTCCATGCTGGAGAGACCCAGACTAACCGACACAGATATATCCCCCCGATCCGTGATAATGGGCTTGTCCAACACCAATAAACGAATGCGATTGGCTATATTCTGGGCCTGTTGAATTTTCGTTTCTGGTAAAAGGATTACAAACTCCTCACCGCCATAACGCCCAATAATATCTGATGTTCTCAGGATGGAACGACAACGGTTAGCAATTTGTTGCAGAACCTGGTCACCAATGAGATGTCCATACACATCATTTACTTTTTTAAACAGATCGATATCCAGCATAATTACTGATATAGAATGGTTATAGCGACAGGCACGGCTAAATTCAACCTGTCCCAAATTAAATAACTGTCGACGGTTATATAACCCGGTTAAGGAATCAATCATTGCCATTTTTTCAAAGTTCTCGTACATTCTAGCCCGTTCGACTGCCGCACTGAATTGGTTCCCTAACGTTTGCAGCAGTGAAATTTCATCACCGGTGAAAATAACTTCTGGCGCCATCACCAAATGTAAAAAGCCAATGCGACGTTCACCTAATTTCAACGGAATACTGATTAACCCCGGGTAAGAAATGGAAACATCAAATAATACCCGACAGGGCATAAATGTGACCGGTTCCTGATATTCTCCGTTTAAAAGTCGTTCAAATGATTTACAAACCGGGCAGATCGGATAGGCATCGAAAGCCTCCATCACTGCTTGCGGCAACTTATAAGAGCCTGCCAAACCAGGCCGGCCAAACTCATCCGCGAGGACAACATATCCAAATCTGGCGCCGATTAATGAAACAATTGCCCCCAGACCCATTGACATCACATCCTTTAATTCGACAGATTGGTTAAGTTGCTCTGCCACTTTCCTCAGAACATCCAGCTCCATGGCACGGATTTCAGCCATTTCACGTACTGATTGTTCAGCCATTTTGCTGTTTCTATACTCGGTTACATCCCGGATCAAAATGAGATTATCCGGAGACTGTTTAGGAGACGACAGCGGGGTAAAGTTGATTTCAAAAAAGGTGTCCTTATCATTTTCTGAGTGGATGACCACTTCCTTTTGCTTAAATAGAATAACATTCAACCAGGGCGAGTCAACTGGCAAGAGAGAATGAATCTCCTGCCCGACACTTTGTCTGCTATTCAGGTTTAATAACTCCTCCGCCTTCAGATTGATTTGCAGTAAACGGAAATTATTATTTATCACCAGAATTCCGTCCTGAATATTTTCCAGCAACGAATAATAAATCAGGGGCGATAAGTCAAAGAGCCGATAATAATAGATCGAAAATCCAATTAATATGCCACTGATTCCAAGACCTATCGCAGTGAAATTCATAATTTCTGGTTGAAAATTTGGAATTAAGCATAAAAGGCTAAGAATAAACGAAACCCAGGTTGCTGCTTTAAAAATCTTTGCCTGCGTTTTTTCCAGGTTAATGGATAATTTGCTGTGGTGATTAATTTCATAAAATACAAAGCCATACAGCAAAACGGAAAAAACCCAGAAGATCACAAACCAATTTCCAAATTCAAAATCCACTGTGGTTAAATTATCAATCTCCCGGATCTCTATATTCTTCCAAATCGTGCCTTCAAATCTGGTAATGATCCCAAATAATATTGTTACCAAAGGGATTACAAAAATAATCAACTGCCGCCAGGAATTTTTCCAACGTTTATGCGCCGTAAAATGTAAAATAAACAGCAGGAATGTTGGTGGAACCAAACTCAATAAAACCAATTCAATTTTGAGACTGTCGAGTACTAATTCTTGTGGCAGGTATGGAATTAAGTTCTGAACGAATAACCAGCCACTGATAAACCCTAACCAGATCGCAAATAGAACAGCACCCACTGAATTGCGGTTGCGAATAGCATATACAGCAAAGCTGACTAAAAATGTTATGGTTATAAGAGAGATGATCAAATAAAGGAACGATAGAAACTGGGACATGCCCCCCCACTAAAAGTGCATAGAAACTGGTTAATTGATTCTACCATTTTATATTAAAAAGAAAAATTGACCTAACAGTTTTGTTTATTGATTATTATTTGATTTGTGAATCCGTCGATTTTTGGCAGTAGCCTGTATCGCTTTTGGTTTTTTGCGTGCCTTTTCAACCACCCGGACATCCGTCGAGGAAGCTAATAAAGTTCTAAGTTGATTGACAGCTTTTTCATCATATTCAATGCGACTACATACATCACATACCCAACTTGGAAAATCAGGTACTGTGATTAAATCATTCTTATGCCAGGCGTAATAGGTAACCAGCTTCAGATGATAATTTCCCACCTGACAGGCTGGACAAAAAACCTTGCTTTTTTGTAAAGATCTACGCATGATTTTCTTTCTACCGGGCTGCGGTGACAGTCAAAGGATGATCTAATATCTTTATTTGATCGATTGGCCAATAAATTATCAAAGCCTTCCCGACAACGTTTTCTTCAGGCACAAATCCCCAGCTATGGGAATCGGACGATTGATTGCGGTTATCACCCAGTACAAAAAACGAATCCAATGGGACTTCCCAATCCCCTCGATAGGCTGGGGGGGCAGAAATATAGGGTTCATCCATTGATTGTCCATTAATGTACACCAAACCCCCTTCCACCCTGATCTCATCCCCAGGCAAACCAATCAATCTCTTTATATAGTCTTCTTCCGGGTTGCCCGGGTAGTGGAAGACAATTACATCGCCATGCTGTGGATTTCCGATCTTGTAGGCCAACTTATTGACCAATAACAGTTCCCCAGGTTGCAGGGTAGGTTTCATGCTGATATTTTCCACCCGTACTCGCGGAAAAAAACTGTCAATAATAAAATAAAATATCAACGCTAAAAAAAGCGTTTGAAAAATTTCCAGGAAGAAACCGCGCCATTTCGATTTCTTTTGTGTCGTTTCAACCTGATCTTCTATCGGTTGTTCCGGATATGTGTTATTCAAAATCTACTCCCAAGTTCTTACCTTGATTATAAGTCTCATAATCGCATCTATCAAGGGAAAGAAAATACACAAATCAGTAAGAATCCTAATCCTCCAATTTCAATTTTGTACCACATGACCTGCAAAAAACGTCTCCTGAATCTGCCCGACGTCCACAGCGATGGCAAAAAATGCCGTTCCCTTCCGAGTGGGAACTCGTTTTCCGGCTGACCACGTGCCGTTGCCGGGTTTTAGGCAGGATTTCTTTTTGCCGGCCCAGGTACCACAGAACGCCAATAACCAGGACAACCAGACCAACACCCGCAATAATAAACGGTAAAATTTGAGTAAAGGAAGTTTTTCCCTGGATCGGCTCATCGGTTAATGGCGTAACCGGTTGAACCGGAACCGTCATGCTGGAACTGAGGGTGTTATCTGTTTTTGTGTATTCCAAATTCAAAGTAATTTTTGAATTGGCTTTTACCTCTCCCACATTGGTGGTGAAATAGGTCAATCCATCGCCACCTGCGCGCGCCTGCCCCATACTTTCCTTAAATGACATGTTCGTGGCGGTGATAGGTTGTTGAACTTCCAGGGAAAGGTTTTTCACAAGGTACTCCCCAACCCATTCGAATTCGTAGGTGCGCTGATCCTTACTCACATCCAAAGAAGGATCATAATATTCGATCCAAATTTCAGCATACGGAGAGGTAAAGGTCAACTGTGTCCACTCTCCGGATGTGGTCGTGTCATAATCCAACAAATATAATTGCCCATCCAGTTCCCGTACAGCCACCGAATGCGGAGCACCAACATCCTTCGGAATATTAAAATTGATGCGGGCAGGGAATTTCACATCACCAGACAGAAAAATATTATTAATCACTAAAACCGAAGGCTGGTCGTATTCTGGCCAGATTTTAACCTGCATCTCTTCTATGGTTATTTCCGATTGAGCCTGACCAGGAATAGAAAAAGTAATCAACAAAACAAATATAATAATAGCTACCAGGGAACGCCGCATGCTTCCTCCTAAGAAATTTTTAAAATTGACCTCTTCCTTCATATGTTATATATTATAACGCTGCTCAAATGCTTCAAAGCAATTCACAGCAGATGACTCAGTTTTTCAGGCAATTATCTTGCACCATCATCATTGTAAAAAAATTGACGATTGATTTAGTGTATAATCACAAAAAAGGAAGCAATGGCAGGAAAAAGAAAAAAATCTGTTGACGATATGAGCATTCAGGAGTTGCGTCAGGTTATCATTGAAAAGCAACGAGCTGAAAGATCACGCCAACCTTCTCAATATCGAAGATCGAAACGCATGATCAATGTAGAACCTGTGGATACCCCGGGTTTATTATCCGATGATCCATCTCAACCCGATGATGATCTGACAGACTACCTGCCAGACCGAAAACCCAGACGCACTTTTTTTGACCGGGTTCTGGTTGGTATTGAGGTAATTGCCGTTGTGGGGTTGGTTTTTCTTTTCTTTAATATTTTTGGCATTTTGAAGAACCTTAATCAGGAATCGATTGCTTCCATGACCCTGCCAACATTGACCCCGACTGCCATCATTCAAGCTGTGGTACTCCCTTCCGGGCATACACC
>JAVEYK010000016.1:0-10011 GCA_034003505.1 Anaerolineaceae bacterium | reverse complement strand
TTTTTTTGGGATGATACTTCATTCACTTGTAATTAATTTGAAGTATGATATACTGGACTTAAGTCTAATATTTGATACTTCATTATGAAAAAAGAATCCCTACCCTCCACCATTGAAAGAACATTATCTCTCCTGGAAATTTTTATCCAGCATCCGGAGGGGTTAAGCCCGCAGGAAATTCTGGAGCAAACCAGTATTTCTCGCAGCACCCTCTTTATTTTGTTAAAAGAGTTGAAAGAAATCGGATACCTGGCTCAATCGGAAACACGGGGGCGCTATATTGCGGGCCCACGCTTGTTAGCGTGGTCTGGTTCAAATTCACCCTCCTACCAGACCCTCATCAATGTTTTTCAACAGGAAATCCACAACAAGGCATTTCCAGAAACGCTAGCCTTAGCCGTCCCGGGCCCACAAGGCATCTTATTATTGGATCAAAGAGAGGGAGATCAAATCATTCGGGCTGTCTATTCTGTCGGTGAGCCGCTGGCTGGCGACTCCGCTGCCCATGCTATCCTTACCTCACCGTATCATGAACAGGTAATTCAATGTGGCTATAGCCTGGAGGAAAATAAGGATTATTTTGAAATTGCTCTTCCAATCTGTGCTGATGGTATCAAGCCCATCGCCGGGTTAATCTTCACAGTTCCCAAATATCGCTGGTCACAAGAAAACTTGTTGCACGAATGGCTCTCAGAATTGCGGGCCATGGCTGCCCGCATTTCATATCGTCTGGGTGCTCTCCAATACAGTCCTTACCATCAGGATCAACTTTCATCTTTTCAACCCACCACCAGCATGAATGATTCTCAAATAACACAATTCCTACTGGGACCCTGGACAGCCCGGCTGGCATGTATTCGACCGGATGGTCATCCGCACGTCATCCCCGTCTGGCAGGAGTGGGATGGTGAAAAATTCAGTATTCTGGCCTGGCATGGCAGCCAATGGGTGGATTATATTCGCAAAAATCCGCAGGTTTCCCTGACAGTGGATGAACCCTGGGCGCCTTATCGACGTATCAGCATGCGTGGGGCCGCCAAAGAAGCCCTGAATATTGATATAGATACCCGCACAACTTTGTTGAGTAAATTATCCCAACGCTATCTGGGGCAGGATACACCACAACGGTTTATCAACCAGGTGGAAACCGTCTTCACCATCAACCCCGACACGCTGCGTGGCTGGATGGGGCTGGCAGCAGAAAAGAACTAAGATGCAGATATCCATCCAATCACTCTCCCACCAATATTTCAACGGAAAAACTACCCATGCACTCGAAGATATTCATTTGGATATCCTGCAAAAACAATTTGTCGCCTTAATCGGCCCCAGTGGATGTGGTAAATCAACCCTGATTCGTTTAATTGCTCATCTGATTAGCCCCTCTCAGGGGAAAATCAGCATCGGGAAATTCGATCCCAAACAAGCCATTGAAAATGGTCAGGTGGCCTGGATGGCGCAAAGCCCAGCCTTATTACCCTGGCTAACCGTGGCAGGCAATCTTCGCCTGGCAGAACGCTTCCAGAGAGGTAAAGGCAGACAACAATTAAGTGTCGAGCAGGTATTGGAGCGAGTCGGGCTGGCTGACGCAGCCGACCAGCATCCCTACGCCCTCTCCGGGGGTATGCAGCAAAGATTAGCCCTGGCACGTCTATTACTGCAGGATGCTCCGATCTGGTTGATGGATGAACCTTTCGCTGCACTGGATGAATTGACCCGCGAACGCCTGACCGATGAATTATTCTCGCTATGGAAAGATTTCTCACCCACCGTCATGTGGATCACACACAATATCCATGAAGCCATCAAGTTATCCGACCGAATCATCGTTTTTTCTGAAAAACCAGGCACCATCATCGCTGATGTACCCAATACAATTCCGCATCCGCGCGTAGAAAGCAATCCGGATTTTCAGGAGCTATTATCAAAGTTACGCCACATACTTCATCAGGATTCGAACGGTAATTGAGATACGATGCAGCCCAATAAATCCCAAAAAACCTTGTTGATTACGCTCAGTATCGTGCTGATATTTTTCATTGGCTGGGAAGTAGGAGTTCTCTTAACAGACACGCCTGTTTACCTCCTGCCGGCCCCTTCCCGGATCATTCAGACACTCGTTCTACATCCGGAAACGTTCACCCAGGCAACCGTCTTAACCCTGGGAGAAGCCCTGACCGGTCTACTGATTGGCGTTCTGGCTGGAATCCTTCTGGCAACAGTCTTGACTCTCTTGCCTGGCATTGAAGATGGTGTCATGACGCTGGCCATTCTGATCAAATCTACACCCATGGTGGCGATTGCGCCTTTATTAACATTATGGCTGGGTTTTGGCGTCCTACCTAAAATCATCATCACAGCTTTGATGAGCTTTTTCCCCGTATTGATCAATGTACTGAGCGGCATGCAACGCGTGGATCCTGCGCTCCTTGATTTATTCAAGTCCTGGAATGCCAGCCGCTGGGAAATATTCCGTCATTTGCGTGCTCCGTCTGCCATCCCTTATTTATTTACCGCCCTAAAAATAACAGGGCCACTTTCATTAATTGGGGCTGTCGTAGCAGAGTGGACCGGTGCCTCAGGTGGTTTAGGGCGAACCATGTGGCTGGCTTATACCAATTTAAATTTACCCTTTCTATTCGCTGCAATTTTTATTCTGGCTGCCTCCGGAATGCTGATTTACCGCATCACCACCTGGGCAGAAGCGAAAGCTGTTTTCTGGCAACCCGCACAAATGAATTCATAACATCAGGAGGTAGCATGCATCACCGCTTAAAATTGATTTCGATTACCTTGATCATCATTTCCCTGAGCGCTTGTTCAACGATGAGCCCGGGCACCACTCCCACAATAACACCTGCTATGGATCATATGACGTTCATGGCAGGCTACAAACCTCAAGCTAATTTGCCGTTTGTGGGTGTGTACGTCGCGCAGGAAAAAGGCTTCTTTGCAGCCCGGCATTTGAATGTATCCGTAGAGCATTCCCCCGGTTCGGGGCAACACTTGCAATTGGTTGCCCAGGGAAAAGTTCAGGTGACCACACAGGATGCTGCTATCCTGATCAAACGCCGCTCTGATCCAGGTTTGCCTTTGGTATCCTTTGGTTTGATCGGACAAACCGGGCAACAGGCTTTTGCTTCACTCAAGAGCAGTGGGTTCACATCTCCTAAAGATTGGGAAAACCATATTGTTGGTTTCAAAGGCACACCTCCGCCTGAATTATTCGCATTAATCAAAGCCGCCGGTGCAGACATCAATAAGATCGAATTGGTGAACGTTGGGTTTGACCCCCGCATCCTGACCGAGGGGAAAGTGGATGTTTATCCGGTTTATAAATCCAATGAGCCCTTTATGATGCAGGCATGGGGATATGAAATTGATTTATGGGACAGCGCTGATTATGGTATACCCTCCATCGGATTGACCTATGTTACCAGTGAAGAAACCCTGGCGACCCAATCAGACATACTCGGACGCTTCCTGGATGCGGCAATCGAAGGGATTTTATACGCGGAGAAGAACCCCGCCGAAGCAGTGGAAATCGTTTTAAAATATGCTGGCCCGGAAACAGACCGGGAGCATATGCGCTTTATGCTGGATTCTGAATTAAAAGACCTGCGCAGCCCGATCACGGATGAAAATACAATCGGATGGCATGATCTGGCGCAATGGCAAGCCCTGGCTGATTTACTGGTTGAATATGAAACCATGCAGCCGATTGACGTCAGCAAAGCTTTCACCAATGACTTGTTGATGAAAAAATAAACGCTGAGGGTATGCTAAAATACACACACCCCTTAAGAACAGCGAGAATAACCCTATGACCAATTTGCTTTATCACAATGATAGTTACTTGCAGGAATTTAACGCCATCGTAACAGCCATTGACCCTGAAACCCACGCCATCTGCCTGGATCAGACCGCTTTTTATCCGGGTGGCGGCGGCCAGCCCCACGATACGGGCTGGGTCTCGTGGGATGATACTTCTCAGGATGTCATCCGTGTCAAGAAAATTGGCGATCAGGTTTGGCATTCTTTTCCTACAGATGCGACTCTCCCGCTACCGGGTACAGAAGTGAAAGCCAAAGTGAACTGGGAACGTCGCTATCAACTCATGCGCACACATTCCGCCATGCATGTGCTGTGTGGCGTCGTATTTCGTGATTATGGTGCTCTGGTCACCGGTGGCAATATGGACCCCCTGGAAGGACGCATGGATTTTGAATTCGAGACGCTCACGAAAGACCTGGTAAAAGTGATCGAAGATGCCGTCAACACAGAAATTCAAAAAGACCATCCCATCCGTGTAAAGATCCTGCCGCGGGAAGAAGCTTTCCAGATCCCCGATTTGATTCGCACAAAAATTAATCTCCTGCCAGAAGGAATCAACGAAATCCGTACGATTGAAATTGTTGGGCTTGACCTGCAGGCCGATGGAGGTACACACGTCCACTCCAGCGCAGAAATTGGGGATGCTCAAATAGTTGATTACAAGTCCAAAGGCAAGATCAACAAACGTATTTATTTGAAGCTGACAGCTTAAGGACGAATAATGATGCGAATGTCTCAGTTGTTCAATCAAACGCTGCGTGAACTTCCCACAGAAGCTGCCTCGACTGGAAATCAATTTTTACAAAGGGCTGGTTATATTCGACCAGTGGGCACAAATCTTTTCGTTTTAAATCCATTAGGGCATCGCAGCCTGCAAAAAATGATCAATATTATCCGACAGGAGCTTGCTCGCCTGGATGGGCAGGAAATCATACTCCCCTCTTTGATCAACGCGGACGTGTTGATCAGAAGTGCCGGGCAATCTGATTTCGGTGTGGAAATGCTGGATGTGTGGGAGCCTTTCTCTCAACATTTTTATTATGCCAGCTCTTCGCTTGCTAATCTGCCCGATCTAATTCAACATAGCGTTCGTTCTCATCGTCAAATCCCCAGAATCCTGTATCAAATTCAACGCAAAATGCTGCACAGCCGGCAGAATCGGGCAGGTTTATTATCTGCCCGAGAGGGTACCAGGCTGGAAACATTTTCGCTGGATAAAGATCAAGCCGCTGCTGAGAAACAATTCGAACAGCTGGTTCAGGCTTATCAGAACATATGCAAGCGCTGTGCATTACCGGTTTCAATGGTCGCATTTTATTACCCATCACCCAACCCTCAATCAGGTTTTGAATTCATTCTTCTCCACCCGCAAGGCGATATCCCTATGCTGCATTGCCCCGCCTGTGGATATTTGGTAAATCAGGCATCAGCAACAGCCGAAAAACAAAGTTCCAATACTGAATCTTTGCATCCTCTGGAAAAAGTACATACCCCGCATACGAAAACCATTGCAGAGCTGGCAAAATTCCTGGGTGTTCCTGCAGCCCGTACAGCCAAAGCTGTATTCATGACCGCAACCCTGTTTGAGAATGGTGAAAAGATCGAAAAAGTAGTCATGGCGATCCTGCGGGGTGATATGGAATTGAATGAAACCAAACTTACGCGCGTGGTACATGCCTGGTCGCTGCGTCCATCCACGGATGCAGAAATTCAATCCATTGGTGCTGTTCCCGGGTTCGCCTCGCCAGTCGGATTAAAGGATGCGCTGATCGTGGTGGATGATTTAATCCCGTTCGAGGCCAATCTGGTCGCCGGGGCAAATGAAGTCGATTACCATTTTAGGAACGTCAATTACGATCGTGACTTTCATGCCAAAATCATCGCTGATATCACCCTGGTAAAAGCCGGGGATGGCTGCCCGCGGTGCAATCAGCTGCTGACCAACCAATCCGGCTTCCTTTTGGGTAGAGTGATGAATCCCAGCGATTCTTTATCAAACAGCACCGCTTGTTATTTTCAGGACGAAAATGGGGATCAAAAACCCATTCTGGTTGGGTCAGGCTGGCTTGATCTGGAACGCATCCTGGGAGGGCTGGCAGAAAGCAGTAACGATGATTACGGACTGATCCTACCGGTTACACTCAGCCCATATCAGGTTCATCTGATAGTCCTGCCTTCGAAAAAATCCGATCAACCCATAAAGGTTGCAGAAACCCTGTATCAGGATCTACAACGAGCCCGCATAGAAGTCTTGTTTGATGATCGCAGCGAAAGTGCTGGTGTGAAGTTCAATGATGCCGATTTACTGGGGTTCCCCTTGCGCATCACCGTCGCTGAAAAGAGCTTATCCCAGGGACAAATCGAATTCAAAATCCGCCGTGAGAGCGAGAAAACCACCGTTCCATTGGAGGATGCGCTCGCGCATACCCTGCACACCCTGCTGCGCCTGGAGCGTGAGATTGCCCAATCGCTCAAACAGTAACAGCATCGTTAAAATTGACCTGGGGCTTTCCAGGTCAATTCATCTGATAGCTGATAAAAGCTGCTCTAAACTCGTTTACGGGGCGAATAACACGTTTTCGATCAAGAATCGCTCTATGCGTTGGTAGTAGTCCAACACGGTCTCGTTTTTGCGGAAACCGTGCCCTTCGCCTTCATATAATTGATAACTGAATGGGACACCCTGCTGGCGAAGTTTGTCAACAATCGCCTCAGATTGATTGGGCAATACGACTTTATCATCCGCCCCCTGAAAGACAGCCAGTGCATCACGGATCCTGTCAGCATGAAAAACCGGAGACCAGGCATGATATTTCCCGGCTGCTTCCGGAAGCTGCCCGATTAAGGAAGCAGTGTAATGGGCTTCAAATTTATGCGTATCCATATCCAGCATGAACAGATTCGAAACGCCATAATTACACACTCCGGCTTTGAAGACACCCGGATAGCGTATGAGACTATTCAGGACGGTGTATCCACCAGCGCTGCCGCCTAAAATAATAAGCTGCTTTTCATTTGCCAAACCCTGTTCCACCAACGCCCGGGCACCTCCCACAGCGTCTTCAACATCCACATCCCCCCAACGACCATTTAACATTTTTTTATACGAATGACCATAGCCGGTGCTGCCGCGATAGTTGACGTCCAGCCAGCCATAACCACGCGAAGTAAAAAAGGCAGTAGCAGCACTGAAACCTGCCGTCACCTGCGAGGTGGGGCCGCCGTGAATATATACAAACGCTGGTGGCAAACCTTCTGCTGTAAAGTTTGGATTGGCAGGTGGGTAATAGATGCCATGAATCGTGACCCCATCCGGCGATTGCCATTCAATGGCTTGGGGTGTAGATAAATACCCGGAAGGAATATTTTCGGCTGAGCTTCTGGCTGCCACCCGCCATGCATTTCCATCCCCTACAATGATGCGGGCAGGAATACTGGAACAGGTCGCAATCAAAGCAATTTCACCCCTGGCAGATACAGTAATTTGCCTCAACCAGGTATAAGGCCTGGTATCAATTTGCTTGAATTCCTGGCTTAATATATTTAACTGCCAGAGGCTGTTAGAACCAGATTGATTTTGAAGCAGGAATATCGATTGGCTGTCAGCGTTCCACGCATAGGTTCGCACCCCCTGCACCCAGGCTGGTTCCATCAAATGCAAATCCAGTGGCTGGTACACAACCTGCTTTTCCATCGTGTTCAAATTCACCAATACCAGAGCATCCCACTCATCCACACTGGTGAGATAACTGAGCCATTGGCCATCCGGCGAGAACTCCGGTTGAAAAATAACCGTTTCTTCATCACCAGCCACCGTCTGGATCATATTGATGGTTGGAAGTTCGTCAGTTTGCAGCGACGCCAGCTTCAGCGTGGTTCCATCCCAGGGCATATTCGGATGATTCCATTCCACCCAGGCAATCATTTTTCCATCCGGATGCCAGACAGGCTGCATATAGAAATCTGCGCCTTGAATCAGCTTCTGTGGCCAAAATACGCCTGATGCATCCACCACACCCAGCGCATCCTGGCTGCCATCCGAAAACACATACAGCACATGCCGTCCATCTGGTGAAATCTGAGGGCTTGCAACAAACCCATACGCCGGCGTGATTGGCTGAGTTTTTTGCGGTGTCAATTCTCTGCGATATAAACGCCCGTCTTTCCCGGCAAAAATAACCAGGTTGTTACGTACTGTGAATTCGCCACCGCCATAACCAACCCCTCCGCGGCAGCTGATTTCTCCATTGAGGTCAACACTTGCTTCACCCCGTTGACTGGCGACCAGTATACCGCTGTCCGACCTGCCTTCCAGCCAGACCAGGAATTCTCCCTGCGGATCCCATTGCACCTCATTTAATCGGATCCCTTGCGAAACACTTAATGCAGTAATCGGGCTATTCCAGAGCCCAAATGGTTTTGATTGTTTGTTGGTCATTTGATGTCCTTCCCTCATTCAATGTGATTTCCAAATAATTCAATAATTTTGCCTAAAGGTTTGAAACCTGAAAATCGCTCGATTTCAATCCCATTTTTGATTAGTATTGTGGTGGGGACGCTCATGACGGAATACTGCATGGCGATATCCGGATCCTGGTCTACGTTGATATGCACCAACCTGAACTTATCCTGCCAGGCATCATGTAATTTTTCTAATTCGGGTTCCAATCTTTTGCAGGGAGCGCACCACACAGCTCCAAATTCAACGATCACAGGAATATTGGCTTGCAGAACCTGAGTCTCATAATTTTCCTGGGTAACTTCAATCATTTTGGGTTCCATCCTTCAAAATTAGATTTCAGCGAAAAAATGGCTATTTCATTTTCCAGCATTGCTTTGTACAATAAAAGTATAGTCCAAGCGCTCGTATTTGTCAGCTTCATTCCCGCGCTCTTAGGAAAGAAGGGCTCATGAGTTTGTTTAGTATACGTAATACACAAATAGAAGATCGGGGTTGGATTCGGCGCTGGTTGGTTTTCCAATGGGGTGCAGAAATTGTCATCTCGCGTGACACAGTCTTTCATCCGGCAGAATTACCTGGTTTCATCGCCATAACTGCGGGTTCCGATGAACCGCTGGGTTTGATCACCTATCACTTTGATGGGGATGATTGTGAAATCGTAACGCTTGATGCTTTACGGGAAGGCATTGGTATTGGAAGTGAATTGATCAAAGCCGTGGAACAACATGCCCGCAATGTAGGTTGTAAACGTCTGGTTCTGGTCACCACCAATGATAATATTTACTCCCTGCGTTTTTACCAGAAAAGAGGTTTCAAAATCGTCAAGATCAACATTGGCGCAGCCGACCGTGCCCGTGAACGAAAACCAGAATTTCCAACCATTGGGTACTTCGGCATCCCCATTCATGATGAGATCGAAATGGAATACCGCTTGGAATAATTAAACCAGGTCATCAGCCTCAACAACCCTGCGGTATAATAGCTGCCATCCCATATAGGAAAAGATGACAAGCATTGAAGCATTTCTCATTTAATTTAACCACTCGCATCACTAAGAACCTGCCATGTATTTTCTGAGTCAGGGAATCGTCTTTGGTTTATACGCTGCTTTTCTTCCCGGACCCATGCAGGCATTTTTACTTTCGCAAGTCATGCGTTCTGGATGGAAACGCACATTGCCATTAGCCCTGATCCCCCTGGGTTCTGATGGTCCCATCATGATCTCTCTATTCTTCCTGCTGTCACAACTCCCACTGTGGTTTACGCATGTTTTACGCATCGTCGGCGGTTTCTTCATTTTATATCTCGCCTGGGACGCCTACAATACATCCAAAAAGCAACAGGATCCCGCTCTCAACATAGCTGCCCCAAACAATCCTCGCAGGACATTTCTCAAAGGCGTCACCATGAATTTGCTCAACCCGAATGTATATATTTTCTGGGCAACCATTGGTGTACCGAACATCCTCGCCGGTTGGCAGATCTCGCCTTTGCGTGGCATCTCTTTTGCTCTGGGATTTTATGGCACCATGATCCCCGCCACCATGGCCTGGATCGCCATGTTTGGCACCGTAGGTCACCTCAAACCAAGAATTCGCATGATCATTGGATGGGCTATTGTTGTTTTGCTGGTCATCGTAGGCATTTCGATGATTGTGAATGGTGTGGTCAGTTTGTAGGATTTAGGAATCAGGATTTAGGATTCAGTTTTGAGG
>JAVEYK010000015.1:1701-52854 GCA_034003505.1 Anaerolineaceae bacterium | reverse complement strand
CTTTGATTAATGTTTGTGTTCGGTGAAATTAACTCAATGCTTTTTGATTCGCAAAGTCCTCAGCCATCATCGTCAATTTTTTATCCGTGTCGCCTTCTTCCTGAATGGATTCATTGAGAAGTCTCACCGTTTCAGCATCACCCAACATTTCGGCATAGGCACGAGCGGTACCATAAGCAGAAATTTCGTAGTGTTCAACACGCTGGGCAGCAGCGATAAGAGCAGCATCTAATACGGATTTGTCAATATCAGAATTAATAATTTCTTCGCCTTCTTTTATCAACCCCTCCATACCGACACATTTTTTCCCGCGAGGGCTATATTCTTTGTTTGCAAAGATTTTTTCAATTCTGGCAGCCTGTTTTTTGGTCTGTTCCAGATGATGTTGAAAGCCCTTTTTTAATTGGGGAGAAACGGCAGCTTGTGCCATCTTGGGTAATGCTTCGATTAACTGTTTCTCTGCGTTGTAAAGGTCTTTTAACTCCTCGATTAATAGGTCTTCCAGGTTATTGATTTTCATTGGCATAGTAGCCTCCTTTTAGAAAAATAAGATTTGTTAAATGTTATCGTTTCTTGTAAGGCATCACAATGGGGGATTGCATAGGATGTAATAAGGGGTTTCCCTATGAAAGCCTGGGTAGAATTTCTTTTTCGTAAAATTTGAAGAAACCATCCTGATCAGGACCGATCTGGTGAATATAGATGTGGTCAAAACCTGCCTGTTCGTATTTGCGAATTTGAGCCAGGTGTTTCTCCGGATCAGGTCCGCAGATAATGTGTTTGGTCACATCCTCTTCTGACACCATCGCTGCTGCCATCTCCATCAATGCCGGTGTAGCAATTTCCTGGTTCAATTGGCCTTCAATACCCGTATTCGCCCATTGTTGATAGGCAATTCTGCGACCTTCTTTTTCGGTGGAAGCCCAGCAAACATCCAGTTTCCCATAACGCGGCTTATTTTTACCTCCGCCCTGCTCAAAATTTTCGATGATCTCTTTTAATGGTGCAGTACTGACCAACCCATCACCGATCTTCCCGGCCAACTCTGCAGAATTCTCAGCGGAGGAGGCAATTAAGATGGGAGGTAACTTTTCCGGAAGTGTGTAGATTCGGGCATTTTCCACAGTATAGTATTTACCATAATGCGTAATTTCATCGCCTGTCCACAATTTCCGGATAATGGCTACCGCTTCTTCCATCATTTCCAGGCGGGTGGGTGTGGGTGGCCAGTGATCCCCTAATATATGTTCGTTCAAGTTCTCACCGGAGCCAATTCCCAAAGAGAAGCGGCCAGGCATCATATCGGCTGCAGTGGCAGCCGCTTGTGCAATGATGGCAGGATGAATGCGCATGATGGGGCAAGTTACGCCGGTGGCGAGATGCATGAGCTCGGTGGCATGCGATATTGCGCCAATTACACTCCAGACGAAGGAAGAGTGACCTTGAATGTCCATCCATGGATGGTAATGATCAGATATCATCGCAAAATCAAAGCCAATTTTTTCTGCGTGTTGAGCGTTTTTAACCAGGTCGTTTGGTGCGTGTTCTTCACTGGATAGGTTATATCCCAATTGAAATGTTTTTTTCATTGTAAATTGTCTCTCTTTCTACAACTCGCTTAGTTTTGAAAATTCTATTGCTGTCGTATTTGTTTTTACTCGGGATGTTAGCCTGTTTATTGCCAGGCTTTTTCTTCTCCCGCTTCAAAATGTTCAAATGTTTTCTTCAAACCGATTATCACTTCTGCACTTGTTTCGAACATTGCTTTCGCCCGGGCATCATCAACTTTTTCTACGTCTTCGCGTAGATGTTGGATTAATTCATCAAACATACCTTTCACCTTCTGGGTATGATGAAGCACATTGTGATTCTCCATGTTTTGTTTTTGCATTTTATCCTCCTTAAACAGAAATACCACTATGTCACTTATACCATTTTCAGAGAAAGCAAACCATTAGGAGACAACCTTAAAAAAATAAGGATTTTCCCCACCCTACATTGAAAGGAAGTCAATCTCTCTCTTTGCCCATCGTGACGACCACCTGATACTCCCGCTTCCCATCCAGGAGAGGAACTTTATTCTCTTGCAATTCTTTGCCATCCAGGGAAATTGACCTGATCCCACGTTCAACATGGTCAGCATTTTCCACCCGGATATGATACAGGCTTTCACCAAATTTGTATCGGATCTCAAACCCTTCCCAGGCTTGCGGGATAACTGGATCAATTTTTAATGAATTCCCAAGTTTTTGAAAGCCCAAAGTTGCTTCGATTCCCAGCCGGTACAACCAGGCTGCTGAACCGGTGTACCATGTCCAGCCACCATGCCGAACCAGCGGGGGGATACTGTAAATATCCGCACAAACCACGTACGGCTCGACAACATAGGTATTGGCTTTCTGAAGTGTATCTGACTGCAGGACAGGATTGAGGAGCTTGAAGAGTTCCCCAGCCTGATCCCCATCACCCATTTGTGCAAATGCCCAGACTGTCCAAATAGCGGCGTGCGTATACTGCCCGCCATTTTCTCGGATTCCCGGCAAATAACCTTTAATGTAACCGGGGTCATGCGGGGTCTTATCGAAAGGTGGTGTAAATAGTAATATCTGGCGATCCTGAGTGCGCACCAGGTAATCCAAAACGGATTGCATCGCCTGCTGACTGCGTTGTTTGTCACCAGCCTGGCTGAGCACAGCCCAGGATTGAGCGATTGAGTCAATTTTCCCTTCAAGATTATCGGCTGATCCTAATGCGCTGCCGTCATCGTAATATGCGCGTTTATACCAGGCACCGTCCCAGGCTGATTCCTCTATAGCAGTTGTGTATTGAATTGCCCTGGATCGAAATCGTTGAGCTGTCTCCTCAGCCCCTGAATTTTCACAAATCTTTGCAAAGCGATTCAAAACATCAACCAAAAACCATCCCAACCAGACACTCTCCCCAAGTCCTTTTTCCCCGACGCGGTTGAGCCCATCATTCCAGTCCCCACTTCCGATTAAAGGTAATCCGCGAGGTCCGCTGGTACTTCCTTTTTCAATAGCACGCAGACAATGTTCCATTAACGTGTACTGCTTATCCGTTAATGGGAATTCACTATAGCGCTCTTCTTCATTTTCCTTTAGCAGTTCAGCCTGCCGAAAAGGAATCAACTCATTCAGGATATCACTATCAGCGCTGGTTTCAATATACGCTGCAGTGACATATGGCAGCCATAAGAGATCATCCGAAATTCTTGTACGGACGCCGCGGCCAGCAGGTGGATGCCACCAGTGCATGGCATCTCCCGCCTCAAACTGGTGGCTGGCTGCATTTAGAATCTGTTTGCGGGCAATCTCAGGCTCAACCGGCAACAACGCCAGCACATCCTGCAACTGGTCCCGAAAACCGAATGCTCCACTGGATTGATAAAAACCAGTACGTCCCCAGATTCTTCCGGAAAGTGCCTGATATAACATCCAGCGATTCAGGATCAAATCTGTAGCTCTGTCAGGAGTGCTCACCTGCACTTTTTCCAGTAACTGCTGCCAGAATCTGACGGTGTCATCGAAAGCTTTCTGTACCTCTTGCTCTTGATGATATCTTTTGGCCAGAGAAAGTGCATGTTCTTTATTCTCACCCTCCCCAAGAACAAAATAAATTTCTTCCGCAGCAGAGGGAGCAATATCCATGTGTATTTGCAGTACTGCGCAGGTATCTTCGCCTGGGTTGATGCGCGTCTCCAATCCGATACGTTTCAAGGCGGCTGGTTGCGCCAGGTTACCGGCACGTCCGAGGAACTCAGTGCGGTCGGCAGTGAGACCGTGAAGCGTTTTGCTGGCAATCAAGAAAGCAACCTTCTCTCCAAAATCAGCATTGTATGGATTCCTGGCCAGCAAACACTCCTGGGTGGGATCATATTCCGGGATGATGTAGGGCAATTGCTCTGTGCGTGTGTTTCCTAATACCCATTCGATATACTGGGTTGCAGTGATGCGGCGTGTACGATCCGACGTATTTTCCAGTCTCAGCCGAATAATTTTTACCGGATCCTGCGGACTGGCAAAAACCTGCAGGTGTTGTTTCAAACCATGCGAAATGTGCTCAAAAATTGTGTATCCTGCTGCATGACGTACACGGTAGTGCTGTTTGGCCCCCACAGGGTTTGGGGTAGGTGTCCAAATTTGACCATTCTCTTCATCCCTGAGATAAAGTACTTCGCCACTCGGGTCCCTAACGGGGTCATTTGACCAGGGAGTCAAGCGATTTTCCCCGCTATTAACTGCCCAGGTGGTCTGGCTGCCAGATTCACTGACCATAAACCCAAAGGATGGATATCCGATCACATTTACCCAGGGTGCTGGCGTAGGGTTCTGTGGTGTCACTTGAATAACATATTCTTTTCCATCCGGGCTGAAACCACCATAACCGTTGAAGAATAAGAGGTCTTTCGCGTCTGTGGCAGATTGCTCTCCCCATCCTTCGTTTTCCCCTTTATAGGTATCACGGGAGGCAGTAAAAGCGGGTAGATGTTGAATCGGAACCTGATAAGGGGGCAACTGTTTTGCGATTGATCCATCTCGCCCCCGAAAAACCACACGACCAGCCGTATTTAGTAGTGTTCTCTCCTCAGCATTCATCTGATCACTGTATAAGATGAATATGCCGCCGCGCTGGTTGATGAAATCCTCCACATTCAGTTTACTCACCAAACGATTCAGTAAACTATTCACTTCCTCCCCATATCCGGTTTGTTGTTGATTAAGGATCACCAAGTCGATCTTAAACCTGCGGGTGCGCAGATATCGATACACCTGAACGGCCTCACGCACCAGATCAATCTCCTGTGGCTTATCCACGGTAACCAGCAGAATAGGGTCGTCTCCGGAAATTCCAAAGCGCCATAAGCCTTTTTGTCCCAATTGGTTGGCGGAAAGTACTTCCGTTGGTGAACGCAATTTCTTGAAAGGA
The DNA here is from genome assembly GCA_034003505.1 of Anaerolineaceae bacterium. GTDB lineage: Bacteria > Chloroflexota > Anaerolineae > Anaerolineales > Anaerolineaceae > UBA6170. The sequence goes on along the minus strand of JAVEYK010000015.1, from coordinate 47,907 downwards.
TTAATTAATGCTGATAGCGTATAAAGCGTTTGCTTGAGCATTACAGTGGTATATTCTCTTTTCCTTAACCAGGACGTTGCAGAAATATCAGCCTGGTGAAATGCGCGCTCAACGACTGTCCAACTCTGGTATTTGATTGCCAGATTTACTAAATCTTCGCGGCTCTCGGCAGCGAAGGTCATATAAGCAAAATTGGTGCTTTCATGCGCAGCCAGGATCAGTTCATAGCCGATGGAAAAGATTGGATCCAAGGTTGCTCCGCTTGAACCACTGAGATACTCGGGGGAACTTAATGCGGATGGGTTTCTTTGGTCGCGCCCCCTGCCGATAAATTTCTTTCGATCTGCTTCATGTTTTACCTTGATTTGTACCTTCTCGGCAACCAGCATATGTCCCATCCAAATGGGTGCTTCATCGTTTGATCTGGGCCTGCGTTTGAAGATTTGTAAATTTAAATCGGGGAGAAACTCACTTTCAATGAATAGTTTATTAAAAGCCGGGTGACGCGCATCTGTGGTTTGAGCTGCCAGAATTACCTCCCCGTAGGAAGTCAAGCGCAAGCGTTTAATACTGTCTTCGTTGTTGAGGAAATTGATGCGTCTGATTTCTAGCGGGTCATCTGGCGCAACGGTAACTTCCATACTGGAAGAAATCCCGTTGTAATGACGGTGGAAAACAGCCATGTGGGCATGATAGGTAACCTGTATGTTTTTTGAAACTCCCCCCATCGGCTGAAAGGCTGCCGACCAAAGGTTCTTGTTCGCACTGTCATCCTTATCTAATTCTTGAATATATATCCAGGTTCCCCAATTGTCACGGGTGACATCCGGCTGCCAGCGGGTCAAACCAGTTCCACGCCAGGAACTGTAGCCGGCACCCATATTGGAAATCAGAACGTTGTATTGACCGTTGGAAAGCAGGTGCAGCTGGGGGATTGAACTTTGAACCGGCACTTTCCAGGGAGAAATATCCGACGGTACAGCAGGTTGGCGTTGGGTTCCGGCAACATTGTCGGTTAACGTCGTTTGCGGTTCCACCCGCGTAGGGATTTGCTCCTGCAATAATAATTCCACACTTTGGATACGGGCATCTTTATGCATGCGCTCTATCATGATGTCATCGTGAAAATAATTGACCATTGCCATCATGATCATCCCTTGATGATGCGCCATATATTCGGCGACAATAGCATTTTTTTCATCCAGCAACAAACGGTCACTCGTGTAATCGATGGCTTCAAACAATCCATATAAGCCAAACATTTTTTGCTGAATTAATTTCTTCAGGTTGCTGACCACCGCGTGTGGTTCGTTATTGACTGCCATGAGAGAGGCGTAAGGTGCAATTACCATATCATCCTCTAACCCACGCTTAAAACCTAAACCTGGCACTCCAAAAGCGCGATACTGGTAATTCTGGTTTCCGTCAAAACGGTAGAAACCGGATTCTGAAATTCCCCAGGGGATGGATTTTGTTTTGCCATATGCTATTTGCCGCAGTACAACCCCATTTGCGCTCTCGGCTAATAAAGTGCCCGGGTAGGAGCGCAGAAATAAAGCTGGCATCAAATATTCAAACATCGTTCCACTCCAGGAGAGGAGGATATTTCCTCCTTTAAAGCGTGTAACCGGACGGTTGAGATGCAGCCAATGGGATTGGGAAACGTCTCCTTTGGCAATCGCAACAATGGATGCAATCCGGGCTTCGGATGCTAATAGATCATAAAAATTGTTGTCGAGAATACCGCTATCCAGGTTTAATCCAATATGGAATACACGCCGTTGACGATTAAATAGAAATTGAAAATCCATTGAATTGACATAGTTTTCCAATTCGGCAGCAATTGAAAGGAAGCGTGCCAGCAGACCTTCAGCATTTTCTTCAGCCTTTCCCAACACGTTTTTAAGGTCTGTTAACCATTCCAGGGCGGCATTTATTTCCTTCCCTCTTGAATTTTCTACCTCTCTTCGTTTGGAATCACTTTCGGAAAATGTCTTTTCCAGGGCAGCTTTCAGGTTATCAATCAAAGGGTAAGCCGCCTGGATGCGGATAGGTAATTGCCCTAAAGTCAGGTTATAGTCCAGAATTTTTTGAATTGCAGATAACAGCATGGAATAATTCTCTCCATGCAGGATATCCGGTATTTTTTCCAATAATAGAATCCAGGGTGCTAATTCTGTGATGGTACGTTCAACAGCATTGTGATGTCGTGCAATCTGAGTGGAGACAGCTTCCAGTTGAGCCAGCGTTTCCTGATTGAAGATGGATGGGGTCGCTTTTACCAATGACATCAACAGTTGGGAAAGTTGAGACCAGAATGGCCCGCTTACCTGCAAATAAAGTGGATACCATTGCTCCGGAAAGTCTTTAATCGAGTTTATTTTTTCCCGCATCGCAACAATCAATTGTATGAGTTGATTGAGGTCTTTGTTCGAAGTCGTTTTTACCATGCTGTTCGAAATTTCAACCAGGTTCGAGAGTGTATCCAGATATCCCTGCCAGAGAGACCATCGAAAAATGGTTTCATCCGGTATTCCCAGACACGCCTGCGTTGTTACGATAAAGGAAGCGGCTAAATTACCACTATCCACCGTTGAGATATACCTGGGTTGCAATGGCTGCAGGGTGATGGTATCGTACCAGTTAAGAAAATGACCTCGATGCCGCTCAAGTTTTTGTAATGTGTCGACTGTGTTGGATAACCTGGTAACCAGTCCATATTGGTCCAGGTAACCAAAATCGTAGGCAGCCAGGGTTGAGGTCAGCAAGAGTCCGATATTGGTTGGAGAAGTACGATGCGCGACAATGCCGTTTGGGGTTTCCTGAAAATGGTCAGGGGGCAGCCAATGGTCTTCGGGGCCAACGAAGCGCTCGAAGAAGCCCCAGGTACGACGGATAACCTGCCTTAAAAGATATACCTGTTCTTCCTTTAAAGGGTCAATGTGTTCAACAATGGGGCGGTTAATCCAGAAAACGATAATGGGCGCAAGAATCCAGAGTAACAGAACTACCGAGGCAATGATTAATGATGGAGCAACTCCTATCCCGGTTAATTCAGCAATCAGCAGTACACCACCGGCCAGAATCAATGCAGTGATGACCGACAACCCCATTTTCTGCCAGGCAACACTGCGACGGCTTTGCAACCCGAAAATATGGGCGGTTTGGGCTGCTGTTGTCCATTGCAGCAAATTACGCCGGCTGATATAAAGACGGTATAAAGTGGTCAGAATGGCATCCAGGGCAATATAAGCTTCATAAACCAGGAAGGTGATGGACAACAACCATCGCAGGAAATTCCACCCTAATGGTCGCAGTGCACTGCTGGTTGGTTCACCAGCCATAATCTGTATGCTGCTGCGTGTGAGCCCGGTTAGAAGTGGAATAGCCAGTGTAATCATGAGAATGGCGGTCCACAACCCCGATAACCCGGGCAAAAATATGAGACCCAGGACAAAAATAAACAATAATGCAGGTGCTAATAATGAGCGTCTGAGGTTGTCAAAAATTTTCCAACGGTCAATCTTCAAAAAGTACAATCCATTTTTATTAGGCTTGAATAACCAGGGCAATAACTGCCAGTCACCACGTATCCAGCGCCGCTGGCGCATAATCTGAGCTAAATAATTGGGTGGATAATCTTCCACCAGGGTAATATCTGTCACCAGCCCGGCTCTTCCCATTATTCCTTCTAAAAGGTCATGGCTGAGAACAGTATTTTCCGGGATGTGCGCATCCACACATTTTTCAAATGCATCAATGTCATAAATGCCTTTTCCCACGTAACTACCTTCACCAAAAAGGTCCTGGTAAACATCGGAAACTGCTAGGGTATATAGATCCAACCCGGCATCACCAGCGAAAAGTTTGGTAAACCAGGAAAAGTTCGCGCTTTTTGGATGAATCTCCACCCGTGGCTGGAGTATGGTATAGCCAGATATGACTTTTCCGGTGGACGGATTGATGACCGGCTGATTCAAGGGGTGTGCCAGTGTACCGGCCAGTCTGCTGGCAGCGCCCATCGGTAAGATGGTATCAGCATCAAGTGTGATTACAAATCGCACTGCCTGTAGTGCCTGGAGCGCAGCTTTGTTATCAATTGTCTGAATGAAAGATAATCCTTTACCTCCACGCAGCAAAAGATTCAATTCGTGTAGTTTTCCCCGTTTGCGTTCCCATCCCATCCATTTCCCTTCGGATGGATTCCAGAGCCGTTTGCGATGCAGAAGGAAAAAAAGTTCTTCGTTTTCGTGGTTTTCATTTTTTCCCTGATATCCCTTTTCTGGATAGACCGGTTTGCTGGATACTCGCTCAGCGATGTATTTTTTATTCAATTGAGAGATTGCTTCGGAAGCATAATTAACCAGGTGGTCATCCGTTGCCAGCGTTTCCTGATCTGCGTCTGTAAAATCGGTTAATAAGGCAAATCGCAAGCCGGGTTGGGGGTTTCGCAAATAATGCAATTCCAATTGTTTTACCAGAGATTGAATTTCCTCTTCACTTGTTAATAAGGCAGGAATTACCACCAGGGCTTCAAAGCCAGCCGGTAACCCGCTTTTGAAATTTAATTTGGGTAAAGAACGCGGAGGTACCAGCATTGTGATCAACCAATTCACCAGGCTGGTGGCAATCGTCAACGCCGGCACAACCATCAGTACTCCGATCAGGGCAGCAATCAGCCATAAGATCGGATCCGCTACTTGAATTTGCGAAGAATTAAATTGGGATATGAAGGTACCCAAAGGAATGCCTGTTAGAATCTGGCTGACCTGGGCTGCCATGGCCAGGAGAAAAAGGATAACGATTGTCAATAGGGTGATACTGGAAAGAAAAATGCTTTCTGCATGCCGGAAGAACCAATCCTTAATTTTTGTCTTTACCCCGGGTTGATAACCGATGGCGGCTTCGAATTCATCGCGCCGCTCACCGAATAAGTAGCTGCCGATATGTTCGATTGTTACTTTTTCGTGCACAAGATTAACTTTGCTGTTAATCAATAAATCAGCTTCAGGATCTAATTTCCCTCTGCTCTTATCATCCAGGAAGCTTGTCCCTTTCCTGGAAAGATTTCCGGTTTTTGCAAGATTGACCAGTTTTTCGGCCAACTCACACTCATCCATTTGCATTTCTAGAGCAAGCTTTTCAATTTCATTGCGATATTGATCTCGGGTTTCAAAATCCATCCGCTCATAAATTCCGGCAGCTTCAGCACGCAGTGTTCTTTCCAGACAACTGACTTTTTCAAAGAAATCCTTCCAATTCTGTTCAGAAATTGTCCGTAAACTTAAAATGATGTTGGCTACGCTGTTACTGACGGTCGTTTCTCTGGGATCAGAAACGATATCCGGGATAGGATTGGGTATCCCTGGTGGAAGTGGCAAAATATTCGGCAGGCTGGGTTTTTTGGTGGGGTTGATGATGATTAGCAGCGCCTGCGATAAAAATTCGATCAAACTATATCGTAGAAAAATGGGAAATGCCCATACCTCGCCAACCGTCAATGTTGCCCCTTTTTGAAATTGGATCAAAATTGTTTGTAGAGTCTCCGGATTTATTAACAGGTTTTGATTGGATAGAATCGTCCGGGCCAGGGCATATATGCGCGGATAGCCCTGCAGTACTCCATCACTCAATCGCGGAAGCTGCTGATAGAAACCAGACGGCAGATCCTCTTCTATTTGCCGCAATGTCTGGCGGATAATGTAGTAATTATCCAGCACCCATTCTGAGGCGAAAGTAAGCGATACATTTTCTCTGGAGCTTTCTCTAAAAATTTGATGCGCAGTTGATAACCAGTTTTTATAATTTTCCAGGTCTTGCCCTGCCTGCGCACTAATCTTGAGGCTATTCTTTTTTTCACCCGATCTTAATCGATAGACTGCTTTGTATTGATCGAATAATATTGTCAGGATTTGGTTTAATTCTTCATTGTCTGTAGTAGGTTGATTCTGTGAGGAAAATTTTGAATTTTCCCGGACCTCTTTAATGGATTCATCCTGCATATTTATCTTCTCCCGGATTTTTCTGCTGCCTTTTCAGCGGCGGTAGGCTGAACTTGTGAGCGTGGCACATCCTGGATCACCAACACGGGCATATTACCATCTTCCAATAAACTTCGTGATACGCTCCCATAAGGACACTGGAATTGTCCAGTGCTACCATGTGCACATAAAACGACCAGGTCGACCTTTTCTTCTTCTGCAATTTTTGACAGGGCTGTCACAACACTGTTATTTTCCATTATGCGAATTTCGCAATTCCCGGTAATTTGTTCTGTGATTTTGTTAAGATAATTTTGAACCGATTGTTTACTGAGTTGCATTAATTGATCAATTACTTTTTTCGTTTCTGGTGGATGAGGTTCCTGAATAGGCAATTCTGGTCTTTTGATGATTGTTGTCAATATAAGAGTAGGCTTACCCTGCTCCACATGATTTTTATTTTGATCAGAAGGCGTCTTTGCTTCCAAAACTTCGTTCAGTATCGGGATTTTCGCATTCGCCAGCTTTGAGCCGGCTGCCAGAACACATTCTGCCCGGCGGGAACTGTCAAATGGTAGCAAAATGCGTCGATAATGGATTTGACTATTTTCCAATGGCTGCTGTTCATAAGCGCGCACCATTAGGACGGGTAGATAAATCAGGTTGATTACTTTTTGCGTGACACTGCTAATATTCCAACGGCTTAATCCCCCCCAGCCGTGTGTGCAAATGACCAACAAATCGATGTTGTTTTCATGTGCGAAATTAACGATATTTTCAGCGGTTTTGCCCTCCCGGACAACATATTCCACCGCAATTTGACTCTTCTTTGAATCAGTATCAGAAACCATAAGTTTATTTAATCGTCCTTGAATACCTTGTGCGACAGCACTCATGTATTGTTCAGCCTCTATTTTTCTGATTTCCCAGTTGAGAGGGTCTATCGGTAACGGTTTATCGTGTTGTGGAGAGGGTTCCAAAACCCTTAAAAGTACGATGCTGGCATCAAATATTCGGGCAAACGCTTCAGCATGCGCTAAAGCCCTTTCGGCAAAACTGGATCCGTCCAAAGGTACCAGAATTCTTTTGAACATAAATACTTCTCCTTATATTAATCCCACAATTTTTCAGATCCAGTATAGTACCCTGGAGAAAAAAGATGATTAGCGGCTCAAGTACCCACCATCGACCGGGTAATAAGCACCGGTGACAAATGAAGCACGCTCTGAACTCAACCATACAACCATTTCTGCGACTTCTTCCGGTTTTCCCAAACGTCCTATAGGGTGCAAAGCTACCAGTTGATCCAATGTTTCAGGATCTTCATCAATCCCACCCAGCATCGGGGTGCTGATGAAACCAGGTCCGATAGAATTAATGCGGATGCCTTGCGCGCTGTACTCAATGGCGGCACTTTCGGTCAGCCCGATCACACCGTGTTTGGCAGCAGCATAAGCCCCCGAACCTGCAATCCCAACCCTTCCAAGGATAGACGTCATATTGACAATAGACCCCCCGGTTTTGAGAATTTCGGGAATTTCATACTTCATGCAATAAAAAACCGAATTCAAGTTGATGTTGATTACTTTCTGCCAGCCTTCAATACTATAATCGGCAGTCATGTTTTGTTCGCCGCTAATACCAGCATTATTGCAGGCAAAATCCAAACGGCCATATGCATCCAAAGTTCGTTTAACCATCTCCTGGCACTCATTCGGCTTGGAAACGTCGGTTTTAATAAAGATTGCTTCACCACCTGCTGCCTGAATCAATTCAACTGTTTCCTGGCCCCCTTTTTCATCTACGTCTGTTACGCTAACCCTGGCGCCATCTCTTGCGTACAACTGGGCACATGAACGTCCGATCCCGGATGCTGCTCCTGTCACGATTGCGACTTTCCCAGAAAATTCATTCATTTCATTCTCCTTTCAAAAAACCTGTTTAAAAATCCTTACTCTGTGTGGAAGCCTTTAAACGCTCTTTACGTTTCACTACCGGGGATGCAAATAAACATCTTTTCATCATCAAGTGAATCCTGAAGAGGGTCAGCTTACTTCCTTAATTAATCATAAATGGAGGTGCGCTGGTTTGACTATCAGGAATGCGCCTTTAAAGAGGTGGGGAAAACCCTCATCCCTCCATATTCAGGATTGATCTTTTTTCTTTTTTCCGGTCAGTAAACAACGTGCGATCCGGTAGGGAAATCCCTTAGCATTGATAGGCACGTTCCGCATTGAGAGTTTTTTTGCTTCGCTCTATCATGGTAACACAAAAATAAATAAATTTAAGGAGGAACTATGCATACTGAAAAAACGACACCATCTGTGTTATCCGCATCTACGATCATTAACACATCAGTTGAAAATTCTTATGGTGAAAACCTGGGGAAAATTGAAGAACTGATGGTCGATCTGAATAGTGGCAGGATTGCTTATGCGGTCCTATCCTTTGGTGGATTTCTGGGAATGGGCAATAAATTATTTGCGCTTCCGTTCGAAGCACTCACCGTGGACACCACCAATGAAAAAATTATCCTTGATGTGGATAAAGAAATTCTTGAAAATGCTCCTGGTTTTGATAAAGATAACTGGCCGGAAGTTACTGAGCATGCCTGGCTGGTAGATGTCTATAACTACTATGGATATCGACCTTACTGGGATGTCTAAATAGGAATTAATCCAGACTTGGAGTTTTAAAAGGGAAAGAGAAGGAGATTTGAAATGTTAGGTTTAACCATTACTTTATTGATCATTGCTGTCGTTGCCGGGATCCTTGGTTTTGCAGGTATCGCTGGTACAGCTGTGGGAATTGCGAAAATAGTATTCTGGATTTTCCTGGTACTGTTTGTACTTTCCTTGTTTTTTGGTCGACGCAGACTCGTATAAGCGTTCTACCTAATGGTTCGGGATTGGGAAGTCAGGATTTTTTTCCTGACTTCCCCAACCCTCTACATCGGGAGTTTCAATTATGTATTATTTTGCCATTATTATCGTTTTTATTTTTGTTCTGCTTGCTATAGCTCCCGGGTTATTGAATCGGGAAGTGTTAAAAAAAGTCAATCAAGAAACCGGAAAAACAATTCCTGTGAAATTAAGGAGGAATAAATGACAGATATAAATCGAAGTGAAAGAGTTGACCGTGAAGAGCAGGTTCGCGTTCATCAGCATGCTGGTTACCAACAAGAACGTCAGGTTGTTGAAAACGTGGATGCCGGGCGTCGTACTGCTATCAGTCGGATTACCCAACTGATCTGGTTATTTCTTGGGGTCTTGGAAGCCATTATTGGTTTACGTGTTTTGCTCAAACTCATTGCAGCAAATCCAGCTAATCCATTGGCAAAATTTGTGTATGGTTTTTCTGACCTGTTCCTGTGGCCTTTCCAGGGACTAACCATTGAACCTTCAGCGCAGGGTATGGTGCTGGAGATACCAGCCATCATTGCCATGTTTGTGTATGCCTTAATCGGTTGGGCGATCGTCCGTCTTTTCTGGCTGTTGTTCTATCAGCCAGCCTCGCGTACTGTGCGAACGGTGGAACGGGAAGATTTTGATCGTCCGATAAGTTAAAAACCTCTGAAGGAGGAGATTATGTTTGAAGTAAGTTGTGAAGAGTTAGGTGTAATTGATTGTGATTACGAAGCCCGTGGAGAAACCCCAGGCGATGTGCTGAAGAAAATGGTAGATCACCTGCAAACGGTTCATGATATGGATATACCGGATGCTGAGGAAATCTTGAAAAACCCACAAAACCCGGGTGAGTCCGTATTAATCCTGCCAGAATTGTGGGTGAAGAAATATCCCCAAATGGATGAACCTGTTCGCCTGGTGACCGAGCGTTTGATCAACAAGCTAAACCTGCCGCAAGATTTATAAAATAGCAGAAGGATACTAGCCAGAAGGAGGTACAAATGACACTGCTCGGATTTATCGTTTTATTGGTAATTGCCGCTATTGCCGGAACGTTGGGACAAGCTATCGCCGGGTATTCTGTGGGCGGTTGCCTGATGTCCATTGTGGTGGGATTTGTCGGCGCTTTTTTAGGGCTTTGGATTGCCCGCCAGTTAGGTTTACCGGAGTGGTTAACGATCCAGATTCAAGGGGAATCCTTCCCTTTAGTCTGGTCGATAATAGGATCAGCATTACTGTCGGCAGTGCTCGGGTTGTTACTCAGGCGCCGTCCGGTAGTGTAAATCACTTAATGATGGCAGTCTTAAGTGAAATAAAAAAATTTAGTTTACCTGAGGAGGTATAAAAATGAATGAAGACATTTTAAAAGGAAAATGGAAGCAAATGCGCGGAAGCGTCAAAGAAGCATGGGGAAAACTTACCGATGATGACCTTGATCAAATCGAAGGTGCCAGCGATAAGCTGGCTGGAAAAATACAGGAACGCTATGGTTATTCAAAAGAAAGAGCCAAAAGCGAAGTCAATGAATTTTTGAATCGAACCGAGAAAAAATTAAACAAAGAAATCGATTAGATTAAGGAGAAAATATGATCGGAACAATTTTATTAATCATCCTGATCCTGGCATTGATTGGATCGTTACCTGTCTTTCCGTATAGCCGCGGTTGGGGTTACCGGGGAAGTGGATTGGTTGGTTTTCTATTATTGATTGTCATCCTGGGTTTGTTACTGGGTTGGTTCTAGATAATAGAGGGAAACTAGAAAAAAGGCGAGGGTTTCTTTATGAAGCCCTCGTCTGGATTATCTATGTATGAATCTTCATAAGGAAATGAAATCACCCTGGAATGCCCGCAAAGTCGTCCTGGCCACGCTTTCCGCAGCAGCTGTGGTCATCGGATTTTGGCTGATCTATCGCTATCGTCTGATCATTTTGATCCTGTTTAGTGCAATTATATTTGCAACCGCGCTAAAACCATTGGTTACCTGGTTTGTAAACCACAGACTTTCAAAAAGTGTCAGTTTGTTTGCAGTGTATGGATTACTGGCTGTGTTTTTAGCCGGGATCGTGTGGCTCATCGTACCTAATTTTTTGGATCAGTTATTGGCCTTAACGGCTTCTATTCCAGAATTGTATCAGGACCTCCGAACGGCTATTGTAAAATCGCCGGTCCTGTTTTTATCCAATCTGGCAATATATTTACCTTCCGACCTGCAGCTGATCGTTGCTGGTGTGGCTGTCGATGCAGAATCGATGGACATGCTGCCGCGATTGATAGTATTTTTAAATGTCTTTCTGAAAATATTTTTAGCAGGGGTGGCAATATTTTTATTGACTTCTTTCTGGATACTGGAAGGGGAGCGGGCGTTTCGCACTCTGCTTCTTTATATTCCCCCTCGCTATCGCCAGGAAGTTCAAATTTTCTTTGAGGAAGTGGAAGATAAATTAGGCGCGTTTGTGCGGGGTCAGATAATTCTTTGTTCCTTAATAGCTTTATTTGCCTTGGTTGCGTATCTCATTATTGGGCTGCCAAATGCAATGGTACTGGCACTCATCGCTGGCATTTTTGAAGCTGTTCCAATTTTTGGGCCAGCCCTGGGGTCATTGCCGGCTATATTGGTCGCCTTTGCCTTTAATCCGACATTGATTATTTGGATCATTGGTTCCACTGCGTTAATTCAATTGCTGGAAAACTATTTACTGGTGCCGCGGGTGATGGGTAATGCCGTTGGCGTGAATCCTATCATTACTCTTCTGGTGCTAGCCACCTTTTCGACGTTGCTTGGCTTACCCGGAGCTCTCCTGGCAATTCCGACGGCGGCCATTATTCAACTGGTTTTAAACCGTTATGTTCTCTCCAGTAACCGTTCACATTCATCTTTTCCAGCTGGGCGAGATAAAACCAGTGCCTTGCGTTATGAAGTGCAGGATTTGGTTGGAGATGTGCGAAAAGAGTTACGCAATAAAGGTGACCGCTCCGATGATGTTTGTGATCGTATCGAAGATTCAATCGAATTATTAGCTCTCGACGTAGATTTGTATTTAAAAGAAAAAATAGGCAGGGAATCATCCCTATGAAAATCGCCTGGTATGTGGCTCTGGTATTGATTACTTTAACCGGGTTGTTATTACTGTGGCAGTTCAGTACCGCAGTAGTGATATTCCTGCTCTCTTTGGCTCTGGCAGCCGCTTTTCGTCCATTGATTGAATTTTTTACTCAAAAAAATATGCCGAAAGGTGTTGCACTTATCATCGCTTATGGATTCGTGCTGTTCGTGATTGTCAGCCTGTTCTTTCTTGTGGGAGAGCCACTGGCCGCAGACTTACAAAACATCAGTAATGATCTGTTACGCAGTTATGAGCAAGTGAAAAACTTCTGGCTGGAAGGAGAAAATGTTCTTCTTATGAATTTTGCTGATCAGCTGCCTTCCTCACAGGAGATCTACTCATCTCTGGCTGGTGATGCATCCATGCAAGCCTTACAAACTGTTCTCGGGTTTGCGGAAGGTACGTTTTCCATCCTGGCTCAAGTGGGATTGGTTCTGGTTCTGAGCCTGTACTGGAGTGCAGACCACATCCGTTTTGAACGCTTGTGGCTATCGCTCTTGCCAGTAGAATCTCGATGGCGAGCGCGTGAAATCTGGCAGTCCATTGAAGAAGGTGTTGGTCAGTATATCCGCCGGGAGGCTGCTTTCAGTTTGATCACCGGTTTGTTATTATGGATGGGGTTTTTGGCCCTTGGCATTCACTATCCCGCTTTGCTGGCTTTGCTGGGTGTGGTTGCGCGCATCATACCCTGGTTAGGTCCTTTTCTGGTATTGTTTCTTCCTCTTTTGTTTGGATCTGTTTACGGAGTTTGGGCAGCCTTAGGGGCCGTCCTGTTATCATTTTTCATCCTGGTGGTGCTGGAATTAACCATTGGGAACCACTTCTTCCCGCGACGGCGCTATAGTTCCATTTTGTTGGTCATTATCCTGGTAGCGCTGGCTGAGTCCTATGGGATGGCAGGCATTGTTTTAGCCACCATATTAACAGTGGCGCTGCAGATATTATTCGGTTTTTTATTGCCGACCTACACATCCGGAAATGCTGGCAGGAAAGAAAAAACGCTGGCGGCTATAAAATTAAAATTGGAGGAGATCAATTCGTCCATTTCTGAGCAACAGGAAAAAAGTGCCAATGAGACTGGCAACCTGGTTGCGCGGTTGAATGAGCTTATTAGCCAACTTCCGCCGGAATCGACAAATCCCCCCAACCCCGTAAGCACGGATTTTCCAATCAGAGATTAAGGGCTATTAGATCAATTCTGATTAGTCATGTCGCCAATTTGCTTATTATTTCCCCCATCAGGAAATCTGAATAAGTTTAAACCAAATTCTCCTGCATCCCCCGCAAAATGGCTTCCGGTCTGGTTTTCACCCTGAGTTTCGACAGCAGAGATTGAATATTTTCCTTTAATACCTTCATCCCAATGCCTAAAATCTCAACCATCTCGGAATCAGTCTTCCCTTCCCTTAAACATCTTAAGATGGCTAACTCAAGTTTAGTCATCCGCGGAATGGTATGCTGACCAATCGGCCTATCCGGTACGCCAAGCTTTTGTGCCACCTTTGGACTGATCCATCCTTTTCTGCCCGATGCAATATCTTCAACAGCTTTCATTAAGTGTTGCGGAGCTTCATCCTTGGTTAAATAGCCCACAGCGCCATTGGCAAACATACCCAGAATGTAAGTTTTTTCATCATAACCACTCACCGCTAATACGCGCGCCGTGGAACCTTCTCTGGTCAGTCGTTTGGCAACCTCGTAACCATTCATATCAGGCATTTCTACGTCCAAAAGCATCACATCAGGATCCAACCGTTTGGATAAATCCAATGCTTCTTTACCTCCGCTTGCTTCTCCCACCACCTCGATTTTAGGGTTGCGGTTGAGAACCTTGCGAAGTTCCTTGCGGACGCTTATGTGGTCGTCAACCACTAAAATTTTAATTGTCATTTTAAAAACTCGTTTTTCTTTTTTCGTTCTCCTTATGCGACCACTCTCTGTTTTAACCAATTAATAAAAAATCTCTTACCACTACTTCAAATTCTATCATCAGGAGACTCATGTCACAATCAGGAATAATCCCAAATGATGTCAGTATAAACCCTACCCATCATTTTTAACCAAACCTTTTTCAACAGCTAAAACAGCAGCTTCAACCCGTGAGTTTACTTTTAATTTCGTATAAATAGATTCAAGGTGTTTTTCGACCGTTTTTTGACTGATACCCAGGGTATAACCAATTTCTTTATTTGTCTTACCATCCGCCATCTGTAGGAGGACTTGCATTTCGCGCTCGGTCAAATCTTCAATTCGCTCAGGTTCCTCCCGGGTCCAGGATGACATCAGGGCGGCCACCCGCCTGCTGACCCAACCTTGCTCACCACGCGCCACCCCGCGCACCGCATCCAGAATATTGGCCGGCACCTCTTCTTTGGTCAGGTACCCGCTGGCGCCCGCGGATAATAATCCAAAAATATACTGCTTATCATCATAGGTACTCAAAGCCAGAATTTTTACCGGCGATTTATTCTCTTTTAATTGCTTTGCTACCTCGACACCCTTCAGTAGTGGCATTTCCATATCCAGGAGAAGAACGTCTGGAATTAATTCAACGGCAAGGTTTAAAGCTTCTTCACCGTCCTGCGCCTCTCCGATGACTTCAATATCGACAGCATTCATCAAAAAATTCTTAATGCCTTCCCGTGCCAGGGGATGATCATCCGCTAAGACTACTTTTATTTTTCCAGACATTTGGGTTCGCTTTCTGGCAGGATAACTACACTGCTAACTTAAAAATAAAATCCATTACCTGATTATAGCAAAGATATTGAAAATGTTCGTGATGGTGGACAAAAACAGGCTTGCTTCAAACGATCAATTGAAAAAAAGTGAATTTCCCCCTATTTTATTCCCAGACCAAAATATTAAATTGGCCGTCATGGTCTCCACGTCACGACCATGACGGTTCTTTTTTTATTTTCTATTTCTGGATATGTGCTTCCAGGAAATACAGCGCTTTATCTAAATCACGCACCATTTCCGTTAATAAGTCGGAAGAACCAATATCCTCCAATTCTTCGGTGGTATCAATTCCTTCGCGGCATTTGTTGGCCAGGCTGGCATAGCGTTCAGCCAGTTCCTGCACACATTCCATGCCATCATTAATCAGTGGGAATTCCTCTAACTCCGAACTATTGGCAGCCATTCGGGCTGTTCCCATTGCCGTTCCGCCTAATGCGGTAATTCTTTCCGCCAGGCTATCCACAAAGGGGAAGATCATTTCAGCAATTCGGTCAAAAAACTCATGTAACTGAATGAAATCGCTGCCTTTTACGTTCCAATGTGCTTGTTTGGTCTGGCTGTACAGATCAAAAGTCTCTGCCAGCCTCTGGTTGAGAATGTTAATCACCTCAATACGTTCTTCCTGGGGAATATCCACACCAGTTGCAAACATTTTCTTCTCTTTTAAATTCGGTTTATTATTGTTGTCCATATTAATTTCCTTTCTAAAAAAACTCCATGTTCATCCATAAATTAGCATACCATGACGAGTATGTTTCTAAATATGGGGAATTTGCCCTTCCCATATGGGTAGTTTACCTAGTGGATTTTTCTTGATAACTTTATAACCTTTCAAGAATTTGTAAAATCCCCAAAATTCCCTCTTGCTTGCAAATATGTTGTTTTGTATACTTATGATCATGGGGGGAACAGTGTAAATTATGATTGAATAATTGTATGTAATGGGAGACTTTTTCATGAGCGAAAACCAGCCATCACCAGACAATGATGCCCGCTTCACTGACGAAATAACAAATGCCTCTAAGCATCTGTCGCAGCAGCGGGCAGTTATTCAAATTACACAAAATGCCCTCCTGAGTTCCAATCTATTTCAGCTCATGGTGGAGACAATAGAACTGGTTCGGACGATATTAAGCGTTGATTTTGGGGAGATACTGGAGGTGAACCGAGATCAAAACTCGGTCACATTAAAAGCGATCGCCGGCTGGCCGGTGGAACTTCAACAAACGATTCAGACTGTGCGGGAGTTGAAACCTGGCTCACTTTACGAGTATGTTCTCAGCAGCCAACAACCAGTGGTCAGCAGCGACTTAATTATCGAAGAACGGTTTAAATTACCGGAAATCTACCATCAACCGGTGGTGCATAGTTGTCTGTGTGCTGTTATTCAGTCAAAGGACCAACCATACGGTATTCTGGCAGTATTTAGCAGCACTCCGCGAATATTTTCCAGTATTGAAATTAATTTTATTCAAAAAATTGCCAACCTGTTGGCACTGGTAATTGATCACCGTCGGGTGAAATCCTCTTTAGTCACCTCCCAGGGTGAGTTGGCAGTCATTCTGGAAGGAATTTCAGAAGGGATAACTGTGCAGGTTGCTGGTGGTAAATTGGTGTATGCCAATGATATAGCTGCCCGTCTCCTGGGTTATAAAGATCGAAAGGAACTGCTCTCCGTGCCTATTGGGGAAGTGTTATCGGGAATAGAAATTTATTCCGAAAATGGTGAGATCATGCCTACGGATCAGTTCCAGGGACGGCGAGTATTACAAGGCGAGGACAAAGTCTCTGGGATTAACCGAATCCTGAATAATAAAACCGGAATTGAGCAATGGTGGCTGGTAAACTCCGCAGCAATAATTGATACATTTAAACAGGAACGCATGGCGGTTAATATTTTTCAGGATATTACAGCGATCAAGCAAAAGGAAAGTGACCAAAAATTTTTAGCAGCATTCAGCGATTTGATGGCCAGGTCGGTTACCTATGAGCAAGTCTTAAAAAATGTTGCTGATATGGCCATCCAGCATTTAGCAGATTGGTGTCTGGTCCATACGGTAGAAGACGATGGCGAGATACGGCAATTGACTGTGGCTCATAAAGACCCCCAGAAAATTGCCCTCACCCAGGAACTTCAATGCAAATATCCGCCCCATAGATCCTCCGACAAAGGAATATTTAAGGTCATTCAAACCGGTGAGGGAGAATTTTACCCTGATATTACCGATGCCATGTTAAGGTCCAGCGCTCAGGATGAGGAGCATTACAGGTTGTTGAGCAATTTAGGATTGCATGCTGCCATGGTGCTTCCCATGCTGGCACGCGGACATTCACTGGGAACCATCACACTCATCTGGGCAGAGTCAAGACTTAAATATACAGACCGGGAATTATATCTTGGACAGGAAATGGCACAGCGAGCTGCATTAGCCATGGATAATGTGCGTCTATATCAGCAAGCACGCACGTTAAATGAAGAGCTTGAATATAAAGTGCTTAAACGCACTGCTCAATTAGAAAGGATAAACGCCAAACTTGAGGCTGAAATAGCAGAAAGAAAGCAAGTGCAGCAGGACCTTGAAACCAGTAAAGCCCTTTTTTCAGACCTTTTTGAACTGTCACCGGATGCCATTTTTCTGGTTGAACATAGCGGGAAAATCCTGCGGATTAACGACCAGGCTGCCGCCATCTTCGGTTACCAGAAACGAGAACTTTTAGGGAAGGATATTGAACAGCTTTTGCCGGATTACGCCAAAAATATCCATATTGAACACCGTAAAAATTATCATGCTGACCCTCAGCGCAGGGTTATGGGGGCTGGCTTTGAATTGCTCGGGCGTTTTAAAACAGGCGAGCAATTTCCAGTAGATGTGATGCTCAGCCCGGTAAAAATTGGTGATGATTGGCTGGTCATCAGCGTGGTTCGCGATATCAGCGAACAAAAACGCACCCAGGCAGAATTGGCCGAGGTGCAGCATCGTTTATTGGATAGTCAGGAGACTGAACGATTAATGTTGGCCCAGGAATTACATGATGGTACCATCCAGGAGTTGTTCAGTATCAATTTCCAGTTAGTTGAATTTGGAAGTGATGTCAACCAGGCAGGTATGCTAGATCTCGGAGAAAAAATAAAAGGTGCCAGCGAAGCAATTCAAAATGTGATTCAGGGGTTGCGAAATATCAGCCGCGACTTGCGCCCACCTGCGTTGGCTCCCTTCGGACTGGAACAGGCAATCTACAGTCATCTGGAGCGCTTCAACGAATTGCATCCAGAGATCGAAATCCACACAGATATATCCCCGGACGGTCAACGTCTGGAGGAACGAATACGCCTGGTCATGTTCCGGATATATCAAAATGCTGTCAGCAATGTTGCCCGGCACGCTGAGACCGAAAAACTATGGGTGCGTTTTGATCTGACCGATCAGTGGGTTACGCTTGAGGTTGAGGATAACGGTAAAGGTTTTAATATTCCAGGGCGCTGGGTGGAACTGGTTAGGCAGGGTCATCTCGGACTGGTTGGAATACGTGAGCGGGTGGAAGCGATCGGCGGAAAATTAACCATCGTCTCATCACCCGGAAAAGGCACCTTGATTCGCGTGGCTGTGCCATTGGGATCGTCCTGATTCGCAATACCCATGGGGATGCTTCCCCATAGGTCTATAGGGAATTACCTGATTGGTATCCTCCATTCGGAATTTTACAATGGAGAGGGAGATACCGATGACAAAAAAAAAATAACAATCGTACAAATGAATGATAGCCACGCCTATCTTGAAACCCATCCCGAATTATTTTGGGAGGGCGGAAGGGCTGTCTATCGACCAGCTGGTGGGTATGCCCGCATCGCGACCCTTCTAAAACAAATACGCGCTGATAATCCCGAACAGGTTCTGTTCCTGGATGGGGGTGACACCTTTCACGGGACTTACCCTGCACTGCATTCACGAGGGGAAGTACTGGTGCCAATTTTGAATGCGTTATCCCCGGCAGCCATGACAGCCCATTGGGAGTTCGCTTATAGTCCCCAGGGATTTAAAACTTTGAGTGAACATATCACTTACCCGGTGTTGGCTATGAATGTTTACCATAAGGATTCACGGGAAAGATTATTTAAGCCTTATGAAGTCATCGAAATGGCCGGCCTGCGGGTTGGGGTTGCTGGTATTGCCTGTAACATCGTGGACAAAGCCATGCCGCCAGAGTTCAGCGAAGGCGTTTATTTTACCAACGGGCTGGAGGAATTGCCAGAAATAGTGCGAATACTGCGCAATCAGGAAAAGGTTGATCTGGTGGTGATGCTTTCCCATCTGGGTCTTCCGCAGGATATGCATTTACTGGAAAAGGTGCCTGGCGTGGATGTTGCTTTAAGTGCGCATACCCATCACAGGCTCAATAGAGCAATTCGACAAGGTGACGCGCTGGTCGTTCAATCTGGTAGCCATGGTTCCTTCATTACGCGATTGGACCTCACGCTGGAGGATGGACAGATAACTGACTATGATCACCAATTGATTGAAGTTTCCCAATCCATCGATCCGGATGCTGAAGTGGAGGATCTGGTGGAAACTGCCATCCGACCTTACCGACTGAAGCTGGAGGAAGTGGTGGGTAAAACATTTGTGCCCCTAGACCGCGGATTAAATTTAGAAGCAACCATGGATAATTTTTTACTAACAACCTTGCTGAACCACACCGGGGCTGATTTAGCGTTATCCAATGGTTGGCGCTATGGAGCTCCGATTGTACCCGGACCCATTCTCATGAATGATCTTTATAACATCGTTCCCATGAATCCACCGGTTTCAACGGTGGAGATCACCGGGCAGGAACTGAGGATGATGTTGGAAAAAAACCTCGAACACACGTTTTCACGTGACCCGCTCAATCAGATGGGTGGGTATGTCAAACGTGCTTTAGGGATCAGGGCGATGATCAAAGTAGAAAATCCGCCTTTGACCCGCATCCAGAAGTTATTTGTGGGCGACCGTGAAGTGGAAGCAGACAAAGTTTATCAAGTGGCTTTTATCACCTCACAGGGCGTTCCAGCCAATATCGGCGAAAATCGCCAGGAACATTCTGAAAAAATGATCGATGTGATGGTCGATTATTTGAAGAATTATGAATTGACTGATGCAAAGTTAAGAGGAACATTTACGCTGATTTAAAATTTACAAAAAAAGAACACTGTTAATAATCTGAGATTGGTGAGGCTATCCAAAAAGTTTCGGCATGCCGTAACTTTTTGGATAGCCTTTCAGATGAAAAAATAATCAGCGAGTGGACTTGGTTCGAACGTATCCTATGAATCAATCCACGGGATACCTTCATAGGATAGACAAGTTCAAACAACTTGAAAATGGTTGGGTGAGTGAATCGATTTTAATCGGTTTGGTAACAGGTATGCATGGATTTGAAACCATAATAGGACAGGAAAGATCAATCCTCGTCTATCATTTCCAATAATTTGTCTCCTGCTTTTTCAATGTCATCATAATCGTATTGCCCGGCGCGTTGCTTGATGGCAATGATTGCACTGCGATGCACTTTCTTGAAATCGCCGAATGGGAATCCGAAACGTTCTTTTGTCTCTTCACTTTCCTCTGGATCATAAGCCAGATGCCAATTGCCGTAAGCATCCCAACCCTCATTTTTTAGAAATTTATTCTCCTGATCAGTTGTGGCTTGTGATTCACTCCAGTCAGAATCCTTCACATATTTCTTATCTTTGATCATTTTTTCAGCATGTTTCATCGCACTCTTGTTAACTTTCCAGGCCATATCTCACTCCTTTATTTGATAATTTTGATTAAATTTCCACGCATTTAATTGCGCTGTACCTTTCCTTTAAGTATAAAAATATGTGCAATTAATTTCATTCAGTAAGCTGCCCCTTTTCCATGGGGGAAATCCCTCATCGCGGAGGGAGAAACCACGCATGGTTTTTTAAAAAATTAAGTCATACACTGGTCTTATAGGATATGGTCTGATTTTCCTTGCTTAAGCGGAACAGGCCACATGTATCTCAGGTGAGCTGTACCCTCTAAATGGCTCACCTGAGGAAAATTAAATTACAAATAGTCGAAACCACAATTTGGGGAATTGAATGATCAAGAAAAAGGAGAATCGAATCCCATGGAGCCATTTGATCTGCAACGTATTTTTCTAGGCGAGACATCCTGGATGTTCTTACTGGAAGTTGCCTTTCGGTCGCTGGTGATGTATGTGTTCGCCATTGCTCTGCTGCGATTGACTGGATCAAGAGGAATTGGACAGTTATCGGCATTGGATATTGTTATTATTATCGCTCTTGGCTCATCCGTCGGTGACCCGATGTTTTACCCGAACGTGCCACTACTCCATGGAATGGTTGTGATAACGGTGATCGTTTTGTTACAGCGAGGAATCGGTCTGCTTCTGGTGCGCGAAAGCAAAGTTGAAGCAATAATGGAAGGCGTTCCTGTCACCATTATCGAAAATGGTTGCCTGAATTTGGAAAATATCAAGCAAGCCACCCTATCCCTGGAGGATATTTTTATGAAGTTACGCCATCAGGGTATTGAACATCTTGGTCAGGTGAAAATTGCTTATCTGGAACATGATGGCTATTTCAGTGTCTTCGAATTTAAATCGGACGCAACTCAACCCGGTTTGCCGATCGTTCCCCCGAGAGACATTCGAAAACCTCAAACGTTCAGGACAGGTCACTTTCCTGCTGAAGCCAGCTATTTTGCGTGCATGGCTTGTGGTCAGATTGAGATTGCCGGGAAAAATGAGCCGTTGCCTGGCTGTCCACGCTGCAAAAATGAAGAATGGGCGCTGGCAAATATGCCTGAGTAGGGAAATGCCTTATACCTTGAAGGGCTTTTCCCCATTACGGAAATATCTCTTACAACCTAAAATTAAAATTGCAGACGGAAGTCAGGAATAGTAAAAATTACCAACACAGAATAAAAGGATCGAAATATAAAAAGGAGAAGAAATGGAAAGAAAAATGAGTAACAACTGGTTAACAGGATTAATTATCGGTGGTGTGGTTGGAGGAACTATCGCATTATTAACTGCAGCCCGCCGTGGTGAAGAAACCCGTGAAATGATTGCTGAAAAAGGTATGGACTTGCGGGATAAAGCGATCACAACGGCTGCAAATACACGTGGTCGTGTTGAGGACCTGGCATCGACGATTGTTGATGGTACTCGTGAGAAAGTCAGCCAATTGAAAGAAACTGGTCGTCGGATTAAAAATGCAGAAGCGGAAGTCATGAAAGAATGTGTTGAGGAAGCCAAAAGCGCGCTAACGAATTAGATCAATTAAGCCTACCGGGTAGTTTTTCAGCCCGGTAGGCTTCGTTAATTCAAAGAAAACTACTCCATTATGAGCCGATTAAAAAAGATTTTAGACTTGTTTAAAAAAACCTATGATGAATGGCAAGATGATAATGTCTCGCGTCTGGCGGCAGCATTGGCTTATTATACAATTTTCTCGTTGGCACCACTACTCATCATTGCTGTTACGGTAGCCGGTTTTGTGTGGAGTCGCAATGAAGTGGAATCTCAAGTTTTATATCAAGTTCAGGGTTTACTGGGTGAAAATGGTGCAGAATTTGTTCAATCGCTCATGCAAAATGCCAGTGTCAATCTTGATAGCGGGATTTTCACCACTGTGATTGGTGTGGGAGCGCTAATATTCGGTTCGATCGGGGTTTTTCGGGAGTTGCATAATGCACTCAATACCATGTGGGGCATTGAAGAGAAAAAAGTAAAAGGTTTCTGGAATTCACTGAAATCGGTTTTTCTTGAAAATTTTCTATCTTTTGCCATGGTAATGGGTGTCGGTTTTGTTTTATTAGTTTCATTGATCATCAGTACTGGCTTGACGGCTTTAAACCGTATCCTGACAGATTATTTGTTACTGTCCGGCTTTTTAATGGGAGTGATCAATACCGTCGTGACACTGGCAGTGGTGACTCTGGTGTTTGCATTACTATTCAAATACCTGCCAGACACTCAGGTTGCCTGGAAGGATGTGTTTTTAGGCGGTTTTGTCACGGCCATTTTGTTCAGTATTGGGAAATATGCGATCGGAATTTATTTGGGAAATAGCTCCGTTGGTGTCACGTTTGGAGCAGCAGGATCATTAGCGCTGCTGCTGATCTGGGTTTATTATTCAGCCCAAATATTTTTTTTCGGAGCAGAATTTACGCAAGTGTATGCCAATCAATATGGTTCGAAAATACGCACTACGGTATTGGACGAAAAGACGCCAGGAAAAACAAGTACAGCTATTGCCTTACGGAACAAGACACCGTTACTGGTTGAGGGCTCCTTATTAAGTAACTCTGTAATCGCGGAAGACGAGAATTTAATCAGTGGAAAAGGTTTTCCAATTTCACCGCTATCGAAAAGGGTGAATGATTATTCTGACTCTCAACCTGGTACGTATAAAAAGGTTCTCACTTTTTTAGGAATCATGGGGGCATCATTAATTTCGACCATCTTGATAAAAATAAATGTCCTCCCCAAGATCGAATCAAAAAAAGGGGTTGAGAATTGTTTTGAGAATGAAAAGGGGCTTTTATGAACAAATTGGATCAATCGATTGATACCCAAATCCTCATTGTAGAAGTCAATCAGGGGAAAAAATATAACAGGGGCCAACATGCTGTGGTAGTGCCAAAAATTAGCAATACTCAGGAGGAATATTCACCCTTCCTTTTAATAACAGAACAAGTTCCCTCCAGGCAAAAACCCTATCCGATTTTTGAAGGTTTGCTGAGCGACGAACCAGAAAAGATGGAAACTACTACGCTCGAGATGCCCAGGCTGCTTCCCTCTCTTCAGGAACGAATAGGCTGTTCGGAACATACATCAAAAATTATCTTCACGACTCAGGAAGGGATAACCAGATGAGCGATTTCAAATTTCCGGAAAATCCATTACACCCCATTGATTGGCTGGCTGCCTTTTGGTCTGGTTTGATTAGCGGTGTGGCAATGCTTCTGCTTAGCATTATCCTGCCCTGGATCATTCTGGGGGATCCGCTATTCATCACCCGGCTGATGGCTTCCATTCTTCTAGGGCCTCAGGTCATGCCTTTACAATCCGGGCTGGTTCCGGGAATTTATGTAGTGGCACTGATTACCCATTTCAGCCTGTCATTTTTCTATGCTGCGCTGATTGTGTTGATATTTCATCGCTGGGGTATGTTGGTTGCCTTTGTGGGCGGGGGAATATTTGGCCTGATTATTTACGTCATTAATTATTTTTCATTTTCGATTGTTTTTCCATGGTTGCGCCCATATGGAAATTGGATGTTGCTGGCAGCTAATATTCTGTTTGGGGCGTTGGCAGGTGCTTTGTACGAACTGTTCGAGAGGCCAGATATAAATGACCAACCATTCCTGCTAGCTGATTCCGAAAAACATTCACGCCCGTCAGCGCTTTCAGACACTGGTCTTACAACAAAGAGTGAGGAATTATGAGCATACGGTTTCCAAGCCGAAACTATAGTCAACGCATGCGACCACGTTCAGGTTCAGGAGGTGGCTGTATTCGTATCTTCATCGCGTTAGCGATGGTTATATTTGCCCTGGTTTCTTTTTTTGGTTCAAAGGTGACAAACCCGGTCACCGGTGAAGACCAATATATATCTATCACACCCGAGCAAGAAATTGCTATTGGACTCCAATCCACTCCGGAAATGATGCAGCAATTTGACGGGTTGGATCCTGATCCAGGCCTGCAACAGATTGTTGATGAGGTAGGTGGTCAATTATTGCGTTCCAGTTTTGCAACCAGGTCTGATTATCCCTTTGAATTTCATCTGCTGGCTGATCAGGAAACCATCAATGCCTTTGCATTACCAGGCGGGCAGGTGTTTATTACCCGGGCACTTTTTGACCGCCTTGAAACGGAAGGGCAATTGGCGGGGGTGCTGGCACATGAAATCGTCCATGTACTCTCCAGACATGGAGCAGAACGCATTGCTGAGATGCAACTCACACAGGGGCTTACCGGCGCGGTAATTCTGGCAACTTATGACCCCAATAATCCCAGCAGCCAACAAGCTGCGCAGATTGCGGTATTGGTTGGTCAACTAGTCAACATGAAATTTGGTCGCGATGATGAAATCCAATCGGATACTTTAGGAGTCAAAATCATGTCTCAGGCTGGTTATGATCCACGGTCGATGGTAAGCGTGATGCATGTTCTGGATCAGGCTTCCTCTGGAAATCGACCGCCGGAATTCTTCAGCACCCATCCCAATCCTGAAAATCGTATCGGGAAAATTGAGGCTGCTATTGCAGAAGTGTATCCCAATGGGATTCCAGCCGGATTAACACCATAGATGAGTGCCGACGTGCTGATGATTGACTTTTATTCCATACGGATATAAAATTACCCGTCTGACAGATGCTCTTGCGATTAGAGTTGCCTGTGTGCATTGGTTTGACATGGGGTCCTCTAGGCTGACAACTGTCCTGGTTTGCGAAATTGAACTGGCAATTGAGAAGATTTTTTGATTGTCATGATCTACAAAATGTCGCTCATCAGTATATTCTGGTCTACATCTTATCTCCCCTGTTGCGACGGTATCTATGAAAAATTTACTGCTTTTTCTAAACAAGTTCAAACCTGCGGTCCGAAAAATCTGGTTGCAACTCCTGGCAGGGCTGGTCTGGTTTGGTGTGGGATTGATGCTGATCCGGTTTGCCTCAGGGTGGTTGCAGCCCGAAGTATTTCCTACAAAGTTCTTTCTCGTTCTAGCTGGACTCGTGCTGGCAACCGGCGTCTATCTTTTTGGTTTTTCAAAACTGGCCAAAAAGAATATTCTGCGGATTAACCGAATTAAAGGGAAGAAGATCTGCCTGTTCGCATTCCAGGCATGGACCAGTTATCCTCTGGTCGTATTCATGATTTTCCTGGGTATTTACCTGCGCACCAGTTCAATTTTTCCAAAATCAATGCTGGCAATCCTGTACCTGGGGATTGGAGGCGGGTTACTATCTGCCAGCACCCACTACTTTGCAAGCATCAGGCGGTCGCTTTGTTCTGAACCTGCCTGACAAGGGATTAATTGCTGATGGCTGGTGATTTGTGGATGTAAGTCTGGTCGGTTAGTTGAGAGAGCATGAATTCAGCAATATCAGCACGCGAGATACGTGAACCCATCCCCTTGCCGACATAACCCACCTTTACGTTACCTGTTTTTGGATCGTCGGTCAGCATGGGCAGACGCACCACCGTCCAATCCAGATCCGAAGCTCTTGTCATCTCAACCACTTGTGACATATCTGCCAGGACGTTTTTTGCCATCATTTTAAGCAAGAAATTCATCATGTGGTTGAAAAATTTCGGTTCATCATTGGGATCACCTACACCAGCACCAGCAGTGATTACCAAACGTCTCACGCCATCTTTTTCCATGGCGGTTAAGATATTGGTCATTCCCTGACTGACATCAAATATGGGCTGATTGCTGGTAGGGCCCAGGACACTTAGTACTGCTTCCACCTCAGTTATGGTTTGCTGCACTGCATTCAGATCTTTCACATCCCCTTGAATTATTTTTAGGTCGGGATGATTGATTGTTAATTTGTCAGGGTTGCGTGCCAGTACAACGACCTGATGCCCTTTTTCCAATGCCTGCTTCACCAAATGTTGTCCGGTGCGTCCACTTCCACCAAAAATTGCAATTTTCATTTCCTTGTCCTTCCTGATCTATCCTTCCATTTAATTTTCGCAGCCATTGATCAGACAAGCCAGTTCTCTGGCTGCAATGCGCAGGGGATCGCCACTGTGATACGTGCGGCTGAGAATAATAGCCCCTTCTGTCACCGAGGTTATCATCCAGGCCAGGTTGGCAGCTCGCTCCTGAGAAAATCCGCTTTCCAAAAGCTTGGATTGAAAAGCTTCCCGCACCATAGTGTAGGCTTCCCGGCAGGTCTGATTTAATTTCTCACTGGTTGTAGCGGTTTCGGAGGCAACAATTGTCAGCGGTCCGCCGGAGTGAAAACCAGATACTTCAACAAAATGGGCAATCTCTTCCACAAAGGACTGGACCGCCCTGGCTGGATCGCTCTTTGTATCCAGGTGTGTGCGGATACGTCCTGCTACTGTTTCCCCGGCGTATAAAACGGCCTCGGCGGTGATACCTTCCTTGCCATCAGGAAAATAATAATAGATCGATCCTTTCGGTGCACCACTTTCTTTAACAATTTCGTTCAAACCAGTGGCGTGGTAACCCTGGTTTTCTATCAGGTTGCTGGTGGTCTGAATGATCTGGTCGCGTGTATTGGTCATTTGATTTCTTTCTCCGGTTTTTCTAATTATCAATTATAATGAACGGTCTATATAATGTCAATTAATAAATTAACCCGTATAAGGTTCTGGCAATGAAATTAAGAAATGCCTCATCTCTACGGAAGAGCAAGGAATTGAGGAGATAATGGAAAACAATATTCTAGTAATAGGTGCCTTGGGGAATGTGGGGACAGAAGTTGTCAAATGTTTGCAAGCAAAGGGTGTTCCGCTGCGGGCAGCTGACCTGTTTCCGGAGAAAATTTCTGCGCGTTTTGGGAATGATGTTGCAGCGGTACGCTTTGATTTCAAAAACCCAGAAACTTATGCGGCGGCTTTCAGTGGTATTCAGAAATGTTTCCTGATGAGGCCGCCACACATCGCGGATATCCAGAAGGAAATGATTCCTGCACTGGAGGCAGCCAAAGCTGCCGGTGTCAGACAATTTGTGTTTCTATCTTTGATTGGAATCGAACAAAACAAGGTTGTTCCGCATTATAAAGTTGAACAATGGCTACTCTCCGCCGGGGTAGACTATACCTTCCTGCGTTGCAGCTTCTTTATGCAGAACCTGAATACTGTGCACCGGGATGAAATTCGCGATCGGGATGAAATCTTCATCCCGGTGGGAAATGCAAAAACCAGCTTTCTGGATGTGCGTGATATTGGTTGCGTGGCTGCTCTGACTCTGACGGAAACCGGGCATGAGAGAAAAACCTATGACCTGACCGGGAGTGAAGCACTGGATTATTACCAGGTGGCAGACCAGTTCAGTCAGATTTTAGGACGCCGGATCATCTACAAAAATCCATCTGCAGGTATGTTCTTTTTCCGCCAACTCCAAAATAAAACGAAACTCATGTTTGCCCTGGTGACCACCTGGTTATACAGCAACACCCGCAAAGGAATGGCAGATACTGTCACAGATGAGGTAGAGCGACTGTTGGGACGCAAACCGATCCGGATGCTTCAGTATATTGGAGATTATAAAGAGAGCTGGTTGAAGTAGATTATTACATACGCGTACAGATCATGCCGCCATCCACATGCAGGGTTGCACCGGCGATATAGGAGGCGTCATCACTGCACAAAAAGAGAATCGCCCCAGCGATGTCATTAGGCACTCCAATACGGCGTTTGGGAATTTTCTCCAGAAAATAAGCTGCTTGATCTTCATCGCCGAGCATATTCTTGGTGAGACCTGTCAGGACCATGCCGGGAGCAACTGCATTGACGTTGATGTCATACCCGGCACAATCCACTGCCATGGCCTGGGTCATCATCTTGGCTGCTCCCTTGCTGGTGTTGTAAATTGATTGTCCTTGGGCAGCCACCTCGCCCATAATGGAAGTCACATTGACAATTCTTCCGTAGTCATTATCCATCATGGTGGGCAGAACAGCCCGGCTGAAATAGAATATTCCGCGCACGTTGATTTCCATAACGCGTTCGTACTCCTCGTTTTCCATCATGGCAAATGGCATGAATTGTCCTGTACCAGCATTATTCACCAGGATATCGATCGTTCCGTATTTTTGGAGCGTAGATTGCACACAGTTTTCGACATCTGCCTGTGAACGCACATTCACAGTGGTTACCAGGCAATCCGCTCCGGTTTCAACCACCTTTCTGCGGGTTTCCTCCAAACCTTCCACGTTTATATCACAAATCGTGATTTTGGCACCTTCCTGTGCAAACCGGATGGCTGTCATTTGTCCAATTCCTGACGCTGCACCAGTGATGATTGCTACTTTATTTTCAAAGCGATTGCACATACATCCTCCATCAATTTTTGAGTCTTTTAAAGCACTTCGGCGATTGAATCCACGACTGCCTGGACGATAAATTTTCGATAGGGGCCCACCGGGGTGCCACAATATACACCGGTGGTTTTCCCTTCCTTAAATTTGCGCACAAGGGGGACTTCCCAGTCTGGATAAGGCACCGGGTCGTTTCTGTCATACTCCTTAAAAGCGTTAAATTTCTTCATCGCATGAAAGATCATCAGGTCAGTATTCTCAGCTGGAAATTCTGTTGGGAGTTCCAGGGCATAATCATATCCCTCTTCGATTGCCTTGCGGTAGGCGCTATATGTTTCAACTTTTGAATTGGTCTTATCCCAATATGGGTCAGCATATTCATCAAAGGTCCAGATGAGATCCCATTTTCCATCCCAACCGGCCATAATGTTGCGTATATCGTCTTCCAGAGGTTTTCGATACAGATAAGCCCGCTCATCCTGGGTTTCTTTTTTGAAGGGGTGTCCATGACGGGATAATATGATCAGAATGCTTTTTCCGTCAGTGATCTCTTTGAGGTGATCGCGTAGAAGCGTACGATATGCCTCACGGTAGGCAGGTTGGTTTCCCATTTGGTCTGCCATGATCACCCGCGCACGACCATCAGCCAACTCGTGCAATTTGGGTAATACGTAACCATAATCTTCAAAATCAGTGTAGAGTGGGCAATTAATGCCCTGGTAAACGATGGTCTCACAGCCAGCCGCAATGAGTTCTTCGACCGCCGATTTCAGTGAATCGTGATCCATGTAAAAGGCATTGCGAAATTCTGTTTCAGGCTTTTTAGTGGATAACTCTTTGATCGCCTCATCGTAAACCTGACGTAACTGACTGCGCCAGGAAACACGGTTTTCCGGGATCAACTTGCCATAGTACCACCCGACCACCTTGGCGCCTACCTTATCACAAATATCCGGATATCCATTCGGACCGTCCCCTTTGTAGAGAAAATATCCATGGTCCCAGGGATTTTTTTTGATGGGTGGTTTCCACTTCACCTGGCATTCAACATATGGAACACCATCTTTGTTGGTGAAAGACCCATTGGCATCGATTAATTGTTTGGGCACAAACTTCTCTCTTGAGAGTGGGTTATCTGGATCAAGCAATCCAATTCCTTTATCAGCCAGAATCATCTTCACCAAAAAGGATGGCATGATGTATTTGAATACGTGCGCCATAAAAGTGCTGTAAAAATCAATTTCATATACTTCGGGTAATCCCATCTCGGCAATGATCACCCCGGTCTTCCCTGTGGCATGTTTCTCCTGGTTTTTAAACAGGACTTCATAGCCATATTGCTTTCCGTATTTTCGTTTCTCTGCTGCTTTGGTCATGATCTCCCTTCCTTTAATAACAATCTGAATTGGTGCTTTTAAAATTACCATAAAGGAAAAAAGCACCTGCTGCAAAACCCATCTGCCCAATGGAATTGATCGCCTCTTCAATCCATTGCAA
Source organism: Anaerolineaceae bacterium (assembly GCA_034003505.1). Taxonomy (GTDB): domain Bacteria; phylum Chloroflexota; class Anaerolineae; order Anaerolineales; family Anaerolineaceae; genus UBA6170. Next base: position 17,616 of record JAVEYK010000015.1, on the reverse strand, counting down.
TCCCACACTTTGATCTGCGCTTGCCAACCCACCCATTACCAATACCCCCACAAATGCCACAATAAATCCGACCGCTGCCCAGGTCGCTTTCCGTTTGAAAGAAATATAGCTCATGATTCCATAAGCACCCAGGCTGGCAATGGTCATTAAGAATAATAAAGGTATTTTCCAGGCGGCAATGACGGGCAAAGACCTTGCTTTGCTGACAGTCTGCTTGCGTGCGATCAGGATCGCGACCACCAACATCGCCAGAAAACCCGGTGCTGCCAGGGCAAATTGGGCCTGGCTCATTGGTTGAATATCCGGACCTCCGGACGCATAAATGATTTTCCAGGTAGCCTTGAGGATACCTCCCAGTGCGACGAGCAGTGTGCCAGCCATAACCATCCGGCTGCATTTTACCCCTCTGACAATAAGAGCAATCCTCACCAGGAAATAAGCACCCACCAGGAATGCAATATTTGGCAGGAAATCAAGGATTGCTAACCCTATGGAATACTCCGTGAACATCTTCCACCTCCCAGTTTGTAAAATTTGTAATTCTGGTGCTCCCCGAACCATGATCAGGTTCATAGCGATGGAAAGAGTGAAGAGTCCCTGGGGGAAGCTATTTTTCAAATGAGAAATTGTTCGTTATGGATCAAGGATAAATCCGAACCCGTAGACCCAGGCTCCGGTATCCTCGCGCTTATGCTTTCTAAGGATCATCTTCACGCGCGCGCCTGGCTGCACTTCAGCTGGATCTGCTACCTGGATGATATCCGTCATCAGGTGTATGCCGTCATCGAGGCGTACGATTGCCTGGATACGGGGCAAATTCTCCCCGTATCCCAGAGCTGGAAACCCAACATCATCCGGGGCGACCGTGACAATTGAACCCGTTTGTGCGCATTGATAAGGCTCCATCAGCCGTTCATGGCAGGCAGGACAGATCAAGCCTGTCCTGGGAGGGAAGTAGATTTCTCCACAGTTCGAGCAACGCGTGCCTTCCAGGCGGTACCTGCCAGCCTTGGTGCGGTACCATAATGCACTGGAAAAAGTATCCCAACGTACGAATTGATCGGTGAATTGTTCGCCCACTTTTCACCAGCCTTTCTGAACAACGCCAATAACATCTAATGAATGGTGCGTCCCGTAGGATGTATTAATGCCAACCCGGGCATTTTTCACCTGACGCTCACCGCATTCTCCTCGAAGCTGCCAGAAGTTTTCAAGAACTCCGGCTTGAAAATCTGATCCAGCCGATCCGTGACCGAAAGCAGGGCCACCTCCGTAGGTGTTGATGGGGCATTTGCTATCTAATGACATGCCACCTGTCAGAATGTATTCCTTGCTTTTTCCAATCTCGCAAATACCAGCGGCTTCGATTGCCATCATGCCCTCATAGGCGGTCAGATCATGAACCTGCACAAGATCGATGTCATCTTTGGTTATGCCTGCCAGACCGTACGCTTCTTTGGCTGCTACCATCAAGCCTGGAAATTCTGCCAGATCGTAATCCTGCATGCTCTCCACAGGGAAGTTGAAAAAATTGCCGATATAAGGCGGGCGGAATGCATAGGCGACATCGAAAACGACCGGCTTTTCCGTGAATTGAGTGGCCAGTTCTTCCCCCACAAAGACCAGCGCGGAAGCGACACCGCCGCGATTGGTCGCCTGGCGGTCGCGGTCAGCATCCGGGGTATCAGCACAAAGTTCCTCCAGAACAGGCATTGGTTTTCCATAATTTGCAGCCAGGGGGTTGCGCCGTGCGTACCAGTTGCACATGTAAGCCCAATTTCCTGCAGCCTCGAGAGGAACATCATATTTCTGACGATAGTAGGCATCACGCATCGAACCGTAGTTGATATGGGTCATCCCAAGCATGTAATCAAAGTCGACATAATTCCCCTGGGTGTTCATGGCTTCCATGGCGTCATAATTATCAGAGCGGGCAAACCCCATCGAAACAACAATGTCGCAGCGGCCGGAAGCAATCGCATTCCAGGCGACATAAGAAGCGATACCATTCCCTGCACAAGCATTGGCAATCGGTACCACCGGTTTTGGAAGGATACCCAGTGCGTCCGCAATTTGAGGTCCGGGTGACGAGTCTGCGATGGCACGGTCGTTGTAATTACATGCGACCAGATCCACATCTTTGATCGGGATTCCGCAGCTCTTCAGGGAATTCCAGAACACTTCCACCGCCATTTGCCGCCATGTCCAATCCATGGGAATACCGGGTGGCGTGATTGCACCTCCCACCATCATCACTTTTCGTTGAATTTTTCCCATAAGTATTCTCCTGATTAGTAGAAGTTCGATAGTCGGTGTGGCGATTGGATGAGCTTCTGCTCAAACTTCACCATCGTGGCATAATCCACCATGATTTTGTCATCGAGCAACTGGTAGACGAACCCGGACTCCGGACGGCGTTCTGCGATAGCATCCGTACAGATCAACGACCATGCATCACAACCTGCACCTCCGCCATAATCGATGACTCCCACTCGCTCTCCAGGTTCAGCGAAATCGAGGATGTGCGCCAGCGATAAAGGAACACCGGCTGCGCCACAATCTCCGATCTGAGCCGTGAGGACATACGGCAGTACCTGCATCATCTCCAATTCCAGTTTTCCCATCGTCATGAGTGGTCGTAACCCGGTCTTTTGAGGTACAGCAAACTTGGAAAAATCCTGCGGTGTTAATCCGGTTTTTTCAAATAGTGCCTTCCCCGCAGGTTCGACATGGTCTAACAACCCCCAACTGGATACCCAGCCATAAAAGCCTGCACCAGGTTGGATAAAACGCTCACCTTCGGTGCGAAAATAATCATTCTGATCGTGGCTGTGGGTTGCCATTGCTTCCAGTGTGGCGATCGGATTTTCTTTACCAAGGATCAATGCCACTGCACCGGCGGAAGAAACATATTCCAGTACCATGCCCGGTTGGGTGTGACGATTGAGCGTATCTGCCCCAATCACCAGGGCGTTGTCGATCATGCCGGCTTCAACCATCCCGGCTGCCAGCCAGAGGGCTGTGCTGCCGGATTTGTCTGCGCATTGAACGTCGGTTGCCAGAATGTTATGATCCAGTCCGAGTGCGTCGATCAGAATGGTGGCTGCGGCCTTGGTGGCATAAGGGCTGGTGCCTGAACCCAGCAGTACAGCTCCGATTTTCTCTGGTGAAATGTGGCTGCGTTCAATTGCCATTTTTGCGGCACTTACCGCGAGCGTCAGGGTGTCTTCCTCCGGACCAAGCACACCACGTTCACCAATGCTAAGCGTGTCGAAAAAGGAAATGGAAATATTTTTCCAGACCTTCCAGATCTCACCAGAGTCGATCCGGTATCTGGGAAGTGCTACACCATACGAGAGGATGCCTGTCTGCACATCAACCTCCAAAAAGGATTTCTAGATTTTCAAATGGCTCAGCAGTGAAGGGCTGATTATTTCTTGGGGATATTCCACAAGCCTGAGAATGCGATCGCATCCATCATTGGGCCTTGCATCTTCAACAATTTTGCGTTCACTAACTTCATCGGAGGTACTTCCCCGGTGAACATCTGCACAATATGTTCGCTGTTTCCAAGGATAGTCAGTTTTGGTGTTTTTGTTTGGCCTTCTTCAATTGTCGCAACACCATTCGCAATGGTGAGTGTCCATTTGGATGGCTCTTCGCCTCCCAAATCAAACAAGATTATCCGATTCCAGCCCTTGGCTTTTTCGGGTTTGAAAAGTGACGGTAAACTTTCGATTACTTCCTTGATTGTTGGCATTCTTTCCTCCTTGATTGAAATTGGTTTAATCCACCGAACCAAAGACTTTTTCCTGAACCATCAGAATCCGTTCCATGTCGTCTGCTGGAATGGTGGTCAGTTCGAAGACACACTCGGTTGCATCCGGGTGCATCGCCAGCGATTTAAGAAGCTTGTATTGCGGAGAAACCATGGGTGGCATCGTGATCATCATGGTCGCCTGGCCATGGACTTCATCAAAGCGACAGATACCGTATCCCAGGGTGCAGGGGGCCAGCCCGGTCCACTGTTCAACACGTTGGTAGATCCCGGCCAGCTCACAATTCTTAAGGATGCTGGTGCGGATCGTCTTCTCACCAATTTCCTGGTCTTCCCCTTTGACATAAAATTGGTCGGAATACATACCGCGTAAACCCAGCTCCATCAGATCGCCAATATCTTCAAAGCCAGCAGCCGGCAGCACAGTGGCAAAAAATTCCTTGCTGATTTCCCACATAAAAGATTCTGCGGTAGCATCGACTGCTTTGTGAAGCATTTCGATACCCTCACGCCGCACCAATCCGGAAGCATTGACTCCGCCCCAGATCAGGTAGCGGTTATAGTTGGAAACGGACCGTAGGCAGGAATCAAACCAATCTTCGATGAGCTGTTCTGGAAAGTGATTGTTTTCCAATGCTGTCAGGCTGGCTGACTGTCGTGCCCGCATCACTTCAGCCCAATCGATGGGGGTTTCCCAACCCGCTTCAGCCAGTTGATCGATACGTTCGACAGGCACAATTTCATCCCGCAGGACCAATTCACGCATGTCGGAGATGAAACGATCATGAAATTCTTTGGCCTGGTTGACCAACTCCGGATCTGTTTCCCATTCAGGATGATTGGCACCCATCAGGAGTGTTTTGCGACGTAATTTCATTTCATGTTCCACAGAAGTCCAGTAAGCAGCCATGACCCGCATACCAGGATAGACATCCCCCTCCGGAAGATCCTCGCCAAGATAGAACGCTTCAAGCTTATTTTCTTTCAAAAGTTTGCGGGCATGCTTGAGATTGCGTGCCCATTTATGATTGTGAAATTCGTCAAAGAACATGGAACCTCCTCATTCATCTTTTTTGGACATTAACCAGGACCCCTGCCGTGCTGCCAGCAAGTCATCCAGGGAACTGGTCGGTGGAGCGGTAATGCTGATGACGACCAGGGCCTGATCAGTGTTAGCATTTGTCAATCTTTGATGGGGGTAATTCACATAATAGGCTAGATCGCCCTGGTTGAGAGTTAAATGATCTCCGTTTTCTGATATCAGAATTGCATCTCCGGACAGAATATAGAGCAGAGTATCAGCCTCATGCATACGGAAGTGAGGTTCTTCTTTCCCTGGAGCGATGGTGATCAACAATGGCTCCATCCTGGCATTGGTTTTATTGGCCAGCAAGGTTACAGCAGCCTGGGCTGATTTTTGGGGATTTAAGCCTTCCAGGATTTGTGCACGGCGTGTGACCAACACAGAATTTACGTCCGGGGCGGCAAAGAAATGGACAATGTGAATCTGGAAATAATTAGCCAGCTTTTCCAGGTTGTCGACACTGATGGAGGCTTTATCGCGTTCTACCATACTCAAAAAGGAGATCGAAAGACCGGTCTCTGCCCCCACTTGTTCCAGTGTCAGGTTGCGATTTATGCGTAAATCTCGAATGCGTGAGCCGATGGATGCCATGTGCACCTTTTCTATATTTTGAAAAATTTCAACTACATAGTAACAAAACCGCATGCGAAAGTCAATAGGGAAAAACGGATTTATCCATTATTTTGATTTTGATTGGTAATCCCAATCTGAGTTGAAATAAAAAAAAACCACCATATGTGGGTTTTTTAAGAGAAACTTTGAATCAAAATTTGTAAACGGGATTGACCAATCTCCCTTTCTAAACAATATATTTTTCTAATTCCGTTTGATATTTGAATAAAATCGCTTTCATCCTGGCTATTTTCTCCAGGTAATCATCCTGCCGGAAGAAGGAGATTGCCACCACATTTTCAACACGCTGGTCCGGGTTGCGCAGAGGTACACCGACAGCACAGATATAAGCTGCCACTTCATCAATGCTTTCCACATAACCTTGTTCTCTGATGCGGGCATATTCTTGCAGAATGGCTTCTTTGTCCGTCAACGCATTGGGTGCAACTTTTTCAAATGTTGTTTCCTCCAGCAATTTTTCTACCACCAGGGGATCGTGGTAAGCCATCAGACATTTGCCATAACAACCACGGTTCATTGGGTAAAAAGTGCCAGGCTGGTCATTAATCTTGACCATTTGATAGGTTTCCACCTCAAACAAGGAAACCACTTTGTTGCCGACCCGATGAGCGATCCCTACCGATTCTGCCGATTCTTTGGAGATCTTCTCCAGGATGCGCAGGATGCTGTCTTTGTAATTGGCATTGCTCAGGTAAATGTTCCCCAGGTGATAGGCGAGAGGACCCATCTTGTAAATTTTGCTCTGCGAATCCTTGATCAACATCCCGGATTTCTCCAGAGTAGATAGGATTCTGTAAATGGTTGTGCGATTGAAACCAGTCATCTCTTCCAATTGGGAAACTGTGAATTTATAGGGAACCCTGGCAAAGATAGTCAGCAGATACAAACCTTTTTGTAAGCTACTCATGGAGGGTTTCGTTTCGGAGGACATTTAATTCCTAACTTAGCTTTCAATTGTCATGCGGCTGATTAATCCGGCATAAAGTTTCGTCGCCAACATCATCGTATCGATCGAAAGCCGCTCATTCTCAATGTGGGCAGTCGCGGGCTCATTGGGTAATACCGGCCCCCAGGAAACAAAGTTTTTCATGGATTTGGCATAACTGGTCCCGGGAGCAAACTGAAGGCTGCTGTCCATGCCATAGGCATCGGAAACTTCTTGCAGTGTTTTTAAGAAGGGATGCTCTTTGCTGACCCACATCGGTTCAAGAAAATCCAATATTGTTACCTGATACCCATACTCATCGGCAAGGGATGCAAAGGCATTCAGGATATCTTCCCTGGTTGTTCCATACTTGTGCCTGATATTAATTGTTAACCCGACACTATCAGCTAGCGTGATGATGGTCGGTGTGACTGTGGTTTGCCCAATATACTCACCATCAAGATGGTCGACATTATCGTCGATCTGCAAGCTTTGCGCGTGGCCGTCGTTCCCGAGATAGGTATTGATGAAGCGTACGAAATCGAAATCAATCCCTGGAATGTTTCCCAACTTATTGCAAAGCTTGAGGATGGCATTGTCCCCGTGTTTTGGCATCGAGCTATGGCTGGCTTTGCCATGTGCTGTGATGGTTCTGCCATCCTGAAGGCTGATTTTTGCCTTTGACGGAATGGTATTGGGGCTGTCTCCACCACGCAGTTTTTTGATCCCCTTTTTACTGTCACGTGAGAAATCCAGAGTGATGTCCGCATAGCCTTTCTCGATGTTGAAAATCGGAAAACGCCCATCTGGAGAATAACCACAGCACGGAATTGCAAATTCGCGCTTAAAGCTGGCGATGTCTGTCCATTTGCCTTCTTCACTGGTTCCCACAATGAGCCATACTTTTTTATGCATAGGCAAGCCCAACTCCTGAACGGCTTTCATGGCATACAGGCTCATGACCGCCGCACCTTTATCATCCTCCACGCCGCGACCATACAAGTAGCCATCGCGTTGGACGCCTTTGAAGGGATCATCTGTCCATTTTTCCCGATCCCCAATTCCGACCACGTCCAGATGCACCAGAATTCCAAGGGTTTTGTCACCTTGACCCATCTCCACGATGCCCACATTCCATTCAGATGTGGTCATGGTTTTGAAGCCAAGTTCCTGTGCGTGCTGCAGGAAATACGTGAGACAGGCCAGGGTTTCTTCTTTGTTGCCATTAATACTGGGGTAGCTGACCAGTTTGAGAATATGTTTGACGAGCTCTTCTTTTTGCCCATCAATATAGGCTTCCATTTGTTGTCTATGCATCACTCGAACCCCGTCTTCCACAATACTCCAAGGCCAGTTTTCCATAAAACTGGGCTGCGCGTTGCAAGTCTTTCGTTTCGATACATTCCTCAGACGTATGAGCTAACGCCAGATCACCCGGCCCCATGATGATGCATTTCGCCTGTGTGTAGGCTGCCAGAACACCGGCATCACTCCAGGCAGGAAAAACTGTCGGTTTTATTTTTCGACAACCAGTATGGTGCATGGCGCGATAAGCTGACTGAACAAGAGGGTCACTCTCATCAGTGCAGAAAGGTTTATGTGGCAGGAGATCACCTGAGTTGAAATATCCTTTGATCTCTGCATTAAATTGGGGATCCTGATCGTGCAATTCGGTGATGATGGCAGCCAGCTCGGTATAAACCTGTTCAATGCTTTCTTCGGGGATCCAGCGCCGGTCGATTTCGAGCGTGCACAAGCCAGGCACAGTGCTGGGTTGGTCGCCACCCTCAATTTTTCCAACATTGATGGTCGGGTTTCCCAGCAGGGGATGCTGTCTTTGTTTCAATTGGGGAGTGTACTGCCCATAGATCCTTGCTATGAGCCTGCTAGCCATGGAAATGGCATTAATGCCTTTATCCATACTGCCGCCATGCACTTTTTTCCCGATGACAGCGATTTTGAGCCATTCCAGGCCCTTATGTCCTAAAGCCAGGCGCATATCAGTAGGTTCACCGATGACTGCCGCATCCACGAAAGGCCCATGTTTTGCCAGGAATTCAATGCCCTTCCCCATCTGTTCTTCATCGATCACGCCGGCAAAGATCAAGTCACCTTGCAGGGCGGTGCCGGAACGTTTAATGCCAACAAAGGCAGCCAGCATGGCAGCCAGTGGCCCTTTCATGTCACACGCGCCACGTCCATACAGTTTGCCATCCTCAACCATTCCCGAAAAGGGATCGCTCATCCCGTAAGGCGGCACGGTGTCCAAGTGTCCACACAACATCAGTGATTTTCCTCTGCCGGATCCTTTGAGCACACCGGTCACATTCAAGCGTCCCGGCTCTGCTTCGGTCAATTCAGTTTCTATTCCTTCAGTTTGTAAGAGCCGATGAATATAGGCTGCTAGAGCACTTTCACTGTTTTCCAGCAAGGAATAACTGGGTATCCTGACCATATCTGAGGCAAGAGTGACCACATCCATATTGTCGATGGTTTCTTCAAGCTTTAAATTTTTGATGATGAACTCCTCTAATTCAATTAATGATTTCTTGATAATTCGCGGGCTAAATGGCAGGCAACCTGATGTCCCGCCTGGATTTCAATCAGCTCCGGACTTTCTTCATAGCAGCGGTCATGCACGAGTGGACATCTCGAATTGAATTTGCAACCGCGCAGATCTTCAGTAGGATTGGGGGTCTCTCCCGGAAGGACAATGCGTTCCTTACGCTTATTGACCCCGGGTGTGGGCATGATGGCGGTGAGAGCTTTGGTATAGGGATGTATGCCTCTGTGGATAATCTCATCTGCACCCCCAATTTCCATAATTTTTCCGAGATACATGATGGCAATTCGATCGGAAATCAGCCAGGCCAAAGACAGGTCATGGGTGATGAAGAGATAGGAAATCTGTCTGGAGTCCCTGAGATCCAGCATGAGACGCAGAATACCCGTCCGGATGGATGCATCCAGCATGGAAACTGGTTCATCAGCTACGATGAATGTCGGATCCATAATCATGGAGCTAGCCAGAACCACGCGTTGCCGTTGTCCTCCTGAGAGCTCATGAGGGTAGCGTTGGTAGAAATCCTCAGCGGGTTCCAGGCCTGCCTGTTCAAGCGCAAGTTTGACCTTCGCGGTACGTTCCTTTCTGGACTTGACGAGGTGGTTGACATCCAGAGGCTCAGCCACAATATCCATGACGATGTTTCTGGGGTTAATAGATTGGTACGGATCCTGAAAGATCATCTGTGCTTTTTGACGAAATCGCCGCATAAAGTTCTTGTCTTTACGTCTTACCTCTTCCCCAAAAAACTTGATCTCCCCTGTTTCGATCTCGAGCAATTGTAGAATTGCTTTACCGGTCGTCGTCTTACCGCTGCCACTCTCTCCCACCAGCGATAGAATTTCTCCCTTGGCCAAATTGAAGGAAATTCCGTCAACAGCTTTCAGAATTTTTTTCTTTTTACTGAAGAGATCTTCAGCCAAACCTCTTTTGATTTTAAAATATACTTTCAGATCCTTGACTTCGATCGCAAAATCCGTGGTCATGTTATGCCTCCCCAATTCGAAGACAGGAGGCGTAATGTTTTTCTCCCACTTTTACCATTTCCGGTTCTTGCACTGTGCACTTGGGTATCGCCTTGTGACATCTGGGATGGAAAGGGCAACCACTGATGGGTTCGAGTAAATTGGGTGGGATACCTTCAATGCTGGGTGGAATTATTTTTTCTTTACCAATGTGAGGGAAGCAGGCGATCAGTCTTTCTGTATAAGGGTGAGCTGTATTCTCGAAGACTCCTTCAACCGGGCCAAACTCTACAATTTTGCCCGCATACATAACGGCGATGCGGTCACAAACCTCTGCCAGAATGGAGAGATCATGGGTGATCAGGATCAAACCCATGTTCAATTCCTTGCGAAGTTTCTCCAAAAGATTCAAAATCTGAGCCTGTACCATTACATCCAACGCGGTGGTGGGTTCGTCACCGATCACAAGTTTTGGCCGACAGGCTAACGCGATGGCAATCATTGCCCTCTGCTTCATGCCGCCGCTAAACTCATGCGGGTAATTGTTGATGCGGTCAACTGGCATTTCCACCAATTCAAAAAGCTCGCCGGCCCGGGCAAGCGCTGCTTTCTTGCTGATCTTTTCATGCAGCACAATGGCTTCGGCAATCTGATCCCCGACCTTCATGACGGGATTAAGTGCATTCATCGAACCCTGGAAAATAATCGAAATGTCCTTCCAGCGCCGGCTGCGGATTTCTTCATCGCTGAGTTGGACCAGGTCAGTCCCCTCAAAGAGGATCTGACCCCCATGAATTTTGCCTTCTTTGGGAAGCAGCCTGACGATAGAAAGAGCGCTGGTCGTCTTGCCACAACCAGATTCACCCACCAGTCCGAGTGCTTCCCCATGATCCAAATCAAAGCTGGTGTCATCCACTGCCTTGTATAAACCCTTGGAGGTTTCAAAATATGTTCGAAGATGCTTAACTTCCAGCAGTGTCAAAAAACTACCTTCCTCTCAATTTTGGATTCAATATTTCATCAAAAGCATATCCCAGCAGCGTAAACGATAACACCACCAAAACCACGCAGATGCCCGGGGGCAGATAGTACCAGTAGGCACCGGATGCAGTAGCGCCACCCTCAAATGCATAATGGAGCATCATTCCCCAACTGGCCATGGTCGGATCTCCCAACCCTAAAAAGCTGAGAGTGGTCTCTGAAATGATGGCAACGGCTGCAACCAATACCGTATTGGCGAATACCAACGGGAAAACATTGGGGAGAATATGCCGGAACATGATATGTCCATGTCCAGCACCGATGGAAACGGTGCGTTCCACGAATTGTCTTTCTCTGACGGAAAGCGTTTGAGCGCGAACCACGCGGGCAGTTCCCGCCCAGCCGGTGATTCCAATCACAAATATTATATTCCAGAGGCTGGTTCCCAAGATGGCAGCCAGCACCATCATAAGCGGTAGCCAGGGAATAACCAGAAAGAAGTCAGTAAAGCGCATCAGCAGGTTATCGATGCCTTTACCAAAGTATCCAGCGAGAATACCTATCAAAGTGCCAATGATCATAGAGATGGCGGTAGCGACAGCCCCTATGAGGAGTGAAATCCTTGCACCAGCAATCAGGTTGGCCAGCACGTCTCTGCCCATGTCATCTGTCCCCAGAAGATGTTTGAAGGAAGGAGAAAGGAGAAGATCCTCAACCTCGCCAAATTCCATGGTAGAAAATGGCATAATCAGTGGGCCAAAGGTTGCTACTATAATAAAAAATAACAGGATAATCGTGCCAGTCAAGGCTAATTTGTTATGGAGTATTGCTTTGCCGAAATCCTTAAGTTTCATTATTTCCTAATTCTTTACTCGTGGATCAATATAGGCATAACTAATGTCCGCCAATACATTTGCCAGCACCACACTGATGGTCACCAACAGGAACACACCTTGTAGCAATGGATAATCTCTTGCTCCCAGTGCTTCATACATCAAACGTCCCAGTCCTGGCCAGGAGAAGATCGTCTCTACCTGAATGGCACCTGCCACCACAAAGCCGATGTTGATGGCGATTATGGTAATCATGGGCAGCATTGCATTCGGTAAGGCATGCTTGAGGAGAATATATCGTTCACGGAATCCTTTGGCTCTGGCGGTGATAATGTAGTCTTCAGATAAGACATCAATGAGTGTGTTGCGCATGGTGAGTGCATATTCACCGATCAGGACCAGACTCATGGTCAGAACCGGCAGCACCAGATGGCGCCCCAGATCAACCATCTTCGCCCAATCGGAAACAAAGTTCTTTCCAGGGGTTAACATACCACTGGTTGGAAACAGCCGTAACTGGACACAGAACAGCACCACCAGGATCATCCCAAGCCAGAAAGTGGGTACCGAATAGGTGACCAGAGAGAAGCCTAACGTCCATACATCCAGCTTTGTTCCACGTTTCCAGGCAGCTACAACCCCGATCAGGATCCCAATCAGGATGGCGATAATTTCAGCCAAACCGACCATTAAAACGGTGGGGAGGATTTTGGAGGCAACCACCTTGGCGACCGGGGCTTTGTAAACAAAGGATATTCCCAGATTTCCTTCCACCAGGTGTTTGAAATAGGTGAAGAACTGAACATACCAGGCCTGATCTAACCCATACAGTTTTTTAACTGCTTCAATCTGCTCGGGGGTTGCCCGGGGGTTCCGCATCATCATCGCGAGCGGATCCCCAGGCAAAACCCGGAACAATAAATAGTTGAAGATAAGCACGACCAAAATGGTGAGCAAGGCATACAGTAATTTTTTAGCTATGATCCCCTTACTCATAATCGATCATCCTCTATTTAACTGGTTTTATATTCATGTAGTTATAGATTGTCAGATTGTGGAAAAAGGTTCCAGTCTCTGGTATTTGTTGGTAGCCGGTCCAGCGATCAGAGCGAATGGCTTGAATATTGTTGGAATAGATCATGATGATGTATGGGGCTTCATCGTACACAATCTGTTGCATTTCAAAGACCATCTCCTGCCTCTTCTGCGGGTCAAGTTCAGTTTGTTGCATTAAGAAAAGTTCATCGTATCTGGCATTGGAGAAGAAGGGTTCATTGTTTCCACCAATTTGGTCTGTGGTCAGAACACCCATAATCACGGTTGGATCTAAATCTGCTCCCCAGCCCCAGATAAACATATCATAGGTGCCGGAAATGATATTGTCATACAGCGCGCCACTATCCATGTTGATGTTATTGATTTTGATACCAACTTCCGCTAAATCTGAAGCAATCAATTGCCCGGATTTGACTTCTTCCAGATTATCTCCGATGGTAATCAGGTCAAACTCCAGAGGTGTGCCATCAGCGCTTTCTCTAACGCCATCCCCATCAGTATCGGTGTAACCAGAGGCTTCCAATAAAGCTTTGGCAGCTTCCACATCATAATCTCTTAATTCTGCGGCGGTTGGTTCGTAATGATAAAAATTGCCGGGGTTTATCATGGTGGTTCCGACTGTACCCTGACCGGTGTAAGCAATGTCGACAATTCTTTGTTTATTGATGCCCAGTTCAATCGCCTGGCGGATATTCTTGTCCAGGAGGAGCGGATCTCCACCACTGGCTTCATCCGTCCAGCAGTTGATACCAACCTGCATGAAACCAAGTTCCTCACCGGAGATCACGTCTACATTTGGATCTGCCTCCAGTTGTTTCATCTGGGCTGAGTTAAGATTGTTGGCACCATCAATTTCGCCCAGGATGAGTGACTGTGCCATCGAATCTACGTTTTCATAATCAACAAAGATATATTCATCCACGAAAGGTTTGGTTCCAAAATAGTCCGGGTTTTTGACAACTTTCACAAAATTCGGGCCTTGTGAATCAAATTTGAAGGGACCAGTGCCAACTGGCATTTCATTTGGAAAGATTTCAAGTTCTTCCGCAGCAATTCCCGCCCAAATATGTTCGGGGAGGATCGGGGTAGTGTTCATCAGAATGTTCGCTTTGGGTTCCTCAGTGACGATGACAACGGTCAGGTCGTCCGGGGTTTGAACTTCTGTGATTCCGGTCAGGTAAGAGCTGTACATGTATCCTAAACCAGTATCCATCATCAGATCATAGGTGAATTTTACATCTGCGGATGTGAAAGGTTCACCATCGTGCCATTTTACGCCTTCCTGCAGTTTGAACGTCCAGGTCAGATTATCATCGCTTTGCGACCATTCAGTTGCCAGGTTGGGAACAGCTTCATAGTTTTCATCGTAAATGACCAGTGAATCATAAATGAGCATAAAAAACTCATAGGTTACCTGCATGTAGGATGTTAATGGATTCAAAGTGTCAAAGGCAGTGCTGGAACCCACGGTAAATGACACGAGTTCTGCGGGGTCTTGCTCCCCCACGGGTTCTGCGGTGGATTGTTCTTCGCCCGGTTTTGCTGTGGCTTGTTCTGCCGGCGGTTCTGCTGTGGATTGCTCTCCACCTCCACAACCTACCAATGCTACAGTGAGCATTAGAATGACAACAACCATAATAAATTTCTTACTTGACTTTTTCATTTCTATTTCCTCCTTTGGAAAATTGAACTAACTTAAACGACACCGCTCTCAAGGATCGTAAATTGCTTTTTGTCTGCATCCAGACGGGCTTTCACGCCCAGTGGCAGGGTGGCCATATCTTTTGTATGCCCGAGAGGTAACCCGTACAAGACCGGAATCTTCAGGGGTTTTAGATAATATTCTAAAATTTCTTCCAGATTCGTGTCACTATAGTATCCCGGATTATGCTTAGCCGGAACGCAATCATGGCACTCGCTGACCATAACCCCTTTGACAATCTTCAGCAACCCGGCGTTTCGCAGGTGAGACAGCATGTGATCGAATATCCAGGGTTCTGTATACGCTTCTTCAATCATCAGGATCTTATCCCGCGTATCGATTTGGTAAGGAGTTCCCAGACTGGCACACACCAGTGTCAGGTTACCTCCAATCAGTTCTCCTTCGGCAACGCCCGGTACAATCGTGTGCAACCAGGTCTTATCATCCGGGAGGGGGATTTCACCAACAGGATCAACGTAGGAAACGGCTTTAAAAAATTGTTTTTTTGTATAATCGGTCAGGTCTGAGCTATTAAACCTAGCCATTCCGGGCCCGTGAAAGGTGACCAGTCCTGAAAATTTGTGGATGGCCAGATGAAGTGAAGTGATATCACTAAAACCGGTCAGAATCTTAGGATGTGTGGCAATTGCCTCAAAATCAATCAGATGAATAATCTGAGCTGAGCCATAACCCCCCTGAGTGACGAAAACTGCATCAATATCATCTCTTTGGAACATTTCATTCAGGTCAGCAGCGCGCTCTTCTTCAGAAGCTGCAACAAAGCCCTTCAATTTATTCACATTTTTTCCGATGACGACCTTGTACCCCAGCTCCTGCAGGAATTCGGCAGCACGAATCACTTCGCTGTTCTTTTCTGAAGGGCTTGCAGGCGAAATAACCCCAATCGTGTCCCCTTTTTCTAATTTTTTGGGTCTTATCATGAATTACTTTCTTTGAGACCGTTGTCGGAATGTTCACATGTTGAACATTGTTATCACTATTCTCATTTTAAATTATACTCAACACGAATAATACTGCAAGCGGTTTTCCGAATTAATTTTCGCAGCCATTCCATAATTTGCGGCTCAGTTTTTTTTGCAGGCATGCATTCGCCAAAAAACAGGTCAGCTCTATTTTATTGGGGTGTACCTGATTTTCTGGAAAAAAAATGCAGCGCTTGGAATTGATCAGGTTTCAGTGCTTAACAGCTATCCCTTCAAAGAATATTGATTCAATCAGACGTACAACTTCTTCTTTGCTCGCATCCTCATGGAATTCCCTGTTAAAAAAGGGGTACATTAAACCCAATAAGGCCCAAACAGCGATATGAGGGTTCAGATCGCGAATCTGGTTTGAAACAATGCCTGTCTGGATGATTTCTGCCAGTGGCGCTAA
>JAVEYK010000015.1:0-1601 GCA_034003505.1 Anaerolineaceae bacterium | reverse complement strand
AGAGGCGGTTTCGTTCAGGCTGATATAGCGAAGCGGGGCACCCAGCAGGGAGGAAAGCCCCAATCCGATGAGGAACCCTGATAGGATGAACAGAACCAGGTTGTTGGAGAATAATCCCATTCCCACCATCCCCAGGGTTGTAATGAATGTACCACTGATGATCACAATGCGAGACCCAATTTTGTCCAGCAGCCGGCCTGATAATGGTGATCCGAAAGCCATGGCCAGAACGACTGGCATTAACATCCAGGAAGCATTTTGATTGTTAATACCGCTGCTACTTAACTGAACCACAGCTAATAATGGCAGGTAAACCATCCCAGCCTCGGCAAAACCTGCGCCAGCCGAGAAAATGTAAGCCAACCGTAACTGGCGGCGTGAAAACAAGCTGAGTGGGATGATAGGGTTTTCGACGCGACTCTCAATCCAAAGCATCAGAGAGAAAAGTACCAAAAAAGCAATCAGAGATGCCAACACCTTCGTAGAAAGCAAACTGCTGAAGAAATTTTGTGTGTCCAGCTGGTTGATGGAAAGTGCCAGGCTGGTTAATAACAAAGCAATAACTATCATTCCCAACCAATCAAATTGTTGAGAATGTTCTCTGCGGGTGGCTGGCAAACTGCGCATGGCCATCAGTATGACTACCAGAGCAACCGGCAAATTGATCAGGAACAACCATTTCCAGGAAGCAAAACTGAGGATGACACCGCCCAGGATCGGGCCAATTAGAAAAGCCAACCCGAACACAGCACCGATCAATCCCAGTGCGCCCCCGCGTTTTTCAGGAGGAAAAGTGTCACCGATCACAGCACTGGCCACAGGGAATATCCCACCAGCGCCAAACCCCTGGATGGCACGCCCAATCAGTAGTATTGTGATATTGGGAGATAAGGCTGTAATCAACGAACCAAGTGCAAAAATTGACACATCCAGGACGTAAATCCAACGTCGACCGTAAATATCGGAGAGTTTGGCCATGATGGGTGTGCCAATCAGGTTGAAGAGCACATATAAACTGAAGATCCAGGACAGTGCCCGCTCAGAAATGTTTAGATCCGCGCGAATGGCGGGTAGGGCCGGGCCGACAATGGCAATATCCAGTGCGCCCATAAGCACACCAATAAATAAAATGACTAAGATAGACTTTCGGTTACCAGTTTCCATAGAATTATCCTTTAATCAAACTTACTTACCGAACGTTCGGTAAGTAAAAAAATTATAAAGGGCAACAAAGTCAAAGTCAACACAAGAGTTTGTCTGTATAGGGTTTTATACCCCTGAAGGATAAATTTTTGCGAGAAAGAAACATTAACATATCTCCAAAACTTCATGTTTAGAAATCAACATCAGGCATCAATTAGAACACCCCGGCCACTTCTGCCCGGGAGGATATGTTCAACGGTGATTCTATGTCTGAGCTACTAGCGATGACCAAAATGATCAACAGTGCTATTAATACACGTGCTTGTATTTTTTTGTCATTTTGAAATTTCCTCTACAACAATAGCCAAAAGATGATTAGTGCCTGTGTAAGAAAATAGGGAATCTTTTTTTCTATACATTTGATGAAGTAAATTGCCATTGCCACCAAATTTTCCGAT
>JAVEYK010000014.1:47542-56545 GCA_034003505.1 Anaerolineaceae bacterium | reverse complement strand
AAAATATAATACAAATTATGCCTGGTATGATCCCTGGTTTGAAACGAATTTTCCACAGGACATCAGCGGCCATGGAACGCATACTTTAGGAACGATACTTGGAAAGAAGGTAGGAATAGCACCCGATGCAGAATGGATTGGTTGTGTCAATTTAGGTCGCAACCTTGGCAATCCTGCTTTATACCTTTCGTGTATGCAATTTTTGTTCGCCCCTTTTCCAGATGACGGTGATCCGTTTACAGAGGGTAAACCGGAATTGGGAGCGCAGATATTGAATAACTCCTGGGGATGTCCTGAGATTGAAGGGAGCGATGCCCTGGTTTTCGAACAAGCTGTTTCCGCATTAAGATCAGCGGGTGTTTTCGTTGTCTCTTCTGCTGGTAATAACGGTTATTATGGCTGTGAAAGTATTTCCGATCCACTGGCGATTTATGAGGATGTGTTTACTGTTGGAGCCATTGACAAAATCGGTGAATTATCTCAATTTTCGAGTTTAGGTCCGGTTACGGTGGATGATTCAGGAAGTATAAAGCCAGATCTGGTGGCCCCAGGAGAAGATATTTTTTCATCTATGCCATATGCGAGTTATGCAATATTGAGTGGCACTTCCATGGCAGGTCCGCATGTTGTAGGCACTGTTGCTTTAATGTGGAGCGCAAACCCTGAATTAATTGGCCAAATTAGTTTGACTGAAAAAATATTGTTCAATACCGCCAATCATTACGAAGGTATGGTGCCGGCTTGCGTCGATTCAACCTCAAGGCCAAATAATGCTGTTGGTTTTGGCGTGCTAAACACTTACAAAGCGGTTGAAGAAGCTCTCAAAATTCGGTAGTATTGATTAGAAAGCGAAACTCAAATCAAGCTTTGGGGTTTAATTGAGTACCCCGTTAAAAAGGTTTAACATTGACTGACCAGGTAGACGACATTCAACTAATTGAAAAAGCCGCTAATGGGGATAATGAAGCGTTTGGTTTTTTATACGAGCGCTATGTTCGCAAAATTTATAATTACATCTACTATCGAACAGGCAATGTTAACGATGCCGAAGACCTGACCGCCAAAGTGTTCCATCGTGCGTTCAGACATATTGAAACCTACAGCCAGAGAGGAGTTCCATTTTCAGCCTGGTTATATCGTATTGCCCATAATCTGGTGGCGAACTGGTATCGTGACAGAAGCAGAAAAAAAGAGGTTGCTCTGGATGATCAACTTCCCAGTTCATTTCACTTTGATTTTCCGGAGTTTGCCCTTGAAAAATCTCAGGAATCGGAAAGGATGATAAAGACTTTACGGAAATTACCGCCGGAAAGACAGCAATTGATCATTCTCAAATTTGTGGAAGGAATGAGTAATGCGGAAATCGGATTAATTATGCGAAAATCAGAAGGAGCTATCAAGAGTCTCTATCACAGAACACTGGACTCATTAAGGAAAGAAATTGAAAAACTTGAACATCCTCCCAAAGGGAAGGGGAGAAAAATAAAGGAAGACAAAGATAAAAATGAGTGAAAATAATTCATATTTATTAATAGAAAATAGGCTGGTCAATCATTTACAACCTGTGCAACCAAATCCTGACTTTATAAAGAACTTGGGAAAGCGATTATTAGGATCAAGAAGCATTTATATTGAAGATCGCAACAATGGTTTTGCATTTATGCTGCTCAGTCTCGGGTTGTTTATAGGGGCATTGATTGTATGGTTTTTTCGGAAAAACGGATAACTATAATAGCCCTGATTGAACGAATTTGTTTCTAAGGGTCTCATTGTCGGGTTCAACCAGAATAGAACCATCCGGGAAAATTATTGTGGGTACACTTTTAAAGCCATTATTTAATGCTTGAACCCGTTTTGAACCTTCTGAATCTTTGTCAATATTAATCCATTCATAATCAATTTGGTGTTCTTCAAAAAATTTTTTTGCACGTTTTGTATCTCCACACCAGGTGGTGCCATACATAATTATTTTTGTATTTTCCATTTTATTCTTCAAAATCCTTTACAAACAATAAAATATTCCGGGCAGCTGTGATTAAATTCATTTTTCCAGAAAATGAAAAATCGATGTTTACACGGGTCGTTAATGCTGTAACTTCCTCTTGAATTGGCGAGAAAATCTTCATATATTTCTGAACATCCAGTAAATACTGATAAGGAGTCAACACTTGAGGAGTGTCCAGGTTCAATTGACTATATAGGATCCGGATTGCCTTTCCGGCAACTTGTCTGGCAATTACCCGGCTTCTATTTAATTCTCCATTTTTTTCGTGAGTGATTGACGTTTCCAGATCGCGTAATAAAGATTGATAAAGTTCTTCGGTTAACATACTTTTACTTCGGCCCAATCAATTAAAAATACAGGGTGTCTTAATGACACCCTGTATCTGGCTCGATAGGGAATTTATGCCCAGCCCTGGTTTTTGACAAAATCAGAAATTACAGGAATATTAATATATTCACCTTTGTAAGCTTTGTAAGCCCACCAGAGCATAATAAACCAAAGGATTGAACCACAACCAAGGGTAAAAGTTGCAATAATTGGGACTACAATAATCATGATAACACCAACGGCTAGCGCCTGTGCATTGTGGGCTTTAATAAATGGTCTATTTTTTTTGTCTTCCATAAATAAAAAAATTATTGGGACTAATGGCGAGAACACGTATGCTAAAGCTGCCATTAATCGATCGTCACTGCTTACTTCATTGGGATTAAAATCTGTCATATTATTTCTCCTTCTAAATGGTTTGGATATAACTTCATTATAATGACTTTTTATTAAAGTCAAAGTATAACATTATAATTATCTCATGAAAAAGATCAAAATTGTTTTTATGGGTTCACCTGAGTTTGCAATCCCGTCTTTAACAGGTTTGATGAAGCAATTTTCTGTGGTAGGTATTGTTACTCAACCAGATAAACCAGCTGGAAGAGGAAAAGCATTGAAAGCCCCACCCATTAAGGAAATTGCTCTTTCAAACAATATCGAATGTATCCAACCGCAAAGGTTATGTGACGAGGGTGTGTATGACAAACTACGCTTTTGGGATCCTGATTTTATTGTGGTAGTTGCTTTTGGGCAGATTTTACGCCAGGATGTGCTTGATATCCCCAAATCTGGCTGCATAAATGTACATGGGAGCCTTTTACCACGTTGGCGCGGTGCTGCTCCCATTCAGGCAGCAATTCTGAATGGGGATGAGGAAACAGGAATTACGATCATGAAGATGGATGCAGGTATTGATACGGGGCCAATTCTACGACAAAGGTCGATGAAAATTAAAAATGACGATACCTCTGAAAGCCTGGGAAAATATCTCTCACAATTAGGTGCAGATTTATTATTGGAAACCTTGCCTGATTATTTGCACGGAAAAATCAATGCAATCCCCCAACCCGAATTCGGAGCAACTTATGCGCCGATGATCAAAAAAGAGGATGGATTTTTGGATTTTTCAAAAAGTGCAACTGAGTTGAATCGTCAAATCAGAGCTTATTATCCCTGGCCGGGCACTTTTATGGAGATCGGTGGTGAAAGAATAAAGGTGCTGGCAGCCAATATTGTGGAAGAGACACATCTTAAACCAGGAGAACGTGGGCTTCATTCAGGTTTTCCAATGGTTGGTACAAATAGCGGTGGACTGGTATTAGAGAGCGTTCAACCAGCAGGGAAAAAACCAATGCCAGGCAAAATTTTCCTGAATGGATTCCGTGATTGGATCAGTAAATGAATCCAAAAAAACTGAAAGTGCTTTGTTTTGGGGCCGGTGCAATTGGTTCATATGTGGGGGGTAGTCTGTCAATTCAGGGGCACGAGGTACATTTTTTGGATAGACCTGAAACAATTGAAAATATCAAATTAAATGGAATTCGATTGGTAATTCCTGCAGGAACATTTGATTTAAAACCCGTAAACTTATGGTCATCATTGGAAGAAGCACTAAAACACTATCCATTTGATTTTTCGATCGTAGCGGTCAAGTCATTTGACACCGCATCCCTCGTCCACTCATGGATTGGGAGGGAAAATTTCATTCCACCGGTATTATGCCTCCAAAATGGGGTGGAAAATGAAGTTTTAATTCGTTCGATTATTGGAAAAGAAAACACAATCAGTGGGTCGGTTACAACAGCTATTGGAAGAATCAGTAATGGAGTTGTGGTTGAAAGGTTGCGCGGAATTGGGGTTGAAGATAAAAATAACCTGACACATGAAATCATCTCCCTCATGAGCAATGCTGGTTTGCAAGCAATTGCCTATCAGGATGCTCGTTCAATGAAATGGTCAAAATTACTTACCAATTTGACAACCAATGCCAGCTCAGCAATTTTAGGAATGACGCCTTCTGAGATTATTTCGAACCCTGACCTATTCAAAATCGAAATAGAACAATTACGTGAGACAATGAGAGTGATGCAAGCACAAGGAATCTCGGTTACAAATTTACCGGGCACACCCGTGAAATTATTTGCGATGGTTGTCAGTAAATTTCCACTTTCCATCAGCAAATTAATTTTAAATAAATCCATTTCAGCAGGACGTGGCGGTAAAATGCCCTCATTTTATCTCGATTTAAAAAGCAATCGAAAAAAATCAGAGGTGGATTATTTAAATGGAGCCGTTGTACGTTTTGGCAAAGAAGTAAACGTCCCTGCACCGGTGAACGAAATATTGACCACTACCTTGATGAAATTAACAAATCGAGAAATACCAATTTCGGAATTCGAACACAAACCTGAGCAATACAAAGAATTATTCCCATTGTAAAAATCAAGGGCTAAGCATATTCCAGTCTGGTTTTCAATGCGAATTCTATGAAATGCTACCGAACCGTTTTTACATTGATGATTGGGAGAATCACCCTGGGTTGATCCTTAGTGGAAAGCAACACAAATTTTCGATCGGTTTAAAACGAAATTTTAGCTGGAACTAATCTTCTTCCCAGCCAATTTCTTCAGCTGCAAAGAAAAGATCAGTAGCGCTGATCAACCCTACCAGATTACCATGATCATCAATCACCGGCATGTGATGTATATTTTTTTTCTGCATTTCGATGGAGCAGTGTTTTAACGACCATTCCGGATTCGCGGAAACCAAATTTTCAGACATGATTTCCCGAACAGATACATTGGCAGGGTTTCTCTCCTGCGCGATGATCTTGTCACGAATATCACTGGTGGTCAGGATCCCAAACAAGTTCTTCGTTGGATCTATGGAAATCAACAGACTTTTAATATTCCTTCTTCTCATGAGTGTTAATGCATACGATACCGAGCTGTCATGGTCAACGACTATTACAGGAGAGCTCATCCAATCTTTTACTTGATGTGACATATTAATTCCCTCTATTTAAATTAATATAAATTTCATCTGAATGGGATGCCATTTTAATATCCAAATCGGTCACAGCTTTTTCAGAATGGGTTGACCAAATCAAAGTTACTTTTTGCCATTCAGCGATTAATATAGGATCATGATCATATTCTTCTGCCAGTTTAAGAATTGCATAAGCAAACTCATAGCTGGATCTGCGTGAAGAAAATTTGTATTCACGGATGAGTTGATCATGATCTGATAAAAACTTTTGGTTTTCAGCACAGACTTTTGTCCAGCTGGAATTATTCTGTAAAAAATTCTCCAAATTGTAAGTATTTTTATTCTTTAAATTGTTTTGCATTTATAACCCTCTTTCAAATTTCTTTTCCCTTAAATATCAATATACCAACTCAAAGGGAAAAATCAAATACATGTAGAGGAGGGTTTTGATGCGTTCTGTTAGGAAGATCGATCTGTTTCCGCATCTTTTTCGAGCAATTTGTCATATCTGAATTCGGATTGCGCCATTTTCTCCATCAATAATTGCTGGACTTGATTCAAAACTAATAATTTCTCTATCATTTCATTGGTAGAAATTTTACTGTCTGACCCAATTTCGATTAAAGCGATGACAAATAACCACCAGGTAAGACCTTCGAACCTTTCTTTATTGAACCATAGCTTGCCCTGATATCTGTTAACATTGAGGAATTGCTGGACATCCTGCCTGCTAAGCAGCTTTCTTAGCCAATCTTCAAATTGGTTAATTTTGAAATTTTCATGCCATCCAGAAATACCTAATAATGTGTAAATTGTCTGCGATATCAAATGATTCTGAGAATCCGGGTATTGATATTCAGATCCGAGATCTCGAATCACCTTGGAAAATTGCCACTCTTCAAACCAGGATTGTGCCTGGAACTGTGGCTCAGCAGGATCAGCAAATTCCATTAAAGATGAAATGAAAAGATAAGAGAGAGCGATTATCCAGACCTCTTCGTTTTCAATAAATTGGCCTTTAAAATCATTGACAAGCGCTTTAATTTCTTTATTTTTGACGCTGACAAATTTCTGATCAAAGACAGGAATGGAGAGGATGAATTCTAGATTTTTTAAAGTCTTTTGGACCACTAAATCATAAGGTTGGTCGAGACCGATCATTTTGAAGACCCCTCGCAGAAAGTTTTCTACTTTTTGATGGGATTCTTCCAGTACTTGCGGTTTAATAAACTCTTTGATCGATAATCGTTTCTGGGAAATTAAATAATCATAGTATCCCCGATTGAGTATTTCTTTGAGTGGTTTTTGAATCGGTTGTAAGAGCAACTCCTTCATCGCGTTTTTGATATCAGGAACACCACTTCCATTTAAATAATCACATAACTGCCGATATGATTGCCAATCTTCTTCTTTCACCTGACGGAAATCCAGGAAAACATGGGTTTGATAAGCATGCAGTGATAAATACAATCCATGGCTGTACAAATCCTGAATGGATCTAATGTATTCAAGATTTGAAACAACATCTTTAAAAATTACAAAATCAAATTCCTTGTTGATTTGTAAGCCATGTGCAATTTGTACAGTTCTATAGGAAGACTGATTATTTTCATTCAATTTTATTCTTGTAGTTGAGTCATTTATCCTACCCTGAACATTGGCAAATTTGTTGTTAAAAATAACAAGCGAAGGCTGTCCCTGATTGTAATTTGAGTATACATATACATCTTCATTAACAGTGTGATCCGAAGTATGAAAATCGTATAAAAGAAAATGGTCGACTTCTGAAAAAATCCATCTTCGATGAAGGAGTGGAGTAATTTGACGTGTATGCCGGTTGATCAAACTTTGATCTTCTTCCTCATTCCAGTAAGCCCGTTTATACTCCATGCCATATTTTTCAGTAAATCCTTCCAATTGCCCATGACCAAACATCGGTAAACCGGGCAGGGTACTCATCAATGTACAAATGCCAAAATACTTATCTCCTTTTCCAAATTGTTCGGCAGCAGTTTTCTCGTCTGGATTGTTCATGAAGTTGACAAAACGCTTCAGTATTTGCGGATCAAATTCGATCGTATTCTTTATCAACAAGCGGTAGTTGGCATTATCCTCATTTCGTAACATGTTCATAAAAGCTGAGTTGTAAACCCGGTGCATGCCCAATGTTCTGACGAAGTAACTTTCCATCAACCAAAAAGCTTCTGCTAACAACAAAGTATCTGGAGCATCAGTGGCTAACCGGTCAACCACATCGCGCCAAAATTCTGTCGGCATCAATTGATCAAATCTTTCCTTTGTAAGTCCATATTCTGCTCTGGAGGGGATAGCGCCGCCTGTCCCTGGTTCCGGGAACCATAACCTTTGAAAATGTTTTTTTGCCAAGGTCATGGCTGCATCAAAACGAATGATGGGAAATCGCTTTGCAACTGAAAGAATCGTTTGATAAGCTGCTTCCCTCACTTCAGGAATAAGGTAATTAAGCTGGGCAGTATCATTCCAGGGCATGGTGGTCCCATCATTCCCATGATAAATAAAGCGGGTCTCACCGGAATCCTGGTTTTTGTACAAAAAAACAACAGCTGCATCAGTGCGATCGTAATAATGATCCTCGATTCTGATTTCAACACCAGAATGTTTGGATAAATTTTCTCCGTTGAAAGTATAAGAAGGAAATGGGCTGTAATTTAATTGAATAAACCAATCTGGATGTTCATAGACCCAATTTGAATCAATCCCCATATGATTGGGAACCATGTCTGCTGCCAGGCGGATTCCCCTCTGTTTCGCCCTTTCTTTTAATTTTTGATAGGATTCCTCCCCACCTAATTCAGAGGCTATCTGATATCCTGCTAAGGAATATGCTGATGCAATTGCTTCTGGATTTCCGCAAAGTTGTTTGATGCGAGCTGAAGCGTTACTGCGTTCCCACAATCCAATCAACCAGAGACCGTTAAATCCTCGATATTTTAGCGTATCCAATTCTTCATCTGGAATTTGATCGATCGTGGATATGGAGATCTTGTATTTTTTTCGAATTTGATCCAGCCATACATATGTATTTTTGGCTAGTAAAACCAGACTGGGCATCCATTCTTTATCGGGGCTAAATTTTTCAAAATCTTGATCCCAGGATTGGTCATAACCTGGCACGATACTGGGTCCTGGACCGGCAAATGATGTCTTTTGCTCCTCTTTAATGAAATCCAGACTGCTTAATAATCGGTAAAGTAGATCGCCCAGCAGGACACCCCAATGGGTTTGAATATATTCCAATTGACCCGGGATCGAGTGAGGCACATTGATAGCAGGAGATCTCAACATTTCAATGATGTTTTGATTTTCAGGACCAAAAAAAGGTTTTTGATCAAAGAATTTATGCAACAGATCAATGAATTTTTTGTACTCAGTATTGGTTTCCAAAGCCTTGTCATTGAATAAATCCCGATAATGATCCAAGGCAGGATTTTGATTTTCAACCCAAAGCAATATGATTTCTTCCAGCAACAACGAATAAGCGTCTTCAAGATATAAATTTTCCAGGTAGTCTTCGAATCTCTCTTTTTGTTGATACACCGAGACCGGAGGGAAATCTCTTAGAAAAAATTCAAGCACTTCATAGGTTTCTGGTAATGAAAGATTTTGTTGGATATATGAGAGAGCGTCATCCAGAATGGTTTGAT
>JAVEYK010000014.1:0-47442 GCA_034003505.1 Anaerolineaceae bacterium | reverse complement strand
ATTCTGGCATTATCTACCTGAGTTCCCTCAGCCTGGTGGCGTAATTGTTCCACTACTTCCACCAGTTGGTACATACCTGTTGCGCCAACGGGGTGTCCTCGGGCTTTGAGCCCACCACGTGTGGCAATTGGTATTTTTCCATCAGGTCTAATTTCACCATCTAAACCAAGTTGCGGGCCTTTTCCACGCTCGACAAACCCGGATGCTTCCAGCGAGAGAGCTGCCATTATCGAAAAGGCATCGTGTAATTCGAATAAATCAATATCCTGAGGACTCAAACCAGCCTGGTTGTAAGCTTTTTTGGATGATAATTCAGCGGCTCGCAACCAGAGTGGATCCTTGCGCCCATGCACTGCAATTGAATCTGTCGCCGCTGCGCTCCCGATGATCTTTACCACTGGATTGGCTGTTGAAGGTCCAATTTTTTCAAGCGGGACCATAACAACTGCAGCAGCACCATCACCAATCGGGGATGCATCCATTAAATTGATGGGATCAGCGATCATCCCTGCATCCAGATATTGTTTTTCGGTAATAGCTTTTCGAAATCGGGCATGAGGATTGTGAACACCGTTCGCATGGGCATTGACTGAGAATGGTGCAAAATCGTTTTTGGTCCATCCATATTCGTACATGTAACGTCGCATTATTAATGAATTTAGTGCAATGAAGGAAACCCCCTGGGCAACTTCCCAATCCGCGTCTGCTGCCGTTGCAAGTTCAGCGGTTATTTCACCACCAGGAGAATCGGTCATTTTCTCTACGCCGACCGCAACAGCGGTATCAATTGCACCAGAAGCAACTGCCAACAACGCAGTGCGGAAAGCTGCTGCCCCGGAACTGCAAGCAGATTCAACTTTAAATGACTCTGCATAGCGTAAACCTACCCAATCGGCAATGTAAGCCCCTAACTGCGCCTGATGATTAGCAGATGCCGACATCATGTTCCCAACATACAATGCATCTACCTGGTTTAGACCAGCGTCTTTGACAGCATCTAAAACGGCGAATCCTGCCAGTTCGCGCAGTGATTTCTCCCAATGTTCACCAATTTTCGTCTGTCCAATCCCAATAACAGCTACTTCACGCATGTAGATATCCTTTCAGCAATGGTTGTATGATCAAATTATATCTATAGAACCTATCAAGAACTATCAAAAACAACCAGGGGCCTATTGTATAATTAGCGGAAGGTGCTCAATGAAGAAAAATGTACAATGCTTGCTCCCACTTATCACTCTTCTTTTATTGAGCTTATTCAACGCGGGTTGCACTGGAACACCAGCTTCCTCCACAGAATCAACGCCACTGATAGCTACTCCATCCATTGGTTATGCAGCCACCTTACGAGTAACTGATACTTACGTGCCTATACCAACAGAAGGAACAAAAGTTGTTTCAATCTGGATTGATCCTGAAATCAGGTACCATCCCTACCTGGAAAATCTGGCTATCCCTGATGCCTATCTCGGCGAAAACAAAGCTGAGTCCAATTTTTGGATCGAAATAGAAAAGGAATCCAATAAGCCAACGGAAATCATCTATGAGGATTTTTTTGTTCTAGCTGTTCCATTTGTCAATCAAACAAAAAATGTAAGCTATGAGAATTTAAAAAAAACCTGGATGCAGAATTCTCAAAGCCAGAAACAAATCCTCTGGATTTATCCAGAAGATGAAATAAATTTTGAAAAAATTTTTGAGGGAAAACCAGGCAGCCAGGTAATTTCTTCTATTGAAAAACCAGATCAATGCGAAGATGATAATTGCTGGAAACTAATCAACTTTAATCACATTGACCCTGAATGGAGAGTCGTCACTATTGATAATCAATCACCTTTGAACTCAGATTTCGACGCGAGCCAATACAAACTCATATTTAGAGTATATCTAAATCAAAATGAAAATCAAACAGAAGAAATGTCTCTGCCTATCATCATGGAGAGGCAGACAAATTTTGACCCTGATTTATTGACGTCAGTTCTGATGACAGGCACGACTGCAATGGTACGTAATACTGCTGCTCAAATTGAACAAATGGGTGCAGATTTCCCATCAAAAAATCTGAAATGGTTGTTTGACACCATCAATATCACACATGTATCCAATGAGGTATCTTTTTATTCTGACTGCCCTCCAGCTATCCCAGTCCGGAAAGAAATGCGATTTTGCAGCGATCCTGGCTATATAGAGGTATTGAAACGAATGGGTGTTGACGTCGTTGAACTCACCGGAAATCACCTCTTAGATTGGGGACCAGATGCTTTTCTTGAAACATTAACGATTTATGAAGAAAATGGAATACAGACATACGGCGGGGGAAGAACAATTGAAGAAGCAGAAAAACCTCTGGTCATCGAGCATAATGGAAACAAAATCGCTTTTTTGGGCTGTAATCTGCCAGGCCCCGAAAATAATTGGGTATCGGATGATCGGCCTGGTAGCTTAGCCTGTCATTTAGATGAGCTTGCCGAAACAATCTCAACTCTTCGGGAAGAGGGGATCAATCCAATCTTCACATTTCAACATAATGAATTTAATACTTTTAGGGCAACACAACAGATGCGGGACGATTTCTGGCAGATGGCAAATGCAGGGGCGGTGATCGTCAGTGGAAGTCAGGCGCATTATCCGCAAGGGATAGATTTCGTGAATTCATCCTTTATCCATTATGGACTGGGTAATTTTCTTTTCGATCAGATGTACACCTATTGGGGGATGGCAACGATCGATGTACATTATTTTTATGGAAATCAATATATCAATACTCATCAATATCCAATAATCAATGAGAATTTTGGACAACCACGCTTAATGAATGAGGAAGAGGCTGCTTTGTTGTTGGATAAAATTTATGCCAGCAGTTTTTATTATCTGGCAGAAAATCCATGAGAAAAATTTGGGTGGGTCTGGTTTCTGTTTTTTTGTGTTTGATGAGTGCCTGCTCCGCTCAACATGCGCTTGCTACACCAGTTCTGAACCAAGAAACATACCTACCGGAGGACCCAATAATTACTCCGACCCCATTTAAACCTGTTTTCATCGAAGACGAGCCGAACAACGACCTGACATTGTGGATCCCTGATTATTTGGAGGATATTCAATTTAATTGGGAAGAACATTCACAAATCATTATTAGCGAAGCTAGAGAGGATGCGGTTTGTACGCTACAAGCAGGGAATAAAGGAAATAAGATTGGATATTTGACGCTGGCTCTTGTCACCCCATTTAATACAATACAGGACGAATTATCGATTGAACAAATTAATAAGGTAATGATAGGTGATGATGCAAGCCAGTCAACAACAGGTAAATTATTTGTTTCAGAATCCGTTTATAGTGTGGTTTCTGAATCGCTGGGGAATTTATCGGGGAATGTTGTGATTGTGCCTGAAGATGAATTATTTTTGGAAGTGAGCCGATCTTCAGAAAATTTAGGGCTGGTTCGGTTCGATTATTTAGCACCTCAATGGAAAGTAATGAGAATTGCCAATATTTCTCCTTTAGATAAGCGATTTGATTCACAAAGTTATTATTTTAATTTGCCAATCCGTGTGGTTTGTATGAATGATGAACTATCTCAAATGATGATTGATCAACTCAAAGAAGAATATACAAATCGGTCGGAAGAAAAAATCACGTCTATTTTGATGACCGGTACGACAGCTTTAACGCGAGCCACTGCCGATCGAATGGAGAAATTCGGAACCACATACCCTGGTGTAAATATAAAGTTCTGGTTCGATAACTCAGATATTCGGCATGTTTCCAGTGAAACATCATTTTATGCTGGTTGCCCACCGCCAAATCCAGTTCAGAAGAATTTGGTGTTTTGTTCAGATCCAAAATATTTAGAATTATTCACTTTTCTACAGGTTGATATAATCGAATTAACTGGGAATCATCTCCTGGATAAAGGTATTGGACCATTTGAGAATACGCTAGACTTACTTAATCAAACTGGCTTTAACTATTATGCTGCTGGTTTTTCTAAAGAAGAAGCACAGAGCCCGTTATTGTTAGAGCATAACGGTAATAAATTTGCTTTTTTCGGTTGTAATCCAGCAGGTCCAGCCAATGTCTGGGCGACGGATTCAAGAGGCGGTGTCAATAATTGTGATTATGCTGAGATGACTGACCAAATCCGAGCATTGAAACAAGAGGGATATTTGCCAATTGTAACCTTCCAATATTTTGAGTCCAATTCAATGCGGGCATCGACCACACAGATGAAAGATTTTAGAGAAATGGTGGATGCAGGTGCGGTGATTGTGAGTGGCAGTCAGTCCCATGTGCCGATGTCCATGGAGATTTATCACCAGGCTTTTATTCATTATGGCTTAGGTAATTTATTTTTTGATCAGATGGATTCCATCATTAACCGGCAGGAATTCTTAGATCGTCATATTTTTTACGAGGGCAGGTACATAGGAACAGAATTGATGACAGCAATGCTTGAAAATTATGCACAGCCAAGGCCAATGACGCCAAGTGAGAGAGCAAGTTTACTTGAGGATGCGTTTAGAAATTTTACTTTTATGGTTGAGGAGAATGAATAATGAAAATTTTTGATGTGACCGTCCCGATTACAAATTCTATGGCTGTCTGGCCAGGAGACCCTGCAGTGAACAATCATCTGGTGGCAGCAATTGAAAACGGGGACGAGGCGAATGTTACCGCTATTCATATGTCTGCCCATACAGGTACTCATATTGATGCTCCCCGGCATTTCGTTGAAAATGGTGATGGCATCGAGAGTTTGCATCTCAGTACTTTGTTGGGAGAGGTGGAGGTTGTTGAAATTGATTCTAACGTAGATCACATTGATGTAGATACATTAGCAGGCCTCAACAAAGAACGCTGGAAGACAAGAGTACTATTTAAAACCCGTAATTCAAGATTGCGATTGATCGAAAAACAGTCTTTTGATCAGGCATTTACAGCGTTATTACCTGAGGCAGCAAACTATCTTGTCAACCGGGGTGTAAAATTGGTGGGAATCGATTATTTATCGATTGCACCATTTGAGAATGGAATGGATACGCATCTGGCATTTTTAAAAAATAATGTCATCGTGATTGAAGGTTTAAACTTATCCGATGTATCAGCTGGGATTTACAATTTGATTGCATTACCTATTTTGTTGGAAAATGGAGATGGTGCTCCTGCCAGGGTCCTGTTGATTCAGAGCTAATGGTTATTTGGGAACAATCAGCGTAAATCCGCCATCCACAACAATCACCTGACCACAGATCATATCTGCACCCGGACTACATAAAAAAGCCACGATTTCTGAAACATCTTCGGGTGTGACCAGTCTTCCAGCCGGTGTATTTTCAATCGTTTTCGAGGTAACATCCGCATTATTCATAAATGCGAAGTGTTTTAATGCGTCGGTTTCAACCATTCCAGGTGAAACGGCATTGACATGGATGTTCTTCGGAGCTAATTCAACCGCCATATAACGGGTAAGTGCATCAAGAGCAGCCTTGGATGCTCCAACCGCGATGTAATCTGGCAAAACGCGGGTTGCACCAGGACTGCTGATATTAATAATGTGGCCACCACCAGCATTTTCCATGAGCGGTACAGCTTGTTGACTGCATAGCATAGCACCACGGACATTCACTTGCATTGTGTAATCCCAACCGGAGGCTTTTTGCTGGGTAAGTGGACGGTTGAAGCCACTGGCAGCATTATTAATAAGAATATTCAGTTTTCCATATTCAGAAGAAATTGTCTGAAACAACGTATTAATATCCTCTTCTTTGGAGATATTTGCTTTAATGACCTGAGCCTTCTTCCCCAGTTGACGAATAATCCTCGAGGTTTCCTCGGCTTGCTCACGGTTTCGGCTGTAATTGACGATTAAATCTGCACCTGATTGAGCCAATTTAATTGCAATTGCTTTACCAATTCCTCTTCCGGAACCGGTCACCAGTGCAATCTTACCTTCTAAATTGAGAGAATTATTATTCATTATTCAAGAACCTTAATATTTTGTTTCTATAACGGGGAAAATGGATCCATCCGTTGTATTGATTTCATTTAATTCCCCGTTATTCAACATTCTGGATATTTTGTTTGTATCTTTCTTCAGTTTTTCAATGTTAATTCCCAAACAAAAACCCGAATAGGGCAATAGCCATTTTTCGGCCCGGATAAACATTTTTTGAGCGCCAATGAAATTCCGGTGTTGAATATGGTAATAAGCAACCCCAATTTGTAATATCCCTCTAAATAAATCCCGAATGGGTTGCGTCTCGTCTCGCCAGGCTAGCTCTAATTCTTCATGAGCATCAAAAAACCTTTTTTGATTAAATAATTGAATTCCTTTTATGACTCTTGGATCCATGGGTTTGAGGTCTGTGTGTTTATGGTTCATCATAACAATTATTTAAATTTCAAAAATTATAACATAGCGCGCCAATCAAAATGTTAACGGTTTTCTGATGCATAATTAGGACGATATGATAGGATTAAGATACAAAAATATTTCGTATCGAGGAGAGGTATGAGAAACCCGAGAGCTGATGAAGTAATTTCTGCTGAATTATCTGATAATGAAATTTACGATCTGTGCGTACAAACAAATTTTTGGACATGGTCTGCTCAGGCAAAAGTTGATCCGATTGCTGTCAATAATGCAAAAGGGGTGTATTTCTGGGATATCTTTGGGAAGAAATATTTAGATTTCAATTCCATGGTGATGTGTGTGAATATTGGACATGAAGACGAGCGGGTCATTAAATCAATGGTGAAACAATTGTATGATTTACCATTTGCTGGCCCTAGAATGGCTACCAAGCCAAGGGCTCTATTGGGAAAAGCATTAAAAAGCATTTTGCCAGAGGAATTAGACCACTTTTTGTATACCTTAGGTGGATCGGATGCAAATGAGAATGCAATAAAATTAGCCCGATCCTATACGGGTAAGTTTAAAATCCTGACTCGCTACAGGTCATATCATGGGTCTACGTATGGGGCAGTCGCCTTGACCGGTGACCCGAGGAGATTAACCTGGGAACCTTCGGTAATGATGGGAGTGGTTCATTTTTTGGATCCCTATCGATACAGGTCTACTTTTCATCAACACAACCCCGATATTTCAGAAGCAGATTTTGCCAGAGATTACGTTAAGCACCTGGAAGAAGTGGTTATGTATGAAGGTCCTGAAACGATTGCAGCCATCATGATAGAAACGGTTACCGGCACAAATGGAGTCATCATTCCTCCTGATGGTTATATCCAGGGCGTCAGAGAATTGTGTGACAAGCATCATATTGTGATGATCTGTGATGAGGTCATGAGTGGGTTTGGGCGAACTGGAGAATGGTTTGCCTTTAATCATTGGAATATTGTGCCAGACATCGTAACCATGGCTAAGGGACTATCATCAGGTTATGCTCCTCTTGGCGCTATCGCCATGCGCAAAGAAATTGCCCAGGCATTCAACGACAAAATTTATCAGGGTGGATTGACATACAATGGTCATGCTGTCTCCCTGACAGCAGCCTTTTCTGTGATAAATGTTATGAAAGAAGATAAGCTGGTTGAAAAAGCGCGCGATAAAGGAAAATTATTGAAATCCTTGTTGCAGGAGATGTATGAAAAACATCCTTCTGTGGGAGAAGTACGGTCCATAGGATTATTTGGTGTTCTAGAACTTGTGAAAAATAGAGATACGAAAGAGCCTTTATCACCGTTTAATCAAAATAATCAGGTGATGCTTAAATTTAGAAACTTCTGTTTAGATCAGGGATTATATATTCATATTCATTGGCACAAGATACTCATTATTCCCCCATTAATTATTACTGAAGAACAATTGCGGGAAGGATTTAGCATTATCGATAAAGGCCTTGAAATTACAGATGCATCAATTCAATCATAATTGCAACTAATTTCAATGTTAAGCATCAATAATATAATAAGCTTCAGGAGAAAAAATGGAATTAATTTTAAATAAAGTAATACCTTCTGAAAATGAAGGAAAAAAAATTGAAAAAATGATAATTATTGGGGCTGGTCCTGCCGGTTTGTCTGCTGCTCTGTACGCAGCCAGAGCGGAATTAGAACCACTTGTCCTCACAGGCATGTCTTTGGGTGGACAAGCTTCCCTGACCCATACGATTGAAAATTACCCAGGATTTCCA
The DNA here is from genome assembly GCA_034003505.1 of Anaerolineaceae bacterium. Lineage (GTDB taxonomy): Bacteria > Chloroflexota > Anaerolineae > Anaerolineales > Anaerolineaceae > UBA6170. The sequence goes on along the minus strand of JAVEYK010000014.1, from coordinate 39,289 downwards.
GACGGTGTCGGTGGTGCCGAATTAGGAGAGTTGTTTCAGAAACAGGCTGAGCGATTTGGGGCCAGATTTGAATTTGACACTGTAACCGAAGTAAATTTCTCGGTATCTCCCTATGTTGTGAAAACATATGGTAGTGAATACAAAGCAGAAACAGTTATCATCAGCACCGGGGCTAGCCCTAACCATTTAGGCGTCCCTGGAGAAATAGAATTGACCGGAAAAGGTGTTTCTTATTGTGGAACATGTGATGGTTGGTTTTTTAAAGACAAAGATATTGTGGTGGTAGGCGGTGGTGATTCTGCGCTGGAGGAAGGGGTTTTCCTAACCCGTTTCGCCAAAACGGTAACGATTGTTCACCGGCGAAATGAATTGAGAGCCGGAAAAATCCTGCAAACCCGGGCATTCAGCAATCCAAAAATTCGATTTATTTGGGACTCAGTGGTGGAAAAAATTAATGGGAATACTGCCGTGGAAAGTGTGATTATCAAAAACGTAAAATCCGGTGAAGAAATAACGTTTCCAACAGATGGTGTTTTCGTGTTTATTGGACACACACCAAATACGGATTTATTCAAAGGTCAATTGGAAATGGATGGAAGTGGGTATCTGAAAGTTGACTCAAAAATGCAAACGGAAATTCCCGGTATTTACGCTGCCGGCGAGGTTATGGATCCCACGTTCAAACAGGTCGTCTCATCTGCTGGTTGGGGTGCAGCAGCAGCTATTCAAGCGACAAAATACCTTGAAGAGAAAAATTCATAAATTTTTGCTAGCATTCAAAAGAGCCTGAAATATCAAGGCTCTTTTATATTTAATAAGGTTTTAGGTATCATTTCAAAAAAACATAATTCCCCAAATTATTGATATGATACGATTTTTGTTTATGGTGAGGGAGTGGAAGCTACGTTCGCCCACCAAATGAATGTTCTGGGGTTACTAACGTTACCGCCAGGCTGATAAATTGCCTGTCCATCTGCACTGCTTCCTGTTTGGCGAACAACCATGACTGTCCAACGCAAAACATGAGGGACGTTGCTATTAGGACGGAAATTCGTTGGCACAATAAATTTTGTGTCGGTAACATAGTCGACCAAACGGCGACCTTCTCCTTCGGTAACGTCTTCCACAGTAACAGCGTAGTACTCATCGGATCGTAATGTTCCCACAGAAGACCATTGGAGTGCGATTGTGTCATTGGCAGCGGTAAACGGCGCGCCATCAGCTGGTAAAAGCAAACTGGGTGCTTGATAGGGAGGAGGATTAGTGGCGGTTGGTGTGGGACCTGCCGTTGGCAGCCTTTCACATAAAGGAATTACTAATGGTTGACCTTCATAAACAATATCTGAGGTCATGCCATTCCATTCTCTGATGGCATCCATTTCCACGTTGTAATTCCGTGCTATGGTACTCAGCGTATCTCCCGCCCCAACCGTATAGGATGCAGTGGTGCAAGCTGCAAGCGTTGAGTCGACTTCACTCAATGTCGCCGTTGGTTGTGGTGAGGGGGTAGGAGTCGGTTGAGGGATCATCAGTGTTTGCCCTATGACAAGATTATCGCAACTCGCGGATAGATTATTTCTGACAACGATACTATTGACAGAGACATTGAACAGGAAAGCAATATCAAGACAGGAATCGTTGGATTGAACTACATATTCCAGGTCGGGTAAGGGAGTCATTGTTGGTTCAATGGTAGGCGTCAATGTCAACGTAGGTGTTATGGTAATCGTAGCAGTTATGGTGACTGTTGGAGTAGCTGAGGGTTCCACAACCATGCCTGTTTGATTCATAACCGCATAAACAGCCCCAGCACCGATAGCTAGAAATAATATCACCAATGCGATGACGAGCGGCCACGCAATAGTTATTGATGGAACTTTGGGGCCTTTAATTTCCGTTTTCTTGGAAGATTTTTCGGTAGACTTTGAAATTGAGGATCCACACACCAGACATCTGGTTGCATTTGGGCTAAGTCGGGAACCACAAACTGGACAGGTGGATGATTGATCTTGATTATTATTTGTTGTCATTTTTATTCCTATTAGATGTCAAATACAAATTCAATTTCGCATTATAACACAGCAAGAATTCAATTAAAAATTCTAAATTATGGATTGATTTTCATGTTTATGATATCCTGTGGCAATGAATGTCGCACACAGCGTGTATTTACATATTCCATTTTGTCAAAAAAGATGTTCGTATTGTGATTTTAACACATATTCAGGCTTGAATCATCTCATTCCGGCTTATGTCTATCAACTCGGGAAAGAAATTTCTTATTATGGCAATAAATTCTCATATGGTTTGCCGGTAAAATCCATTTTTTTTGGCGGAGGTACACCTTCATTAATCGAAGGCGATCTTTTTCGATTCTTGATGGATGAACTATCGAAGAATTTTGATATTTTATCGGATGCTGAGATCAGCCTGGAAGCGAATCCAGGAACAGTAACTTTGGAATATTTAAAAAGCCTAATCGAAAAGGGATTCAATCGGATCAGTTTCGGCCTACAAACTTCCAATCCAACTCACCTTGCTTTGATGGGGAGAATACACGATCATTATCAATCCATACAGGCCATCCATTGGGCAAAACAAGCCGGATTTACAAACATCAATCTGGATTTGATCTATGGGCTACCGGGACAAAGCCTGGATGAATGGAAAAAAACGCTTGAGGACGGTTTACGGTTAACAACTCAGCATTTCTCTCTATACGCCTTGGGGATTGAAGAAGGAACAGCATTACATGACTGGGTAGGAAAGGGTCTGGTTGAAAATCCTGATCCTGATCTGGCTGCTGAGATGTATGAATTAGCCGACAGGTTACTGGTTGCAGATGGTTTTGAATGTTATGAAATCTCAAATTATTTCCTGTCCGATAAAAATATAGATTATCGCTGTCAGCATAATTTACAGTATTGGCGTAATCAACCCTATTTAGGGCTGGGTGCTGGAGCTCATGGATATGTTGACGACATGCGCTATGAAAATGTCAGGGTCATTTCAGAATATATTAATTTGATTAAGAATGCGGATATTGATTACTTTTCTAAAAGTCCGGTTGTAAAATCTGAAATTGAAAATGACAAGTTTACTGCCATGCAGGAGACCATGATGCTGGGATTGAGATTGGTGTCGGAAGGAGTATCGATTCACGAATTTACCCATCGTTTTCAGGTATCTCCGCTGGAAGTATTTGCGAAGGAAATAAAATATTTGGAAGAAAACCATTTAATTGAAATTTATCAGCAAGAGATTATTCGATTATCGAAGAATGGAAGATTGCTGGGAAACCAGGTTTTTTACCATTTTGTAAACTAAGTGACGATCACTTTTGTTCCCAGCCCACGTGCTTCGATTTTGTCACCGTTATTTACAGGCGTGCACCATCTGAAAAGCCATTTTGCTTCCTCAGTTTTCATATTAATACAACCCCGGCTCATGCGAATTCCAAAATTGTGATGCCAATAAGTGCCATGAAATGCAATCCCGGTAACCGGCTCGAAGAAAGATGTCCACGGAACACCCGGGAGTTCATACGCATAAATGTCAGAGGTTAGATTTCCATCGCCCATGTGCTTCGAAGGTAATTTGGATTGGACGTAAAATGTTCCCTTGGGGGTGTCAGTGGGAATTAACGTCGGATCCGGGTTGCGCATAGGCACCCCCGATGAGATTGTGGTTTCAAATACGATCTTGTCCCCTTCAAAAGCTTTGAGAGTCTGGTAAGCTACTGAAACCTCCACCCGCTTCAAGTGTGGTGCCACATCTGGTGAGAGGGGTGTGAGCTCATCCGGGTTGATAATTCTTACATGGCTGGCTGGTACATGATAGTCGACATTTAACAATTCGTCTTTTAAGCGATACCAGGGCTCTTTATCCGGACCTTCGTCGAGATCCATTACCCAATGAGTAGATTGATAATATAACCTGTAAACCGGCTCCCAACCCAGAAAGGATCGATCCCGCATTGTTTGGGTCATAGGAACCGTAATTTCTCCCAAAACTCCTTCTTCAGGGATTTTTGCGTGAATGGTGTTGTAATTAATTTCTACTCTTTGCAAGTAACCGCTGTGAATATATCCCCCCCAGACACGATACCAGAGAGGGTTGTAGCCTGGACCAAATTCGGAAATCACCTCTCCATATACGTTGATAATTTCATCGCGGTAACGTTGATACAAAATGGTGCTCTCATCATTTGGTTGTGAATGGATGCTTATAGAATCTCTGGCAACGCGCGCCATTAAATTACTTTTTTGCTCGCTTTCAAAGCCAAAAAATGGTCGAAAAGCCTGAGTAGTGACTGCTCCCAGGGTGATAGCAGACAATTTGAGAAAATCGCGGCGTGTTGGTTTTTGATACTTCATAAGACGATTATATCAACTATGGATGGTTATTTACTGAATTTGTAGAAACAAAAAAACCACTTTGAGTGGTTTTTATTGTCGGGGCAGAGAGATTTGAACTCTCGACCTCTTGCACCCCATGCAAGCACGCTAGCCGGACTGCGCCATGCCCCGATGGCGTTTATTATAGCTTTAGTTATTTGATTTGACAACCTTTTTGGTTTTTTTTGAAGTAGATTTGATTATAATTTTTGCGCATAGGCATAAAAAGTAGGAATAAACTGAATTCTGCCTGGTTTTGATAAGGAGATGGGCTCAAAATCTCGATATTTCCGAATTTCTTTTTCTGAGGTTATTTTTTCCAAATCACGACGGGTTGTTTCCCACTCCGAATCGAGGTCACTGTTATTTCCTAATTTTTGGTGGGATCCCATGATTCCCCAGGAAATATTGGACAAGTTTACTTCTTCTAACCAACTTGTGATCGCACGGCCGCAGGATAGGTTTACTCCCTGTTGTGCCAACGATTTATTTTGCATCTTTCCTAATTGGTCCGTAGGTGCAGGAAAATCAATCCTGGCAAGGTAATCCGGTTCAGCAAAACAGCATAACCAACCATTCTTTCGCGTAACTCTTGCCATTTCCTTTAGCAATATAATCGGATCTGATATCCAGAGTAACAAATAATGACAATAGGTAAGCGCAAATTTCTCGTTCTGGAAAGGTATCTGCATTCCATCCGCATTCAAGATTTTTGGTTTTGCTGCCTGGTTGTTAACAAATTTTAAAATTTGTAAATCAATATCCAATCCATACGTGTGATGTTCCATACTGGAAAATTCGTTTAAGACGGCCAAAGAGCCACAACCGACCTCCAGAATATTGGAATGATCAGGTAGTGAAATTTGTTTAAGGATGTAATCTCTCGTTGGTTTGGACCAGGAAGCTTGTTGTTGATAACGTAATGACCAAAATTCATAATCATTCATTATTCATTGTTCAATTCCCGTGCTTTATTCCAAATGCTGTCCCAGGAATCCTGCAGGAAATTTCCAAGGATTTTGTTAGTCCCTTGAGTGGGCAGGGTGTCACCATCCGGTTCAAGGTACAACCAGGCTTTTGCAGCACCACTTGGAATGGATCCTTCAGTCTCTATTTCTGATGAGACCGGATTGAAATGAGAATATGGGACAGGTAAATCCCAATCCAAATTAAAACCAAATTCAGCAGCTTTATTTCGTAAATTGGAAACAAGATTTTCCAATTCCGGTTCTTTGAAACTTAAAGAAATATTATCTACTTCAATTTTTCTAAACTCTTCCAGTATTTTTAAATATTCATCTTCATTGGGCTTTTCGATGGTCAGATGGACCGTGGTATGAATATCTTCTGGAATAATTTTCCTAAGTGCCTCCCAGGAGCGCTCGTTGTCTGGTTCAAAAGTTACCAATAAATGATCCAGACCTGAGTTTAATAAGTTTTCAAGATATTCACTTTCAGCCAGCCGTAAGCCATCCGTAGATAAACCTGTCACCATGCCAAGATTCTCAGCAGCAATGATGAGTTCAAATAAGTCTGGTCTTAAGGTCGGTTCTCCACCTGTAAAAATTACATGTGGAATACCGGCTTGCCAGGCTTTCTGAAGTATTTGGGTCCATTCTGCGAGTGTTAATTCTCGTAATACCCGCTCTTTCGGAGATAAGCCAGTTTCATCTTGCCCGCTTAATTGATAAGTTAATGCACAATCTAACCGGTATGGTGCAACCGGAAAGTCTTTATAAGGGGTGGTTCGTTCAAAATCTAAATATGTTACTGGATCGAGATCGGGAGTGTGAATTAAGGTTTCCAAACGCGTCATAAAATTATCATAATCCTTTGTTACATCCGAATACGAAATTTGATAGCGTTTGGTAATCGATTCAAGTACTTCTGGCTGGGGGGTTTGTTTTATTAAATGATAAGCATATTCTGTCGCAGTTTGATTGAGATGGATGACAGTACTGGCATTGATAATAAGCATTCCTTCTCCATCCGGATCAATTCTCAAGTGAAGTCGATATTGATAGTCACTATCCTTCGGAGCTTGATAATCGTAGAGTCCAGGTGGAAGAACCTGAGCTTTGTCGAAAAAAATTGATTTAATTTGTTGGATCAAATTTGACATAATTTCCTCCATGGATTAGGAAAAACAAGGTTTAAATTGCGGATTGTGATAAGGGGCAGCCCCCACCACATTCCTGAACAAGCTCGCATTGATTACATTTTTGAGGAAGATTTTTTCTTTCTCGCAATTGCACTGACAAATCATGATTCCAGATTGAATGCCAGGTATTTGAAAGAATATTTCCCAGGGGATGGTAATAGGATTGACAGGGCAGAACATCTCCATTTGGCTCAATACACATGTTATATAAAGCTGCAGTGCAACCCTTTACGCCTAAATCATGGGTGATTGGGTTAAAACGGCAATAATGTGTAGGTGTATACCAGATTAATTTCTGGTTATTTTTGGATGTTTTTTCTTTGGCAATTTCCAATAAAGGAGCTAATTGGGTTTCAGATAACCCGGTCCCAACATCTTTGCCTTTGCCGGAGTAAATCAAAGCATTTAACCCGACTGTGGGAACACCCAATTCTGCTAAGAAATCCAAAGTCTGGGGAATTTCTGCAAAGTTAGTTTTTAACATGGTGGTGTTTGTCATCATATAAATTTTATTTTGCAGAACATTTTTTATACCACTAATCGTTTCAGCCCAGGCACCTGGAAAATTAACCATTTCATCATGGATTTGAGGATTTGAGGATTCAAGCGTAATTTGAATGTGATCCAGACCTGAAGAGACCAATTGTGAAAGAAAGTTGTTATCTGCCAATCTACGACCATTGGTGTTGATTCCGGTAATGATTCCCTTGTTTTCTGCATATCGAATAAGGTCTGGCAGATCATCACACAATGTTGGCTCACCTCCAGTAAACACGATATGTGGAATGCTTAATTCCCAAATTTTATCGATAACTTTAAACCATTCGTGTTTGGTTAAAGATGGAAACTGGCGTGACCGGGCATTATAACAATGGGTACAGTCATTATTGCATTGATATGTTATCGCAATATCCATACGGTAAGGTGCACTGGGTGTATGGGAGAATGGAAGATCCATATCCAAATCCAACTCACACAATGGGCAACCTTCATCTGGATCTGTGATAACTTCCATCTGAGCCAAAAAAGGTTTGGCGTCAAGAATTAATTGATCATTGCCAATATCAAAATATTTTGCCAAGGAATTGATGATCTGTTGTTCTGAATGTTCTGATAAATGCCAATAGGCCATTGCGGTCGCGCTGGGATTGAGATGATAAGCCCGGGATGCATTCACCAATAATAATCCATTGCCATCATTCTCAACGCGCAAGTGGATGCGATTTTTGCTGTGCTCTTTTTGCTGTTCAAAATGATAAATACCTGAAACAGGTAATTTGGGAATTTTCCTCTCCCGGGTTATTGGCCAAAAAGTAAAAGCCATTAACGGCCGCCTCCTGCACAAGCACAGGCACAACCCGCACAAGCACAGGCACAGGCGCAGGAACTGCCCCCGCCGCCGCCTCTAGAGGACCTTCCGGAAGAAGAAGATTTTGGAATGGGATTGGTTTTGTTCGTTATTCCACTGGTGAAGTTGGTTACATTTCCCACAACCCCTGAAGCAAAATTCTGGACACCATTCGTAATGGACGCTGCAAAATTTGCGCCAGGTAAAGTTGGAAGATTTATGGATGTTTTCCCTGATCCTACTGGCATTGGTGAAGCACTTACCTTTCCAAAGCCTGGCGTGCCTGAGGTTGTAGGTCTTACCATTGGATCATAACGCCACCACCAGGTTGGAATGAAGACAGGACCTGAGCCAAACGTATCCCTGGTTCGATCGTCGAAATTTTTATCCAACATGGTCCAATCGATATTTTCGTCAAATTTTTCAGATTTTACTTCTGGTGTCTGAGCCGTTTCGACCTGGTTCCAGGCTTTCTCCATGATATCTTTATAAAAAGCAATCGATTCTTTTCGGCTAAAACCTTTCATTTTTTTGGAGACAGTGTTAACCAGGTTTATGGTCATCGTTTGTAAATCAGTTTTAGTTTCTTTATTATCTTTTTGCATTGCATTCAAAAATTCGACCTCGTAAGGTTGTAAGCCTTCAGGTTTCGGTTCATTAACTTTAATTTTTAATGGGTCTTTATTAATAACTTCAGCTGCTCCCTTTTTTAGGACTGAGAATAAGATCATCATAAACACTTTATCCATGGGTTGTTCCATCAAAATCGCAGCTTCGACGGCCGTTAAACCTCTTTTGATGCCATGTCCTTCAACAGAAATCTTCGGGGGGAGGTATTTGAGCTTACGCTTTTTTGCTCCAATGGTTGCAGAATAAATAGTCAAGGCAAAAAACCCAAATATACCCAGACAAACCAAGCCTGAGCAAATCGCATCGGAATCAAAGGTTATGGCTGGTGCTTTAACAATCTGTGATTCTGGTACTACTCTGGCAGGAAAACTGGCACCAAACGTATACTGGGTATAAGCATTGGCGTTTGGGCTATTCCATTGATAGTAAATACCACCCATGTTATCAAATCCACTTACCGGGGTAGGCTCCCCGGGCCAGTAAGTTGGTGTGTGGTAACGAGGTTCATCTTCTGTCAATCCTATCGGTAGATACAGCGTTACTGTTAAATCAGTATTTCCGGTGACATATTGGGAACCAAACCAGGTTGGTGAGATTTCAAAACTGGCATAATCCTCATCCGCTTCAACCTCGGATGGATACAAAGATTTATTGATGGTTTCTACAAACACATGCAGCGTTCCGCTTTTTCCTGGTTGAATAGCCTGAGATTCAAGATCAATCATGATGCCAATATCAATATAGTCAGACTTTTCAATATTTGTTAAGGGAGACCCATTTAAATCGGCTGTGATACTGTTTAGTACATAATTATTATTTGGAAGTCCAATATCAATTATATCGATTGGAGACGCTCCAGGTTGATTTACCAAATCGAAATAATACTCAATCGACAAAGAACCATCTTCATTTACGAAGACATCCATTGTCTGTTTTTCGACTGCAAAAAAATAGTCCTGTGCATGGACAACGCCTGAATTACCTGCTAACATCAACAAAATTAATAAAACACTAAATAATTTTAATTTTCTAATCATATTAATCTCCATTAATCTTGAAGGTTACCATTTCGGTTCTTCGGTTAATTGATAGGTGGTATTGCAATAGGGGCAGGAAACCATTGGTGCTCCATTCACCAAAGAAATTGAATCCTTTGTCAATATCCCTCCACATTGTTGGCATTTCAGAGATTCAAGGTTTACATTCCCCGGAAGATCGACATTCAGCGTGACGTTGGTTGTAGTGGAATCCACTTTCTTTTTTTTGGTTACGAAGAAAATTATCCCAAATGCAATCAGACAAAGAATTGCACCGACCAACAAATTACCTACCTGTCCTTGTGGGCTGAACGCACTTAGAATAAACAGAACTCCAAATAATATCAAAATACCTGAAGCTAGATATGCAATGATTTTCATGAGTACCTCCACGATTTATTTGGAAAATCAAACGAATAGGAAAAGAAATAGCAAGATTGTTTTATACTAGAATTATTTTATCAAAAAAAATTCATTAAGATAGTAATATCTATCAATAAAAATGTAATGAAGTCTAAAAACGGAGTGGATTATGAGTGAGGAAGACCTTGTTGAGAATTATGAAAAATTGAAGAACGAAATAAATTTTCATAACTACCGTTATCATGTTCTGGATAAACCAATCATCAGTGATGCGCAATTTGATAAATTGCTTCTTAAGTTAAGGGATATTGAAGCTATTCATCCTGAATGGATCACATCCGATTCGCCAACCCAGAGAGCCGGGACAATTCCCTCTTCAAAATTTGAAAAAGTTGAACATCCTGTTCCTGTATTAAGCCTGGCGAATGCATTTAGCACTGATGATCTGGTAGCCTGGCGAGATCGATTAATCAAAATTAACCCTGACGTAGCACGTGCCCAGTATGTCGTTGAACCAAAATTTGATGGGTTGACTGTTGTTCTTCATTACCAGAATGGATTGTTTGTGAAAGGTGCCACCCGCGGAAATGGCGTGGTTGGAGAAGATATCACTAATAATATTCGTACGATTCGGTCTATCCCACTGAAAATCCCAGTTGGTGATAGAAAGATATTTGTCCCTGATTACCTGGTTGTGCGTGGAGAAGTTCTGATATCGCTTTCTGACTTTGAAATGCTCAACAAGAAAATCATTGAAAACGGTGATAAAGCTTATCTAAATCCCAGAAACACCGCAGCAGGTTCATTGCGGCAATTAGATCCAACAATAACAGCCAAAAGACCATTACGATTGTATGCGTATAACATATTAACGAGCAGTGGCAACATTCCGGAAACCCAGTGGGAAGTTTTGGAATATTTAAAATTATTGGGATTTTCAGTTTCTGAATATTCTGCATTATGTAAAAATATGGAAGAAGTGTTAGAGATTTCTGAAGTTTGGCAAACGCGGCGAGATCAATTAGATTTTGAAGTTGATGGGATTGTCATCAAGATAAACGATCTCGAGCTGGATAAAAGTTTAGGGTTTGTCGGAAAGGATCCCAGAGGGTCAATTGCATTGAAATTTCCAGCCCGGGAAGAGGTGACCGATCTCCAGGACATAGGAGTGAATGTTGGGCGCACAGGTGTATTAACTCCCTATGCTATTCTTGAACCGGTTGAAATTGGGGGTGTAATCGTAAGGCAAGCCACCTTACATAATTTTGACTATATCTATGAAAAAGATATTCGTATCGGTGACAAAGTTTTTATTAAACGAGCTGGTGATGTCATTCCGTATGTTATCGGACCGGTCGTTGATGCTCGGGATGGAAGTGAAGTGCCTTTCACAATCCCGGATACTTGCCCAGCTTGTGGTGGCCCTGTGGAACAACCAATTGGTGAGGTGGCGTGGTATTGTATGAATGCAGCCTGTCCTGCACAGTTAATTCGAAACCTTGAATATTTTGTCTCCAGATCCGCAATGGATATTGTTGGGATGGGTATCAAGATTGTTGAACAATTGGTTGATGAAAAATTGTTGGGAGACGTTGCTGATATTTATCTATTAAAAATGGATGACCTGATTAACCTTGAAGGATTTGGAAAGAAAAAAGCAGAAAATGTATTGGAGGCAATTGAAAATTCGAAGCAAAAGCCTTTGAATAGATTGATTACTGCTTTGGGAATTCATGGGGTTGGAGAAGTTATGGCTGCCGAACTGGTGAAAAAATATAATAATTTGGACCAACTATCGGAGGCAACCTTGGATGAATTATTGCAAATTGAAGGCATTGGCCCGAATATCGCCTCACAGATTGTCGATTGGTTTGCGAATGAGAGAAATAAAAACATTTTAGTAAAACTGAAAAATGTGGGGGTATGGCCACAGGTTGAAAGTCGGGAGACACCATTGGGAGGAGACTTACCGTTGGAGGGTAAGGTTTTTGTAGTATCCGGCGCGTTGGAGCGGTTTTCTCGAACAGAAATTAAAGAAGTAATTGCGTCGTTGGGTGGAAAAAATTCAAGTAGTGTCAGCAAAAACACTGATTTTCTGTTGGTTGGAGATAGTCCAGGTTCAAAATTTGACAAAGCAAAAGAACTGGGGATAAAGATTCTCAACGAAGAAGAGTTTGTCAAAATGGCCAATATTGTATGAATAAAATTATTCTGAAATCAGGTAAAGAAAAAGCAGTTTTGCGCCATCACCCCTGGATATTTTCAGGAGCGATTGCGACAGTTAGCGGTGATCCCGAAAATGGATCTTCGGTACAGGTATTTGATTCAAAAAATAATTTACTGGGAATTGGAGCGTTCAGTCCCTATTCTCAAATTCGTGTAAGAATGTGGACGTTTGGGCACGAGGATATAAACCAGGAATTTTTTGAAAAAAGAATTGATAGAGCCATTAAACGCAGATCCTATTTAATGGAAAAATATAATGATTCTGCCTGGAGATTGATTCATGCAGAATCCGATCAAATTCCCGGATTGATCGTTGATCAATATAATGATGTCCTGGTTATTCAGATATTATCCAGTGGATCAGAGTTTAACCGGGAGATATTAATTGAGGCACTGAGGAATGTTACCAAACTCCATAAAATTTATGAACGTTCGGATCTGGATGTGCGAAAAATGGAAGGCTTAAAGGAAAGGACAGGAAAGATTAGCGGAGAAATACCTTCGGAAATCATAATCAATGAAGGCGGACACAAATTTATTGTAGATCTTCAAAATAGTCAAAAAACCGGTTTCTATATTGATCAGAGAATCAATCGCCGGATTGTGGCCGATTATTGTAAAAATAAAGACGTTCTGAATGTTTTCTCGTTCACTGGTGGTTTTAGCATTTATGCAGTTGGCAACAATGCCAGGAGAGTTGTTTCATTGGATAGCAGCCATGAAGCCCTGGCTCTAGCTGAGAGAAATCATATATTGAATGGATTCCCGGACCGAGAACATGAATGGCTAGAAGGTGATGCTTTCCAGGTTTTGAGAAAGATGCGCGACCAAAATCAAAAATTTGATGTCGTGATTCTCGATCCTCCAAAATTCGCTCCAACTGTTGCACATGTCAACAAAGCAGCCAGAGCCTATAAGGACATCAATTTATTAGGTTTTAAATTGCTGAATCCGGGAGGAATTTTGGTTACCTTTTCATGTTCTGGTGGTATTCAAGAGGGTCTATTTCAAAAAATTGTATCGGATGCAGCTCTGGATGCTGGTGCTTATGCCACAATACTTCAAAAATTGTATCAGGGACCTGATCATCCGGTCAGTCTTAACTTTCCCGAAGGTGCATACTTAAAAGGCTTAATCTGTTTGAAAAATTAAGCCTTTCACGCTGGATACTAAATTCCATGAGTGGAGATGGCGGGAATCGAACCCGCGTCCGAAAGAATAGATCAGCAGATATCTACGAGCGTAGTTAGTTCATCCATTTGCGGCAATCTCAGACAACTAACAAAACTGATGATGCGCTATCTGCTCAGACCCGAAAGTCCTCTTTCATATCTCCCGCAGATTGAAATATGGCATCCTGACTTTGTGTCGCCTATTCTTCCACCGGTCAGGAAGCGGGGTAGATAGACGTGGTTCTAAAAGAACCATTCGGCTACTAGTCTCTCACTAGGCAGCGAGAGGCATAGCAGCGTACGTGTTTGTGCGATTGGCACTTGTTTTTTTGTACTGATTTTTCGAGGTCGGTACCTCTCGGCTCGCAATCTGGGACCAGCCTCTCCCGTCGAAGCCTATCATCCCCAGGTACTTTCATTATAACAAGGTTATCATAGGAGTGGAAGGGGAGTTCAACGAGTTAATTTAGAAAAAACGCAAAAAAGGAAAAGTGCGAAAACAGAAATTGAGTTTTGAAAGTTGTTGAGATCCACCTGGATATGGTTGTATAAAATTTGTAAAATGTTGTACATGGAATAGGAGAAAGAACTGGAAAGGGATTAGAATCCTGATCATAGAGGATTATGGAAAATAAATTTTTAAAATTAGAAAATGTATCAAAAATATACATTGATGGTGCAAATAATCAGCGGAAAGTATTAGATCAAATCTCCATTTCATTTGATAGTGGGCAGATTATTGCAATATTGGGAAAAAGTGGCAGTGGCAAAAGTACTCTGCTTAACTTGATTAGTGGTATTGATTCTGTATCTTCTGGGTCCATTCAGTTTAATGGACATAGCATATCTTCGTCCTCGGAGAGATACTTAACGGAAATACGAAGAAATAATATTGGTTTTATTTTTCAATTTTTCAATTTACTACCTTCACTGACCGTTTGGGAGAACGTGATTTTACCTCTGGAATTAAAAAACCTGGTTTCGAAAGATGATTTACTGCGGGCAGAACATTTGCTTACAGAAGTTGGTATGTTTGACCGTAGAAATGATTTTCCTGACAAATTATCTGGCGGTGAACAACAGCGAGTTGCCATCGCAAGAGCTATCGTGCACTTACCGGATTTGATTCTTGCAGATGAACCAACCGGTAATCTCGATGACAAAAACGGAAAAATGGTAATGAGATTACTCTCGAAATTGGTTAAGGAAAATCAAAAAAATATGATCCTGGTAACTCATAGTCGGGAAGCAGCCAAATTTGCCGATCAAGTTTTTTCAATCATTGATGGAAAAATTATCGAATGTAAAAAACCGGAATGAGATGAAATCTGTCCCTTTGTTGTTAAAATTTAGTGTACGTCATCTCATTCGGCAAGGATGGCAAACGATTTTATTAATTATTGGTATTCTTCTAGGCGTTGCAGTTGTGATTGCTATCGATTACGCCAATGAGAGTTCTAAGAAAGCAATTTCACTCAGTTCCCAAAGTATTACCGGGAAAGCTACCCATCAGATACTGGCTTCTGGCTCAGGCATTCCCGAAGCATTTTTTGCTGAGATGATGCGAACGAGTGTTTTCAAAGAAGCCTCACCAATTATTGAAGGGTTTGTGAATGTTATAGAGTTTGATCAACAGGCTATTTTAATTCTAGGGATTGATCCACTCCTGGATTTTCCTTTCCGACAATATTACGGCAGTGGTGATAATCAATTAAGCCAGTTAGTTGCAATCATTTCAGAACCGAATAGTGGGATTATTGCAAAGGATCTGGCGGAAGAGTATAACCTCTCTTTAGGGGATGAAATTAATTATGTTTTTGAAGGAAAACCCGGAAAAATAAAAATTGTCGGATTGATAGCTTCAGAGGAGCCAATTGTAAAAGAATCTCTCAAAGGTTTGATCATTGCTGATATTTCAACTGCTCAAACAGCATTTAATAAAATCGGTTATTTGGACAGGATTGAATTGATTATCGATGATCCAAACCAGGAAAAAGTCATCAAGAATAAGTTGCTGCCAGGGTTGGTCATCCGTGCAACCAGCGAACAAAATACACAATTAAATAACATGGTGGCTGCATTTCAACTCAACCTGACTGCACTCAGTTTATTGGCACTGGTCGTGGGTGGATTTCTGATCTATAACACTATGACATTTTCTGTCATCCAAAGAAGAGAATTAATCGGGTTGTATCGCAGTCTCGGCTTTTATCGTTCAGAAATATTCTTTATGATCATATTTGAAGCATTGGTGATTGGAATTATTGGTACTTTTCTGGGTGTGCTGGTTGGAATATTTCTTGGAAGTGAAACAGTCAACTTAATTTTACAAACCATCAATGATTTATATTATGTAACCACCGTGAAAAGTGTATCAATCCCGGTTGCGAGTGTAATTAAAGGCACTTTGCTGGGTATTTTTGCGACTGTCTTCGTTTCAATTCCACCAGCTCTAGAAGCAACGCAAGTTACGCCGCGCACAGCAAAAATCCGATCGGGTTATGAGGAAAAAGTAAAAAGGAATCTCCTTTACTTAGCTATTCTTGCAATTATTTTGTTTATTGTTAGTTATTATTTATTGTTTTCCCCCTATTTTCAAAATTTATGGTGGGCTTTTGGCGCAACACTACTGGTGGTGATCGGTTTCTCCATTTTTGCTGCGCTTGGGTTATTTTTCATTCTTCCAGGTCTATCCAGAAAGCTTAAAAAATATTTTGGATTAATACCTGGAATGGCTGCAAGGGAATTGTATCGATCGCTGAGCAGAACCGCAGTAGCAGTTTCTTCTTTGATGGTGGCTGTATCTGTGACCATCGGTATGGCGATGATGATTAATAGTTTCCGGTACACGGTTTCCGTCTGGTTACAAGAAACTTTAGCGGGTGATATTTACATATCAGTTCCTAACCAATTTTCCAATCGATCGAGTGCATTTATAGATGAAGAGATCGTGAAAAACGTATTTGGTTATCCTGATATTGATAAAATTGATACCCTTCTGACGATTAATGGAATTAGCTCCTTTGGAGATCTTCAAATCAATGTGATCACGAATGATGAAATCGCATATGAAAGAATTTTCACCAAAACTGTGAGCCCGATAGAAGAAATTTGGGAAAATCTTGAATCAGGACAAATATTAATCGCTGAACCACTTGCAAACAGGTTTGATCTGGGCGTAAATCAAATGCTCGCGTTGGAAACCCCTGCAGGAAAGATAAATTTTAAAATTGTTGGAATTTTTTCGGATTATACATCAAGCCAGGGTTATATTATGATGACACGTTCTGTTTTTGAAAAATTTTGGGATAACCAGGCCGTGACTGCCATATCCATCAATTTAGCTCCAGATAAAGATGTTAATATCGCAGTGAGAGAGTTGAAATCACGATTAAGTCAAAAAGGACAGGAACTCCTGATTCGTTCCAACCAAAGTTTGCGCGAAGATGTTCTGGTCGTCTTCGATCGAACATTTGCGATCACAAATGCCTTAAGGTTTATTGCTACCTTGGTTTCATTTATCGGTATTTTGAGTGCGACTCTGATCATTTTACTTGACCGAAAACGGGAATTCGGCATGTTAAAAGCGATTGGTTTCCGACAAAAGGAATTAAACCAATTGGTTCTAACGGAGACGGGACTTATGGGATTTTTCGCAGGTATTTTTGCCATTCCAACTGGAATTGTAATTTCTCTGATTTTGGTTTATGTCATTAACCTTCGGTCATTCGGATGGACGATACAGTTTTACCTGGATTTTTGGACGATTATTCAAGGTGTGATCATCGCGATGCTGGCGGCTTTTACCGCCTCGATTTACCCTTTAAGAAAATTGAATAAATTAAAGCCCATTATGGTTATGCGAGATGAATAAAAAAATTATATATTTTGGTTGCCTGATACTATTTGCTGTCCTTATATTTATATTGGTCAGAGGCAATGAGCCAGTCCAATTAAATGAGTCTGAAATCTTATTTTTGGATGATCAGGAATCTTTAGAAAATGCTGATTATAAGAAAGCAATTGAAGTGCGAGGCTTTGATTTTCCTGGAGATTTAGGCGCTCATCCTGAATACCTGACCGAATGGTGGTATTACACTGGAAATCTATTAACTGAAGATGGAAGACACTTTGGCTATCAATTGACCTTTTTCAGAAGGGCAATCTCGAGTAAATTTGAAGCGTCAAGCGCTTCGTCATGGACCAGTAATCAGGTTTATCTAGCTCATTTTGCCATAACAGACACATCAAGTAATCAACATTACGTGTTTGATCAAATCTCACGGGGTGCAGCAGGGTTAGCGGGCACTTCCATCGACCCTTTGTTTTCAATTTGGTTAAAAGATTGGGAAGTTGTTCAGCTAGAGGACAATCTTTTCCAAATGAAAGCAAAAAATGAAAAGATAGAAATTGATCTCCTGCTGACTGATATTAAGGGGATCAGCCTGCACGGAAACCAGGGTTTGAGCCAAAAAGGTGCTGAGGCAGGCAATGCTTCCTACTATTTCAGTCAAACCCGATTGATGACGTCAGGCATGATACGGATCGACGATGAGAAATTCGAAGTCAATGGATTTAGCTGGATGGATCATGAATTTGGCACCAGCACATTGGGAGTTGAGCAGATCGGCTGGGATTGGTTCTCGATTCAATTAAATAATGAAACAGAAATCATGCTATTTCAAATTCGCGAAAATGATGGTTCAATCAGCCAGTTTTCCAGTGGTACAGTCATATATCGTGATGGGATTACAGAGAATTTAGAAATGAGTGATTTTAATATTGAAGTATTGAACACCTGGCAATCGTCTGACCGGATTACTTACCCGGGCAAATGGAAAGTAACGGTCGACAAATTAGATATAGCATTAGAAATCATTCCGCTGATTGAAGACCAGGAAATGAATTTGTTTTTCCGGTATTGGGAAGGAGCCGTTCAGATAAATGGCATATTCGAAGGAAAAGAAGTATCAGGATATGGGTTCGTTGAACTAACGGGATATGCCCAATCAATGCAAGGTGTATTTTGAACTTAAACAAAAAGTGGGCAGAACAGGGCTCGAACCTGCGACCTCATCTGTGTAAGAGATGCGCTCTAACCAACTGAGCTATCCGCCCGGATTACGCTGAATTATAATACCTGAATGGGTTTTCATCAACCTGTCAGTGGATATGAAAATTTACAAAAAACTACTAGATAATGTGTTGGGTGAGTTATGAAATTTTTACGGTATGAAATGCAGGGAAGTATTAACTGGGGCTGGTATTTTGAGGGAATGATTGGAAAAATTGATGGGAATATATTCGATCGCTACAGGCGATTTGAATCAAACATTGAAATACAAGATGTGAGATTATTGCCCCCGGTAGCACCCTCCAAGATAATTTGTATAGGGCGTAATTATGCATCTCATGCAGCTGAACACCAGGTTGAAGTACCAGAAATTCCTCTGATATTTTTAAAACCGCCCAGCTCACTTATCGGTAATAATGAAAAAATTATTTTACCCCCCCAATCAAAGCAAGTGGAACACGAAGCAGAATTAGGAGTTGTGATTGGAAAACGAGGAAGATGGATTGACCCTGAATTGGCAGAAGAATACATTTTTGGTTACACAATTGCCAATGATGTGACTGCGAGAGATTTGCAAAGATTAGACGGCCAATGGTCGCGTGGAAAAGGTTTTGATACATTCTGTCCTGTTGGCCCATATATCGATACAGAATTTGATCCCTCAGATGCATTACTAACTTGTAAAGTGAATCAGCAGGTGCGTCAAATGGCCTCTACTCGGGATATGGTATTTCCAATTGAAAGATTAATTGCATTCATATCCAGTGTTATGACCCTGGAACCGGGAGATTTGATTCTGACAGGTACGCCGGCTGGGGTTGGAATCTTAAAAGAGAATGATATGATTGAAATAGAAATTGAAGGCTTGGGTGAGCTCAAGAATGAAGTCAGTGGTGAGTCCTAATTTTATAATTGTTTGAAATTGGTAATATCCTTTTTGACTATTAATCCGGCGAGCATAATGTAAATAATCTAATAATTGGATATTTCCGAAAAAAATTATTTAAAAATTGTTCTAGTTTTATAAGGTATTGTTTTGAAAAAAGATATATCGGGAAAACTACTCTTTATACTGGGATTGTTGTTAATTTGCGTTTCTGTATTTAATATATTTAAAGACCCGATTAATAATCAATACTATAAAATAAAAAGACAATTTTCAAAGGTAAACTCCACCCCAGTGCCAACTTTGAATTTACCGGGAGAAAAAAATGACACCTCTCCTGTGCTGTCCGGTAATGATTTTCTTCCAATTGAAAGTGACTTAATTTTTAAAACACTAATTGAAGAAGAAAATAGCCAGGAAGAAGGATTTCTCCCGGTTAATGTAGAAATTACCGATGGAAAAGTTGCCACACCTCAAAAAACGAGAGAGTATGACGTAATACCAGTCAGGATCTCCATTCCGACCATTGACCTTACCGCGGACATAATCAATGCAATGCAAAAAGAAATTGTTCAAGGTGAGAAGACCTATATTCAATGGTCTGCCCCTGATGAGTTTGCAGTAGGGTGGCATTTCACCAGTTCCTTTTTAGGAGTACCTGGTAATACGGTATTAAATGGACACCACAATGTTTTTGGGAAAGTGTTTGAACATTTAGATCAATTGGTGTCCGGGGATGAGATTTTTATTTATGGAAATGATTTGCATATTTATGAGTATGTTGTGTCCAATACGATGATCCTGGCAGAGAGGGATGTGAGTCTCGATGAAAGATTGGAGAATGCAAGATGGATTTTGCCATCCGAAGATGAAAGGATAACGCTCATTACCTGCTGGCCCTATTTTAGTAATACCCACCGTTTAATCATCGTTGCCCGCCCTCAAGGATCCGAACCAATTCCTGTCTCTAATGAAAGAAATTAACCTCACCTTTAAATAGAATGGTAAGGAAAAACGTTATAAATCGGTTAGGAAACTATTGACAAATGGGAATATCCAGATATACTGTAATTATTACTCAGGAGGCTGAGAGTCAGACAGATGTTGGTCGCTGTATCCGATAATAATTGGATACTGTCTGAGGAGCCAAATTGCGAAACCGGCCTGGCAGGTCGGTTTTTTTGCATTAATAACAATAGAAGTGGAGGCCATGAAGCGAACATGCAACTGGTCGCTTACCCTGAAAAGAGGGAAAGTGTTCGTGGAGCCTAGCAGCGAAACCGGCCGAAATATGGCGTTTTTTTTATTTTGGAGAGTAGATGGTCAAGTTGATTGCAGAGAAAAACATAATTCAAACACAAAGTGTTGGGGTTGATTTAGATGAGACATTACGTAGGAATAAGAAAGTTCTCATTGTTGATGACGATGCTGATACTATTGAATTGATCAAAAGAATTTTGAGATTATCTGATTTTGACGTGGCATCAGCTCGAAATGGAATGGATGCGATCTCGATTGTCGAAAAAATACAACCAGATATTATTTTACTTGACCTAATGATGCCGGATATTGATGGAAAAACTACTTTGAAAAATCTGCGTGAGATAACTCAATCACCTGTGATCGTTGTATCTGCCTTAAGCAGTAAAGACAGTATTGTTGACCTGCTTAACTCAGGAAGTGATGATTATGTTACGAAACCTTTTCATAGAGATGAGTTGATTGCCCGAATTCATGCAGTCTTACGACGCTCGAAATTATTATCAGTGATTGATGGCGTCTCCATTCCTGGGATTGGATTAACAATCAATTTCTCAAAACGCGAAGTTAATTTTCAAGGTCAATTTGTGCAATTATCACCCAAAGAATATGAGTTGGTTGAGATATTAACCAAAAACATGCCTCACATTGTTAAATATAAAGATATTTCTCTTGAAATCTGGGGTGAAAATGATAAATATGTCAAAAACCGAATTAAGTATCTGGTGCATACCATTCGGAACAAGTTTGAAGAAATTAAACCAGGAATAGAAGTGATTATTACTGCGGATCGTGTTGGATACAGGATCCAGACTGATTAGAGATGTTTTTAAATAAGGAGTTATTCATGTCATTAAAATTTAGAAATTTCATTAAATTGATACCTAGAATTATTACAATTCTAGGTGCGCTAAGTATCGCCTTTGCGTTGGTATTATCAATGGTGAAAATACCTGTTCAGGCTAACGACCTGGAAATGGGTAATATACCATTTCATCAGAGTGAAAATGGAAATTACAATGAAGGGCTAGGGTCAAATTCCAATTTGGGACCCAATAGTATTCCGGTTTCCCCAACACCAGAACCGACTGAACCAATAAAAATACCACCGACTCCGACCATTGAACTGCCTACTCCAACAGTGGAAGCACCGACTCCGACCGTCGAACCGCCAACCCCGACAGTCGTATTGCCTACGCCAACAGTGGAAGCACCGACTCCGACCACTGAACTGCCTACGCCAACAGTGGAAGCACCTACTCCGACCGTCGTACTGCCTTCTCCAACAGTGGAAGCACCGACTCCGACCGTCGTACTGCCAACTCCAACAGTGGAAGCACCGACTCCAACAGATGTGCCTGTTGAAACACAGACTCCTGACCCTGGAGAAACACCCGATCCTCCTCAGGAACCTACATTACCACCACCAACAAGCTATGATCCTCCCACAATATTAATACCTGTAACTGGTATGGAAATATCAAATCAATCCGCACTGGATAAGGTTCAATCAACAATGTTTAATATGGGACTCGGTTTATTAGGATTTGGACTGGTTTTACAGTCTTTATTCAAAAAATTTGATTAAAATTCAAAGGTAAAGTTCAATTAATGAGGGCAAGTTAGCGCTCTATTATTGGAATGTTACAAAATTAATTACAATATGATAAATACCCTGGATTTTTTTCAGGGTATTTTGAATTTTATTAAACCTGGTTGTCAAATCGTTAGAAATTGAGTAGTAATCTTGTCACTTATAATGATATTTTTAAGAGTGATTGCAACGATTAATGATAAATTTATAAATTTCGTATGAACTTTGGAGAAAAATATTAAAATTCTAATATGATTTGGTTTGGAAAATGGTTATTAACAGATTAAATTAACTTGATAAATAAGATATTATTAGTATAATATAGATATCTTAACAGGGAATATTGATTTGAAACGAGGTTATGATCTACTACGATTACTTCTACGATCAAAATTAATATCCTCCTGAAGGGAATTGGATGCTTTGATACGGACATATAATTGGTCGCTTACCCTGCATGGGAAAGTGTTCGTGGAGCAAAAAGGCGAAACCGGCCACTTGACGTTATTTTTCAAAGGAGATTATTATGTCATCCAATTTACAAAAAATTTTTAAACATTTACCAAGGCTGTTTACGATAGTAGGTGCTTTAAGTGTTGCTTCTGCAATAGTGTTATCGATGGTAAATATTCCTGTCCAAGCCAATGGAATGGAAACTGGATATCTAGAAAACAATCGGAATGTTGATGTGACAACTACAGATGGAGTTGATGCCAAAATATCTGATTTTTATAATTCACCTGAGAGTGTTCCCCCGACTTCAACAGTTGGTGCCCCAACCCCAACGGAGATAATACCATCGAGCACTCCGACAAACACGCCAACTGATACTCCTCCAAATACACCAACATTTACCGCAACCAACACCCCAACCAACACACCAACCAATACACCAACCAATACACCAACCAATACACCAACCAATACACCAACCAATACACCAACCAATACACCAACCAATACACCAACCAATACACCAACCAATACACCAACCAACACACCTACCAGTACACAGGATCCATTCCCAACGCCAGGGACAAGTGAAACTCCAAATCCTACTCCAGGTGATCCAATACCAACCCCAGATGATCCCACTACAACTCCCGGTACAACGGAGACCCCCAACCCAACGCCAGATGATCCTACTCCAACGCCTGTCGATCCTACTGCAACCCCTGGCACGAATGAGACGCCAAACCCCACCCCAGGTGATCCAAGTCCAACCCCTGCCGATCCTACATCCACACCAAGTACAGATGAAACACCTGACCCAACTGTACAACCAACTTTGCCACCGCCATCAAGCATTGGTACCCCAGATGTTCTCATTCCCGTTACCGGGGCTGATTCAGTAAGCAATCATCCATTAGAAAGGTTACAGACAATCCTGTTTAATTTCGGTCTGGGGTTTCTGGGCTTTGGATTGATTCTACAATCCTTGCGTAAACGTTTGAATTTCTAATCAAAATTGAGAAAATAACCCCGATGATTGATTGTCGGGGTTATTTTCTGTCTGAGTCTGATTATTAGGAACTTACGTGCTCATGTTGATCTTGAAAATCGATCAATTCTTCTATCCCTATTCCAGAGACTGGGTAAGCTTGAATGAATAAGCGGCCCCAGGAGGGTTCATTGTCTTTTGCTATACAGGTTTGAATAACAAGTCTATCTTCGTGGTTATAAATTTCCATAAATAAATCTACAGCACTTAGAATCGTTGAGGGGTTATTCAAATCCACAAAATTTGAATATGGGCTATTGGGCGACAAAGCCTGATAAGTGACAATTTTTTCTATTTTGTAAAGTTTATATTCTTTGTTGGCGGTGATCAATACAATCAGATCATTCTCTTTCATCAAAGAGAAATGTGAGCCAGCTAAGTGATTGTGCGCTAATAATCCAATAGATCCATATTGTCTGGATAATGAAAATTCAGTGACAACCTCAGGTTCGTTTGAGACAAAATCAGCTCCTCCAGCAGGTTGTTGGGTGATCGCTAAATTGAAATGGTTGGGTGCGAGAATACCGACCAATTGATTTCCGCTGCTTTTATTGGTAACATTTTTTACGAATTGATTAAAATTTAAAAAATTAATCGTTTGTATATTGATATTTAAAGAGTCACCCGGATAAGTGGTATCAGCTGTTACAGGAATTACACTGCTTGAAACCGAGGGAATCAATAACGAAGTTAAAACAATTACAATCAGTAGGAATAAAAGGATTAAATTTCTCATTAAAGGTTTGCATCCGTATAGGAAGATAAGTTTGTAGTAAGAATTTAAGGGAAATTTCCTTTGCGGTGAGACCACCTTTCATTTCTGTCAGGTAAATTTTAAAAAATTTATCGAAAAATTTACGGATTAGAAAGAATCAATAACGAAATTCAGGCATGGTATAATGTTGAAAATAAATTCCTAATGTTTTTTTCGCGAGGAGATTTTTTATGTCCGGTCATTCCAAGTGGTCAACTATTAAGAGGAAAAAAGGGGCAGCAGACGCAAAGCGGGGAAAGATATTTACAAGGGTGACAAGAGAGATACTGACAGCAGCCAAAGATGGCGGCAGTGACTTATCTTCAAACGTCCGGTTGAGACTGGCTGTTGATAAAGCCAAAGCAGTCAACATGCCCAAGGACAACATCGAAAGGGCGATCAAAAGAGGTTCGGGAGAATCAAAAGAAGGTTCATATGATGAGGTGATGTACGAAGGTTATGGTCCGCATGGAATTGCCATTATGATTGAATGTTTGACAGAAAATCGCAATAGGACAGTTGCTGAAGTTCGACATATTTTAAATCGGGCGAATGGCACAATGGGCGAGCAAGGATCAGTTAGTTGGCAGTTTAATCGTGTGGCTTATTTTGCATTTCCTTGTGAAGGTAATGACTTTGATAAAGTTTTTGAAATTGCGTTGGAAGGTGGTGCCGACGATGTATCCAATGATGGGGAAACAATTGAAATTATCGGCGCAGTGGAGAACTTTAAGTCCATCACCGATTTACTGGTAAAGAGTGGTATTTCTCCTGAAGAGAATGAACTCAGAATGATTCCCAATCAGGAAATTGAACTGGATATTGAGCAGACTGTTCAGGTGATGAAAGTATTGGATGCCTTGGAAGAATTAGATGACGTTGTTAACGTATTTTCCAATTTGAAGATAACTGAGGAAGCCATGGAGGCAATGGAGTAGACCCTTTCTATGAATTTAGTATTGGGTATCGATCCAGGAACTGCAACCACTGGATTTGGAATTATTACAGAAAACCAAATTGGTTTGGAAGTTCTTCAATATGGTGTAATTTCAACCCCACCGGATTTACCGATGGAAAAAAGGCTTCAAATCATTTACAAGAAAATGCTCGAAATAATTGATCTCCACCAGCCAGAATCTTGTGCGGTGGAGAAATTGTTTTTTCAACGCAATGTGACCACCGCCATCAGTGTTGGGCAGGCGAGAGGTGTCATTTTATTAGCTCTGGCTGAGCGAAATGTAAAATGTGCTGAATATACACCTTTACAAGTAAAACAGGCAGTCACAGGGTATGGGGTTGCCAATAAGAAACAAGTTCAAATGATGGTGAAATCAATATTAAACCTGGAAGAAATCCCGAAACCCGATGATGCTGCTGACGCCTTAGCTGTTGCCATTTGTCACACTCATAGCAAAAGATTTACTGATTTAGAATTTTAGATGATAACAAGTCTTTCAAATTCAAAAATAAAATTTATCCGGAAATTAAGAAACAAGAAGTTTCGGGACGAAAATCAAATGTTCTACATTGAAGGTCCTAGAATTATTTCCGAAGCATTCGATGCACAATGGGAATTTAATCAGGTATTTTATTGTGAAGACTTAATAAATGATCTTTATTCGAAACAATTACTTGAAAAAATTCTCGATACTGGTTGTGAAGGTTATGCTGTTGATAAACAAGTATTTTCATCGTTTTCCATTAAAGAAGGACCCAAAGGATTGGCTGCAATACTACAACCAAAGACCTTCTCTTTAGAACATGTTGATGGAAAATCTGGGATATGGGTAGGTCTTGACAGGATACAGGACCCAGGAAATTTAGGAAGTATTATGAGAACCATCGATGCGGTTGGTGGTTCAGGAATAATCCTAATCGACCAATGCACAGATCCTTTTGATATTGCCGCTATCAGAGGCAGTATGGGGGCAATATTTACAATCAAAATTATCAAGACAGATCATTCCTCTTTTTTAAGATTAATCACTGAAAACAAAATTCCGATCATTGGAACAAGTGATATGGCAGCAGCTGATTATCAAACGGTAGATTACAATGAAGACATGATTTTATTAATGGGCAGCGAACGGGAAGGACTATCTGCGGCATTAATGGAAGGTTGTGATACACTCGTTCGTATTCCTATGGTAGGAAAAAGTGACTCACTCAATTTGGCAGTTGCAACATCGATTTGTCTGTACGAAATATTCAATCAAAACCGGATAAAAGAGAGTTAACAGTGATAGCGTCAATTCAGGGCAAGATAATCCAAAAAGGGTTGGACAATATTGTTATAAACCTGAATGGTATTGGAATTCAGGTATTCGTTACCAAGGAAACCTGTGAAACTGCCAATGCAGGAGAGGTGAAATTTCTTCATTGTCAACTTATTGTTAGGGAGGAATCACTAACATTATTTGGATTCGAAAGTGATATTGAGAAAGAATATTTTAATCTTCTGTTGGGAGTCAACGGCGTAGGGACCAGACTAGCTCTGTCTATTATTTCCACTTTATCAATTGATGCCATTAATCGAGCGGTTTCAGCAGAACAATTTGAAGTATTTTCACGCGTTTCAGGAGTAGGGAAAAAAACCGCACAAAAAATCGCCATACATTTACAGGGGAAAATAAATGCAGACGCAGGTATTATAGGGCAGAAATCTTCCTATCAAGATGTTGATCTCGAAGTATTGGAAGCGTTAACTTCTCTCGGCTATAGCGTGGTTGAAGCCCAATCGGCTTTACAATTTATTCCAAAAGATGCCCCCAAGGATATTGAAGCAAGACTTCGAATCGCGCTGCAATATTTTTCATAGTTATTTGGAAAAATTGAAAAAGATTATCCGATTTGTGAAATTCTATAGAATCGTTGCTACTTGAACTAGACTTTTTTATGCCTTTCAGGTATGATTTTAATTTGAGTTTTTCAAAAAAAATTTGAAAGTGAGCATTCGTATGCCAGGATTAAGACAGCAAAAAAAATGCCTTTATCAACAAACAGCTGTTAATAGTCTCAAAAAGTACGAATACAATCAATTTTTAATCAATACAGGTAGTTCAATCATCCAGCAAATTCATTTCTTAGTTTTTATTATTTTTTAAATTGGAGATTAATACCCAATTTTTTGTTTCCAGATTTTATTTCAAAAATTTTTGGGGTTTATCAAGGATAAAAAAGGTTTTGGAGGGTAGATGGCACAACTCGGTAAAAATTTTACAGAAGAATTTTTAAACAAAATAGATAAATTCGAAACAACGTATGAAATTCGTTCTGTCGGAACCGTGACTGAAGCTGGCGATGGTATTTGCCAGGTAGAAGGTTTAGCGGACATTCGGTCTCAAGAATTGGTTCAGTTTGAAAATGGAATTATTGGTATTGCGTTCAACCTTGAAACCCATTCTGTTGGTGTCATTATCCTCGGAGATTTTTCAAAAATTTCAGAAGGTATGAGTGTCTACTCCACGGGAAGAATTGCATCTGTGCCAGTTGGTGATGGTTTGGTAGGTAGGGTTGTTAACGCTTTAGGACAACCAATTGACGGAAAAGGATCAATTAATTTTGAAGAATATCGACCTATTGAACGCATTGCTCCAGGTGTTGTTGACCGCCAGGATGTAGATACGCCTGTACAAACTGGAATTATCACCATTGATGCGCTCATACCAATTGGTCGCGGCCAGCGTGAATTAATTATTGGCGATCGGCAGACAGGCAAAACTGCTATTGCCATCGATACGATCCTTAATCAAAAAGGTAAAGACCTGACGTGTATTTATGTAGCTATTGGACAAAAGAAATCAGCCATTGCCCGAACTGTAGCTCTTTTGGAAGAACATGGAGCTATGGATCACACTATTGTTGTAGTAGCTTCGGCGGATGAATCTGCTGCCCTGCAATATATCGCTCCTTATTCTGGCTGTGCGATCGGTGAATATTTCATGGATTCAGGACGGGATGCATTGGTCGTTTATGATGACTTGAGTAAGCACGCCTGGGCGTATCGCCAGGTATCACTATTATTACGTCGTCCCCCTGGCCGTGAAGCATATCCTGGTGATTTATTTTATTTGCATTCCAGATTACTGGAACGAGCGTCAAGACTTGCGAGCCAGTATGTGATTGTGACAAAAGAGTTTGATGGTAATGCCACGGAAAACGATTCGACCAACGGAATTGTTTATAAAGGTCCTCAGGCTCTTGAATTAGCTGAGAAAGCTCATAGGGATTTAGCCAACAATGAAAATTTTAAAGTTGAAAAAGTTAAAGGTACAGGTGGATCTTTAACAGCGTTACCGATTATTGAAACATTGCTCGGGGATGTATCCGCATATGTTCCTACAAACGTAATATCCATTACAGATGGTCAAATTTACCTGGAATCAAATTTATTCAATGCCGGTATTCGCCCTGCAGTAAACGCAGGTATCTCGGTATCGCGCGTTGGTGGATCAGCACAAACAAAAGCGATGAAACAGGTAGCCAATCGTCTTCGTTTGGATATGGCAGCCTTTCGTGATTTAGCAGCATTTGCGCAATTTGGTGCAGACCTCGACAAAGCTACACAGGATCAGTTAAATCGTGGACTTCGCTTACAGGAAGTACTAAAACAACCACAATATGAACCAATGGATCTGGAAGATCAGGTGATTACATTATTTGCAAGCGTCAATGGTTTTGCCGATAAGATAAATTTGGAAAGTGTAAAGGATTGGCAAGAAGGTCTAATCAAATATATTGAAAAAACTCATCCTGAAATTCGGAAAGATATAGCTACTAAAAAACGAATTACCGAGGAAACAGAAAAGAAACTTAGAGAAGTAATTCCTGTTTACAACTCAACGTGGAAATAACGATATAAGGATCATTATTCATGAGTTCAGCTCGCGAAATGCGGTTACGCATAAAAAGTATCAAGAACTTATCACAGGTTACCCGTGCTTTGCAAACAGTCAGTGCCAGTAAGGTACGGAAGTCCATGCAAGCTATGAATGCTACCAGTGCATATGCTGAGAAGGCCATGCAAGTATTGATTCATTTAGCAAAACAACCCGGACATCAGATGCTACATCCTTTATTGGCTGAGAGATCTGAAATTAAAAATACAATGTGTATCTTAATTACAAGCGACCGGGGTCTTGCAGGATCTTATAACGTTAATATTGTTCGAAAAACGCTGAATTATTTCGAGGATTTTGACACGCCTGTTTCCTATGTTGCAGTGGGAAGAAAAGGTCGGGATTTAATGGTTCGTAGAAGAAAAAAGGTGATTGCTGATTTTAGTCAAATACCATCCCCTCCAAGATTTCATGATGTCTCAGCGATTGGTTGGCTTGCGGTTGATGAATTTCTGGAAAGAAAATATGATCAGATATTTGTTGCTTATACACAATTTGAAAGCATGATCTCACAAATCCCGGTAGTCAAAAGAATACTGCCATTGTTAGTTGAAACAGATGATGAAATAGATCCATATCAGCGGCAAAAGGAAGATAAGAAAACAACAAGTGTTTATTCTTACGAACCTGGACAGACTGAAATATTGGATGAAATTGTACCCAGATTCACAGCCTTGCAAATTTACCAATCGATTTTAGTTGCTCAAGCCAGTGAGAATGCTGCCAGGATGATATCAATGCAAAATGCGACCGAAAATGCATCGGAATTAATTTCTGTTTTACAACTTGATTACAATAAAGCCCGGCAGCAGAGTATTACGAATGAAATGCTGGATATCGCTGGTGGTGCCGAAGCTTTATCACAGGCAAATTAAATTAAATCTTCTTTTTAATTGGAGAAAAATAAATGGAAATGAAAAGTGGAAAAGTATTACAGGTGTTAGGTGGAGTTGTTGACGTTCAGTTTTCTCCTGAAAATATTCCTGATATATTTGAATCTCTGGAAATAGAGAACGATAATGGATCGAAAATAATCCTTGAAGTCCAAAAACAGTTACCCGATAGTGTTGTGCGATGCATCTCTATGGCATCTACAGATGGACTTCAGAGGGGCGTGGAAGTTACACGTACATATAATGCGATTAAGGTTCCCGTTGGATTATCTACGCTAGGCAGAATTTTTAATGTTCTCGGTGAACCGGTTGATGGATTGGGTGAAGTGGAAGCGGAAACATATTATCCAATCCACCGATCCGCACCAACATTTTCTGAACAATCAACCCGTGTTGAAGTTTTTGAGACTGGTTTGAAAGTAATTGACCTGATTGCACCATTTACAAAAGGCGGAAAGACGGGCATATTTGGAGGTGCGGGGGTTGGGAAAACTGTCATCATTATGGAGTTGATCCGTTCAATTGCTGCAGTTCATCAAGGGAATTCAGTATTTGCTGGAGTTGGTGAGCGAACACGAGAGGGTACACAGCTTTATCGTGAGATGATGGAATCAGGCGTTATGAAAGATACTGTCATGGTTTTTGGTCAAATGAATGAACCTCCTGGTGTCAGATTGCGTGTAGCATTAACCGCTTTATCCATGGCTGAATATTTTCGTGACCAGGGTAAAGATGTTCTTCTGTTTATCGATAACATCTTTCGGTTTACAATGTCCGGGTCCGAAGTCTCTGCTTTGTTAGGGCGTATGCCTTCAGCGGTCGGTTATCAGCCAACTTTGGCGACCGAGATGGGTGAGTTGCAGGAAAGAATCACATCTACAAGAAGTGGATCGATTACATCGATGCAAGCTGTGTATGTACCTGCTGATGATTATTCCGATCCAGCTCCCGTAGCGACATTTACCCATCTGGATGCAACGATTGCTTTGGAACGTGCGATCGCTGAAAAAGCTATTTATCCGGCAGTCGACCCACTTTCGTCAACTTCCCGTATCCTGGATCCAAAAATCGTAGGCCCAGAACATTATTCTACGGCAAGAGAAGTACAGAAAGTTTTGCAGCGCTACAAAGATTTACAGGATATTATTGCCATCTTGGGGATCGATGAGTTAAGTGAAGATGATAAGATTATTGTTTCACGGGCCAGAAAAATTGAAAGATTTTTCTCGCAACCAATGTATGTGGCTGAACAATTTACCGGGATTCCAGGTAAGTATGTTCCCTTGAAGGAAACAATCCGTGGATTTAGAGAAATTCTGGATGGAAAACATGATCTCTTACCAGAACAAGCATTTTACATGGTCGGCTCCATTGAAGATGTTATCGAAAGAGCTAAACAATTAGAAACTGCAGGTTGATATGCCAATCCAATGTGATATAGTATCTCAAGACAGAATGGTTTTCAGCGGAGAGGCTGAAATGGTTATTCTACCGGGATCAGAGGGAGTAATGGGCATATTACCGAATCACTCCCCCGTGCTCACCACCTTTAATTTTGGCATTATCACAGTGATTACGAAACGTGAAAGAAATTACTTTACAGTTGCGGGTGGTATTGCGGAAGTACAACCGAATTTGATTACAGTTTTGGCTGACGCAGCAGAAAACGTGGAAGAACTTGATGAGTCGCGAGCAGAGAAAGCAAAGGAAAGAGCTGAATTACTTTTAAATGAAAATATTTCCGCTGAAGACGAGAAAGACGCTTTAAAATATGCTTTAAGAAGATCCACGTTTCGATTAGAAGCAATCAGAAGATTCAAACGATCCTCCAAAGGTAGCCTTAAAGACAGATAAACGTATCCGATTTTTGAAAGGAAAAAACATACTTAATGGCATTATTTTCCAGGGAATTAGGAATTGATCTGGGGACCATAAACTCTGTCATAGTCGAAGGCACCCAGGTAATTGTTATGGAACCAACCGTGGCTGCTATTGTAAATGAAGATGCAAGAAAAATGGTTGAATGGGGGCAGGCTGCACGGGATATGCTGGGCCGTGTTTCTGAAACAATTGAAATTGTGAGACCTCTTCAAAATGGTGTCATTGCTGAATATAGTGTCACCGAAGGCATCCTGAAAGAAATGATAAAGAAGGCTGGTGCTGCAAGTTTCCTTGGTAGTACTAAGATTGTTATTACAACCCCATTTGGTATTACTTCAGTTGAGCGAAGAGCTGTAGAAGCGGTTGCCTTGTCCTCTTCCAGAGAAGTCTACCTCATTTCCCAACCGGTATCAGCTGCTTTGGGAGTTGATCTACCGATTGGGACCCCATCAGGCAATATGATTATAAATCTGGGGGGTGGAACACATCAGGTAGCCGTTCTGGCCATGTGGGATATTGTTACTGCTAAAACTTCAAAAACGGGTGGTTTGTCATTTGATGATGCGATCGTCACGCATCTCAGAAAGAAATTTGGTGTGATGATTGGGCAACCGACTGCAGAAAAAATTAAAATTAATATCGGATCTGCCATCCGTTTAAATGAAAACCAAATAATGGAAATTCAAGGTCAGGATCAGGTAACAGGATTACCCAAACCGATAACCGTAACAACGGACGACATTGTTGATGCCATCGAACAACCGTTGAATGACCTGGTAACATTGATCAGAAACACGTTAGAAAAAACCCCCCCTGAATTAATTTCTGATATTATTGATCGAGGAGTGGCGTTGTGTGGGGGAGGTGCATTATTAAATGGAATCGACAAATATTTAACAAAAGCATTGGGTATTCCGGCATACCTGGTTGATAATCCAATGACGTGCACTGCTGAAGGGGCAGCCAGAGCTTTTACGATGCGGAATGTATTAAAAAGGTCATTAGTAAGAGTATAAGCTTTTCAATTGATCAGAACGAAGGACTGCGATTGAATTAGTCCAGGTAATAGGTCATGTGTTGTAATTCAATAATTGGATCAATATATTGAACCTGAACGGATTTTGGAACAATTAATTTTACGGGAGCATAATTCAGAATTGCAATAACACCCGCTTTGACTAATTTATCAGCTACGTTTTGAGCGTGCTCAGCATCCACCGTCAGCATTGCAACTTTGATATTTTCTTTATTGATAATTTCAGCCAAATTATTGCTATCATAAATTTCAAATTCTCCAATTTTTGTTCCAATTTTTTCGGCATCGTTATCAAAAATACATTTGATTTGAAAACCGTGGTTTTGGAAACCATTAAAATTGGCGATTGCATGCCCAAGAAAACCAACTCCAACCAGAGCCATGTTCCAAACTTTGTTTACATGCAAAATATCTTCTAATTTCTCAATTAAAAAGCTAATTGAATATCCTGTCCCCTGTTTGCCAAATTCTCCAAAATGTGAAAGATCTTTACGAATTTGAGCAGCTGAGATACCAATCCGTTTACCTAAATCTTTGGAGGAAGTATTGTATTCACCTTCCTGTTCAAGCCTATTTAATGTTTGCAGATAAAGTGGTAAACGAGCAACGACAATGTCAGGTACTTGCTTTTTTTCCATTTTTATTTTTCCCATTTATTTTGCATGTATTTATTTTGTCATATAAATTTATCATAAAAATTAAGAATTAAGCAAATTTATTCATAAAATTTTCTTCAACCAAAAAAAGGAACGAATTGCTGTTCCTTTTTTGATAAAATTTCATACAAATTAATCTCTGGATCTTCCCAAAAGTAAAAACGCATAATACAAAAGCGTGGAGATTGCTTGAATTGCAGCTGCAACATAAGTTAATGCCGCAGCATCGAGTACTTTATTGATCCCCTGGGATTCTTCACCATAAATCACACCTGATGTTGAAAGCCAGGCTTTGGCACGATTGCTGGCATTAAATTCGACTGGCAGTGTAACGAGAGCAAACAAAGCTGTCAGCGCAAATAAACCTAGTCCAACCCATGCCAGGCTTTCCCACTGTAATAACAAGCCTCCAATAAAAATAATTGGACCCAACCAACTTCCAAATTGAACAGATGGTACCATGGCAGAACGGAACTTTAAAGGCACATAGTTCTGTTGATCCTGAATTGCATGACCAGCCTCATGGGCAGCAATCCCAGCTGCGGCAATCGAATTACTCCGGTACACATCCGGACTTAATCGCAACTTTTTCGCTCGCGGGTCATAATGATCGGAAAGAAAACCCCGGGTCTCCTCAATTTCAACATTGTTTAAGCCACTGGCATTTAACATTCTGCGAGCTATCTCAGCGCCGCTGAGACCAATATAACTGCGGATTTTTGAATATTTATTAAAGGCACCTTTAACTTTCATTTGTGCCCAAAAGCCTAACAATAAGGCGGGTAAACTAAATAATATATATAAACCATATCCACCAAACATATAACCATCCTTTTCTACATTCCCCAATTATATCCAGATAAGTTAACAAAATTATTTGTATTGTATATAAAATTTATTAGAAGTACGCCCGCTGAGATTCGAACTCAGACTCCTGCCTCCGGAGGGCAATGTGATATCCTTTTCACTACGGGCGCATGTGAATCAGCACAATTCTACCATGATCGTTTACTGCCTAAAAGACTTTTGTGATTTCATCTCTTTCTGGCCTCAGCATGGGAAATTGACCTGATTCGGTGGAGTTAATCACGCCAGTGCCCTCACCTGTTACATAACCAATCACAGACACCTTGATATCACTTTTCTCCATGATTTTCAAGATATCCTTTGTTCTGTTCTCTTTGGCAGTAAATATTAACGCCCCAGATGAAATGGAATTAATTGGATTGATTAAAAAGTGATTACAAATTTTCTTCGTCAACTCGGACACCGGTATTTTATCAGGGTAAATCATCAGCATTTTATTGCTCGCGATCGATAATTCCCATAATGCTGCTGATAACCCACCTTCAGTTGGATCGTGCATGGCTGTCACGTCAAAGCCGTCTCTGATAAGTGTTGCTTCTTTGTAGATACTAATCCCCGGTTCAAAATGATAGGATTGTGCTTCATCCAATTCCTGTTCGGTTAGATGTTCACGCAAGGAATTAGCAAAATCATTTGATAAGATCGAAACCGTCTCAATTGCGATTTCCTTTGTAAGAAAAATTGTATCGCCGGTCTCTACACCTGCTGGTGTGATCAACTTATCTTTATCTACTGTGCCAATTAATGCAGCGGATAAAATAGGACGATCAATGCCTCTTGTTATTTCTGTATGTCCGCCAACAATAGTTATGCCAAATTCTTTGGTTGCATTGATGAGTTGAGTTGTAATATTTTCAACCATCTGAACCGATGTATTGTTTTCAGGTAACAATAAAGTGGTGAGCATCCATCTGGGATCAGCAGCGGTTGTTACAATATCATTCACATTGATTTGAACAGCATACCAGGCGATATTTTCAGACGTTAATGAGATGGGATCAGATTTCAACACCAAATATTGATTGCCAAAGTCAATTACTGCGCAATCCATTCCCGTACCAGGACCAACTATTACTTTTTTGTCCAGAATTGGAATTTTATTAAATAGTTTTTCAAGTAAATCGGGAGGCAATTTCCCTATTGGTAGTTTGGTCATCAAAATAAATCCTTAGTATACAAAATCTCTTATATCATAGGTGCTAATATGAGGGGTTCCTCGATCAGAGAAAAACAATTGCTCTTCGATTGATTTTCTTTGTTCCAGTCTTTCCTCCATAGATAAAGGTCTCAAGCTATCAGAAAATGCTTTTTGAGAGTATTCTAATCCTTCACTCTCTATTAACTCAGAAAAATAAACTAAATCATCGGCATCTAAATTCATTTGATTGATAATTCTGACTGTGTCTGAGATATGTGAGCGAGCATATAGTGTACCACCTGCTCCTAAAAGCACAATAATTCCTACTGAAATGCCCGAGGCTTTTATTGTCCTAACAGCGTTGAGCGCATCCTCGGCTGAACCGGGTTTATTTAGATAATGTAAGAGTTGATTATTGCCACTCTCCAATCCAATATAAATTTTATTTAGACCTAGTTCTTTTAATCTTTCATAGTCACTGACTGATTTTCGATCCCCACTGAAACCATCCAAAAAGGCAAAAATCCCACCTAATTTTTCTACATCCAAATGAGGATGAATAAGTTCTATTAAAGAAATTAATTTTTGGGTAGGGACAACCAGCGCATTCGCGTCACCCAGAAAAATGGTTCTGCGTAAAGAGAGACCCATCCCCAAAAAATTCTTTACATCGATGATATGTTTTTCGAACGCAGCTGGAGTTTTTATCACAAATGGCCGGTCTCTGTAAAAGTTACAAAAAGTACATTTATTAAAAGAACAGCCTTCTGTTAATTGAAGAACGACAGAGATATATTGGTCAGGAGGCAGGATCCCAACCGGTTTGTAGACAGATTTATATATTGAAGAATCTTGATTGTAGAACCCGGTATTAATGTTTGATAACTTCAAAAGTTCCTGAATCGTAATGGGGTCAATGGGGGGAGAAAAAGCTATTGTTGTTGAGTCAATTTCATTCAGAATAATTGAAATGCTTTGGTGGGCTAAACTCAATAAACAATCACTTTCCACTGGAGTGAGCCACTTTCTGTGTAAAACTTCTTTACCGGAGTTCCATTTGGCAACAATGTTTCCATTTAATCCACGTCGATAAGAAATTTTATTGACTAAAGCCGTCCACAAGCGTCCAGATTTATCAAAACTGAAAACTTGCGTATTCTCTCCCGCTTCTATACCAACTGTCAGGCTATTTGGTTTTTGACTGATTGTAAATGATTTTTTGTTGGAGCGTCCAAGATGAACCAAAAAAATTCCTCCTATTACTAGGATAATTATAATTGGGTTTAGTGGTTTTTAAAAAAGAATGTTTAAATGACGTGGCCATTAAAAATGGCGATTTGATAAACTAACCATCGCTTCACTTATCCCGGAAGGAGTATCCGGGAAAGCTATTTCCAGAAGTAAAAATTAGAAAAAAATAGAAAACTGGACAGAACAGACTAAATCGAATAAACTCAAAAAGAGAATAGGAAAGCGCATGGCTTTGTATTATACAAAGTGACGAGGATGAAGGTTCCCCAATTCAAATTGGGGTTAACTGAACGGGAAAGACCGTTTCAGGAAAATCGAGAGGTCAGCGGAAGCCTTCCAGGTGAAAACACCTGTGCCTATTCAGAAAATATCAAAAATTTTGCCTGAAAAAGCGGAGGTATTTTTATGTGTGGAATAGTTGGATATATTGGTGATCAAAATGCGACTCCTATTATTTTGAATGGTTTAAAAAAATTGGAGTACCGGGGATATGATTCAGCTGGAATTGCTGTCTTACAGGGTGGAAAAATTGAGGTCCGGAGAGATTCCGGAAAATTAAATAAATTAATTGCCATGGTCTCTAGGCAACCAATAGAAGGTCAATTAGGTATTGGACATACACGCTGGGCAACCCATGGGATGCCAACACCTGAAAATGCGCATCCACATATTGGAAGTACCGGTGAAGTTGTAGTTGTTCACAATGGCATTGTTGAAAATTATATGGAATTAAAAGAGGAATTAATTTCTGAGGGTGTAAAGTTTAATTCAGAGACAGACACTGAGACGATCGTCCATCTGATCGAATTATTTATGGCCAATGGAGACGATTTTGAGAAAGCAACCACAAATACACTGCTACGTTTAAAAGGTGCGCATGGTATCGTAACATTCACAATCAAGGAACCTGACAAAATTATTGCTGCCAGAATAGGCAATGCAGGTGGTGTTGTGGTTGGCCTGGGCGATGATGGAAATTTTGTAGCTTCAGATATACCAGCGATTCTGGAACACACTAGAAAAATGATTTTTTTAGATTCTGAACAAATGGTGATTATTAAAAAAGACTCAGTCCTCATTCAGGATTTTGAACGAAACCCAATTGCACCAGAATATCACATGATCTCCTGGGATCCAGTTTCTGCAGAAAAAGGTGAATTTCGTCATTTTATGCAGAAAGAAATTCATGAACAGGTCCGGTCATTAACGGATACCCTGGCGGGCAGGGTAGATTTTGATCACGGATTTATCCAGCTTCCACAACTTAATCTAGATAAAGAGTCAGCCAATAAAATTGAAAAAATAGTAATTACGGCTTGTGGGACTGCGGCCTATGCAGGAATGGTGGGAAAAATATTAATAGAATATATATCAAAAATCCCAGTCGAAGTAGAGATAGCATCTGAATTCCGATATCGAGATCCTTTGATTAATTCGAACACAGTTGTATTGGCCATCAGTCAATCAGGGGAGACGGCGGATACATTGGCTGCAATGGAATTAGCCAAACGAAAAGGTGCTCATTTATGGTCTATTGTGAATGCAATTGGCTCTCAGGTGATGAGAATTTCCGACGGCTATATTTCCATGCAAACGGGTCCAGAGATTGGGGTTGCATCAACGAAGGCATTTACTGCTCCATTGGTGGATTTGTA
Organism: Anaerolineaceae bacterium; assembly: GCA_034003505.1. GTDB lineage: Bacteria > Chloroflexota > Anaerolineae > Anaerolineales > Anaerolineaceae > UBA6170. The sequence goes on along the minus strand of JAVEYK010000014.1, from coordinate 611 downwards.
TATGCTTGCCATATTATTGGCAGATTTGCGGGGTGAAATTACCGAAGGCTACCGAAAACAATTGGTTTCAGATTTAAGATTGGTGCCGGCATTGGTTGGAAAAGTTCTGGAACGAGACGAAGAAATTAGGAATATTGCCAAAGAATTTAAATTTATTAAAAACGCTTTGTATTTAGGACGGGGAATCAATATGCCAATTGCGTATGAAGGGGCATTAAAACTAAAAGAAATTTCGTATATCCATGCTGAAGGATATCCTGCAGGTGAAATGAAACATGGTCCGATTGCCCTTATTGATAGAGATATGCCTGTTGTTGCAATCGCACCTAAAGATCCCTGGTATGACAAGATGATCAGCCAGATAGAACAAGCCAATGCTCGTGGTGGCAGTGTTCTATCTGTGGCAACCGAAGGTGATGAGAGGGTGACAGAACTGGTTGACCATGTATTTTGGATCCCGGAAACCCCATGGTTGCTAAGTCCTATTATTACTGTAGTGCCGCTTCAATTATTTGCATACCATATTGCTTCATTAAGAGGGTTGGACATAGACCAACCCAGAAACCTGGCGAAATCTGTAACTGTAGAATAAAAAAGTTTTACTTAATTGA
>JAVEYK010000013.1:56450-57738 GCA_034003505.1 Anaerolineaceae bacterium | reverse complement strand
GATCTGCCTTGCCCAACAATTCATCCCAGAATTTCTGGTCATAACGGCGGGAGCGCAAGGGAATCGGCATGGGAACACCCCACCCCAGCATGAGCACTTCTTCTTTGGGCTGCAAGCGCGAAAGCATCCCGCGCAGGGCATCCCGACCCGCCAGACCGGAGAGGACTGAGGAGATGTCGTCATCATCCCCCAACCAGCCGCTGATACGCGTGCCCAGTTGGGACATGACCTCATCATAAATCTGCGATGGGCGCTGATCGATGATCAGCAGGGTCACATAATACTTGCGCATTTCACGGGCGATGGTGCTGAAAGTGGTTTGGGCGGACATCTCGCGGTTGAGAAGTTTATGAGCCTCTTCGACCACGATCACCAAGGCACGTGGTGCCTGGCTGTTTTTGCCGCTGCGGAAGGCGTTGGTTTTTTCTTCCCAGGCTTTGCGAATTTTGCGGGTTAACAAATTGGTAACCAGCAGGTAATCCAGATCGCTTTCAAAATCTCCAAAGGACAGGATGATATGTTTTCCCTGTTCCAGGTATTTGATAATGTCGTTCAGGGGTTGCCCGGGTGGGTTCTGGCTGATGTAGGTCAAATTGAACAGGCGGTTCATCTTGGTATGCAAAGCTTCGGCCGCCATGGCGTTCATCCCGTTTTGGTTGGCCCAATAAGCGACACTATCAGGCGCTGGCACTTTTTTACCGTCTTCGTTTTCAATTACCAATCCATTTTTGAGCTGCTTGAATTCATGGAACCAGCGTTTTTCCCCGAAAGCATGCACCAGGGCATCCAGGGTGGCTGGGGTGGTCTCGCGCAGGTTCAATTCCCGTGAGAGCATCAAAATATCTTCAGCAGAAATATCGGACTCCGCCAGTTGCAGGTTGAAATCAGCACTTTTGCCGCGGATGGAAGTGCCCGCGCCCAACCCAACCACTTTGACCTTGAGCGGAAATTTGGTGCGCAAGCCGGCGACCTTCAGGTTGGTGTCGGAGGACGTATCGTCATACCCATATTCGTTGTGCATATCAAAAACGATCAGGGAAGCCAGATCGTGGTGGATCATGCCGGACAGGATGATGCGGGTCAGAAAAGATTTACCCGTTCCGGTAGCCCCAAAGATGCCGGATGAACGCTGCACAAATTTTTCCAGATTGAGCACAACCGGATGGTTTTGTTCCCGTGTGGTTCCGACCACAAAGTTGCCTTTCTTCTCAGGGTCACCAAAGATCTGGGCTACATCCCCGGCATGGGCAGCGCGGGCATTGGCGTGATGGGCGGGTATGGTTTTGAC
>JAVEYK010000013.1:5093-56350 GCA_034003505.1 Anaerolineaceae bacterium | reverse complement strand
ATGAAAGACCTGATCATGGTGTTGATAGCCACAAAAGACGATGCTGATCTCCACCGGTACGGTGCGGTTGTTGCGATTGTCGGCAATTACTTCGGGTCTTATATTTTCGGTCGTTACCAATTGTCGCACCAGTCCATCATCATCAATGTGCAAATCATAGATCAATCCGAAGATCTGAAGATCTTGCGATGGATGCATGATGACCATCCCACCGAGTTGTGGCAATTCCAGCGATGTCACCCGGCAACCTGCGATACAACCACTGGTGCTGGCACGCAGAAGAAATCCAATCTGATTGGTGTTCATTTACGATACCTCGTCTTTCCACTTAAATCTTTGTGATATTGTTTGGATGATTTGTCCCCGGGATCGAGACCCTGACTGAGCAAGGTTTGTTGCAGCAATCCCAGTAAATGCTGGCGTTCCTGGTAACTGACCATGGCTACCTCATGTGCCCGATGCAGAATATAGGGGTAAGCTTTACCCCCCATGATCTGACATTGATCCAGGAGTTGCTGGTGGATGCGATCAATATTCGCCGGGTGCTTGAGTACCCAGGCTGGGATCTCCACCCGGGCGATTTGTGGTCTGCCGGGTCTACCGATATTGAGATAGAAAAAGTGTATGGCCAATGCGCCGCTGAAGCGTTTTGAACTGCTGGAATTTAATTTAAGGAGGGTGGACCGCTGCTGGGGTTGTAATACTCGGCCATAGAGATCGGCATCCGTGATGCCCGGTAACTGTCTGATACGGCCGGCCTCTGAGAGTTGATCGTCGGGCAAGAGGGTTAATTCGAGGGTGCGGATGAGCAGATCGCTGCGGGGTTTGTCCACATAGCCAGCCGTCAAAACGGCATTTTGTGCCATCTCTGTCAGAATATTGAGATAATCACCGAGCAGGTTTTTATACTCGGCTGTCTCTCTGCCTTCGCGGAACAATTCCAGGGGTCCGTCGGTGAGTGTTAGAACGGTCTGCTGTTCCTCAAGGGCAGCCTGCAAGAGGTGACTGCGCTCTTTGTGATCACGACGCAAAGCGATCAATTCCTCTCCGATCAGAAAACCTTGTTCGCTAAAAATATCCTGTGCAAATAGCAGATCACTTTCAATGCTTTCTGTGGGTGTTGTTCCCGGCTGCATACGCATCAACCCGACATTGATGACACCAAATTGAACCGCCAGATGTTGGTCGGGAATGATTTGTGAGCCATCGGCTGCCAGTAGAATGAGTGGCTCATCGGTGAAATTGACACTGATGGGGGTGTTCAGATTTTCAGTGGTGGGGAGCGCACAACGCAATTCCGGGTTTGCAAACAACGCCAATTGAATGCGATCCAGTAATTTTTCACTTTCCTGGCTGTATTGATCAAGGAGAGAGAGCGCTTTCTCCAGGTTTTCTTCCCGCAATTTTGCTTGTGCTGGTGCTTCCTGTCCGAACTTAAAAATGGCTGACCGGATTTGCTGGAAATTTATGGGCATGCTGACCCCTTTTTTGGGTTAATCAATGCATGAATTATAGCAGAAAGGCATCCACCCTTCGGCACTACGCAGAGGTCCCCCCATCATTCCTCATTTAAGGGTTTGGACGGACTGCTTGACTCGGGTGAAAAGCAAGGTTACAAATTTGTTAAGTTAATCTGACTTGATCTGTCATAAAATTGAATGAAAAGTTGAGCATGATATCTACATTGCAGCTTGTTCGTTAATTGGAGAATAAAATGAAAAAAATAATCATCGGACTGATACTGTTAAGTTTTCTGTCAGCGTTCATGGCATACGCACCGACATCTGTCGCTGGGTCAGCAACCCTGGCAGTTACCAGCACTCCGGTACCAACCAGTGGACCTGGTGAAGTCATTGGTCCGGATTCGTTTCCGGAGGGAGTCAACCCCTTGACTGGACTATCCGTTGAAAATCCGGAAAATTTATTGCTGCCCCCAGCCCTGGTTTCCATCACAAACTTCCCGGTCAGTTCGAGGCCACAGGCCGGTCTGTCCTTCTCACCCTTTGTGTTCGAAATCTACATTGGGGAGGGTATGACCCGTTTTTTGGCGATGTTTTATGGTGATTTTCCACAGGTAACGGAAGAGGATGGCGGAAATGGTACCAGTGGAACAAACGTTGGCTCAGTAACCGATAATACCCTGGTCGGGCCCATTCGTTCTGGACGCTTGCCATACGAAAGTATGCGCAAGTTATACAATGGTTTTTTGGTGATGGCTTCCGGAGCCTCACAGGTTGTCTCCAACTTAAGTTCGTATGCCAATATCTATGGCTCGGATGCGGATAATATCAATTCCGCCATGATCGACGTGACCAAACTGGAAGAGATAGCCAATAAAAATCAAAAACGATTGGGAGGGGCAAGTTTGAGTGGGCTAAGTTTTCAAACAGAACCTCCAGCCGACGGCAAAGATGCTGAGCGTATCTGGTTGAAGTATGCTTATCTGAACCAGATCAACTGGCGTTATGACGAAGAAACAGGTGCTTATCTGCGTTATCAGGATCGGGCGGATGCCACCAATTTTGAGTTGATGACCGATCGATTAACCGGTGATCCCCTCGCTTTCGAAAATGTGGTGATCCTGTTTGCCAACCATGAAGTTGTCACCCCCACCATTATTGATATTGATCTGCTTTACATGCGCAAAATGCCAGCGCTTTTATTCCGTGATGGTCAAATGTATGAGATCTTCTGGACGACAAAAAGTGGCAGTTATGAGGTGGAAACCGGCAAACTACGTCCCATTCGCTTTATGGATGCTAAAGGAAATGAATTTCCGCTCAAACCAGGGCAAACCTGGGTGCAGGTGGTACAACCGTTTACTCCTTATTATGAAGTACCAGACAGCGAGGTCTTTTATGACCTGGCGAACAAGAAAGAACCTGGTTCAGGAGTCTGGGCAGTGAGGTGGTACCCACCGGCGGGTGCCAGATAGAGAAATGGAGGGATCCCGATGGGGTCCCTTTTTTGTTAGCCTTGTACAGTTCCCTGATCCTTAGCGGACTTATTGAATAGAATTAATTGTCTGAAAACTTGTGGAGGGAACATGGAAAGCAATGAAATTCGTCAAATTTTCACCCGGCAAAAAGAATATTTCAACAGCCAGGCTACCAAAGCATATCAAACGCGGGTAACAGCTTTAGAAGATTTAAAGGCGTTAATCCAGCAATATGAATCGCGCCTGATCGGAGCAATGCAGGCAGATATGTCCAAACCAGAAACAGAAGCTATGGGAGGGGAAATCTGGTATGTGCTGGAGGAGATCGATTACACCCTGCGGCATTTGAAAGGCTGGATGAAACCCAAAAAAAAGAGAACGCCACTTTTACATTTCCGGGCATCCAGTGTGATTTATCCTGAACCGTTCGGGCAGGTTCTGATCATCGCACCCTGGAATTATCCTTTTAATTTATTGTTTTCGCCATTGGTAGGGGCTCTGGCAGCCGGGAACACTGCTATCCTGAAACCTTCAGAATTAGCACCCGAAACTGCAAAAGTAGTGGAAGAAATGATCCATGCGAAGTTTGATCCTGGACTGATCAGGGTGGTCAATGGTGGCGTGGAGACTGCGCAAGCATTATTATCGCTGTCGTTTGATTATATTTTCTTCACCGGAGGTTCCCGGGTGGGACAGATTGTGATGAAAGCAGCAGCCGAACATCTGACACCTGTGACACTCGAATTGGGTGGCAAAAGCCCAGCTATTGTGGACGCCAGTGCCGACCTGGAAGTGGCTGCCAGCCGGATCGTTTGGGGAAAATTCTTCAACGCCGGTCAGACCTGCATTGCGCCAGATTATGTTCTGGTGGAAAAAAGTGTTCATTCTGAATTGATTTCGCAATTTAAGCAACGAATTCTTACTTATTACGGTGAGAATCCGCAAAACAGCCCGGATTATGCCCGAATCATCAACCAGGAACATTTCAAGCGCCTGGTGGGATTGATAAACTCACAAAAAATTGTCCATGGGGGAGAGGTGAACGCAGATGATCGCTATATCGCGCCAACTATTCTGGATCGGGTGACCGTGGAGGATGCTGTCATGGGAGAAGAAATTTTTGGTCCCATTTTGCCCATCATTACCTATGAAAAACTGGAGGATGCCATCGCATTGATTCAAAAAAACCCCAATCCGCTGGCACTCTATCTCTTCACTCGTGATTCAGCAGTAGAGAAAAAGGTTATCGCGGAATTACCTTTTGGCGGGGGCTGTATTAATGATGTGATCAGCCAGGTGATGAATGAAGAAATCCCGTTTGGTGGCCGGGGGATGAGTGGGATGGGATCATATCATGGCAAATATAGTTTTGATACTTTTTCCCACTACAAAAGCATGATTCATCGTAAAAACTGGCCGGATATCGCCCTGCGCTATCCTCCGTATGGTGTTGAAAAAAGATTAATGAGGTGGATTTTCAAAATCGCCAGTTGGTTGGTTTAGCAAGGCAACTCGTATGTGTTCATAATGTGCTGGTGCTGTAAGGGAGTATCCAGCCAATTATGCTAATTTCCTGAGATTTTTAAGAAGAATGATAGCGCTTAAAATGAGTGTTTAAGGGTACACTTATCTGTGGATGGATGGTAATAAGGAAGGGTTGTAGCATGTCTGTTCCGCAATCTGGTATACAAACCCCCTTTCTGCTGAAGAAACCAGCTTCCTTGTGGCGGTTATTGTTACGTGTGTATGGTTATTTGTGGCCTTATTGGAAGCACACGGCTGCGGCGTATCTGTCATTGCTGGGTATCCTGGCACTGAGTGCATCCATACCGCAGTTCATCCGCTGGATTATCGATACGGGGATTGGAAAAAACCAACCACAGGTGCTTACCTGGTCGGTGTTGGCCTTGTTGGGGTTAACGCTGATCAAGGGGGTTTTGAATTATTTTCAGGGGATTCTCAGCGAGACAGCCTCACAAAATGTGGCTTATGACCTGCGTAATGAAATTCAGAAAAAGCTAACCCAACTTTCATTTTCATTTCATGATACATCCGAAGCCGGGGAATTGCTCTCGCGGGCGATACAGGATGTGGAACGCTTACGTTTTCTAACCGGCAGGGCCACCCTCCGGATTCTGGAGGGTGGCTTGATGATCATTGTGACGATGATCATTTTAATTGTGATGGACTTGCGCTTAGGCTTATTTGTGCTCATCAGCATGCCGGTTTTGGTGCACCGGGCGTATTATTTTGGATCACGCTTTCGGCCGCTATCCCTGATGATCCAGAAGCAGGTGGCGCGTCTGACAACCGCTGTAGAACAAAACCTGCGTGGCAGCCGGGTGGTGAAAGCCTATGCTCAGGAACCAGGTGAAATCGAACGCTTTGAAGAAGAAAACCAGCAATGGTTTGAGTTAACCCGGGCATCTGCCAGATTGCAGGCCGTGAATGTACCCTTGATGTTCTTGTTATCCAACATTGCTATGGTGGTCATCATTTTATTCGGGGGCTATCTGGTGATCCAGGGGCAGTTAACATTTGGCGTGTTATTGGCTTTCATCACCTATATGGGGCAACTGGTGGAACCGGTGCGGCGTTTGGGAATCATCATCCCGGCGGTGGCAATTGCGGGCTCTTCGGCGGAGCGCGTATTTGATATCCTGGATACCGTGCCGGATGTTCAGGATGAAGTGGACGCACAACCCATGGCGATTGTGAACGGCCATGTGCGCTTTGAGCAGGTCTCTTTCAGCTATGGCAAGCAAACCGTTTTGAGTGGGATTAATTTTGAAGTGCAGCCAGGGCAGATTGTGGCTTTATTGGGGGCGACCGGCTCCGGAAAATCCACGATTATCAGCCTGATCCCGCGCTTTTACGATCCAACCGCCGGGCGCATTCTGTTGGACGGCAGGGATATTCGCCAGGTAACGTTGAACTCTTTGCGCAGCCAGATCGGGATCGTTTTACAGGAAACCACTTTATTTGCTACCAGTATTCGTGAGAATATTGCCTTTGGGCAGAGCAACACGACCGAAGAGGATATAATCTCCGCAGCAAAAGCAGCCCAGGCGCATGAATTTATCGTACGCAGTCCAGAAGGTTATGATACCTATGTTGGAGAACGTGGAACTACGTTATCCGGGGGGCAAAAACAAAGGATTGCCATTGCGCGCGTCCTTTTGATGAATCCGCGAATTTTGATTCTGGACGATGCAACGGCCTCAGTTGACACAGAGACCGAGCATCTTATCCAAACTGCCTTCGAGAATCTGGTAAAAGGCCGCACCACCTTTGTGATAGCGCATCGATTAAGCACCGTCCGGAATGCGGATTTGATTCTGGTGCTGGACCATGGGCGCATTGCCGCCCGCGGCACCCATGAAAGTTTATTAAAGACCTCTAAACAATACATCGAAATTTACAATCGCCAACTCAGGCACCAGGAAGGTCTTTCATGAGCTTCTCGATTGGATCATCATCACCAGGCATGGGCCCCCGTACAGTTCTGGAAAATTTTGGTGGCAATCAACGGGAAGGGGAGATGTTCAATCGGGATGTGGTGAAGCGCATGCTGCTATACCTGAAACCTTACCGCTGGCGGATGGGACTGGCATTGTTCCTGACGATCCTTGAATCTGGTTTAACATTATTGTCCCCCTACCTTTTGAAAGAGGCGACCGACAGCTATATCCTCAAGGGGAATTTTCCGGGGTTGGTGAGGATCGCCATCTATCTGGCGCTCACTTTTATCAGCCTCTATTTTGTGAGTGCTGCCCAGCGCTATGTGGTCTCCTGGGTGGGTCAACGGATGCTGGCAAAATTACGCAGTGATTTGTTCCGGCATCTGCAGCGACTGCAACAGGGCTATCATGATCGCAATATAGTTGGTGTGACGGTTTCGCGGGTGATCAATGATGTGGCCGAGATCAACGAGCTCTTTTCCCAGGGTGTGATTACCTTGATTGGCGACCTGTTGGTTTTGATTGGCATCATTGTGGTCATGTTGACGATGAGCCCAAAATTGGCCCTCCTGACCTTTATAGTGATTCCATTGATGTTGTTTGCCACCTGGATATTCTCGCGCCAGGCCAAGAAAGCCTTTCGTGAGACGCGCTCGAAAGTGGCTGCCGTGGTGGGAGACCTGGCGGAAGATATCAGCGGAATGCGCGTGATTCAGGCTTTTGCACAGGAAAAGGCCTCGCAGGAACGTTTTGATAAGGTCAATGTTGAAAATCGCAATGCTTACATCAATGCCATGACGTTATCGTTTGTCTTCCTGCCTTCGATTGAATTTTTGGGCATGGTAGCGACCGGTATTGTGTTATGGTTTGGCGGCAGATTTGTGATTGCAGAGGAAGTGACTCTGGGTGTGATGGTGGCGTTTTTATCCTATGTGACGCGCTTCTTTACCCCTATACAGGAGTTAAGCCGCATGTATACCACCTTGCAATCAGCCATGGCGGGCGGGGAACAGGTGCTGAAATTATTGGATACTCCCATTGAAGTGGCAGATGCACCGGATGCGATTGAATTGGAGGAAGTTGTTGGTCAGATCGAATTTAATCATGTTACTTTCCAATATCGGCAAGATACCCCGATTGTGCTGGATGACATCAGCCTGACCATTCCAGCCCGAAAAATGGTCGCGATTGTAGGGCCAACAGGTGCTGGCAAGACGACCATCGCGAATCTGGTTGCGCGGTTTTATGATGTCACCCAAGGTGCCGTGCTGCTGGATGGAATAGATTTACGCTGCATTCAGCAAAGCTCATTGCGTCAATTTGTGCGCATTGTATCGCAGGACCCTTTCCTGTTCTCCCGCAGTATAGAGGAGAATATTCGCTATGGGAAACCAGATGCCAGTGAGGATGAAGTGATCAATGCTGCAAAAAAGGCGAACGCCCATGAGTTTATCAGCCACCTACCCAATGGCTACCGGACAAAAATCCAAGAGGGGGGTGTCAATATTTCGGTTGGCCAGCGCCAGTTATTGACCATTGCCCGGGCGATTCTGACCGATCCGAAAGTGTTGATTCTGGATGAAGCTACCGCGAATATTGACACCGTCACGGAAGTTCTGATTCAGCAAGCCCTGGAAAGATTGTTATTTGAACGAACTGCCATCGTCATCGCACATCGTTTGAGTACTGTGCGTAAGGCCGATTGGATATATGTCATCGACCAGGGAAAAATTCGCGAGCAGGGCACCCACACCGATTTACTGGCATTGAACGGGATGTACAATGATCTGTATGAACGCCAGTTTATGGGAGCGTGAACAACGCATTCACATTACAGGTCAGATGCCCAATCCTTCAGGAAGGGTTGATAGAGCACCGGATTAAATTCTACAAAATTGTAGGTGGCAGCCTTGTGTTGTTGGTACGGATCATTAAAGAAGAACGCCTGGATATCCTGCATGGATGGTGCCCGGGCAATTACAATGCCACCGGTTTTTGGGTTTCTGGGACCAGACATTAACAGCCATCCCTGATCATAACCAGTCTGTAAAAATTTACGGTGTTCTGTGACGATCATATCTACGATTTCAAGAGGGGCAGTATACGTGATTTCAACCAGATAATGTTTCATATTTCACACCTTTTCAAATGCTTTGCTTTCATTATAGATAATGTCGAAAAATGATGGCGATAAATGGACATTCAAAAAATAATGGGCGATCTCAAATCATTGAAATGACATATTTGATGCACAAAAAAGGTTGTAAAAAATGTTTGATGTTTGTGGTTTTTCCGATAAAATTATTGTGAATAAAGGAACAAAATAGAAATCTGTTTCGTCTATAAAAATAGCCTGTGTTGGCTCAGACCCGTTGCCGCATCGATCAGACTGATGCGGCAACAAGTTTTAATGGAACAAGACTAATTACAAAAAATTTTGGTCAAATATTGATTGCCGAGCTTGACCTGCGGATCAGAGGATTTCATATTCGTGAAATTCTGACAGGCCTGATGGCGGTAATAGTCTGTCTCATTGATGATGGGTACCAATTGATTGACTTCATCCTGCATTCCAACGTAAGCGTAGGCTTGTATGAATGGGAACAACTCGATGGCATCGTATGGTTTAAGCTCATGCTGACGGGCAAGGGCATGCAAATCAACAACCTCCTGCCAATCCTCAAATTGACGCGCCAGAGATGCTTTTTCATAGATGTAACACCAGGTCTCTTCACTTTGGTTGGAAGGACCAAAAACTTTTACTAACATTTCATGATTTAATGTGCTTTTATTCGTAATTTTCTCAATATTGGAATAGGGTGCAGCTAGAGAAATTAAAGGGTGATCGTAGATTGATAACTCGATTTGATTTTTATCAATAAAACGGACACACGAATGGACTGTTGGTTTGGAAAAGATGAGGGTATCTGCAAAACTAAAATTAAAATAAAAAGAACGAAAACTTTTTTCAAAAGTATGTTCCATTTGGATCGCTTTTATTGTTTCATTATTGAGTACTTCCGCTCCTACCAGGATATCTGGAGATTTGTATGCATATAGGAGATTCGCTGGTGCCCAAATAAAATACCCCTCTTGAATCGTTTCAGGATAATAACCCGAAAGCATTGTACCTCCTGCCATGCCTGGGACTCGGAAAGCAAACTGTTGCCAAAAATTTTGAGTCTCTTTCCATCTGTTTGCGTAATATGTATTATTGCTGAAATGCGAAACAACCGCTGCGAATATTAAAAGTGAAAAAGCAAAGGTCTGCCATTTTTGTTTTAAGAAATAGGTTAAAAATCCAATGACTGATATCGATACTCCAATCGAAGGTGTGAAGGAGAACCGATTGAAAATTGGGTAAGAGACCTCTCTGCCAGCTAAATTAATTGGAATCAAACAAACAACAGCTCCGATGAATCCTACAAGCATTGCTTCATAATGCCAGTTTAACTTTAGTAAAGTCGTTTCTATGGAAGATTCTTTATTGGCATCATCCTTTTTTAAAACGATTTTTTGGAAAACAACAAAAATTGCTACAGCCAATAATCCGATGAGTAAAGCTAAAAAGAAATCATTGGTGTTTAAATCTTCTAAATTTTTGTATCCTTTTTTAACCCAAACAGTGAAAAAAACATCGCGAATATCGCCCAGCCATCGTCTAAAAATATTAATGATGGAAATAAAAGGAGATTGAATAAAGTCATATCCAATTCTTGATATATCAGTCGTATACCTGGTGCTTTTGAAGAAAAATATTCTCCAAATCATAAAAACTACCATAGCAATAGAATAAGGGACCGTTTTCAAAAAATAATCATAAATAGTTTTTAAATTGAGCTTACTAACATCTCGAAAGAAAATGCATCCAATAAATAACCATCTATAAATCTCCAGACCTACATAATATTCCATGAAGAAAAAAGTAATCAATGAAAAAACTGAAGAAATTAATAAGTAAATAATTCTGTGGGAACTGGCTTTAGCTTTTATTGATTGGATACTTAAACCAATAGAAAAAATAAACAGTGTCAATGCAATTTGCTGAATTTGGTAGTCAAACCCGTTCGGTTGTTCAAGAAACCCTGGATATAGGAGAAATATTAGACTTATTAAGGAAACTTCATAGAAGCGTCTTTTCCAGACCATATTTAATGTAAAAAAGAGTCCTATAGCACCTAATACCCTAATTCCAACTGCTAATACTTGATAAGGAAAAATTTTTATTCCAAATAATAAAAATAATAATGCATGCCAAAAAGCTCTTGCGGGTCTATCCGAGGTATACATTTCAGGGAATTGTACTGCACCAAAATTTTCCGCGCCGAGAATTTGCCACCAATCATCATTGTAATAGCCAAAATTTTGTATTTTTGGAATAAAAGCAATTAATCCAAAAAATATTAAAAACAGTATCGCTACAAAAAATTTTTGTTTATTTTTTTTAAACATTCGAATTCGCACCCTTATTCTGTTTTTATTATTATTATAATCTGCTACCAAAACGGAATGGGTATTAAACGGAAAGCCACTTAAATGCCAGACAGATTTTAGAATCCAAACAAGCTTTATCTATGTGTTAGAATCACTGAATAATGGAAAAAACCTGGATTTTGGCATCAAATTCACCACGCAGAAGAGCTTTGCTTGGCTTATTCCAGCAACCGTTTCAGGTGGTTCCGGCTGATATTGATGAGACTGAATACCTCCTGGAAGCACCGGGTGATTATGTATGTCGCCTGGCAGAATCGAAGGCGCAAGTGGTTAGCCAGCGTTTTCCTAATGCCGGGTTAATAATCGCCGCGGACACAACCGTGGCGGATGGCGAAGAAATCCTGGGGAAGCCGGTAGATCAGGAGGATGCGTGCCGGATGCTGATGCAATTACGTGGTCGAATACATCAGGTGTATACCGCCCTCACGATCATGGTTCCAGAAAAGGGGATTGTTCTCCAGGAAATCTGTCTTTCCCAGGTACCCATGCGCAACTATACAGATCAGGAAATAGAAGCGTATGTGCGTACAGACGATCCCCTTGATAAAGCGGGGGCTTATGCTATTCAACATAAAGAATTTCATCCAGTGGATGATTTCAAAGGCTGTTTTGCCAGCGTGATGGGTTTGCCTGCCTGTCATTTTGCCCGCAGTCTGGAAAAAATTGGATGCATGCCTGCTATAAAAATTGATACTGCCTGTCAACAATATTTGGATTATGATTGTCCAATAGCCCAAAGGGTGTTGTCAGGAGAAAATATCGGATGAAAAAGATGAACTGGGGTGCTAACCTCGGGAGGAAAGTATGAAAAGGTTGATGAGCCTGATTCTATTTCTGGTGGTGTTGGTCAGCGCGTGTACGCCCACACCAACCGAAATCCCCACTGCAACGATTCCGCTTTCCACTGCAACCTTGCCAGAGCCTCAAATCAGTACAACTCGTCCTCCAGAGGTAAAGCAAACGGCTCAGGCGTTTCTGAATCTGTGGGCAGAGGAAGATTATGAGGGCATGTATGCCATGCTCAGCCATCTGAGTCAGGATGCATTCCCCAAGGAAGGCTTCATTAAAAGATATCAGGATACGACCAATGCTTTGACATTGATCGAGTTAACCAGCGAAGTCACCTCCGCGCTCACCAATCCTAACGACGCCCAGGTGGGTTACACGGTAAATTTTGAAACTGCACTGGTTGGCACCCTCAGTAGAAATATGGTTATGAACCTTACCCTGGAAGATAATTTATGGAAGGTGCAATGGGAAGACGGCATGATCTTGCCGGAACTCAAAGGCGGTAATTACCTTTCCATGGATATCAGTGCGCCAGCTCGCGGCAACATTTATGATCGTGATGGCAATGCCCTGGTGGCACAATCCGAGATCGTGGCGTTAGGGATCACCCCAGGGCAGATTGGTGATGAACAACATGGGGCTGTGGTCAGTTATTTGTCTGAATTAACCGGAGAAAATCCGGACTACATCCGTTCTAAATATGAATATGCGGGGGATGATTGGTATATTCCGATTGGAGAAACAGCCCGTTCGAATGTGGATCGCTATTACAATATCTTATCTACCCTGGGTGGATTGAACATGAATTATTACACCTCCCGTTATTATTTTAATGGAGGTGTGGCAGCTCATATCACCGGCTATGTCCAATCCATTTTTCCGGAAGAATTGGTCGAATACAAACGCATGGGTTACCGTGGTGACGAAAAGGTTGGCCGAACGGGACTGGAAGCCTGGGGTGAACAGGTGCTGACCGGTAAAAAGGGTGCCTCTTTGTATGTGATTCGCCCTGATGGCACGGTGGAAACCAGAATAGGCTATTCAGATTCGCAGTTATCACAATCAATTTACGCAACGGTTGAACAGGATTTTCAAGCTGAAGTGGAATTAGCCATTAATGGCTTTCGAGGGGCGATCGTGGTGCTGGAACGGGATACCGGACGTGTCCTGGCGATGGCATCCTCCCCAACCTTTGATCCGAATTTATTTGACCCCAACAACTATAACAGTGGCTGGATGTTAGCAGACATGTTAAATCCCAGCGAGAACAGGCTGCTCAATCGGGCGGCACAAAGTGCTTATCCATTGGGTTCAGTATTCAAGATCATTACCATGGCAGCCGCTTTGGAGACAGAAACCTTTAAAGCCGATGATCGTTATTTTTGTGACAGCACATATACCGATCTGGAAGGTATTACCCTATACGATTGGACATATGAAAAAGAATTACCGCCTAGTGGTGATTTGTCGCTTTCTGAGGGATTGATGCGCTCCTGTAATCCCTGGTTTTATCACATTGGATTAACCATGTATAAACGCGGATTGACCAACACCCTGGCTGAAATGGCGCGTGAATTTGGACTGGGTTCTCCCACTGGGATTGAACAAATTCAGGAAGTAGCTGGCAATATTCCCGATTCACTCTCGGAAGGAGATTCCGTACAACTGGCGATCGGTCAGGCCAGCATGCTGGTAACACCTTTGCAGGTGGCAGCCTTCATCGCAGCGGTCGGGAATGGGGGTACGCTCTACCAACCACAACTGGTGGAAAGAATTGCCCCTGCCGATGGGGATGCAACCTTTGAATTTGAACCGATTGTGACCGGCACCCTGCCTGTTTCGGAGGAAAATCTGGCCATTATTCAGGATGCTATGAGAAGTGTGGTGGCGAACCCACGCGGTACAGCCCGGAATGCGATGCTGGGTTTACAAATCCCGATTTATGGGAAAACCGGTACTGCTCAAATTCCTCCTTTAAAACCGCATGCCTGGTTTGCCGGGTATACCAATCTGGAAAATCCTGATCGCCCTGATATTGCTGTGGTGGTCCTGGCGGAAAATGCAGGAGAGGGATCGGAGATTGCTGCACCGATTTTCCGGCGGGTCATCGAATTGTATTATTATGGAAGACCATCCCGAATTTATCCCTGGGAAGCTTCCTTTTACGTGACCCGGACACCCACATCGCTGTACACCGACACACCTGTACCGGATCAGCCACAAGAAGAAACACCGGAGCCATAATTGGGGAACAATAAACTCATCCAGGGACGAGTGATGAGCCTGAGTTCAGGTTTCTATGATATTTACCTGGAAGATGGCCGCGAAGTGGTCTGCCAACCCAGAGGCAGGTTGAAAAAACGCCGGCGGGATGAGGTGCGCGGAGATATCATTGCCATGGGTGATCAAGTGCTGGTGGCCATGCAATCGGATGGCTCCGGCGCTATTGAAGAAGTACTACCCCGAAAACAGGCATTAATACGTTCTGCCCCCGATGCACGCGGTGAATATAAACAGGTACTGTTAGCAAACCCGGACCAGATTGTGCTCGTTTTTTCCTGTGCGCAACCTGAACCGCACCTGCGCATGCTGGACCGCTTTCTGGTAATATGCGAGCAGCAGGGCATTGATGTGTTGATTGCTGCTAATAAAGTAGATCTGGTCGGTGAGCAAGCTGCTCATGACCTGTTTGGCATGTATCAGCAGATTGGTTATGAGGTGGTCTACACATCCAGTGTCAGCGGTCTGGGGTTGGACGAATTGCACGCACGTCTGCGGGACAGGTTATCCGGCCTGGTAGGTCCATCCGGGGTGGGTAAATCAAGCCTGTTGAACGCTATTCAACCTGCTCTTGGTTTAGCGATCAGGAATGTCAGCGAGACTACTTCCAAAGGTAGGCATACCACCGTGGTACGGCGCTTATTCCCATTGGATGTGGGCGGTTTCGTTGCTGATCTACCCGGAATTCGAATGCTTTCCCTGTGGGATATTGAACCGGAGGAACTGGATGGATATTTTCCGGAAATAAGCGTCAGGGTGGCGGACTGCCAATTCAGTGATTGTTCGCATGTCAACGAGCCAGGCTGTGCTATCAAGGCGGCAGTCACCAAAGGCGAAATTCATTATGCACGCTACGAGTCGTACCTGCGGATGCGCTATGGTGACGTGGATGAGTGGATTGAAGAAATAGACCTGGGTTGATGTTGAGGTTTGCCTGAAGGCTCAGCAATGATTATAATGAAGGGGATCACGGAAGAAGCAATTCTGAGGAGGTTATTTTGAACGCTACCCGTCTTAAACGGTTTTCTTTTTTAATCATCACTTTTGTTTTCATTTTAAGTGCCTGTCAACCACAGGCAGAACCGACATCTGATCTTCAACCTGAACCGGAGACGCCAGCAGTGGTGGTAGCGACCACCAAACCCACCCCTGAACCCCCCAAAAGTCTGGTGATTTGTATTGGGGAAGAACCGCAGACCCTGTATGCCTATGGTGGCAACAGTAAAGGCATGTGGTCAATTTTGGAAGCAATTTATGATGGACCCATTGATACTGTCAATTTTATGCCAGAGCCAGTCATCTTGGAAAAGATACCTGATAAGGTTAGTGGTGATGCGCTGATAGAAACAAGGCCGGTATCAGCGGGTGAAAGAATTGTGGATGCAGATGGCTCTGTGGCTGTGCTACTGGCTGGTGTCAGTTATCTGCCGGCTGGCTGCAGCGATAAAAGTTGCGCGGTTGAGTGGGATGGTCAGAGCGAAGTATTGATGGATCAACAAACCCTGCGTTACCAATTAAAAGCAGGTTTATTGTGGTCGGATGGTGAACCTTTAACAGCCAATGATTCCTTGTATTCCTACCAGATCGCATCTGATCCGGCCTCTCCGGTGAACACCTATTATGTGGATCGGACTGCCAGTTATACCGCCCTGGATGAATTACAGACTGAATGGAAGGGATTACCAGGATTTACAACCCCACATTCTGGCGATCTTTTCTGGATACCCATGCCACAACACGCCTGGGGTGAAATGAGCGCAGCGGATTTGTTAACCGCTGTAGAATCAACCCAAAAACCATTAGGTTGGGGACCCTATCAAATTGATAATTGGGTCAGTGGCAGTCACATTGAATTGAGCAGAAACACGCATTACTTCCGCTCAGGTGAAGGATTGCCAAAATTTGAGAAACTGGTATTTCGTTTCCAGGGTCCGAATGCGGATAGCAATCTGAAGGCACTCGAAATTAATGAATGCGATTTTGTGGATGCCACGGTGGAATTAGACCAACAATTAACCGATGTAGTCGAACGCAGTAATCTTGGTGAAATACAGGCTTATTTTGCCCAGGGACCGGAATGGGAGCATCTTGATTTTGGGATCGTTCCCGCCAGTTATGATGATGGCTATGACTTTGACTCCGACCGCCCGGATTGGTTTGGCGATGTACGTATGCGCACAGCTCTGGCTTATTGTACGGATCGCTTTTCGATTGCCAATCGCTATTTTATCAACCGCTCGTCCGTGCCAACCAGTTTTTATCCCCCCTCACATCCAGCTTACAACGCTGACCTCCCCAGTATCCCGTATGATGTAGCCATGGGCAGTAATCTTCTGGATCAGCTTGGCTGGCGTGATGAGGATAATAATCCCAGCACCCCCAGAATTTCACAAGGAGTGGCCAATGTACCTGATGGAACGCCGCTGGTGTTGGATTACACGACATCCCAATCCGAGCTGCGACAGCTGGTTTCGGCGGAGATAACCAACTCATTAATGGCCTGTGGCATCGAAGTCGTCGTGCAAAACGTATTTCCTGCTGAACTCTATGCGCAGGGACCGGAAGGCGTGTTATTTGGGCGTAATTTTGATTTGGCTCAATTCACCTGGCAGTCTGGTAGAACCAATCCATGCTTCCTCTATAGTAGTGCTCAAATTCCAAATGCAGATAATTTATGGGTAGGAGCTAATATTACAGGTTATTCCAACCCCCAATATGATCTGGCATGTCAGCAGGCTCAACATGCAGCCATAGATGATGTTGAAGCGCAAGCGGAGAGTCAACGACTGTTTAATGAAGCATTGCCGGTATTGCCTCTGTATTATCAACTAAAAATTGCCGCGAGCCGCGCGGATTTTTGTGGTTTTGAAAATTTGGATGTCAGCAATCGCAGTATTTTGAACAAAATTGAGGGTTTTGGTTATGGAGAATTCTGCTTAAACGAGTAATGATTCGTTTTTTTTTCGTATTATTCTTATCTTGCCAAATTCCTGATTTTCCTCTTAAAAGTGTCACAAAAAATCGCATGATCTGTTGACTATCCTGTCACCTTATGCTATATTTACAGCACAAATAAGTGTTGATGAAATTGAAAGTCGAGGGATGACGCCTGATGAGCCAATAAAAAGCGGTTATTGGCGATTTCTGGTATTTCATTAACACGAAAATCATCTCGTTCGATCCAAATTTATTAAGGAGGAGAATAGAATGAAACGAAATACCCTTATGTTGTTAGTAGGTATGGTTATCATTGCCAGTATGGTATTGGCAGCGTGCCAGCCTACCCCGGCTCCTGCGACAGAAGCACCTGTTGTTGAAGAGCCTGTTGTTGAAGAACCAACCATGGCTCCGGAAGAACCGGAAGAGCCAGTAGTGGAAGAGCCCACTGCAGAACCCACCCCAGAACCAGTCAGAACCACCCGTCATGGTGGTTGGCTGGATGAGATCGTGATTTCGGTTGTTGATAGCGACTCTGCCATTACCCAGATCCAAGCTGGTGCAATTGATATTTTTGCCGCTGGTTTATCATCTGACGCTTTACCCGAAATCGAAGCCGCTGGTTTGGAATATGCTCAGAGCAATGGTCTTTATTATGAATTGACTTTCAACACCTATGGACCAATCTTTGATCAGTCCACCGGTAAAGTCAACCCATTTTCAGAATCCAAAGCTCGCGAGGCCTTGAACTGGTTAATCGACCGTGATTATATCAATCGTGAGGTCTACAATGGTGGTGCTTTGGCCAAATTCTGGAGCATTGTTACCAACATGCCTGATTACACCAAAGTTGCCGAAACCGTTCGCCGCCTGGAAGCCAAATACGCCTACAATCCTGAAACAGCAAAAGCTCAGATGGATGAGGTTATGGCTGGTATCGAAGGTGTTACCATTGAAGATGGCAAGTACATGTTCGGTGGCGAGCAAGTTCAATTAATCTTCCTCATCAGAAACGACTCAGACAAGACTCGTATCCCGATTGGTGATTACGTTGCCAATCAGCTCGAGAGCATCGGGTTTGCTGTTGATCGCCAATACAAAACCTCTTCAGAAGCCTCCCCAATCTGGGTTGGTGGTAACGTTGCTGATGGTTTATGGCATCTTTACACCGGTGCATGGTCAGCGACCATCATCGACCGTGATGAAGGCGACAACTTCGAATTCTATGACACCCCACAATCCGCTTATGGTTTCTCTTCAACCTGGCAGTCATTTGATTCAGCCCTCGGAACACCTTATGGTGATCTGGCTGATAAATTAGCCTACAACAAATTTGATACCATTGAAGAACGTAATGCTGCTTTAGCAGAGATGCTGGAAATGGCATTGACAGAATCCTTCCACGTCTGGATTGTTGATGGTAAGAACTTCACACCTTATCGTGAGGGTGTGCAGGTAACCTATGACCTGGCTGCTGGTGTGGATGGCTCACAAATCTGGCCATACACCATTCGTTTAGCAGACCAGGAAGGTGGTCAACTGAAATGGGGTGCCCCCGATTTGTTCGTGGATCCCTGGAACCCGATTGCTGGCTCCAACTGGGCATTCGATCAGGCTATTGGTCGCGCCACCTGGGGTGAAGCATACATGTATGATCCTCACACCGGTTTAATCTGGCCACAGCGCTTTGACCGTGCCGAAATTACCATCAAAGAAGGCTTACCCGTTGGAAAGACACTGGATTGGGTTGACCTCAGCTTTGAACCTGAAATCGTTGTCCCTGAAGACGCTATTGTTGACTGGGATGCTGAGAATCAGGCTTTCATTACCGCTGCTGAAAAATTCCCCGATGGTACCACCGCCCTGGTAAAGAGCGTGGTCTACTATCCGGCTGACCTGTTTGAGACAGTCAAATGGCATGACGGCTCACCATTAGATTTAGGTGACTTCATCTATGCCTGGATCATTGCTCTGGATATGGGTAAGGAAGCTTCCCCCATCTATGATGAAGCCTATGCACCGAATGCAGAAGCCATCTTAGCCAATTACAAAGGTTTCAAGATTCTTTCTGAGAATCCTCTGACCATTGAAGCATACAGTGACACTTATCAGACTGATGCTGAAATTGACATCACCACCATGTGGCCATCCTTCAGCTATGGTGAGGCACCCTGGCATATCTTAGCCAACGCTGCCCGTGCTGACGAAGCTGGTGAACTGGCTTTCTCGGCTGACAAAGCGGATGCAAAATCCACGGATACCACCAGCGTTGAATGGTTCAGCCAGATTGGTGGACCCAGCCTGGAGATCCTCTCCACCTGGTTAGACACCAGCATCGAAGAAGGTTACATTCCTTATGCCGATGTGTTGTCTGCATACATCACTCCAGAAGAAGCAGCCGCTCGCTATGAGAATGCAAAAGCCTTCTTTGCCGAATATGGTCACTACAATATCGGTACCGGTCCCTACATCCTGAGTGAAGTATACCTGACCGAAAAAGTTGGTACCTTGATTCCATTCGCTGATCATCCAGATCTGTCCGACAAATGGGCACGCTTTGGCGCTCCTAAAGTCGCGGCTGTCGAACTCGATGGTGAAGGTAGTGTAGTTTTGGGTGGCGAATTCTCCTTTGATGTGATGGTAACTTTCGAAGGTGAAGCATACCCAGCCGATGAGATCAAAGAAGTCAAAGGCTTGCTCTATGATGCAACTGGTCAAATCGTCAAAGTAATTGATGGCGTATTGGTTGAAGATGGTTACTATACCATTACCGTTCCTGCTGATGTCGCTGCATCGATGGAAGCTGGCGCCAGCAAGATCGAAGCTGTGGTGGTTCCTTACACCGTAGCGATTCCGTCCTTCGTAGCCTTCGAATTTGTGACCGTCAAGTAAGAGGTCATAGATTTAGCAAAGCAGTTAATTGAGTAAGAAGAAGGGGCAAGGCGATCACTCTCCTTGCCCCTTCTTATCCAATTTATGGAGGTTAGATCCTATGGGGTCGGACGTAGAAGTTATCACACCTAAAGTTGAAAAACAGAAATCCGGATTGGTCAATACTCTTTCAAGGGTAATGAAATATTCAGGAGTCAGGTTACTATCCCTTTTTATTACTGTTGTCATTGGTATTTATTTAACAATCATGATAGCGAATATGGGCGGTTATGTTGATCAGATGATGAAGGCAGCCATTCAGGAAAATGTCACCATGCAAATTTCCAGAAACCCTGCATTCAAAAACATGGACTCGGCGACAAAAACCCAACTTACCCAGGAAAGAATTCAATCTGAAATTGAACGCCTGGACCTCGATCAGCCCCTGGTCATCCGTAGTGGTCGATTTCTCAAGAACGCCCTGACACTAAATCTGGGCAGATCTTTATTCCTATCAAGTAATAGCGGTTCACGAAATGTAAAAACAATTATTTTAGAACGATTACCGTACACATTACTTTTAATGGGTACTTCTCAATTAATTTTGTTCGTAAGTACGTTATTTTTAGCCTTATCTCTCTCGAGAAAATATGGAAGTTTTGTCGATAAGCTTGTCATTGCATTATCGCCAACATCTTCAGTTCCCCCGTGGTTTTATGGAATTTTCTTTATCCTGTTATTTGCTGCCGTGTTAAAGATCCTTCCTTTTGGTGGTGTTATTGATGCACCGGTGCCAAAGGATTTCCTTGGACGGGCACTCAGTGTTGGAAAGCACTTAATATTACCAGCCAGTTCATTGATTTTGGCATCATTCTTCTTAAGCATTTATAACTGGCGCACATTTTTCCTGATTTATTCCAGTGAGGATTACGTGGAAACAGCCAAGGCAAAAGGCTTACCCTCCCGCGATATTGAACGCCGCTATATTTTGCGGCCGACGCTGCCAACCATTATTACATCCTTTGCCTTGTTATTAATTACGATTTGGACAGGTGCGATCATCACTGAAACTGTTTTTCAATGGCCCGGTTTGGGTAGAATTACCTACCAGGCTATCGGTCTTTATGACACGCCTGTTATTGTAGGGACGACGATTATTTATGCTTATTTACTGGCAATTACCGTTTTTCTGCTTGATTTTATCTATGCTCTGGTTGATCCCAGGGTTAAAATCGGAACTGGAGGGAATTAACAATGAAACAGTTTATGAGTAACCTCCGGGAAATTCTAAAATACCCATCCGCAATTTTTGGGTCCATCATCGTTTTGGCATTGGTCGTAACGGCTATCGTTGTGGTGATTAAGATCCCTTATGATGAAGCAATTAGCACCTGGCGTGGTGGTGAAGCAATTTATGGGAAGAATCCGCGTACTGTTCCACCAAAATGGGTTAATTGGTTCCGGAAGGACAAACTGGTTGAATCAATTGATATGGTTGAAGGTGATGAAGGTGTAACCGTTACTGAAGAAACCACCGAAGGTGGAACGCTGATCAAAACGACAACCTTTTCATTTGACTACCAATATGAAGGTTTTCCGACCGAGTTAACCTTGTACTTTATTGCTGAATATAATGAAAAACAGCCCTTTGTTTCCCTGAAATGGATCCAACCGGACGGGACGGAACTGAAAATCAGTAATTTTGCTATTGGTAAAACGCATACTTTCCCGATCAATCAGGAAGAAAAATTAAAAAAGAAATTAGGCAATGTAGCTCCTTCCGTTGGGTTATTCCTGGATCAGGAATCAGAATCTGCAGTTCAAACTCCAGTAAAAGGCACCTACCAATTGGTGGTAGAACAGATTGTATTCGAACCTGATTCCTTCGTACAACCTGAATTTGTTATGTTGGGCGAAGTCTTTGGTTGGGCTGGTACCGATCACTTGCGTCGTGATCTATTATTACCGATTCTTTGGGGTACTCCGATCGCATTGTCATTTGGATTGCTGGCCGCTTTGGGAACATCCGTTCTGACCATGATCATTGCAGCCATTGGCACCTGGTTTGGTGGAATTGTGGATGGCATCATTCAAAGAATCACTGAAATCAACCTGGTGTTACCTTTCCTTTCCATCCTGATCATGGTAGGTACTTTTTACTCCCGATCCATTTGGACGATTCTTGGCGTAACGGTGGCATTGAGTATTTTCACGGCTGGTATAAAGTCGTATCGGGCAATTTTTTTGCAGGTCAAAGAATCAACCTACATTGAAGCTGCCCGTGCCTACGGTGCCAGTGATGCGAGAATCATTTTCCGTTATTTGATTCCACGTATTATTCCGTTACTACTGCCTGGATTGGTTTCCGCAGTGCCATCTTTTGTATTCCTGGAAGCTTCACTGGCCTTGTTAGGTCTGGGTGATCCGGTCTTACCCACCTGGGGAAAGACAATTAATGAAGCTTACACGAATGCTGCACTTTATCGTGGCCAGTATTATTGGATTGTTCAACCGGCGGTGCTTTTAATGCTTACAGGTCTGGGTTTTGCCTCTTTAGGGTTTGCATTGGACCGTGTCTTTAATCCACGATTGCGAGGTATGTAAAAAAATGAAAGATAATAATACATTATTGCATGTGGAAAATCTTAAACTCTACTTTAAAGCTTCACGGGGAATCGTACAGGCTGTAGATGGAGTAGATTTTGACTTACCTAATAACAGAGCTGTGGTTGTGATTGGTGAATCTGGTTGTGGCAAGAGTTCCATGGCCAAAGCACTCCTGAGGCTTTTGCCACGTAACGTTGCTGAATATTCCGGTAAGGTACTGTTGAATGGCGTTGACACCATGAAAATGAGCGATGAAAAATATCGCACGGATGTTCGCTGGGTGCGCATGTCCATGGTGCCACAAGCTGCCATGAACTCCCTCAATCCGGTTTTAAAAGTTGGTGAACAGGTAGCAGAACCGATCGTTGTACATCATAGTGTTGATAAGGAAGCTGCGTTGGAACAGGCTAAAACCATGTTTCAGCGGGTGGGTGTGCCGGTTGATTTTCTGCATCGTTATGCCTTTGAATTAAGCGGTGGTATGCGTCAGCGTGTCGCTATTGCCATGTCTTTGGTCACTGTACCGGACCTGGTCGTTCTGGATGAGCCGACTTCCGCCCTGGATGTGTTAACCCAGGCCAACATTATGAACCTGTTGAAACGCATCAAGAAAGAAATTGCCACCAGCTTTATCCTGATCACCCACGATATTTCAACATCCAGTGAGCTGGCTGATGATGTGGTGGTGATGTATGCCGGGCAAATTGTTGAGGTGAGCGATAATCGCCGCTTCTTTACAGCCCCATTACACCCATATTCTTCCAAATTAATGGCGTCTGTGCCACGGCTAAGAGGAAAGACACAGCCTGACTTTATCACCGGTCAACCTCCCAGTTTGATCAATCCGCCAACTGGCTGCCGGTTTTATGATCGATGTCATAAACGCTTCAGCAAATGCGTAGAAGAGCCACCGACGTTCAATGTGGATGGAATTCTGGTAAAATGCTGGTTATACGAGTAAGGCTGGGAGAATAAGAATGGCTGAATCAAAAGATAAAACTGAAAAGCAAGAGTTCCGTCCAATCAGTCCGGATACATTACTCTCTGTTCAGGATTTACGTGTCTGGTTTGAACTGAGAAAATTTGGATTTGGACATGCCGGTTATGTGCGCGCGGTTGATAATGTCAGCTTTGACCTGAAACGCAAAGAAACCATTGCACTGGTTGGGGAAAGTGGTTGTGGAAAATCCAGTTTGATGAAAACGATCCTGGGGATTAACGTTCCAACCAAGGGAGATATTCTTTATGAAGGTCGCCCGATGACAAGTTTCTCCAGAAAAGAATTGAACTGGTACCGATCAAAGGTTGGATATGTGCAACAGGATCCCTATGGAGCCTTAGCACCCTTTATGAATATCAAATCCATCATGGAAGAACCCATGATTGTGCAAGGCATCAGAGATAAAAAAGAACGTTTAGAACGAATTCATAAAGCCTTTGAAGAAGTGAAAATGACGCCGGTAGATGAATTTTTACCGAAATTCCCACATATGCTCAGTGGTGGTCAACAACAGCGCGTGGTGATTGCCCGGGCAATGATTTTAAATCCAACCTTGTTGGTAGCAGATGAACCAGTGTCTATGCTGGACGCATCGGTACGTGTCGAGATCTTAAAACTATTGCGTGGATTGCAGGAAGCACATGAACTGGCGGTTATTTACATCACCCATGATCTTTCCACCGTGCGTTATTTCTCTGAACGAATTTTTGTGATGTATGCCGGTAAATTGATCGAAAAAGCCAATGTTGAAGAACTGGTTATGAATGCTCAACACCCATACACGCATGCACTGTTAGCCGCGACTTCAGATCCGGATGCGAAAAACGTGGACGAATATCAGGATGTTCCACCAGGAGAACCACCCAGTCTGGTTAAACCTCCTCCGGGATGTCGTTTCCACCCCCGCTGTCCCAAGATGATCCCTGGTCTTTGTGAAATCAAAGAACCACCGGAATTTGAACAAGTTAAAGATCATTTCGTTCATTGTTGGTTGTACGAATGAAATATATCACCCCAAAACGGTTATTTCTAATCGCCTTCGTGTTTCTTCTGCTGGGTGTGGTAATACCGTTTTTAATGGTGATGGAAGTGCTCGAATCTACTTACTTTTTAAACTTCTTCTCCTTCATTATTTCATTCATCGGCGTGATCATTGGTGTCATCGGATCCGCTTATTATGTTCGAATTAACCGCAGAGATTGGTAAAACTAAAAAATTTCCTGAATAAAAAAAACATTCCTCATGGAATGTTTTTTTTATTCAGGGCTGCTTCTGCTATAATATCTATATTAAAGCAACTGATCTAATCAACTTCCAAATCATTGGAAGGAGTTCATTCCATGGCAAATAAAAAAGTATTAATCATTGATGATTCGTTTGATATTACCAGGGTCTTAAAATCCGCTGTCTTTACCCTGGACCCCGAGATTGAGGTCTTCGTTACCCCTTCCGCCGAAGAGGCAATGCTGGAAATTTCGAAAGGGAACCTGGATTTAATCATTACTGACATACGACTACCAGGCATTTCTGGCTTGGAAATGTTGCGGAAGATCCGCGACCGGCATCCTACGGTTAGAATTATGATGATGTCCGGGATCAGCGATGTGGATATTGATGAGAAAGCTCGTGAGGCTGGGGCGGATATTTTCCTCCGAAAGCCAATTGAAATGCCGGTATTTCTGGACACCATCAGCTCGATGCTTGGAATGAAACCCGCAGAGGATGAAGTGGCTGCTCCTTTGCTGCCAGATTTTGAATTATTGAATGAAAATGATTATGAAAAAAATCTGGCAGATTCAATGGCATCCCTGCGCAAAGAAGTTTCTGCCAGTCATGTCTGGTTATTGAGTGATTCCGGTCGACTGGTTGCACAATCCGGGGAGAGTATGCATCCTGATTTCGAATCGAAATGGGCAGCATTGATCATGCCAATTATGTCCTCTTCAGATAATTTTATGCAAAATATTGAAGGTAAACGACCCGACCGGGCTGTACTCTGCTTTGGCATTAAAGATTACAATCTTTTCATGTCACCGGTCGGAGATTATGCATTGGTTTTACGTGTTCCCACCGGAAGAGGATCACAACGGATTCCCCTGGTGGTTGATGTGATGCTCGAATTCCAGGCTGAAATTATCCAAATATTGAATCGTATGGGGGTTTTACCTGTAGATCAAAGTCTGGATTTACCAATGGAAGAAGCAATTAATCCCATTCATGAAGTGGACACTGAAGAAGATGAGGATGATGTTTTTAAAGCCTTATTGGAAAATAACACGGAAATTCCAGGGGTTGATCAATTCTGGGATGAGGTCGATATCGCCAAGGCTTATGACCTGGATAATCCTGACATCCTGACGTTTGACCAGGCTGCCAAACTTGGGCTGGCACCTGATGAAGATGACTAAAATAAAAATTACCTGAGGTTGGATCAACAGGATATTTATTTAATAAATCTCCTCCTTCAGCTTATTCGAACTTTGAAGGACAGCCAGGTCTTCGATACGCAGAACCCAGCAAAATATATCGATCACAGGATGAGTTTGCATTTCCTTGAAATTTAATCTGGCGATGATTTTTAGCTTATACAGGTTGATTTGCACGTGGCAGACAAATTGTTAATATTATTTATTTCTAATTAGAGAATTATTATCTATTTTGGAGTATTTATGAAAAATTTTCTCTTATCAGAATGGGTCAGTACAAACCCGGAATTGGCTATAGCAGGCCTTGTGGTTATTTGTCTTTTAGCCTTTATTTTTTCTCGCCAGATTGTAGCGAGAGGAATTATCCATCTAACAGCAAGGTCAACTACTAAGAAGGATGATATTTTAGTCTCCCATCTAAAACCCTATCGATTAGCATGGTTTGCCCCATTAATAATCATACATGCCAGTTCAGTACTATTTCCTGAAATTCAAGTGGTCCTGGCACAAACCAGTCTCTTTTTAATTCTTTGGCTTGGATTATTGACAGTCAATTCTATTTTGGATGCTGTTAATGATCTATATGAAAAAAGCAATAATTACAATGGGGTTAGCATCCAAAGCTACCTGGATATGGCCAAGATTTTTTTCATTTTTGTTTCCATTATTCTCAGTGTCGCACTTTTTACCGGACAATCTCCCCTGGTTTTATTAACAGGTTTAGGTGCATTAACCGCGGTTCTTTTACTCATTTTTCAAAATACAATCCTATCGCTGGTCGCCAGTATCCAAATTGTTGCCAATGACCTCTTGAAAGAGGGTGATTGGATTGAAGTACCAAGTTATGGGGCAGACGGGGATGTCGTCAATGTTAATCTCCATACGATTAAAATCCGTAACTTTGATATGACCTATACTGTCATTCCAACCTATAAGATTGTTGATGTTGCATATAAAAACTGGCGGGGGATGCAGGAGAGCGGTGGGCGTAGAATCCAACGATCTTTTTCGATTGATATGGTCAGTATTAAGTTTTGCGAATCTGAACAGCTTGAAGAATTCCAGAAAATTGATCTGATTTGTGACAAAGTAGAAAAGAAAATTAACAACCTGAAAGCGTACCAGCTGAAACACCAGGCCCATTTTGATTCTCCACTGGATGGTCCTCAAATAACAAATATTGAGATTTTTCGGATGTATATTTCAGCATATTTACGCAATCGAGAAGACATTTTTCACGATAATATGCCCTTTCTAGTCAGATCATTATCACCCACACCAACAGGCTTGCCCATTGAAATTTATGCCTTCACAAAAACAACCGAATGGACACATTATGAATTCATCCAGGCAGATATTTTTGATCATCTGGTTTCTGCAGCACAGAATTTCGGGTTAAGAATCTTTCAGGAACCAACTGGATTGGATTTTTCAATGCTTGGGCGTCAGCTGATCAACAAAGAATTATAAATAATATGGTTCACAGTTCTCCATTATGACTCATATCACCCTCACGAGAGAAAAATTACTGGTACAATCATTAAAGGTGTGTTAGAATCTTTCCTTGCTTAAGAGCACTGGGGCGTGGTGCAATGGCAGCACACCAGACTTTGAATCTGTGGATCCTGGTTCGATCCCGGGCGCCCCAGCCTAGTTTTTTTGAAAGAAAGCAATGCGCTCTAAAAGAAAAAAACCTAAAAGTACCACTATTGACTCACTTGAGCTTTCTATCACGTGCCTGCATGTGATACGAGGCTTTTTTAATTTAAAATTAAATACCGATCCGGGGGGAGTTTTATCCATTAATCACAACTGGAGACAGAGTCTATGAAATTAGCATCGATCGTACTGGCGGCCGGAAAAGGCACGCGCATGAAATCCAGACATCCCAAGGTATTGCATCAGGTGTGTGGGAAGCCGATGATTCATTATGCTGTTCTGGTAGCCAAACTCAATGGGGCTGAAAAAACGGTGTTGGTTGTTGGCCATGGCGCAGAGGAAGTTCAGAAATATCTCGGAGACCGGGTTGACTTTGCCCTTCAGAATGAACAATTGGGGACTGGTCATGCCGTTCAATGCGCGCTGCCGTCTATCCCGGATGAATTCGATACAATTCTCGTGACCTATGGGGATATGCCCTTATTGACAGCGGAAACCCTGCAAAAGTTGGTACAGACACAGGCAAACAATGCTGGCCCATTATCTCTGGTAACCATGATTGACGAAGATTCGAGGGGTTTTGGGCGAATTCTACGCGGGGCGGATGGTGCAGTGACAGCCATTGTGGAGGAAGCTCAATGCACTCCGGAACAATTGGCTATCTCTGAGCTGAATGTTGGCGCTTATTGTTTTGATGCCAATTGGCTTAAACAGGCCATTGAACGCTTACCCCTCTCCCCAAAAGGTGAATACTATTTGACGGATGTGGTGAGCATTGCTGTCCAGGATGGTTTGCGGGTGGCTGCCTTTACGGTCAATGACAATCATGAAGCGCTGGGCATTAATACGCGGGTTCATCTGGCGGAAGCGGAAACGGTGATGCGCAGACGCATCCTGGAGCAATGCATGCTGGCTGGTGTAACAGTGGTTGACCCGGCCAGTACGTATGTGGAAGATGGTGTCACAATCGGAATGGATACCATTCTGCAGCCGAACACGTTCCTGCGCGGTGATACGGTCATTGGTGAAGGCTGTGTGATTGGCCCGAATACAATCGTTACTGATTGCCAGGTGGGGAATCGCTGTGTGATCCTGGCGGTGGTGATGGAGAAGGCGATTGTGGAAGATGGTGTGGATATGGGTCCCTTCGCCCGCTTACGCAAAGGCGCACATCTAGGTCCGGGTGTGCATATGGGGAATTTTGGTGAGGTAAAAGATTCTTATCTGGGTGCCGGTACGAAAATGGGACATTTTTCATATATTGGAAATGCAACCATTGGCAAGGATGTCAATATCGGTGCTGGAACGATTACCTGTAATTATGATGGAGAAAAGAAGCACCCGACCGTGATAGGTGACCGGGTGTTCATTGGCAGTGATACGATGCTGGTTGCACCTCTTAGAATAGAAGATGATGCCCGCACCGGCGCTGGAGCGGTGGTGACACATGATGTGCCATCCGGTGAAGTGGTTGTTGGTGTACCGGCAAAACCATTAAGAAAGTCGAAAGCAAGTGAATAATTATTTATGGATTGTGTTTTTTGCTATTTTGGGATTAGATCTGCTGTTTTCAATCGTTAGATCAAGTTTACTGAATAGCCGTCCGATGCAGCTGATTGGGATGCGTGAGATTAACCCGAAAGGGGTCGATCTGGCGTTATCGGTGCTGGAAAAGAAGCGCTTACGTGTTTCTTTGCGCATCAGCATGATATTGATGCATTTTATCATCAGCGCATTTATCTATTTTATTTTTACCAGTTTGCTTCCACAAATGGCTATCTGGGCTGTTTTTTTGATGGTAATTCTGGCAGCACTTTTGCTTTTGTTGGTGGAATTTGCTCTGGAAGGTCTGGTATTGCATGCGCCTGAAAAGTGGGCGATTCGGGTAGCGGGGCTGGGAGATATCATGCGGTTTGTGTTCTCTCCCCTGGCAGTATTAATGATGGCAGTTCTGGGTTCTTCTGAATCCCTGCAACAACGGCTAGGACCTGTGACAGAAGAGGAGATTCGTACCTGGGTGAATACAGATCAGGGCGAAAACGGGCTGGAAAAAGATGAACGTGCCATGATTTATTCCATTTTCCAATTCGGTGAAACACTCTGCCGCGAAATCATGGTGCCGCGTATTGATATTACCGGTCTGGAAGTGAATGCAACCGTGCAGGAGGCAATCGATGCATTTACAAGAACAGGGCACTCACGTGTACCGGTATATGAGGAAACCATTGATGAGGTTATCGGATTGCTGTATGCCAAAGATCTGTTGGCGACCAATCTGACCGAAAAGGAAAAAACGGAAGTGCGTCCTTTCTTGCGCAAGGCTTATTTTATTCCTGAATCGAAGAATGTGGATGAACTACTGCGTGAAATGCAGGCGCAAGGTGTTCATATGGCGGTGGTGGTTGACGAATATGGTGGAACGGCAGGACTGGTAACGCTGGAGGATATCGTTGAGGAAATCGTAGGTGAAATCCGCGATGAGTACGACCAGGCCGAGGAACTCCTGTTTCAGAAATTATCCGAGGATGAAGTCGTTTTCTCGGGTCGTATTGCTCTGGATGATGTTTACGATATTTTAGGGGTTGATCTGACCGAAGACATGTCAGATACCCTTGGTGGGTATGTGTACGGTCAGATTGGACGGGTGCCGGTGGGTGGCGAGCAAATCAAAGTGGATGGATGGTTGTTAACGGTCTCACAGGTGAGTGGCAGAAGAATCCGAAAGGTACATGCAAAGCGTGTCGGCCTTACTCAGGAAACGGAGCAGATCAATGCAGATAAATAATGAACAAAGAGAAACCCTCATCCAGTCTGCCATGGCAGTGCGGCACTGGGCCTACGTTCCTTACTCACATTATCCGGTCGGCGCAGCTATTCTGACAACTTCCGGGAAAATCTATGATGGCATTAACGTGGAAAGTGCAGCATTCCCAACCACGATGTGTGCGGAGCGAGTGGCAATTTTTAAGGCCGTCTCTGAGGGCGAGCGCGAGTTTGTCGCCATTGCTGTCGTGACAGATAATGCTGGCAGTCCTTGCGGCGCCTGTCGCCAGGTAATGGCCGAGTTCGGTCTGGAAACAATTGTGATCATCGCAGACGCCAACGGAAATATTCGCGAAGAATCAACAGTATCGCAACTATTACCAGGTGCTTTCACACCCAAAGATTTACCAACCTTATAAAAGGATAAGATGCCAACACGTGAACGCAGTCGCCGGGTGGACGCCTTAATTTTACGCCACCAACGCTGGGGTGAAGCGGACCGGCTGTTAACCATTTTCACGCGCGAATACGGAAAATTAAGGATCGTTGCCAAAGGTGCCCGCAAAACGACTTCGCGCAAAGGTGGCCATTTAGAGCCATTTATGCGAACTGCTCTGCAATTGGCTCAGGGGCGTGATCTTTGGATTGTGACGCAAGCTGAAATGATCAACGCTTTTTTACCGATGCGCGATGATCTGCAACGCATGGGGTTCGCCTCCTATGTGATTGAATTGCTGGATAAATTCACCTATGAGGATGGCTCCAACCCGCAATTGTACAAATTGGCGGTGGAAACACTGGAGCGGCTGTGCACAACCGATTCGGTTTTTGTGGTGCTGAGATATTATGAAATGCGCGTGCTGGATATAATGGGGTACCGGCCGCAATTATTTCAATGCATTGGCTGTCAGGAAGAAATAAAAGCCGAAGATCAATATTTTTCTGCTCTGGTTGGTGGTGTGATCTGCCCGCGCTGTGGACATAAATATGAAGATGTCCGAAAAATTAGCATGGGTGCCTTAAAATATTTACGTCATTTCCAACGCAGTACTTATCAGGAAGCATTAGCCGCCGCACCTGGGGAAGGCGTGGTACAGGAAGTAGAAAAGATTATGCAATGGTACCTGACCTACCTGTTAGAGCGGGCGATTAATTCTCAGGTTTTCCTGCAACAAATTCGGAAAGACGGCTGATTGAGGATTGGGTTTATTTCGCTGATTATTATGTTGGGTGGATTTTGTAGGTGGAGAAGGAGATCAAAAATTTCGTTCCAGGTCGATTGATTGGTATAATTGCAGGACGATTTTATGCACAACGGTTTCCTTTGGAGGAAAATATGAGCCTGGATTTTCAATCCATCATCTTGAAATTACAACAATTCTGGAATGATCAGGGTTGTCTGATCTGGCAGCCCTACTATACACAGGTAGGAGCTGGCACGATGAACCCGGCGACTTCCCTGCGGGTGTTGGGGCCAGAGCCCTGGAAGGTGGCCTATGTAGAGCCTTCCGTGCGCCCGGATGATGGCCGCTATGGTGAAAATCCGAACCGGTTACAGATGCATACTCAATTTCAAGTCATCCTGAAGCCCGATCCTGGCAATCCACAGGAAATTTATTTGAATTCGTTACAAGCCCTGGGAGTTGATCCGGCTGAGCATGATATCCGCTTTGTGGAAGATAATTGGGAATCCCCAGCTCTGGGTGCCTGGGGTCTGGGCTGGGAAGTCTGGCTGGATGGCCAGGAAATTACCCAATTCACTTACTTCCAGCAAGCCGGCGGCATGCCGATGGACCCCGTGTCGGTGGAAATCACCTACGGTCTGGAACGGATTGCCATGGCATTACAGAAAGTGAACAACTTCAAGGATATTCAATGGAGTCCTGATCGCACGTATGGCGATGTGCATCTAAAGGGGGAACAGGAGCACAGCAAATATTATTTTGAAGTGGCGGATGTCACCCGGCTCCGGCAGATGTTTGATCTCTTTGAAGCCGAAGCGAATGCAGCTTTGAATCAGGGGCTGGTCTTACCAGCGCATGATAATGTGCTGAAATGTTCGCATGTCTTTAATGTCCTGGATACGCGCGGGGCAGTGGGTGTAACTGAACGACAGGCTTTATTTTCCCGTATGCGGGAATTATCCCGACGGGTGGCAGAGACTTATTACCAACAACGCGAAGAAATGGGCTTCCCCTGGAAAACAGATATTCAACATCAAGAAGAGGATCTTCCCCAAATTGAGACCAAAGCGCTTGATTCGTTGGCAGGTACTGCTCCCTTCTTGTTTGAAATTGGATGTGAAGAATTACCGGTAGGTGACCTTAAATCTGTTCTGAAACAACTCAAAGAACGAATACCAATCTTGTTGAAGGAATTGCGATTATCGCATGCAGAAATGCAGGTGTTTGGCACACCCCGGCGGCTGGTTGTATCAGTGGCTGAGTTGGCGTTGAGGCAGGATGATCTGGTGCAGGAGGTCAAAGGTCCGCCTGCTGAGCGCGCTTTCAACCCGGATGGGACACCCACCAAAGCTGCGGAAGGTTTCGCGCGCGGAAAAGGTGTGGATGTCTCTGAATTAAAAATTTCAGAGATCGATGGTGGACGTTACGTTACGATTCAGGTACAACAAAATGGCCGTTCCGCCATCCAGGTGCTGGCAGAAATTCTCCCGGATGTGATTGCAAATTTGAAATTTGATAAATCCATGCGCTGGAACGCATCCAATGTGGCATTTTCGCGTCCGATCCGCTGGTTATTGGCGATATTGGGTGAGCAATTGATCCCATTCCGGTATGCCGGTCTGGTCAGTAAACAGCAGACCAGAGGCTTGCGCTTCCGAAATCCAGAAATTATCGTAGTGAACAACCCTTCCAGCTATTTTAATAGTCTGAAAAAAGAAAATATTCTGATTGACGTGGAAAAAAGAAGAACTGTGATAAAGCAGCAGGTCATAGAGAAAATCAGCGCACTGGGTGGCTCTGAAAACCGGCTGGATGAAGAATTGCTGGATGAAGTTACCATGATGGTGGAATCACCGACAGCGTTTGTGGGTAGGTTTGAAGAAGAATTCCTGGAATTGCCGCCTGAAGTCTTGATTTCGGTGATGAAGAAACATCAACGTTACTTCCCTGTTTTTGATATGAACGGTAACCTGATGAAATATTTTGTTGGGGTGCGCAATGGTGATGATCAACATCTGGATCAGGTTGTAGATGGTAATGAGCAGGTGGTGCGGGCTCGTTTTGCGGATGCAGCTTTCTTCATCAAAGAGGACTTGAACACCAGTCTGGTGGAGGTGCGTCAATCACTTTCCGGATTAACCTTTCAATTTAAACTAGGTTCCATGCTGGACAAAACAGAACGCATTGAAAAAATGGTTCCGAAACTAACAGAATTCCTGGATTTTACGGAGAATGAGGCCCGGGTTACCCGGCGCGCCGCCCATTTATGCAAAGCTGATTTAATGACGCACATGGTGATTGAAATGACCTCCCTGCAAGGGGTGATGGGGCGCTATTATGCCTTAAAATCCGGCGAACAGGATGAGGTAGCCAAAGCCATTTATGAGCACTACCAACCACGCTTTAGCGGTGATCAGATGCCGGGCAGTCGCCCGGGATTGGTGCTGAGTATGGCAGACAGGTTGGATACGCTGTCCGGTTTATTCGCGGCTGGGTTAGCACCCAGTGGCACCAAGGACCCCTTTGCCCAACGCCGGGTGGCTTTGGGTTTGGTGCAAATGTTGATTGCCTGGGACCTGGATTTTGACCTGCAGGAAGGGATCAAGCTGGCAGCATCAACTTTGCCTATCGAAATGAAACCGGAGGCTTTGAAAGCCTGCCTGGAGTTCATCAATGGACGCCTACAGAGCAATTTATTGGAACAGGGGTACCGCTATGATGTGGTGGCAGCGGTATTGGCAGCCCAGGGAAACAATCCGGCAGCAGCTGTACGTGCTATTCAGACCTTGCAGGATTGGATCAAACGCAGCGATTGGGATCAGATATTGCCAACCTACTCGCGCTGTGTACGCATCACCCGTGATTTAACAAAGATCTATCAGGTTAGCCCTACTCTTTTAAAAGAAGACTCTGAAAGGGAACTATATGCCGGATTGGTATCCATTTCCAATTTCGAACGCAGGCCAGGCTCAATGGCAGATTTCTTTCATGTCTTTATGCCCTTAATGCCGGTCATCAATCTGTTTTTTGATGAGGTGCTGGTGATGGTAGAAGATCAGGCAGTGCGGGAAAACCGGCTGGGTATGTTGCAGGGAATCGCCTTGTTGGCTCAGGGAGTGGCAGATTTTTCGCTTCTGGAAGGTTTCTAGCATTTGTTTGCTCAGCACGAGAGTAAAGGAACGATGAAATTTGGGTAATAATCCAGTTTCTGTTATAGAATCAAACCGAGGCGAGGATGACAACTGTTGATGAGATTAAGAATCGGATTGATATACTTGATTTGGTTTCTGATTCTGTAAAATTACGTCGTTCCGGAAAAAATTACCTGGGTTTTTGCCCGTTCCATGATAACAAGCGCACGCCTGCTTTTGTCGTCTTCCCTGATTCAGGCACCTGGCGCTGTTTTGGTCAATGCAACGAGGGCGGCGATATATTCAAGTATGTCATGAAAAAAGAAGGCTGGGATTTTGCGGAAACCCTGCGCTATCTGGCTGAAAAAGCGGGTGTGGAATTGCAACCACAGACCGAAGAACAAAAGGAACAGGACGAACAATACGACCGCTACCGGCAATTGCTGGAAGAAGCGCTGACATTTTATCAGCATCAACTGCTTCAAACGCCCGAAGGAAAATTAGCACTTAATTATCTCTTACAACGGGGCGTGACCCGCGAGACCATCGAAACTTTTGGGTTGGGGTTTGCCCCTGCTTCCTGGGACATCACCCATCAATATTTTTTGGGTAAGGGTTATTCTGAGTTGGATTTGGTTGAATCCGGCTTGGTGACACAACGGGAAGGAGGTGGGGTTTATGACCGCTTCCGCAACCGTTTGATGTTCGCCATTCGTGATATGGGTGGAAAAATGTCTGGATTTGGTGCCCGGGTGCTGGACCCGGATGATGTTCCCAAATACCTGAACTCTCCCCAAACGCCTTTGTTCGACAAAGGACGCTTGTTGTATGGTTTGAATCTGGCCCGTAAAGCCATCCGTGCCGAAGATCAGGTGGTGATTGTTGAGGGCTACATGGATGTGATCGTCCCATACCAGGCAGGCTTTATGAATACTGTTTCGCCGATGGGCACCGCCCTGACAGAAGATCAGATGCGTTTATTGAAACGCTTTACACGGCGGATTATTCTGGCGCTGGATGCGGATGCCGCGGGTGAAAAAGCCACTTTGCGCGGGCTAGAAGTTGCCCGGCAGGCATTGGATCATAGTGCCGAGATCAGCTTTAATCCACGCGGTTTGTTGCGCTATGAAGCTCGGCTGGAAGCAGATGTGCGGGTTACCACCATTCCGGAGGGGATGGATCCGGATGAGATTGTTCTGCGTGATCCGGAAGAGTGGCGCACAATTGTTCAAAATGCCAAACCAATTGTGATACACGTCATGGAAACCCTCGCCAGCCAGAAAGATCTAGATGACCCCAAGGTGAAACGCGAGATTTCCACACAGGTCCTGCCATTAATTGAAGATATTCCCAATGCTGTGGAACGGGATGCTTATCGGCAGCGTTTAGCGCGTCTACTGAAGGTGGATGAGCGCGCTTTGGTGGGGGGTGGCGCTGCTATCCGCACCACTTCGCCGGGCCGTCGCAGACCAAAAGTACAACAAGCGCTGGAAGTTGAATCCAGACCGCTTGAAAAGACAATTGAGCAGCTGGCGAAATCACTTGAAAAACATTGTCTGCGCTTACTGTTGCAGGATCCGGAGTGGCTGCAGGTTCTGGATCGGGCATTGCAAAAAAACGGTCTCAACCGTATGGATGTAACTGATTTTGAAAATGTTGACTTTCAAATTCTGGCTCGATTAATCATTCAATCTCTGGAGCAGGACCGTGAAGAGCCACAGGCTTATCTCACAGCCCATATTCCTGAGGAATTATCGGCGTTGGTGGAAGAATTGCAAAATGACCCTATGCTTGAGAAAAAAGTTGCTCAAAAATTACAGGAAGATTTGATCCGCACTTTGATGAAACTTCGACTGGTACGGGTGAATGAAGGTTTACAGCAAATGCGCTTTTTGATGGAAGAGATGCAGGAAGCGGGTGAAACCGGTATCAACCCCTACCAGGATAATATCCTTCATTATACGCTCATGAGGGCACGTTTGGATCTGGCATTGGGGCGTCTGAATCAACTTGATTAAAAATAAATTATGGTATAAATATCTTATGCCCAAAAAGAAAAAATCGGAAATAATTAGTACTTCTGATCCTGATCTTGACGTTGATTCTACCCAGGATGATATGGTTGAGGAATCTGCCGATCAATCCATAGAGGAACAACCGGCTGTTGAAAAAAAAGTACAACTTAAAACCCGAAAACCGACGCGTAGGCGCACCAAAAAGAAAACTTCCTCTGTTGATGAAGATGGCCGCCAATGGAAGGATGACGATAGCAACGATTCTGATTCCAATTCGGATGAAGAAGAAGATGAAGATGTGGTTGAAGATCCAATTGAAATTCTGGAAGCAGCCATCGCTGGAGATTTATCGGAAGACCCGGTACGCCTGTATTTAAAAGAAATCGGACGTATCGATCTGCTGGATGCCGACAGTGAATTTCGCCTGGCAGCCCGCATTGAGGCAGAGCGATTGTTGGATCAGATTTTAATCAATGTGGATGTGGAGAAAGGTATACCAGGCTACTACACTGCTATTTATGTGACGATGGTTGACAACTTGTATGAGACCTGGAAAGACCTTATGGTTGATGTGGAAAAGTTTGCCCAGGGTGAAGGTCCTGATATTGACCTGGTATTGCTTGAATCACAATTGTTGCGGCGTACCTGGCAGGCGGATGAACCTTCGTATTTGCGTTCGTATCTGGACAATGGCATGTGGGGCAAGGATTCCAATTGGGATGGTCTGGCTCAACATGCCTTTAAAAGCTTTTTGTGTTTGTATCTGCTGCCTCAGGAGACTTCCACAAAGCTAATCAGATATTTGCAGGAAAAGAAAAAGCTGCCACGCCGCAGTTCCTTTGATAAATTTCTACCATCTGAAGATGCGTTAACGGTCGAGATGGACCAGGTGCGCTGGCTGGCAGAAGAAGCCAATCAGAGCTTAATTCGTGCGAATTTACGCCTGGTAGTAAGTATCGCCAAACGCTATTTAGGTCGTGGCATCTCCTTCCTGGATTTGATTCAGGAAGGTAATCTGGGGTTGTTAAGAGCTGTTGCAAAATTCGACCCGACGCGTGGGTTTAAGTTCAGTACCTATGCCACCTGGTGGATTCGCCAATCAATCAGCCGCTACATTGCGGAACAGGCCCGTACCATTCGCATTCCGGTGCATTTATTTGAGGCGATTACACGTCTTTTGCGGGTTCAACGCACCCTGGTGCAAAAATTAGGGCGTGAACCCAATCATGAAGAACTGGCTTTAGACTCAGGGTTCCTCTCGGAAGAAGATACCCGCGAAATTCAACATTCTCGCAAGCTGGATATCCCCCTGGATTATGACCTGCAGGCACGCTGGACAGCAGCGACGGCTAAGGTGCAGCGAATTCTGCAATCTGCGGAAGAGCCGGTTTCTCTGGAGCGACCGGTTGGTGATGAGGATAGCAGTCAGTTGGGCGATTTTATTGAGGATGATGATGCATTGGAGCCGATGGATGCAGCTGCGCGTGAGATGTTACGCGAGCAGGTGCAAAATGCCCTGGGTGCGCTCTCTGAACGCGAACGGCAGGTATTGGAATTGCGCTTTGGACTCATTGATGGGAAAGACCACACGCTGGAAGAAGTCAGCCGCTATTTCAATGTGACCCGTGAACGCATCCGTCAGATTGAGGCCAAAGCATTGCGGAAATTACGTCATCCCACCCGCAGCCGGCACTTACGCGAATACCTCTCCTGATAAAAATTTTGATCTGGCAACGTCATTGATTTGAATATCCATTCAGCGCATGATCTTATCCTATCCTTTTTCTGAACAAATCCTGCTGGCGGCCAGCGCACTGCTGGTACTTATACTTCCAGGTTTGCTGTGGGTCATCTTTAAAAATGATGGCCGCGATCCTGTTGAGCGCTTGGCGGATGTGGTTGGTTTAAGCATTTCCAGCCTGGCTATAGCAGGCATGCTTTTCTTTTTCCTGGGTTGGCGTTTTTCAGGTGGATTGATAACGGTAATTTTTGTAAGCCTGGCATTGGTTGCCCTCTATTTTCTGGTCAAACAACGAGGGCACATTCAACGCGGTCATTTTTTGTGGTTGTTGGTTACAGGATTGGTTTTATTATTGGTAATCGCCTTTCGATTTTATCAGGCCAGGGACCTGGTGTTTCCAGCCTGGGTGGACTCAGTACATCATGTATTCATCACCCAGAAGATTATTGATTATGGGGGTTTACCGCAAACACTGGCACCGGAACTGGATGTGCCTCTGTTTTACCATTATGGCTTTCATTTAATCGCTGCACTATTCAGTTGGATCAGCCGGCTGGAACCTGCGCAGGCTGTTTTATGGTTCGGGCAGGTCATCAATGCACTGGTCGTGTTGGGTATCTACAGGCTCAGCAAAGCGCTGTGGCGCAAGACTCTGCCCGCGCTGCTGGCTGCGTTGCTGGTTGGATTTGCATTTCAAATGCCGGCCTATTACCTGACCTGGGGCCGTTATACTTTGCTGACCGGATTGTTGGTGATGTTACCAGCCATGGCGGTCGCGTTTGAACTGGTAATGGACGGATTCTCAAGGGAAAGAGCTGCGCGCCTGGTGGTTCTGACGGCCGGGCTGGCATTGGTGCATTATCTGGCCTTATTTTATTTTGGTCTGTTCCTGTTAAGTCTGGTGATTGAGCGCGGTGTCGCCTGGTATCGACATCCGGAAGGGGAAGACCGCAAGCAAATTTTCAAGAGCTTGTGGCCAATGGGTCTGGCTGCAACCGGCGGGATACTGATTTCTCTGGCGTGGCTGCTGCGCATGTTGCATGCCCAGTCTTCGCAGGTGGGGGTGCAGGTCGTCCTGCCTAAGGCAGAGAATCTGAATTCTTATCAATACATTTTATACCTGCTGGGGCCAACCCATAATTATTTCCTGATGGGGGGCGCACTGGCAGCCTTGATTTTGATCTGGTGGCAAAAAAGAAGCCGCGGGATGGCACTCTGGGCCAGTGTCATGCTGATGTTATCTTTCCCCTGGGGATTACGATTTGGTCCTTTCCGCCCGGATCATATGGCGATTGTATTGTTCATTCCGGCCAGCTTGCTGTTATCCTATGGGTGGGTATTCGGCAGCCAGTGGATTCAAAGCCATATACACAAATACGCCGGTTTGGCTGTGTTGATTGCAGGTGCTGTGGGAATGCTGGCATGGGGCACCTGGCAAACCAGGCAGGTGATCAATGCTGTTACCGTTCTGGCAGACCGGGCTGATTGGAATGCAGTGGAGTGGATTGATGACAACCTACCCATGGATGCCAGATTTCTGACCAATACAACTATCTGGCAATATCAGATGTACAGGGGGGTAGATGGGGGCTATTGGATTTTGCCGAAAACCAGGCGCTTTGCAATTGCTTTACCTGGCTTGTATGCTTATGGATCGACAGAACAGAAAGAGCAATGGGTGAACTGGATGGAGCGGGCAGCCGTCGTGCATGCCTGTGATGATGGGTTGTGGTCATTGGTCAAGGACGCCCAACTTTCGCATGTCTATTTACACGCCGGAAAAGGATCATTGCAACCACAGGCAATGGTTGACTGCCCAAATCTAAAGGTAGTTTATGAGCAGGATGGGATCTGGATTTATGAGATCCTGGGCACTGAATAAAGACTGTGTCAATATTCCTCCAGTCAGCCCGGTGGTTCACGACCGCTGGAAAATTGATCAGCTCGAAATAGTGACAATTTCGTATCAGTTCAAAAAAGGAAACTCTGTTATTGAAATGATATAGATTCCTTATATTTTTTGCTTGAAAGTCAGGTCACTTTAATGTAAACTTGATGACAATCTGGAAGATCACAAAATCAAAATCAAAAAAACGAATGAGGATTTCCACCGAAAAAACATGATTTTTCGCCTTATGACTTCCTCCCGGGTACTCTTAAATCAAATAATCCCGCTTTTAATAAGTGCTTTCAAAACGCAAAAAAATTTTTGTTTTAGTTTTGTGAAAATTGCCACCAGGCTGTTCGTGTGTTATACTGGAGCGGTCGAAAATTAGACTTTTTTGGTAAGGATTGCCTATGTTGATGGAATATCTCCCCTTGCTGATCATCCTGTTATTAGCTATTTTTATTGGTGTCTTTGTAGTCATTTTGGGTAACACTTTTGGACCAAAGAGACCTGGACAAAAAAAGAGTTCAACCTACGAATCAGGGATGGTGCCGTATGGACCTGCCAGAAGGCGCATCTCGGTGCGTTATTATCTGATTGCAGTATTGTTCATATTGTTTGATATTGAAGTAGTTTTCCTGGTTCCCTGGGCGGTTGTAATCCGCCAGATTGGGGTGCCTGGATTGGTGTTTATGATCATTTTTGTGCTGGTTTTAGAGGTAGCGCATTTGTATGCATGGAAGAAAGGTGCACTGGAATGGGATTAGAACAAAAAGCTGGAACGATGGGGGTTGTGACCACCTCATTGGAAAAAGCAGTGAATTGGTCCCGGACTAATTCTATGTGGCCAATGTTGTTTGGTTTAGCCTGTTGTGCAATTGAGATGATGTCGGCAGAAGCAGCTGATTATGATATGAGCCGCTTTGGGATGGAATTGATGCGCGCCAGCCCACGTCAATCAGATTTGATGATTGTGGCTGGGCGTGTTTCCCGTAAAATGGCCCCGGTTGTGCGCAAATTGTACGACCAGATGCCAGCGCCAAAGTGGGTCATCGCGATGGGTGATTGCGCATCCTGTGGAGGTATTTTCAATAACTATGCCATCTTACAGGGGGTGGATGAAATTCTGCCGGTGGATATTTATGTGGCTGGTTGCCCGCCACGTCCGGAAGCTTTAATTCATGGTGTTTTAACTCTACATGAAAAGGTTAAAAAAGAAGTGATCAAGGATTGGGCGTAATATGAACGAACATCTTCACAATACGATCACTAAAATGCAGGCACGCCACCAGGTTGAAGTGCAGGAATTTCGGGGTGAGTACACGGTGTTTATCGAACCTGAAAAAATTCAACCCTTTCTGATTGAGCTGCGCGACCAACATGATTTTAATCTCTGCATGGATGTCACAGCAGTGGATTATTACCCACAGGAAAGCCCGCGTTTTCATGTGATTTACCAGTTATACTCAATGCCTCACAACGTGCGCTTACAGGTGCGTACGCGGCTCGATGGCAATAACCCGCGGATAGATAGTGTTCAGGGAATCTTCGTCAGTGCAAATTGGAAAGAACGTGAAGTCTATGATCTGTTCGGGATACATTTTACCGGCCATCCAGATTTGCGCAGGATGATGATGCCCGAGGATTGGGTCGGTCATCCATTACGGAAAGATTATCCGCTGGGATATGAAGAAGTGCAGTTTACCTTCAATTTTGATGAAATCATGATTAACAAACCCCATCCAAAAGATTAATGGGCTGCGGGAGAAATAAATGACAGATCTTCGAGAAGTATCGGTTGATGAGTTAAGACATCTGGTTTCTGACCGTGCCATGACGGGTGAAACCATGTTACTTAACATGGGACCTCAGCACCCCAGTACGCATGGTGTTTTGCGTTTATTGCTTGAATTGGATGGCGAAATTGTCGTGAATGTTATTCCCGACATTGGTTTTTTGCATACAGGTGTTGAAAAGACGACAGAATCAAAGAATTACCAGCAGGCAGAAACCATGACGGATCGACTGGATTACCTCAATCCGTTGGGGAACAATCTGGTATATTGCCTGGCAGTGGAAAAATTGGCCGAATTGGATGTTCCTCCGCGGGCACAGGCTATTCGTGTCATGCTGGCGGAGCTGCAACGCATTTCATCCCATTTGTTATGGCTAGGCACCTCGGCTTTGGATTTAGGCGCGATGTCTATGTTTTTATACTGTTTCCGTGAGCGTGAATTAATTCTGAATATTTTTGAATTGGTTTCAGGCCAACGAATGATGACGACCTATATCCGCCCGGGGGGGCTGTGGCGGGATGTGCCAGTCGAGTTTGAAGGGGCAGTACGCGATTTTCTAAAAGCCATGCCTCGACGCATCAGAGAATATGAAGC
Organism: Anaerolineaceae bacterium; assembly: GCA_034003505.1. Lineage (GTDB taxonomy): Bacteria > Chloroflexota > Anaerolineae > Anaerolineales > Anaerolineaceae > UBA6170. The sequence continues at coordinate 13,776 of JAVEYK010000013.1, read as the reverse complement.
TCTGTTGCAGACAAATGAAATCTTCCTTGATCGCACCAAAGGAATTGGGTTATTAACCAAAGAAGATTGTTTCCAGTATGGGTTATCTGGCCCTGTTCTGCGTGGATCGGGTGTTGCGCACGACCTGCGCAAAAAGCAACCGTATAGTGGTTATGATCTGTATAATTTTGATATTCCGACCCATCCCGAAGGTGATGTGTATGCCCGTTATCGGGTGCGGGTAGAGGAAATGACGCAATCATTACGGATCATAGAGCAAGCTTTGAACAAATTGCCGTATGGTCCTGTACGCAGTAATAATCGCAAGTATGTGCCACCCCCACGCTCAGAAATTGGTGTGAGTATGGAAGCATTAATCCACCATTTCAAATTATGGACGGAAGGTTTTACACCCCCTGCAGGCCATGTTTATGTGGCTACTGAATCACCGCGTGGTGAACTGGGTGTTTATATGGAAAGTGACGGGACTGCCAAACCTTACCGGGTGCACCTGGTGACGCCAACCTTTGCGAATTTACAGGCAGTACCGGTGATGAGCAGAAAACACTACATTGCAGACCTGATTGGTATTGTTGGATCAATCGATATTGTTCTGGGAGATGCAGACCGGTGAACAAACTTTATAACAAATACGAAGAAGAAATCCAGGGAATATTGGCCCGTTATCCGGCCGAAGGGAAACGTTCGGCTGTTATGCCGCTGCTGTTCCTGGCACAACGCGAAACAGGTTCCATTCCCCCGGATGCGTTGGCGGAGATTGCGGAAATTGCTGGCATGTCAGAAACAGATGTGGCTGCTGTCATGGGTTTTTATACCTTGTTCCATGCTGAACCGGCGGGACGTTACCGCATTCAGATCTGCACGGATTTACCCTGTGCGCTAAGAGGCTCCGAAGGCTACCTGAAACAGGTCTGTGAATATCTGGGTATCCAGGAAGGCGAAACCACATCCGACGGTCTGTTCACCGTGGAAGCGGTCAAATGTCTGGCAGCCTGTCACCGCGCGCCAATGTTCCAGTTGCAGGGTGATGGCGAGATCAAATATTACGAAGATCAGAATGTGGAAATCACCATGCAGGTTATCGAAGAAATCCGCCGCAAGGTAGCTGCTGAGAAGGAGGCATAAGATGGAAAAACACATTCTCTTACGCCACCGGGATATACCAGGAATTGATGAACTGAGTGTTTATCAAGCGAATGATGGAATGCTCGCTTTTGAAAAAGCAGTCAAAAGCATGCAGCCTGCGGATGTGACTCTGGATGTAAAAAATTCCGGGTTGCGGGGACGGGGTGGTGCAGGCTTCCCAACCGGTATCAAATGGGGATTTTTACCCAACAATTCCTGGCCACATTATGTGGTTGCCAATGCGGATGAGTCTGAACCGGGCACGTTTAAGGATCGTGAGATTATGGAAAGCAATCCATTCCAGTTTCTGGAAGGATTGATGCTGGCTTGCTATGCCGTGCAGGCGAACCAGGCTTATGTTTACCTGCGGGGAGAATTCTGGCAGTTGGCAGCTTTTTTGGATGCGAAAATAAAAGACCTGGAAGCGGCTGGTTATCTGGGAGATAAGATTCTGGGGACGGAATATTCCTTAAAAATCAATACACACCTGGGAGCTGGTGCTTATATCTGCGGTGAAGAGACTGCCCTTTTGGAATCAATAGAAGGTAAGCTGGGGCAACCCCGTTTGCGTCCGCCATTCCCGGCTGTGGTAGGTTTGTATGGCAAGCCGACCCTGATTAATAATGTAGAGACGCTGGCGAATGTGCCTATGATCATCCAAAAAGGACCTGATTGGTACCGTGGTTTTGGCACGGAACAAAGCCCGGGGGTTAAGATCTTCTCACTTTCTGGTTGTGTGAAGAAACCCGGTAATTATGAATTGCCTTTGGGAGTTACCTATCAGGAATTGATCTTTGAACATGGTGGCGGCATTGTGAATGACAACAAAATCAAAGCTGTCATGTCGGCGGGAGCTTCCTCGGATATTGTCATTGCTGATGATTTTTGTATGCAAACCCCCCTGGCTTATGAAACCTGCACGGAAAGACTCAAAGCCCCTTTGGGCTCAGCTTCGGTGATTGTGCTGGATGAAAATGTGGATATGGCCTGGTTGGTGAGCAAGACTGTTAATTTCTTTAAACATGAATCATGCGGCAAATGTACACCCTGTCGTGAAGGGACATTCTGGATGGATAGCCTGACCAAACATATGATGGCGAATGAATCCAGCAGTGAGGATATTGATCTTTTACGCAATGTTGCTGTACAAATGCAAGGCAAATGCCTGTGTGCCCTGGGTGAGTTTTCCACCATGGCTGTGGTAACCGCGGTTGATCGTTTTCGCGCTGATTTTGAAACGCATGTGAGGAGTTAATCCTATGGCAGAAATGGTAACACTGAAAATAGATCAAAAAACCGTGGTGGTCCCTGCCGGCACTTTAATTGTGGAAGCTGCCAGAAAAGCAGGTATTAACATTCCGGTTTTTTGTTATCATCCCAAAATGGAGCCGGTCGGTATGTGCCGCATGTGCCTGGTGGAAGTTGGTTACCCACAGCGCGACCGCACAACCGGTGAACTGATCAAAAATGAGGATGGCACCACAAAAATCGTTTTTTCTCCGAAACTGGAAACCAGTTGTACCACACCTGTAGTGGCAGGCATGGAAGTAAAAACCAATTCAGAAAAAGCCAATGAAGCTCACAAGTCTATGCTTGAATTTATCCTCACTTCGCATCCTTTGGATTGCCCCATTTGTGATAAAGGCGGCGAATGTGCTTTACAGGATCTGACATTATTACATGGCCCCGGTAAGAGTCGTTTTATTTATGAAGATAAGAAACGTTTAGCCAAAGATATGCCTTTGGGTGAATTGATCATATTAGATCGGGAACGTTGTATTCAATGTGGGTTATGTGTGCGCTTCCAGCACGAAGTGGTTGATGACCCGGTGATCAATTTTTATCAGCGAGGACGCTCTCTGGAAATTCAAACGCATTCCGAACCCGGGTTTGACTCGATCTTCTCCGGCAATACCACTGATATATGCCCGGTCGGCGCATTGACAACAGTAGATTTTCGTTTTGCTGCCCGCCCCTGGGAAATGGAGCGCAGCGCTTCGATCTGTGCCCATTGTGTCGTGGGGTGTAATATGGTCTACAATATTCGCAGAGAAGCCAAGAGTGGTGGTAAAACCGTGATCAAGCGCGCCATGCCACGTCAGAATGAGCACGTGAATGAGTTGTGGCTGTGTGATAAAGGTCGTCTCGGATATCATTATGTCGATTCCGCAGAGCGCCTGACCCAACCCTTACTGCGCAAAGAAGATAAGCTGGTTCCCGTCAGTTGGGAAGAAGCCTATCAACGGGTGGAGGATAGATTACGCGCGGAGCAGGTGCGGCTGGTGACACTGGCGGGTGGTCGTTTGACCAATGAGGATCTGTTCAATTATCAGCAATTGACTCAATCACAAAACGGTAAAGCCGTGCTATATAGCCAGATGGCTGGTGGCGATTTGACAGCGCAGATTGGTTTGGGAAAGGGTTCGAATTTCTCAGATATGGGTAAAGGGACCACGATTGTGGTGGTGGCCTGTGATTTGCACGAAGAAGCACCGTTGTGGTGGTTAAGAGTGAAACAGGCTGCCGAACGGGGTGCCAACCTGATCGTTGTGAACGCCCGACCTACACGACTGGAAAAATATGCCAGCCATGTGATCCGCTATGAGTATGGCCAGGAAGCAAGTACGATGAATGCGCTCCTGGATGGTGACGGAAAAGGTGAAATTGCCCAGGCTGCCAAAGTTTTTGCTGAGGCAGAAAATGGCTTGGTACTGTATGGCAGTGATGGATTGGGGTTAGTGGGTAGTGAACAACTGGCGAAAACCTGTGCGAAACTACTGGTTGAGCGTGGCTTCTATGGGAAACCGAATAATGGCTTGCTGGCTGTCTGGGATAAGCCCAACATGCAGGGTGCCTGGGACATGGGTTTCCATCCCGATCGAACTTTGAAAGGCACCCTACGGGAAGCAGATGTCGCCATTATCGCTGCGGCTGATCCGGCTGGCGATAGCCCCATTCTGGCGCAGGCACTCGAAGAAACGGACTTTGTGGTCGTCTTCGAGATGTTCCTGACAGAAACCGCAAAACTGGCCGATGTTGTCTTCCCGGTGCAGGCACAGATTGAACGTGAAGGTACTTATACATCCGGTGAACGCCGGGTACAGCGTTTTAGCAATGTGTTGCCCACTCTTGAAGGCCCCAAACCGGATTATGAAATCGTTGCCAGTTTAGGCCGGCTGATGGGACTGGCAACCGAAGGACGATCACCGGTGCTGGTGATGAACAAGATCAACGAAAAAGTGAAGGGCTACGAAGAGATTAGCTACACCCGCCTGGCAGAACATATTGAGCAGTGGCCTATTATCAGTCGGAAAGATTCGTATTACGCCGGAACGAGTTATCAGAATGAATTTGGGATTGGCATTCAACTTTCCAGCAGCGCTGACCGTGGCGAAGAACTTTCTCTGGGCACCCTGATCCTGGTTGATTTACAGGAAGTGGTGGCAACAGGGATGAAAGTGGTGCCCGTCACAGCCCTCTATGATCGCGGACAGTTATTACAACCCAGCCAGCTGCTTGACCAGCGCCGCGCACCCCAGGTGATAACGATGCACCCTGCGCTGGCTGAAAAATATCAGTTGCAGGATGGTGACCGGGTAAAATTGCAAGTGGCAGGTTGTGAAGTTGTCAGCACTGTGAAACTGGATGGAAATGCCCCACAAGGTGTGGCACTGGTTACCCGCAGCAACGGTGTTCCGATCTCTTCACCGGTATTTGTTCAAATTCAGCGACTGGTTTTGGAACCAGAAGCGTAAAGCAGAGGTTGATTGATGATAGATGCTGCCTTAGTTTGGGAATGGATCATAAAATCACTGGTTTTGATAATCTTCTTAACCGTCGGGTTTATGTATGTAACGGTCTACGAGCGCCGTTTTTTGGCGCGTATTCAATCCCGGATTGGTCCAAACCGGGCCGGTCCTTACGGGTTGCTGCAACCGGCTGCTGATGGACTTAAGCTGATTTTCAAAGAAGAATTAATCCCAGCCCAGGCTGATAAATTAATTTTTATTCTGGCACCCATCATCACCGTGATTCCGGCATTAATTGTGCTGGCGGTAATGCCCTGGGGGGAGAGCCTGAATATTTTTGGACGCCAGGTAGACTTGTTTATCTCGGATGTGAATGTGGCAGTCGTGTATATCATGGCGGTCACTTCTATTTCCGTGTACGGAATTGCACTGGCCGGCTGGTCTTCCAATAATAAGTATGCATTGTTGGGCGGCTTGCGGGCAACTGCGCAAATGATCAGTTATGAATTGGCATTGGGTCTATCTTTCATGGGACCGGTGATACTGGCTGGTTCTTTGAGCCTGATGGATATTGTCAGAGCGCAGCAAGGCAGCCTGTGGTATGTTTTATTACAACCCGCTGCGTTCATCATTTATTTCTTTGCCAGTATTGCTGAAATCAACCGCGCTCCCTTTGATATGCCGGAAGCTGAACAGGAACTGACGGCTGGTTATCACGCGGAATATTCCGGCATGAAGTTCGCTTTATTCTTCATGGCTGAATATATTAAGATGATCGTCATCTCTGCCATTGGAGCAACCTTGTTCTTTGGTGGTTTTGATGGACCATTTGTGGATCAGATTCCCTGGTTGGGTCCGATTTATTTACTGGCAAAAATTGTCATTTATCTGGGTGTGTTGATCTGGGTACGTGCATCCTGGCCACGCATTCGCTACGACCGTTTGATGCAATTAGGCTGGAAAATTATGTTTCCGTTGGCATTGCTGAATGTGATCATTACCGCAGTGGTTGTAGTCCTGGTAAATTAGGAGAGTAGAACAATGTTAAAAGGTTTATTGACCACTTTAAAAATAGCACTGGAAAAACCGGTAACCACTCAATATCCGGAAGTAAAACGCCCGGTAAAAACCCGCTTTAAAGGCCGGCATGTGCTCAAGCGCTATGAAAATGGATTGGAAAAATGCATTGGTTGTGCTCTGTGCGCGGCTGCCTGCCCGGCGGATGCGATCTTTGTGGAAGCCGCTGAGAATACGGATGAGGAACGCTACTCACCCGGAGAACGCTATGCTTCTACGTATGAAATTAATATGTTACGCTGCATTTTTTGTGGTTTCTGTGAAGATGCCTGCCCAACTGAAGCGATTGTGCTCGGGGATCAATATGAGATGTCATTTGGCGATCGTCATTCGTCGATTTACACCAAAGAATTTTTGATGGAACCAGTCAGTGGTGATGTAGAAACCACCCCACAAAAGACGGAACCCGGTAAATTTACCCGTTCTATACCGGTTATGCAGGATCCGCAGGATTAGGGAAGGGAGAATTTATGCCAGTCATTGGAATCATCTTTTATGGTTTTCTCGCAATAGTAGCAGTGGGCTCCGCATTAGGCATGTTGATCAATCGCAACGCTATTTATTCTGCATTGTTCCTGGTGTTGAATTTTGCAACGGTAGCGGTGCTCTATCTGGCATTGGGAGCGCCCTTCATCGCCTTATCGCAGATCACGGTGTATACCGGTGCGATCATGGTGTTATTCCTGTTTGTGATCACCCTGCTGGGAGCAGAAAAATTGCCGGGGTATGAACCCATCAAAGGTCAACGCCTGATAGGGATTGGTCTGGCTGTCGTTTTTCTGGCGGAATTGGCACTCTTCTTCTTTTTCCGCAATCAGACCACCGGTCCCGTCCCGTTTGTAGGTGCAGAATTTGCCAGCCCGCAGAACATTGGGCTGCTGATGTTTACAGAATATTTGCTGCCTTTTGAAGTGGTAGCCTTTATTTTATTGTCCGCGACGGTTGGGGCGATTATGTTGACCAAACCCGATCGTAAAGTATCGACCAAACTTTCTCAGCAACAGGATTAAGAGGGAGGTTTTATGCCACTCGGTTATTTCTTGGGATTATCTGCCGTCATGTTTACCATTGGGATTTTAGGCGTGATTCTACGTCGCAACGCTTTGGTGGTTTTCATGTCACTGGAGTTGATGTTTAATGCCGCCAACCTGGTGTTTGTTACCTTTGCCAGTTACTATCAGGTTCTGACCGGACAGATTTTTGTGTTCTTCGTGATGGCTGTGGCAGCGGCGGAGGTGGCGGTGGGGTTGGCTTTGATGGTGGCCATATTCCGGACGAAGCGAACGATTGATATTGATCTGATGAGCAGCCTGAAGGGCTAGCAGGAGCGTGCCGATGTTGTTTCAAGAAACAGTAATGAATTCAACTTTTTCCCTGGTGCCCCTGGTGGTTCTGCTGCCTGTGGTGGGTATTTTACTGAACTGGCTGTTCGGAAAGCACCTGGGTGAGAAAGGGATTGGCGCAATTGCCAGCCTGGCAACCACCGGATCATTTGTGGTTTCCGTGTTGTTAGCGCTGGAATTGGTCCAACACCATGGTGGGGCTCAAGTTCCCCTGTTCACCTGGATTTCGGTTGGCAATTTAGACCTGAGCTGGGTTTTCAGAGTGGACACCCTTTCGGTGACGATGATGCTGGTGGTCAGCGGGGTCAGTACCCTGATCCATATTTACTCCATCGGCTATATGCATGAAGATGTACGGCATCAGGGCGCACCGGAACGCTTCCGCCGATTCTTCATCTTTCTGAATTTATTCGTGGCAGCCATGATGATCCTGGTCTCTGCCGACAACTTCCTGATGATGTTTGTCGGTTGGGAAGGTGTGGGTCTGTGTTCCTACCTGCTGATTGGCTTCTGGTTTGAAAAGGGTGAAGGCGGATTGGGCAACGCCAGGGCAGCCAAGAAGGCCTTTATTGCCAACCGGATTGGTGATTTTGGATTATTGATTGCCATCTTTTTGATCTTCTGGAATTTTGGCACCCTGAATTTTGCTCAAGTTTTCGAGAATGTGCCGGCTGTGGCACAAAGCCAACCAGGCGTGTTACTGGCCATCACACTCTTTATGCTACTGGGAGTCACCGGGAAATCGGCACAGATCCCATTATATGTCTGGCTGCCGGATGCAATGGCTGGCCCGACCCCGGTATCGGCATTAATCCATGCCGCTACCATGGTGACCGCGGGTGTGTATTTGATGGTCAGAGCACAGGTGATGTATATGTCCGTCCCGGGTGCCCAGCAGGTGGTAGCCTGGTTGGGAGCCATCACCGCTTTATTTGCCGGGCTGATCGCCTTGGGGCAGTTCGACATCAAAAAAGTGCTGGCGTATTCCACCATCAGCCAGTTAGGTTTCATGGTGGCAGCGGTGGGATTGGGAGCAGAAGTAGCTGCCATGTTCCACCTGACGACGCACGCCTTCTTCAAAGCGCTTTTGTTCCTGTCTGCCGGATCGGTGATTTTGGGCATGGAACACGGGTTGGAGGCAGGCAATCATGCACATGCTGCTCAGCATACTAATGGTGGTAATCATGACGATCCCCAGGACATGCGCAACATGGGCGCCATCCGCAAGAAAATGCCGATTACTTTTGTTGTGTATCTGATTGGTGCCCTGGCACTCTCAGGCATTGCACCTTTTGCCGGGTTCTTCTCTAAGGATGAGATCCTGGTGGCAGCCAATCAGGGTAATATGCCGATCTTTGTGGTGCTGGTAGCGGCTGCTTTCCTGACCGC
>JAVEYK010000013.1:0-4993 GCA_034003505.1 Anaerolineaceae bacterium | reverse complement strand
CTTTCGTTTGTTGTGGGTATTGTTGCTATTCTGGTGTATTTGTTGATCCGGATTTAGCGTGTTGGGAATGCCATGATGGTGATATTTATTTCTGAATTTTTGAAGAATGTTTGAGGACAGGTTATGGAAGTTGGGATCAATCCCTTAGTACTGATGACCTTTTTCCCGCTGGTGGGGGTGCTGGTTCTGGTATTTTTGGCACCACAACAGAAGAAAGCGATGCGCTGGACAGCTCTGGTGACTTCTCTGGTGACGTTTGCTGTTTCGTTGTGGGTCTTGTTTTTGTTCGATCCGAACAAAGCCGATAATTTACTGGTGCAGATACCCTGGTTCAGACTGGCGGGTGTGCCCATTCAAATTTTGATGGGTGTGGATGGCTTGAGCATCTTAATGGTGCTGTTGACCACCTTCCTGACCCCCATTGCGATCCTCTCCACCTGGAAAGCAGTCGAAGAACAGGTGAAAGGGTTTATGATCTTTTTCCTGTTGCTGGAAGTGGGCATGTTGGGTGTTTTCCTGGCGTTGGATCTGGTGCTGTTTTATATTTTCTGGGAATTTACCCTGATCCCCATGTATTTCCTGATTGGGGTGTGGGGTGGTAAAAACCGAATTTATGCAGCCCTGAAATTCTTCCTGTTTACCATGGCTGGGTCTATGCTGATGCTGCTGGCCATCCTCTATCTGGGACTGCAAGCCGGCAGCTTCTCACAACCTGAGTTGATTGCCAATCGTGGTCTCTTTGCCGGCGCGCAGATGCTGCTGTTCCTGGCGTTTGCGATCGCCTTTGCCATTAAAGTACCCATCTTCCCCTTGCACACCTGGTTACCGGATGCGCATGTGGAAGCACCAACTGCCGGGTCGGTAATACTGGCGGGCGTCCTGCTCAAGATGGGCGCATATGGCTTTTTGCGCTTCAATTTGGCGTTGTTCCCGCAGGCCAGCGTGCAGGCAGCTCCGGTGATTGCTGTGCTGGCAATTATTGGCATTCTGTACGGTGCAGCTGTGGCATTTGCCCAGAAAGACATTAAGAAATTGGTGGCGTATTCCTCGGTAGCCCATCTGGGCTTTGTAATGCTGGGGATCTTTGCCTTGAATGTGGAAGGACTCTCCGGCGCTATCCTGCAGATGCTCAACCATGGCGTCAGTACGGGTGCCCTGTTCCTGCTGGTGGGGATGATTTACGAACGCCGGCACACGCGTGAGATGAGTGAATATGGCGGTCTCTGGAAAGCCATGCCCATTTATGGTGGCATTTTCCTGGTGGTCATGTTGTCATCGGTGGGGTTACCGGGTTTGAATGGCTTTGTGGGTGAGTTCACCATTTTAGTGGGTGCGTTTGGATCGAAAGTGCTCGGCAGCCCCTGGTTTGCAGGCATCGCAACGCTGGGTGTCATTCTGGCGGCCGCTTATCTGCTAAAACTATTTGAGAAGACCTTCCTGGGTCCGATTACCAAAGAGGAAAATAAAACGCTCAAGGACCTGAACCTGCGAGAAATCATCACCATGGCACCTCTTTTGGCCCTCATCTTTTGGTTGGGTATTTATCCACAACCATTCTTCAACCTGATCAACCCCGCTGTGGAACGACTGGTTGAGCTGGTACAATCCGCCGCCTTAGTCCTGCATTAATGGAGCATGCTTATGACCAATATGATTGACATTTACTCAATACTCCCCGTGATGATCGTTGCAGGCTGGGCTGTGCTCCTGTTGGTGGTGGATCTGTGGATCCCGCGTGACCGCAAAGGCATTACAGCCTTGTTGACAGCCTTGGGATTGGCGGTGGCATTGGGCTTTGTGTTGGCCAGCAGCGGCAGTACTATTTTGGGCTTCAACCAGATGGTAGTGCTGGATGGCTTTGCCAGCTTTTTGCAGGTGCTGTTCCTGGTGAGTGGTCTGGCTACTGTGGCGCTGGCTTACGATTATGTGCAACGCATGAATATCAACTATGGTGAGTTTTACGTACTGATGATGTTCAGCATTGCCGGTATGATGTTGATGTCACAGGCTTATAACCTGTTGATGGTCTTCCTGGCGCTGGAATTATTATCTATTCCGATATACGTGTTAGCCGGCTTTGCCCGTACCCGCCTGGAAAGTGAAGAAGCCGCTTTGAAGTACTTCTTACTGGGTGCCTTTGCTTCCGGGTTTGTGTTGTATGGGACAGCCCTGATCTTCAGTGCCACCGGGCGGCTGGATTTCGTTGGGATTGTTGCCACCGTCAACGCTGGCAGTGCCAGCCCGGTATTGTTCCTGATTGGTGCTGCTTTGCTGCTGGTGGGATTTGGCTTCAAGGTGGCAGCTGTGCCCTTCCAGATGTGGACGCCGGATGTGTACCAGGGTGCCCCAACCCCGATCACTGCCTTTATGTCGGTGGCAGTCAAAGCAGCCGGCTTTGCCGCCTTGCTGCGCGTCTTTCTGGTGTTGTTCCCGAGCTTGAGTGAACATCTAACGCCCATCCTGTGGGTGATGGCAGCCCTGACCATGATCGTTGGCAATGTGGTGGCACTGGCCCAGAATAATATCAAACGTATGCTGGCCTACTCCGCAATTGCACATGCCGGCTATATTCTGATGGCGTTTGTGGCTTATGGAAACGGTGAGGTTGTGCGCAACACTGTGGCAGCCACGCTGTTCTACCTGGTGGCGTATGGACTCACCAGCCTGGGCGCCTGGGGTTTGGTGGTGGTGATTGAACGCGAATATGGCAGGGGCATCCAGCTGGATGACCTGTCCGGGATCGGCAAAAAGTATCCCTGGCTGGGGGTGGCGATGTTGATCTTCATGCTGTCCTTCACCGGCATTCCATTGACGATGGGCTTCTGGGGAAAATTCTACCTGTTCCGCACCGCTGTGGAAGCCGGCTTTGTTGGATTGGCGGTGATTGGCTTGCTGACCTCGGTGGCCTCCGCCTACTATTATCTGCGGGTGGTGGTCTATATGTTCATGAAGCCGGGTGAGCCCAAATTCGAGATCAACCCGTGGGTATCTTTTGTGATTGGCGTGGCAGCCCTGGCGGTGCTGCTGCTGAGCCTGATGCCCTGGACGATCCTGGAGCTGGCCTCCCGGGCGGTGCTGCTGTTGCAGTAAGGTGAGAATGGAAAAGAGCGATGATCATCGCTCTTTTTTGATAAACATTTTAGTGGAAATAGTTGACAAAGCTTGTGAAAATGGCTACTATAGAGCTACGCTGAAATATGAACCGTCGGGGTAATTTTTCGAACATGTCGTTTCAGCAAAAAAATTGGAAGGTAAGAACATTCCGTTTTATGGATTTAATATCTCGGTCCCGGAGCACCCCCTTATCCGAGACATGAAAAAGAAACTGCGCACAATATGCTGCGCAGTTTCGCTTAATTGCCAGAAATGTGGCATTGCGGTATAATCGGAAGGCAAATGCCCTCGTAGCTCAATGGATAGAGTGCCTGACTTCGAATCAGTTGGTTGGGGGTTCGAGTCCCTCCGGGGGCACAAATGGAACACCGGTTGTAAGACTGGTGTTTTTGTTACGGCTGACTTCGAACACCCAAGGGGGGTGTGGTATCAGTTGGTTGGGGGTTCGAGTCCCTCCGGGGGCACAAATGGAACACCGGTTGTAAGACTGGTGTTTTTGTTACGGCTGACTTCGAAGACCCGAGGGGGCGTACTATACCCAAAGGTCACTCCGTCAGTTGACTTGGAGTTTGAGCCTCTCTGGGGGCACAGGAAATGTGGCGGTCTGAGTACCGCCACATGCTCAATGGGGGTTGGACAGGATAATGATAGATCGCAGATTCTTCTTCGGTGCAGTTACGGTGCAAATCTATTTTGTCAGAGGTAAATAATTCATTAAGTTGTTGAGCAGCCGCAATGTGGAATTTGGGACAGTTGAAGAATAACAAGAAATGAGTTCGTTAATCCACATTCGCAGGGATATCATCAAACTGAATGGTTTGTATCAGTGCTTCAATGGCCTCGCCAGCGATTTCATCAGTGCAGAAAATATTTTCCAAATCTTGGTCTTTGAACTTCTTTGCTGTCAACTAATTTTTTTGGATGTTTGAGGCAATGATCGGTGTCCTGGCTTCTTTTCTTTGGAGAAGATCAGTTGCCTCATTTAGGACAACTTTGCGCTCTTTAATCAAATAATAGAGATCATAAAAATCTCGATATCTGACTCTTTGAGATATTGCTCGCAGTTTTTCAGCGCAGATTTCTCTTTCATCCATCACCAGAGGAAAGGTTGCAATGCCCCAGACGTTTTTGTATTCGATTTTCTTTCCAGGCAGGATTGCATTTTGGAAACGGTCAATTTCAATTTTGATATGCCCATTTTGACCAAGCAATCCTTCAAATCGAAGGTTTTCTATTTTGATTGTGAATTTTGACTGAAAGTTCTTTGTAACTTTAAATATCCCGTTTGCTTCAATGATGGATTGAATTTCGTCCAGGGTGATTGTTTTGTCTAGAGCTGTGAAATCCAAATCTTCAGAAAACCGTTTTTGCGAAAGGTAGCAGTGATGAAGAGCCGTGCCACCTTTGAAGAGCAACCTTTCTTTTAGATCTGAGCTGAAAATTATATCCAAAGCTAATGCCAGAAAATAGTCTTTTTGGGCAATTGGCAAGGGGTAAAGCAGCTTTCTGCGGTTAATGATCTCAAGTTGTTGTCTGGTTATTTTCTTTTTTGACATACTGTTCAAAGAGTTGGTCATAGTAAAGTTTCCATTTATGATTGTATACCTTATCTTGGGCATCACTAATTGAAGAAACACTTTTTCGGTTTGCAACGGATAACAATAGTTGATGCGAATCCATGTCAGCACAATCAAGTAAAAAGCCGAATATACGCCTTGTGGTGAGATTGGATTTTAACAGGTATTGAGTGAGTTTATCTTGGTCAATCTCATTTTGGTAGTCAAGCAGCTTTTCCAAAACGATGTCTGTTGAATATCCGCTGCGATGAAACTGGATCAAGTCGATGAGCGCTTTTTCAAAACTGGCGATTTTGATTTCT
>JAVEYK010000012.1:54913-62505 GCA_034003505.1 Anaerolineaceae bacterium | reverse complement strand
AGATCCAGCCAGAACAAGGTGTGGTAGCATAAATACCAGAACTGGGAAAAACCTTTCGCCACCCACTGATCGGGTTCGTCCTCCCAGAGTTGGGTTTCCCAGAGTTCCTCCGGGCAGTCACGCAGGGCACTCTCGAAGGAATCGATTGTAGTGCTGAATTGTCGCCATAACATGTCTTTATCAATAATTTTCATCCGTTCGTTCCTCCGTTATATCCAACATGAAATCAGGATCGTTATAATCGAACTTCAAGGTGAATTGTAACTTCGTCATCCAGATCAAGGTTTTCTGCTTCGCGCACACTGGTTTTAATCGGGACAAGGTAATGACCATCTTTCGGAAACAGAGAGGTTGTAAAATCAGTACTCCCAATACGACCATGCACGGGGATGACACCCCAGCCGTATGTCACAATTCCGGAAATTGCTTTGATGTCCTGGCTTTGTTCGGTGGGGATGGTGACAAAGTAAAAAGGGGAAGGACCCCGCCAATACCAGATTTTGCCTGAGAAATCGAAAAACATGAGGTGATTATAGCAAATATGGAAAGGGTGAAAATTTGGATGTATAAGCCAGATTCGCATAAAGTTAAGAGTGGAGAGAGTTGAGTTTTTAGGGTTGAGACGGATAATATGTTGCTTTGTTTCTTTTACCAAATTTTGGATAAAACGGTTGTTCTTGAACCTGTTTCAACAGGTTTGAATCTGGCAGCCTGTGGTTTTAAACACAGGTGTATTTCAGGCTGATCACAAGTAAAATTCAGAATACCGCTTAAAATTCTCATGAAAACTTTCCAACCAGGCTTCGATGAAGGTTCTTTGTACGAAGAGAGGCAGCAAATCGACAGCCAGTTCGGAAATTTTTATGCTGGTAATTTTCTCGGATAATAATTGCATTGCAGATTCCACGGTGTAAGATAGGTTGCCATCCTTCTTTAATTTTTCTTCCAGGGGCTGAATTTTTTGTTGCATGAACCAGAGTAAATCATAAAAATCCCGGCCTTTGATGTTGACGCCTTCGCTGCCTTTTTTGAAATTTCTTTCCAGGCAGGCGATCATTTTGCCTGCCATCATGGTCTCCAATGAGAAATGGCTGGCTACCAGACTATGACCATAAAGTAAAATCGGGGTTTTCCGAATGATAGCAACTTGTTTATGGGAACTGATTTCTACTGTTAGATGAAGTGCTTCATTTGGATAGGATGATAAACCTAGCTCGTTCAAAATAGGGAACTTCAAGGTAATACACTGAACCCCCCATTCACCTTTTTGGGATTTCGTTGTGATTTGTTGGTAACCAACATTTGCTTTAAAAAATGTAAGTAACTCTGTTTCCAAATTCGAAATATCAACTTCAGCAGAATTATGAAGGTCGATATCTTCGGAAAGGCGATTGAGTGCATAAATCACATGCAGGCAAGTGCCGCCATAGAAATTCAACCCACGATATAAGGAGTGATTATAAAGGAAATCCAATGTGTAAGCTTGCAATACTTCTTTAAGAATGACTCTTTTCGTCTCATTCGCGATTAAAGAGTCTTTGTTTGATAGGATATTTTGCAAGGTTTGAATTAATGTTGCCATACTGTATTCCTAAAAATTTTCAATATTTTTTGCATTTTTTTACTTTTACTTAATTCCACGAATTCAGAAAATTGGTTTTGATCTTGTTCTGAAATTTCATCAAGGTTCAAACGCAAATCTTCGATCAGGTTAAATTGGGAAGAATTGATTACAAGCGATAAAGGTCGTAAGTACAGATAATCAAAAATAGCTTTTGGCAGGGTCGCCATGGAAAATGGAATCCCAAGATATTCATAGAATTCAAATCCAGTGTATAGATCCTCTTTTATATTTCGATAAGAGAATGTCCCCAATCTATTTTCGATAACACGGGTCTGCTTGATGGTAATCGCGCTGACAGGATAGGTTATTTCAGTAAGAATAGCATGTCGCTGTAATATAAAGTCCAGGGATACATACGATTGTGGAATGAGAATAGAACTGACCATAGGAGAAAAATCTGGGTCTGATCGGTGTCTTTCAAAAAATTGACGCGTCATGTAAATCCCTTTTTTGAGTTGGATTACATGGTCAGCTTTCATCCAGCGATATAAAGCTGTCTGAATCGAACCTTCTGAAAGATTTTCAGCATCATATAGCTGTTTCACAGCTTCAATAGTGAAATATGGAATTTGATTAAACGTGTTTAAAATTTCTTTATTCATTTATTTATATAGGATAATAGACACTATTTGTCTATTATCCTATATAAAAGAAGAAATTACAAGCAGGAACTCAAAACTCGCGCACCGCTTCCACCGTCAGCGGTGGATAGATTTGCTGGGCGACGGGCGGCATGGAGTTGTAGACCCAGTCGATGCTGACCACGCCGCTGGGGATGCCGGCCACCGGTTGAATGCCAGCGAAATCGCCGCGCATGAGGACGGTTTCCATATCGAAGGACATGCCAAAGACAGCCATGCGTACGCCCGCCGGGAGTTTACGCAGTTCTTGTGAGTAAGCTCCCAGGGCAAAGATCACGCGTTGGGAATCCAAAGCCTGCGCCTGGATGACGGGTAATACCACCGGGAAGCCATCGGCATCCATGTAGCTGATGAATTTGAGGTTATCAAGTTTGTTGAATAAGCCATGGATCCAGGTATTCAGCACTTTGGGTTGGGTTTGTTTCTTTGCCAGGCTGCGGGCGAGGATGGTTTTGATGGCGGCAAAGATCACCTGTCCCATCGGCAGAGCTTGCCGGCCGCTCTGGCTGACCAGGTCCATATAATGGGCGGTGTGCACCCCGAAATATGCATTATAGCGAAACATGGCCAGGTTATTGTAGTTCTCCATTTCCGGGCCCTGTTTGAGGTTGTGGGTGTAGCGGGCTTTACCCATCCAGAGTTGTTTATCCAGCGACATGATCAGAAATCCACAGTTGGGGTTATCAAGCACATAGCCTTTGCTCAGTCCTTCGGTGAATTGTCCCCAAACCAGTTTGTCGGGTGCATAGGGACGGATGGAGGAAAGCATGGTGAGGTGCGGTTCGCCCTGGGGGTTGACGGTTGCCAGGATGCCAACTTTGAGTTCCACATCCAGATCGCGAATATCTTGTTCGGTAAACAGGTTCATTCTATCCTCCAATTTCTGATTTCACGCGGGTTGCACCGCTGACGATGATTTTTTCGGGTGGGAAAGGGCAGGCCAGTGCCCATTCATAGCGTTGATCCAAAGCGGATTGGGTGTAGAGCTGTGTCTCTTCGTATTGCCATTGCAGACCCAACCGGCGGTATTTATCCCGGCACAGGTTATTAAACGCGCATAGTTCCCAGCGCTCCACGCTGCCGTCTAATTCCGCTGCCAGAAAGCTGCCGATGGCAGCCAGGTTATCCGGCAAATCAGTGGCATCCGGGATGAGCGGGGTGCGAATCCACAGTTTTTTGGATCCGCCTGCGCTGCGAATCGCGTCACGCACATACAGCAGATTCCGCAAAATCGTCTCATTGTGCTGCCCGGTATGGGATTGGTGTGCCTGGGTGTCCATCAGCTTAAGGTCGAACAGTACCAGATCTGCATAGGGTAGCGCTTTATCAAACTGGCTTTGGGATACCATCCCGCAGGTATCCAGGGCGGTATGGACGCCAGCGGCCTGCAAACGGGACATCACCCCGGCGCAAAAATCTGCCTGTAAGAGCGGTTCGCCGCCGGAAAAGGTCACGCCGCCGGCACTGCTCTGGTAAAAGCTGAGGTCTTTGAGCAGTTCCGTGGTCAGGTCATCCACACTGATTTTTTGGCCCAGCAATTCCAGCGCGCCACTGGGGCATTCCTGCACACAGCGACCACAGGCATCGCACAGCTGGTGGGTGAGGATGATTTCATCGCCATCTGCCTGCAGGCAGCCCTGCGGGCAAACCTGTATACACAGTCCACAATGGATGCAGTTGGTCTCGATGCGCTGCACCTGCAATTGCGATGAGAAGCTTTCAGGGTTATGACACCAGGCACAGCGCAACGTACAGCCTTTCATAAACACAGTGGTGCGGATGCCAGGTCCATCCTCGGTGGAGAGACGCTGCAGGTGAAGAATGGTGCCCATTTCAGTCATGCCATTACATCCTGTGGCTTTCGCGGGCGATGATCTCGTCCTGCAATTCCTTGCCAATGCTGGTGAAGTAGGCGTTATAGCCGGTGACACGTACCAGCAGGTGACGGTAATTTTCCGGGTTCTTCTGAGCATCGCGCAGGATGTCGGCATTGATCATGTTGATCTGCAGGGCTGTGCCACCGTTCTCGACATAGCCACGCAGGAACCCTTTGAACTTGTCCTTGTGTTCAGGATCGCGCACCAGGGAAGGGCTGAAAGACATGGTGTGACTACCGCCGTTGGGTAGCAGGTTGATGTAGTCTTCCCAACCACCATTGCCATCGGCTGCTTTGCCACCCAGCACCTTGCCAACCGAATTGACATTGGCGGTGGGTCCGTTGATATCCGCTCCATTGGAGGGGCACATGGCATTGCTGAGGAATTGACCACGTGGCCGGCCATCCGGGCTGGCAGGCAGGATGAAGCTATCGGCTACCCAGTAATTCCAACTGAGCATCCCGGGGCGGAACTGGCGTCCGGTGCTGCGGGTCTTGTGCCTCCAGGTCTCTTCAGTCCATAGTTGCATAACCTCCCAGGCCAGCGCATCGGCCTGCTCGTCATCACGCCCATATTTGGGGGCTTTATTTTTGGCACGCGCCTGTAGCACCTCATGCCCGGCCCAGTTATCGCGCAAGGCTTGCACCAACTCCGCCATGCTGCAGATTTTTTGATCAAACACCAGATACTTGACAGCCAGGAGTGAGTCGACGGTGGTGGCATAGGTGACAGCTTCAATGGTTACAAAACCTAATTCGGCACCACCCTGGGTGACATCCAATCCCTTCTCAGCACAGCCTTTTATCAGGCAGGAGAGATAGGGGGTAGGCGAAAAGGTGGCGCGCAGGGCTTCTCCCTTTTCATATTGATCGACAATGCGCTGGATAATGTGTCTGGTCTGGGTGACGTATGCAGTCCAGAATTGTTCCCAGGTGGTGAAGGTGGTCGGGTCACCACTATCTGCCCCCCAGCGTTGTGGCTTTTCGGTCTTGCCGCTCATCGAGTCTGTAAAGGGGATCAGGTCATAACCGCCCGTCAGTGCCAGTTCAACCGCCTTAAGCAGATTCAGATTGGCGTCCACCGTCCCGGAGCGATCATTGCCGACCATGGTGTTCTCGAGGCAACCCACCGGAGCATATTCATATACGTTGTCCTTATTAATCAGATGCTCCACATTTGCTTTTTTGGCTTGCAGGAGCATTCCGGCCATGGAGCGCTCATCGAAATTCAACAGGAAAGGTGCGCCCTGGCTGTCCGCGACCATCTCTACCACCCGGTCTAAGAGCTCATCCGGTGATCCGCGATGCAGACGCACGTTCGGTTTGGGCTCCAGGATCGGGCTCATCTCGTCAATCACATCCAGAAAGATATGGGTCAATTCGTTGGTCATATCAACCCCGTTGGCACCCATGCCAGAGAGGGTAAATAATTGCCCATAGCCGGCGGTGATGCCCTGATTTCCCCCGGTGCGGATCATGCCGTCATAAGCGGTGTTGGCATGGATCCAGAAACACTTTAGGATGTCCTTGCCAAATTCAGGGTCCATGCCAGCCTGAATGGATTGCTGCCAGAATGGATACAGAAACTGATCAATGCGCCCAAAGGAAACACCGGGGCCGGGATAATTTTCATCCGACATCACCAGCATGTGCGTCAACCACAAAGATTGGACGGCCTGCCAGAATGTCTGTGGGGGGTTCCAGGGCACCAGCGCAAGGTTTTCTGCCATGTTAAGCAGTTCTTCTTTGCGATTGGGGTCCAGTTCCGATTCGGCCAGTGAGAGACACAGGAGACGATATTTTTCTGCCAGATCGCGGGGCAATTGGGAAGCGGTGATCATGGCGCGTAGTTGGGCACTCTTCTTACCCTGCTGGTCTGCAGGACTGAGAGAATTATAATTTTTCGTCAGATCAGCGTGGATGCCACGCCAGCCGACTTCCAGCACACGGGCGTAACCCGGAATCAGGTGTCCGCTGGTGGGGCCGACGTTGCCATAGCCATGGTTATGGAACCATAGCAAGGCCTGGCGCAAGCCGTCTTTGCCTTCGATCAGGTGTAGATATTCTTTGGTCTGTTTCTCATCCAGACAGGCAGACGTCATGATATTGAAGCGTCCCCCGGCAATCAGGTCACCGGGCAGGATTTCCTGAGGCAGGTAGTTGACCATCACTTCCTTCACAAACCAGGCGCGCCGTTCCACCAACGACCATAACCAGAAATCGGGTGGTAAATGCACTGGGGATGCGCTCATTTTGAAGGAACTGCGGAAGGTTTTCAGGAAGCTATACGTTTCCGGCACAATATGGAAACTGGCTTCCTCATACTGGAAGTCCCAGTCAGTGCCGGTTGTCCAGGATGTGTACTCATTATTCCAGCGGCGATTGACACCCTGGAAGTAATAATCCCGCAGCCATTGAATGCGAGGTGATAAATTCTTGGTTTGCTTAATCTGATAAGCAGGAACAGCAGTTTCCATAAGAACCTCCAAAAATCAATTGTTAAGATATTTAAATAAGTTTTGTAAATCAGGAAAGCGGCAGGATCTTGAATAAATGTGTTTCGCCATGTTGGAGCATCTCTGCCATCACCTGGGCAGCCAGGGCGGGATTTTGCTCGCTGATGGCGTTGTAAAGATTGTGGTGAAATGTGTTTAATTCAGCAGCAACTTCTCCGTTGATAAAAGCGCGGTAAAAGGCACCGGCTAAATTCGTGTGCACCTGTTTGAGGGAATTCAAAATCAGGGCATACATCAAATTTCCGGAGGCAGCAGCGATCACCTGGTGGAGGTTGAAATCATATTCCACCAGCGCCGGGATGTTGCTCGGGGAGAGGTTCGCTCGTTCTGCCAGCAGGGATTGAAATTCGATCAGATCCGCTTCTGTGCGGTGCATGGCTGCCAGGCGGGCGGTCTCGGTTTCGATGTGCAAACGGGCTTGAATCAGACTGGTGAGCAATTGCGGCTGATAGACACCATCTTCATGCTGCATCAGCGTCATGAGCAACGCCATCGAGCCATCCCGCCGGAAATCGCAAACGAAGACACCATGCCGCGGTTCGATGCGCACCAGCCCCTTGGCATCCAACGCCACAATGGCCTGATGCAGCACCGGGCGGCTGACGCCCAGGCGCACAGCCAGATCGCGCTCCGAGGGCAGACGTTCCCCAGGAGCCAGATCGCCGGAGAGGATCAAGCCTTCGATTTTAGCGATGCAGGCGTCTTTGAGACTGACGGATTGGATTTGATCAAACGGTTGAATAGGGAACTCCTTCGTGTCTGGTAAAACCACCAGCCACTACTGATAGTATACAAAAAATGAAGGGGAGAGTCAAATGGATTTTCGTGATGGAATTGTCTTTTCTCGGATCCAGAATCAGATGTCAAATGTTGAATTTCAGACAGAAAAAATTGTTATCATAATAATATGGTCTTACAAAATTTAAATTATTCAA
>JAVEYK010000012.1:0-54813 GCA_034003505.1 Anaerolineaceae bacterium | reverse complement strand
CATATCTTTCGCAATTTTATCGGAATATTCGTATACCTGTGAAAGTGGTTTTGGTCCTTCCCCTTTCACCCAGCCACGTACATCTGATATGCTTTCATCGGTAATAACTGCCTTGTCGCAGAAAAACTGCATCCCAGCATATTTATTGAAATAGGGTTCTATCAAGCTGGTGGGATCTCCATATCCTCCATGCCGGCAGTAGGCTGCTCCCCAACTACCACAACCATGGCGTTGATTGCACTCATCATAGCAATCATCATGGGCAATGCAGGCTGGATGCACTCCGCAAGTATAACTGTGAATAATCGAGCTCAACCCCGTATTGTTGCCAAATTCATCCTTTTCACAGCGCTCTTTGCTTTCGTATTTGCAATTTTTTGTGGTGCAATCCGCGCCACAGGCACCACGGCAGGTTGCCTGGCAGGGTCCGAATTCATCGCGAATTGGTGCTGATCCATTGAGATTGAAAGAATACAGAATTGAGGTAATAGACTCACTTTCCACATTCATTAATGGTTGTGGATTCAAACAGGCGAATTTCTCTCCAGTTTCTTGAGAGTAACTGGGGGGA
Source organism: Anaerolineaceae bacterium (assembly GCA_034003505.1). Lineage (GTDB taxonomy): Bacteria > Chloroflexota > Anaerolineae > Anaerolineales > Anaerolineaceae > UBA6170. The sequence goes on along the minus strand of JAVEYK010000012.1, from coordinate 54,242 downwards.
ATGGCACCAGTTTCATCGAATGGGAAATAACCAAGCACAACCGGAATGGGGTTGGAAGGTGAAAAGTAAATGATAGAGGAATTTTTGGTGTTATTCTCAAGCGATTCATCGTTGACAAGTCCATAATCACATTGTGAAAGCTGCATGAGATCCATCGCTTTTAAGGTTCGATCGGAAATCGAATATTTTAATTGCATTTGCAGGGGGAAGAGCAGCGCTGCCAGTTGCTTATCGTCAATGATTTTATCGCCCTGACAACCAGCGTCGAGTGGAATCATGGCAATAGCAGATGCCAATGGACTGATCAACATATCTTTAAGTGATTGTTGCTCTTGTGATGATAATTCACCAATTCCATCCAAATCCATGCCCTGCCAATTCAATGTGGCTGCTGTCTCATCCTGCATATCGACCACGAGCTTGTCTGAATTTGAGCTAGAATCGGTCTCGAATGTTGCGATGCCATCAGCAGTTACTGAGAATAGTATGTTTTGATAACCAGAACGATAATTACCAGAAATGCTGCCATCCTTATTATTGCGATGGATGGTAAGACCTTCTTCCTGGTTGATTGGCAAGTTGCAGGCTAAGGAAATTAAAGCAATGAGCGCAACCAAAATCAATACAAGAATGAATGGCTTGATTATAGTCTTCATTTAAAAACCTCATAAATAATGAAAAAAAGTCAGTTGAACGAAAAAAAGGGAAAGTTCTTGATTGGAACGAATGACCTGATGGCAGATTAATTTCCCAAACGATAAAAATATTGTAGCATTCTGGTCAATCATCTGGTGAATTCAAACGAAACAAAATGGAAAAATTCCATTGCAATAAATTATCAAATATGATAATATAATGCTATGGAATTTGATAAATTATTGAAATTGGTTGGAAATGAGCTAGTCTTTGACAGTTCGTTGCTTATGGCTGGAAATATCAATCCGGAGTATGTTAGAACGCAATTAAGCCGTTGGGTGGCAACAGGAAAAATTTATCAACTGCGTCGCGGAGTGTATGCGCTTGCTCCCCCTTATCAGAAAAATACACCACATCCTTTTCTGATTGCCAACCGCCTTCAAAGAGCTTCGTATGTAAGTTTGCAATCAGCATTGGCATTTTACGGGATGATTCCTGAAACGGTCTATCGTACTGTCAGTGTGTCAACCATGCGAACAGAAAGTTTAAAAACCCCTTTGGGTGATTATGATTTCCGGCATATCCAGAATAAATTGTTTTTTGGTTATCAATTAATCAATTTACAAGGACAACATGCTTTTGTGGCTACACCTGAAAAAGCATTGTTGGATTTAATTTACCTGGTTCCTAAAGGAGGATCAGAAGAATTCTTAAGCGAAATGCGGTTGCAGAACATTGCTCAGGTGGATTTACAGAAAATTCAAAAAATGGCTTCAATTTTTAAGAAAGCTAAAATTCAAACAGCTATAGAGGTAATCGCAAGAATAAAAGAAAATGAAAACCTGACTTATGAGGATTTATGAAAGAATTTCTAAAAGAATTGATTGGCAATAAAACGAATCTTGTTGAAGCTAAGAACCTTACCAGAGAATATCTTCAGGCCAGAATACTCTCAGATTTACAAAGATCAGGGGCAATGATTCCACTCGCTTTTCATGGGGGAACATCTTTGCGGTTTCTTTATTCACATGGACGTTATTCTGAGGATCTTGATTTTGCCTTGGAAGGATCCAGAGAGAATTATCGTTTCCGTGATTATCTACAATCCATAAAATCAACTTTCGAGCTGGAAAATTATCGAATGGATTTAAAACTCAATGATACTAAAATTGTCCAGAGCGCTTTCATTCGTTTTCCTGGTTTGTTATTCGAATTAGGTCTATCAACCCAACCTTCAGAAGGTTTCGATATAAAGGTTGAGGTCGATACAAATCCTCCCAAAGGAGCAGGCTTAGAAACCAGCGTGATTAGGAAATTTGTGCTTCTTCAGTTACAACATCATGATAAAGCTTCATTATTTTCAGGAAAAATTCATGCGATATTACAAAGACCCTATTTAAAGGGTCGTGATGTTTATGATTTGTTTTGGTATCTAAGTGGTTCGGATTGGCCAGAACCTAACTTGAATTTGCTCAATAATGCTTTGGCTCAAACAAATTGGTCAGGTGGAAAAGTTACCCAGGTAAATTGGAGAAGATTAATTAAAGCTCGCTTATTTGAGGTGAACTGGCAAACAGTTCTGAATGATGTCAGGCAATTTATTGAGCCTCAATTTAATCTTTCAATATTAAATAGAGAGAACCTTGAAAGATTACTGGATAGGTGATTTGCGAAAACTGGAAATAGGGTGACTTTCGAAGGATTTTGACGTTACTTTGAAACTCCCCCTTGCAAAAATTAAATATTTTGCATATAATTTAGACATGTCTAAATATAAAATTATACATGCGTAAAGGTGATCGATGTTTGAAAACTTTTCCTGGATTTTGTTTTTTCTTGTTTTACTTTTTTTACTGATTGTGTTTTTCTTACCGAAATTTGGATTGAAAGCTCGCTGGCAGCAATATAAACAGGCAAATGCGCGCGTGCTGTTGGAAGATGCGCTCAAATATATTTTTGATCAGGAGCAACAAGGGCATCCGGTGGGTGTGGACGCACTAATCGGAAAATTAAAAATTTCATCTAAAAGAACCTTTGATTTGATTAAGCTCATGGCCGAACAGGATTTGATCCAAACCCATAAAAATCTGGTGCATCTTACGGGTGATGGTGAGCGTTTAGCGCTTCAAATTATCCGCGCTCACCGTTTATGGGAACGATATTTACTGGATGAAGCACGCATGCCGCTGGGTCAGGTCCATGATCATGCCAATCGCCGCGAACATGGCATGACACGAAAAGAAATCGACGAACTGGATGCTGCGCTCGGTCATCCATTGTCCGATCCGCATGGTGATCCGATTCCGAATGCTGCCGGAGAATTTCTTCCGTATGAAAAAGGCATTCAGGTAAATGAGTGGCGTGAGGATGTGTTGGGAAAAATCGTTCACCTGGAAGATGAACCAGCCTTAGCCTTTGCCCAGATCATGGCAGCGGGGCTAAGACCCGGTCAGATGGTGCGCATTCTGGAGAAGAGCCAGCAGCGCGTAATTCTGACCGATGGAGAGCAGGAATTCACTCTGGCACCGGCTGTGGCAGCCAATGTGTATGTGCAGGAGTTGTCAAAGGAAGACCTGATCCAAAGAGAGGCAATTCCCTTGAGCAATTTGCCCAGTCAGATGCATGCTGAAATTGTGCGGCTGGATGAACGTTGTCAGGGTTTTACACGTCGTCGTTTTCTGGATTTGGGTCTGACACCTGGCACAACAATCTTTCCAGAACTGGATAATTCTTTTGGTGACCCACGTGCTTACCGGGTGCGGGGAACATTAATTGCCTTGCGCAGCGATCAGGCACAGGATATCTGGGTAACCCCCGTTCAATCAGCATCATAGAGGAGACAAAAATGGCTTTACACACAACCAGTGGCTGTGACGGATGCCCAATGACAGCTCAATTGGAACAGATGGGCTTAAAACTGGATAAGTTCGACCGGATTATTGCTCTGGCGGGTAATCCGAATACTGGCAAATCGACTTTGTTCAACGCATTAACGGGTTTGAACCAACACACCGGCAACTGGCCTGGCAAAACAGTCACCCGCGCAGAAGGTGGTTATGTTTTTCAAAATGTGCGTTATAAACTGGTGGATTTGCCAGGCACGTATTCCTTATTGTCCGCCTCACAGGATGAAGAAGTGGCGCGTAATTTTATTTTGTTCGGACAGCCGGATTGCACGATTGTGGTGGCCGATGCCACTGCGCTGGAGCGCAATCTAAACTTAATTTTGCAGGTTTTGGAAATCACCGATAAAGCGGTGGTGGCAGTGAATTTAATGGATGAGGCCAAACGCAAGGGAATTACTGTCGATACACGGTCATTAGCGCGTGATTTAGGTGTTCCGGCAATTCCAATCATCGCACGCAACGGAGAAGGTTTACAAACCTTATTGAGTACGGTTGCCGATGTGATTGGTGGTGTCATCTCAACCCAACCTTTACACGTTAAAGGCAGCTCGCAATTTCAAGCCGCGGTCACTGAACTGGCGAAAGGCATTGAAACACTATTTCCGGGGGTGCCCAACTCACGGTGGCTGGCTATTCGATTATTAGATGGTGATTCACGGGTTAAGGAAGCGATCCAGAATGGCGAGATCAATGAATTGGTGAACAGCCAGCGACGCAGTGATGTGCAGTTCAGCCGAAAAATGGCAATGGAAGGTCGCCAGTAAAGGTGGAGGAGGATGACAATGAAAAATGAAATCACTGCGCAGGATATACTCCTTAAAGCTGATGCACTACGTCCCCAGCTCGGCAGCGGCTTCCGGGATGAGATTGTGCAATCGATGTATGCAGAGGCACAGCGCATTGTAGAACGGGCGGTTCAACAGGATAAAAAACAAAAATGGGATCTGGATCAGCGTATCGACCGCCTGGTAACCTCCCCGATTTTTGGCTTGCCGATCATGCTGCTGATTTTAGCGGCTGTTTTCTGGGTCACTATTGTTGGGGCTAATGTGCCTTCCCAACTGCTGGCACAGGGGATGTTCTGGATCGAAGAGCAGGCTGCCAACTTGTTTACTTCCATTGGGGTTCCATGGTGGATCACAGGGTTTATCTGGCACGGTGTTTATCGTGGGTTGGCGTGGGTGATCAGCGTGATGCTGCCGCCCATGGCGATTTTTTTTCCGGTATTTACCATTTTGGAAGACCTGGGCTATTTGCCGAGAGTGGCTTTTAATCTGGACTGGATGTTCAAAAAAGCGGGTGCGCATGGCAAGCAGGCACTGTCGATGGCAATGGGCTTTGGGTGCAACGCTGCGGGCGTGATTTCCACCCGTGTGATTGACTCTCCCCGGGAACGCCTGATTGCGATCCTGACGAATAATTTTGTTCCCTGTAATGGACGATTTCCGACCCTGATTATGTTGGCGACTGTGTTTGTGGCTGCCTCATTCCCGCCTGTTTTCTCTTCATTTGTGGCTGCAGGATCGGTCCTGGTGGTGGTGTTGATTGGTGTCTTCTTCACGATGCTGATGTCCTGGATCCTTTCCCGGACGGTTTTAAAAGGAGAAGCATCCGCATTCACCCTGGAATTACCGCCTTATCGCAGACCCAGCATCGGCAGAATTTTATACACATCCATCATTGATCGCACGATATTTGTGCTCTGGCGAGCGATCCTGACGGCTGCCCCGGCGGGTGCCGTGATCTGGATTTTAGGCAATATTTTTATTCAGGATGCCAGTCTTGCGCAACACATCGCCAACTTTCTGAATCCATTTGGGGTGCTCTTAGGTCTGGATGGTGTCATCTTGTTGGCATACATTATCGCCATACCCGCCAATGAAATCGTGGTCCCGACCATGATGATGGTCTATATGGGAGTCGGGATGATGACCGATCCCCCCAGCTACAACCAGCTCTATTCTTTATTGGTTGATGTGCATGGGTGGACAATGCTGACCGCTGTCAATTTGATGTTGTTTTCACTGTTGCACAACCCCTGTGCTACCACTATCATGACCATTTACAAAGAGACCAAAAGTATGCGCTGGACGGTTTTAAGTGTGGTGATCACATTGGGGACTGCCTTTCTGGTGACGTTCCTGGTGGCTTCTGTGGTGCGATTGGCGGGTTGGGTGTAAAGAATGTTTGTGTGCCGGGTGTCATATCCTTCATTAAGGAGGCAAATTGATCTCAAAAATTTCTAAGTCTGAAGGCGATTATCTGAAGGCAATTTATCAATTGACACAGCAGGAAGAAACCACCAATACGATGGCTTTATCAGCGTTATTGAATGTAAAACCTCCTTCGGTGACCAGCATGTTAATTAAATTAGTCAAGCATGATCCTCCCCTGGTTGATTACCAGAAATGGCAGGGAGTAAAATTGACAGAATCTGGAAATAAACTGGCCATACAATTAACCAGGCGTCATCGATTAATTGAGCAGTTTCTGGTAGAAGTATTGAACTACACCTGGGAAGAAGTGCATACGGAAGCCGAGGAATTGGAACATGTTATTTCTGAAAAATTTGAGGAACATCTGGCGAACCTGTTGGGAAATCCTCAATTTGACCCCCATGGTGACCCGATTCCTGATCGTGACCTCAATTTCCCCGATACAGACACATTGAGTCTGTCGAACCTGGCAGTTGGACAGGCAGCCATTGTCCGCAGGGTTAAGATAAACCAGGCTGATTTATTACGTTACTTAAGCGACCAGGGCATTATCCCTGGTGCCAGAATTAAGATTCAGAATCGAAATCCGTATGACGAAACGTTACAGCTCTGGATTGGGGATGAGATTGCTCCTTACGCATTAGGAGTGGAGATCAGCAAATTGATTGATGTAGAAGAGATCTAAAAAATCTTAGCCTCCCACTCAAAATTTAGTATAAATCAATGCTGATGCAATCCGGGACCGGGCAGACCTGGGCACAAAGACCGCAGCCTACACAACGTTTTGGGTCCACCTCCACTTTGCGATCAGAACCAAACTCGATAGCGACATGGCCACCATCGGCGCAGGCGACGTAGCACAGTCCACAGCCTATGCAAAGTTCGTGGTTGATGTAGGAGATGACTTTGATGTCATGCGGGAGATGGTCATGCTCGGTGAGTTTGGGTAAAGACAATCCGATGATTTGCTGCACCTGATCATAACCTGCCTGATCCAGCCAATTGGAGAGTCCATTTTTCAAGTCGCCAATAATACCATAGCCACGCTGCATAACAGCGGTACAGACCTGAACAGTGGTAGCGCCCAGCAGCATGAATTCGAGGGCGTCCCGCCAGTTGTAGATACCACCCACACCGGAAATGGGAATGTTAACCGTCTCGGCAATATCCGCTATACAACGCAGGGCGATTGGTTTGATGGCTTTTCCCGTAAAACCTCCCCGTGAGGAGTATCCCTGGACACTCGGTAAGGGTGAAAAAGTCTTGAGATCTACACCGACCACCCCTTCCAGCGAATCGATAGCACAGATGGCACGTCCTCCCCCAAGTTCGACTGCGCGAGCAATGCTGCTGATATCAGTTACACCTGGGCTGATTTTAATATAGACGGGGATATTCTGAACGGCTTCAATCGCCCAGCGGGTGACCTTTTCAGTCAGACGAGGATCCTGACTGACCATGAAACCCTGTGTTTCTTCCCCTTCCAAGGTTGCACCTTGCGGGCAGGAAATGCTGGCTTCGATCAGATCCGCACCAGCTTGTTCGGCAATGGTCACCAAATCGTGCCAATCAGCGCGGGTATGCCCCATCAGGCTGGCGATTACCCGCTGCTGCGGGAAGCGTAGCTTGAGCCAAAGAATATCTTCGGCAATTTCATGAATATAGCGTTCAGAGACCAGATCAATATTGTGCAGACCAACCATATTGGGGCCAGGATTGATGGAAGACATGATTGGATAGGCAATGGAAACTTCTTCGGTTTCCAGGGTGGTGGTTTTCAGAACGGCTCCAGCCCATCCGGCATCAAAACCACGGGCAATCATTTCACGGTCATCCGTGGAAGGGGCGGCTGCCAGGATGAAGGGGTTGATAAATGGTACCCCACAAAAATCAATATTAAGCTTGTCCATGCTGTTCTCCTTCCGTATCCTGACTCAGTAGGAATTGGGCAATTTCCCGTGCGGCTGCCATCCCGGCACTCATACAGGCCACGATGGTGGAACCACCACTCACCGCTTCACCAGCAGCAAATAGTCCCGGGACAGGCGTCTGAAAGGATCCTTCTACCAAAGGTAGCAAAGTCGAATCGCCTTTAAAACCTAAAATTTCCTGGATGCCTTCTTCCAGCGTTTGTCCCAATGCAAAAATGAGGGTATCACAGGGCAGTGTGTAAGGGGCTATCGCTGAATCTCTTTCCACCCAACGCCTACCTCCCAAATGGGTAGATACAAAACGCATCTGACCAATTTTAACTGCCTGTAATTGATCCTGATAAGTAATGATTTCATCGATCACACTCAACCAGCGGAATTCCACCCCCAGGCTGCAGGCTTCCAGATACTCACTTTCCCAGCCGGTCATTTCGTCTTTGGAGCGACGATAAATCACCAGCACCTGTTCTGCCCCTGAACGTTTCGCTACCACAGCTGAATCGAGGGCAACATTGCCACCACCTACCACCAGAACTCGTTTTCCCAGTTGTGGAGGTGTACGATAACCAAGTGCTGCCAATCGGTCTTTTTGCAGAAAATCCAATGCTGAGTAGACGCCGGTAGATTGTGTACCTGGTTGATTGGGCTGGTTTTCACCAGCCAGACCTACCCCGGCAAAGACAGCATCATAGGCATTGCGTAGTTGGTTTAGCTTATCGGCATTAATATCCTGGTTGTAAATAAAACCAATCCCACAATTCTGTAAGCGTAAGAGATCAGTTTCCATGGGTTCTGCTGGAAGGCGATGGGCTGGAATGACTCGGTTAACCATGCCGCCAGGTTGGTCATCCCGTTCGAAAATATCTGCCTGTATTCCGAGACGATTGAGTTGTACCGCGCAGCCAATCCCTGCCGGCCCAGCACCAATAATGGCAACCCTCTTCCGAATTTCGTTAAGATGAGGTTCCTCCAGTGGAGAGGAAGCGGTAATAAAAGCTTGTAAAGAGCCAATACGGATGGGGGTTTGCCCCAGTTGCCCCAGTACACAGGCTCCTTCACATAGGACAGAGGTTGGACAGGCAGTGCCGCAGGTGCATCCCAAAGGGCAGCTATCATAAATGATCTCACTGGCACCCCTTATATTATCTTCCCGAAAACGGCGGATAAAACCCGGAACATCCACCCCAGCCGGGCAGGCCTGGGTGCAGGGTGCCTGATAACAGCTGAGGCAGCGTTGTGCTTCCACCAATGCCTGGCTGAAGCCGAAATTTGATGAGGTTCTCTGCATTGTGACTCCTTATGATTTGAATTGCGCTTGAAGTGAGCGAGGGATTAAAGCTCCTCTGGATCGATCAGATCCCAGATGGTTGTCTTGCACAATGACTTCACCCCGTAAGATGGTCATTTTTGGTTTTCCTGTGACCGAAAATCCTTCATAGGAGAGGTAATCTGTGTTCATATGTAAATCAGCAGCTTTAAGCTTCCATTGTTCATTCGGGTCGAAGATTACCAGGTCAGCATCACTTCCTATGGCAATCGTTCCTTTGCGCGGGAATAATCCAAAACTTCGGGCAGGACCTTCCGCCCAGACAAAAGCAAATTGGCTCAGGGATAATCTGCCTGTATTTACCCCATAATCAAACAGAAGTGGAAGACGAGTCTCAACCCCTGCCATACCGCCCGGTACCAGAGAGAAATTATCACCCCCCGAGAACTTCTGTTCTTTTGAATAAGGGCAATGGTCGGTCGCTACAGCACTGAGTGTGCCATCAATCAGTCCTTCCCACAGGGCTGCCTGATCGTGTTTGGATTTAACCGCAGGAGCACATACCAGGGCTGCTGCCAGTTGCGGATCACTACAGTAATCTTCATCACAGAATACCAGATACTGTGGACAGGTCTCTGCTGTAAGCGGTTGCCCGGCAGCTCTGGCTGACCGGATCAGGTCAACAGCAGCCGCAGTACTGACATGATGGATATGCAGCCGGACACCAGTTTGTTTCTGATAAGTCAATATTCGAGATACGGCTTCTTCTTCACAGATGGCTGGACGGGCTTGTGGAAAGAAAGCTAAAGATCGTTTTCCCTGTCTGATTAATTCTGTGGTCAGGTAATCAGCCAGGGGCCCATTTTCTGCGTGCACATTTACCATGCCGCCAGCTTCTTGTACAGTTTTCAGAACCTGCAACAAATCTGCATCTGGAAGACGAAAGCCCTCATATGCCATAAAAACTTTGTAGCTCGGAAAACCAGCCTGAACCAATTCCGGAATTTCTCCCAAATTGCGATGGATTTCACCACGAATATTAATATGAAAGCTGTAATCAACCCAGGCTTCAATTGTCGCTTCAGCCAATTTACGGTCCAGGGCTGATTGAAGACTCTCATTTTCATTGGGGATAGCAAAATCGATGATGCTGGTGACACCACCAAAAGCTGCCGCGCGGCTACCACTGGCTAATGTATCGGTGGAGATAAAAGAGCCTGTCGGCCAGGGCATATGGGTATGCACATCTACCCCACCAGGTAAGACCAGTTTACCTTGCGCATTAATTTGATTAGAACCTGCAAATTCCAGACCAGGTTGAATATCCGTAATTACACCATTTTCGATCAAAATATCTGCAACAGTTACAGCCTGGCTGGTAACGATTTTTCCACCGTGAATGATTGTTTTAGTCATCGATCTCCTTTCTGGAGTGCAGTGCAGCCAGAATATTTTTGGGTTTGGCGGGTAGGTCATAAATGCGAACTCCGACAGCATCGTAGATGGCATTTACAACAGCAGCTGCTGTAGGCAGGATAGATACTTCTGCCATTCCTTTGGCACCATACGGTCCATTGGGATCGGGATTTTCAATAATTAATGGAATGATATGCGGACTTTGATCAATCGATGGAATGTTACATTTGCGTAAGGTATCTGTCTTGATTAAACCATTTTCGATGATAAATTCCTCACTCAATCCATACCCCATACCCATTACAACACCACCTTCAATCTGTCCCCGGATGATTTTCGGGTTGATGGCTTTGCCAACATCATGCGCAGCGATTATCGTGTGGACTTTAACTTTTCCGGTCTTTTCATCCACTTCCAGGATGGCAACATGGGTCCCATAGCCATAGGTAAAGTGGGTGGGGCGGGAATGTTTGCGATCCGGAACGCCAGGGCTGATCTCTTCGGTGAAGGGCACTGTCAATGGGGCGCGATAAAATCCATTGGCGGTAATGTGCTCGCCCAATGAGGAGAGCTCATACTTTTCACCTGTAGATTGGATGACCACCATACCCTGCTGTACATCCAGCTTTTCTACCGGAATGTTGAGCTCTTCAGAAACCTGTTCCAAAATTTTAGTTTTGAGTTCTCGAGCAGCGAGCAGGACTGCATTCCCGGTGAGGTAAGTTTGCCGGGAAGCTGTGGTCGGGCCTGTCTCTGGTGAAACGGATGTGTCAGCATATTCTACTTTTACCTGGTGGTAGTGGACCCCCAACTCATGCGCTGCCAGTTGAGCCATGGCTGAGAAAGCTCCCTGCCCAAAGTCAGTCATACCCACCCGTATACGGAAGGATCCATCCTCCAGCAACTCAGCCATAGCGCCTGCTGTTTCAGTGGCACCATGACCAAAGCCGATGTTTTTAAGACTGGATGCCACGCCAATCCCGATTTTCTTTCCGTTTTTGTTCAAATCGAGTTCCTGTAATGCTTTTCGGGCTGCTTCCAGGGTGGCTTTGATACCGATGCTATCATCCAGGATGTGGTCTGTGGGCAACGCCAGACCGACATCCAGGGCATTTTGAATACGAATATCGAAAGGATCGATTTTTAATTTCCGGGCAACCTCATCTACCAGTTGTTCCACCGCAAAAGCAACTTGTGGAACACCAAAACCACGCATAGCACCTGCCTGGATATTATTGGTGTGCCAGGCGGTTACATTCAGGTCTACGTGCGGAATGAAATATGGTCCTGCACCGAAGGTGAGCATGTTTTCGATGATATCCGGGCCGAGGGAGCCATAGGCACCTGTATCCACGCTCATATCAGCCTGAATCGCCAGAAATTTCCCATGATGATCAGCTGCCAGCCGGTAATTCATCCAGGCTGCATGTCGTTTAGGATGCGCGTGAAAGGATTCTTTACGGGAAAGGGTGATTTTCACCGGGCACCTGGATTTTAATGCACCCAGAACCAATGCCACATGCAAAGCGATATCTTCTCTACCGCCAAAAGCACCCCCCATAGGTGCCTGACGAACCCGTACTTTTTCCAGGGGTAAACCTAAAGCTGAAGCAATCTGGTCGCGATCATCAAAGGGACATTGTGTACCTAATTCAAGGATGATATTTCCTTCTTCATCTGGATATGCTATACCCGATTCGGGCTCCAGGAAAGCATGATCAACAAACGGAGTTGTGAACATTCCTGCTACCACCACGGCTGCTGTTTGAAAGACTGATTCCACATCTCCCCGTTTCAGGAAGGATTTATGGCAGATGTTACCTGATTCATGAATCATAGGAGCATCTGGAAGCATAGCTTCCTGGGGTGAGAAGATAGCTGGTAATGGTTCGTACTCGACTTGAAGTGCCTCCCTGGCTTGCTCTGCTATGACTTCTGAATCAGCGAAGATTACAGCCACAATATCACCCACAGAACGAACATGATCTTTCACAATCGCAGGTTGGTCTCTACGCAGGATCCCCACCAGGTTAGTACCAGCCACATCATCCCCGGTTAATACCAAACGTACGCCGGGAATCTGATACGCAGCTTCTGTATTAATACTTAAAATTTTGGCAGAAGGAAAATCTGCATATTTTATTTTTCCAAAAATCAGTTTGTCTGGTTTCAGGTCATCTGCATATTTGATTCGACCTGTGACCCCATCAATTGCGTGTTTATCAGGGTTTTCCATGCCCATCGGTCCATTTTGCGATTCAGGGAGTTGAAGTGCTTCTAAGGGAATAATTTCAGTGCCTTGTGCGAGCAAGTTACCGGCTTTCTGTACAGCCTTAATAATGCTGGTATATCCTGTACAGCGACAAAGATTGTTTTTTAACCCCTGACGAATTTCTTCTTCATTCGGGTGCAGATTTTGATTCAGGAGCGCTTTGGATGCCAACAACATGCCGGGTGTGCAGAAACCACACTGAACAGCATTTTCAGTGATAAAGCTGTATTGGAGCGGATGTAATCCATCAGCCGGAGTAAGATTCTCAATGGTCTCAACCACACTGCCATTGACACGTTTCATCAACACCAGACAACTTCGTTCGGCCTTTCCATTGATAATCACGGTGCAGGTTCCACAATGTCCGGTGGAACAACCATTTTTCACACTGACCAATCCCAGATTGTCCCGCAAAAAATCCATCAGTTTCTGATTGGGTGGGACGCTGGTGATAACGCTTTGACCATTAACAACGAATTGAACTTTAATTAAATCTGACATGGATATTCCTTTAAATTGAGGGATAAGAGACAATGATTTATGAAAAGAATTGTCTATTAAAAATCGTGTTGATTTGGAAAAACAGTGATCTTTTAAATAAAATCAATCATAGAAAGATTGATCTCGCCTGGACTAATCGGATTGCATATTGATTATACTAAAAATTATGAAGGAGATGACAGATTTTAATCGATGAACCATTCCTCTCCCTTTTGCACTAATTTCAAATTGATAAGTTTGTATTAGGTTAATTAACATTTTTGAAAGAAAATAAATTATTATTATCTGATAATATAAAATTAAGTCAGAATAAGGAATAAATATAAAGTAATATATCGAATTTTCAGGAAACAAATGAAATATTAAAACCATGTTTGAATCCAGTCTTCATCAATTAATCGATAATGCCGCAATTTTATTAGTTACAGCGCTAATATTTGATTTTACAAAAATTCGTTGGCATCAGAATTTATTTTATATCCAAAGAATCTTTGTAGGCCTGATTTTAGGGTTTGTTGGCATCATACTCATGACAAAACCCTGGATCTTTGCCCCTGGCATTATTTTTGATACGCGCTCAATCCTGTTAAGCATATCCGGTTTATTTTTTGGGCTTTTGCCAACGCTGGTCGCTATGGCTGTTACGGCGATATTCAGGATTTATCAGGGAGGTATAGCAGCCTGGACTGGCGTTAGTGTTATTCTCGCCAGTGGCTCCATTGGCATTTTGTGGCGTTACTTGCGCAGTAAACAAACGGATCAAATCTCCCTGATTGAGCTTTATCTGTTTGGGATTCTAAACCATGTTGTCATGCTTTTACTTATGCTGACCCTGCCCATGAAAACAGCGCTGGAGGTACTGGCTGCCATCAGTTTCCCGGTCTTATTAATTTATCCGTTGGCAACCATGATTTTGGGCTACTTGTTTGTAAACCGTGTCCAGCGCGAAAAAGTGCACACGCAACTGAGGGAACGTGAAGAACAATTAAGCCTGGCAGTACAGGCAGCCAACATAGGATTTTTTGATAGGGATGTCGGTAAAGACGAGATGCATATTTCCTCAGAATGGAAACATCAATTAGGCTATGAAGATGATGAAATCCAGAATGACGACCATGAATGGGAAATCAGACTGCACCCGGAAGATAAAGACAATACCTTAAAAACCATCCAGGCTGCTTTAGAAGGTGATGATAATTCCTATGAAGAAATTTTCAGGTTACGACATAAAGATGGTACCTATCGCTGGATACTCTCGAGGGGCATGATTTTGCGTGACCAGGATGGGAAAGCCTTGCAGGTGATTGGTTGCCATGTCGATATCACCGAACAAAAAGAATATGAACTGGAGCTATCCGCCAGTGAAAGGAGATTCCGCAGTTTGGCTGAGAGCAGCCAGGATATTATCATCCTTTTTGAGCGTGACAATAAAATTAATTATTTTAATCAGGCCGGTTTTGAAACGCTTGGGCTTGCCCAGGAATCAATTATTGGTAAATCGCCTAATGAGATTTTTAAGGATAAGACTCTGGTGAAAAACCTGGAGTTGGATCTGAAGCAGGTTTTTCAAAATGAAGAACTGGTTAAACGGGTTGGTCTCTGGCCACAAAATGTTAACAATACGAACAATCAGAAGATTGTTTTTGATTGGAGGTTATCGCCAGTTTTCAATTCAGAAGGTCAGGTGGAGTGGGTGTTGGGTATCGCCAGAGATATCAGTTCACTGATCGAATCAGAATCAGCAATGAGGAAAAGTGAAGAAAAATTCCGGCGCATATTTGAGTCATCTCCGTTAGGTATCTCTATAACAGATATGAGTGGAAATTTTATTGCTGGCAATCCAGCAATTGAAAAGATACTGGGATATGATTTGGATGAATATTGCTCACTATCGGTTTCTGATATCTCACACCCAGATGATCTTCAAAAAAACCTTCAAATGTTGGCAGAATATAGAGGCGGTGAGCGAGATTCTTTCAGCATCGATAAGCGGGTAATTCGAAAAGATGGTCGTATTGTTTGGGGACAGTTAATTTCAGCACTGGTGCGTGATGAGAACGGTGAACCGTTATTTACGATTGGTATGCTGGAAGACATTACCAACCGTAAACAGTCCGAAGAGAAAGAGAAATTAATCCAAATAGAATTACAAAGATTATTACAAAACGCTGATCAATCTCGCACAGCGATGTTAAGTGTTATAGAAGATCAAAGAATTACGGAAAAGGAATTACAACGGATAACGAAAGATCTATTGGTGGCGTATGATTCCACCCTGCAAGGCTGGTCAAATGCATTGGAATTACGAGAACATGAGACTGCGGGGCATAGCCGCAGGGTTGTTAATTTAACATTGAAAATTGCCAGGGAATTAGGGGTTGAAAGTGAGAAATTGCCCCATATCGAGCGTGGAGCATTACTGCATGATATCGGAAAGATGGGTATTCCGGATAATATTCTCTTAAAGCCAGGTCCTCTGACCGCTGAGGAATGGATGGTCATGAAAAAGCACCCTGTGTATGCGTACAATTTATTGTCAAGAATTGATTTTCTGGAACAAGCTATTGACATTCCGTATAGCCATCACGAACACTGGGACGGATCCGGCTATCCGCAGGGCTTAGCGGGGGAGAATATTCCGCTAGCAGCCAGAATATTTGCTGTGGTGGATATTTGGGACGCTTTAGGAGCAGATAGACCCTATCGACCGGCATGGAAAAAGGATGAGATTGTAAACTACATCAAGGAAATTTCTGGTAAACAACTTGACCCGAAAATTGTCAGTGTTTTTTTAAGGCTTTATGAAACAGGTGATTTCCAGGATTACTGAAATTCCGGATCAGGATGATTTTGATGTCCTGAAATTGTCAACCTGTCTCTCCATAAACGGGGTGGTGGTATCAGTCCTATTAAACCATGACTTGGTAGCCTCGCAGGGAAACCGGTAATATAAAAATGAAGCTTCACTTTACATTCTTGTAAGATTTTAAAAACCCGGTCAAATCGGGGCTGTATTTCTTGATTATTTCACTTATAATGTGCAGTGAAGTTAAACAGGAAACGTATGAAAAATACTCTCATCATTTACGACTCAGTCTTTGGGAATACAGCGAAAATTGCCCGGGCAATGGCTAATGCATTGCAAGAACACCTGGTCGTAGATCTGCGCATTGTCGGTGAAGTTCTACCTGAACATCTGGATGGCTTTAAGACATTAATTGTGGGTTCCCCCACCCGTCGCTTTAAAGCCACCAATGCTCTGGATCAATTTTTAAAACAGATCCCTGCTGGCGGATTATCAGGTGTTCAGATTGCCGCCTTTGATACACGCTTAATTCCAGAAGAAGGGAAGAAAAATATCTTCCTGGCACTAGTGGTGAAATTATTTGGTTATGCAGATAAAAAAATTTCCCGGCAATTGGTGCAATTGGGCGGAACTGAGATAATCCCATCGCAAGGTTTTATGGTTAATGGAATAGAAGGGCCTTTACGAGAGGGGGAGTTGGAAAAAGCAGCTGCCTGGGCTGTAAAGACGATTCAAAATATTTGATTTAATTAAATAGTAAGAGCTGATTAGAAAGTAAAAAGCCAAAGCTTTGATTAGCCCACTGGAACAGCTTGTTCCAGATGGGTTTTCACTTTAGTGAGGGTAAATAAAGAAATCAGAAATAAGACCATGGCAGCCAGGGCATTGAATTGAAATCCTCTGGCGAATAAATACGGAGCTGCCAGAGCACCCAGCATACGCCCAACGCCGACAGACGCCAGTGTAGCACCCAGTAGCGAAGCCCTTGCCAGTGGCAGTACTTCGGTGAGCAATGGTGCATAAGCAATAAAGGGCATCTGAAAGGCAAGATTGAATAGGAAGAGGCCAGCTTCTGCTCCCCATAATCCAAAACCTCCCAGCCAGGGAAGTGTTAAGGCGGTAATGGCACTGAAAACCAGCCCAATGGCGACGGTGCGTTTGGAACCTAGTTTGGCGATCAGCCAACTAACAATTGCGACCGATAATAACTCTGCCAGACCAATGACTGTCGATGCCACACCCAGGGCATTGATGGATAAACCGTAATTATCTTCCATCCAGACCCCAAATACGAGATTGACAACCTCATGAGCAGCACAAAAAAACAAAATCATCAGTACTCCGGCAATGGCGGTGCGGGAGGTGAAAACCTGCAGGATGCCATGCTGAATTTTTTGTGACTGATCCTGTATGCTTTTTCGTCCCCGCGGCACCAGCCATAAGAGAAAAAAGATGGAGATGACGCCTAAAATACCCATTGCCGGGAAAGGGGCTAACCAGCCGAAACGCCCAATCAGAAATCCGATCAGGGGTACTGCAATTACGGAACTTAATGCCCAGCCAGTGCTGGTAATCACGATTGCCTGACCTCGAATGGGCAGGGGGATGGTATCACTTTGGTATGCCTGCATGGAAGCAACGAATACATGCATACCAATGAAAGTTAAGCTCAATGCAATGATAAAGACGACGAAGGTTGGCCAAAAAGTAACCACAGCACACCCTGCAATAAAGAGCCCCATGCCAGTCAACATGCCGCTGCGGCGACTGCGTTTGTCAAAAATGGAAGCAATGAAAGGCACCAGAATGGCTGCCAAATTTCGAATGGTGACAGCTAAGGAAATTGTGGTCAGGTCAACACCCAGTCCACGACCAAACACCGCCAGGAACGGGTACACCATGCGCATCATGGCATGCACAAGGATGCGGATGGATGAAAAAAGCAGGATTTCTAAATTGTAATGTTTGGGTTTGGTTAACGGCGATGATGGCTGTGTGATTGACATCACTACATTATAAAGGATATTAGTGGAAAGTCAGTGTATTCAAGAACAGGAGAAATTGCAATGTCCGCTCCATTAGATGGGATTTGAGGGTGTTTTTGACAGAAACATGCCTGTCAAAAACACCCTGACCCACTCAATATTGGATGGAGCTACACAGAGATTAACGCATTAACCTCATTTTGAATTAAATCAATTAATGGCTCCACCTGCTCAGAAACTGCTGGAGAAAGGTCTAAACCTAATTCCAAGGAAGCTGGCACAATCCCAAAAACGACGATTTTCTCCGGATAAAGATCCCGTAATTTTGCAGTGGCTAACAAATCTGGTAATCCAATGTCATGGGGAGAAATTTTTAATGTCAGATATGCAGGGATCTGATCACCTTCCAAGCGGACAATTGAGCCTGGAATGCCATCTCTGGTTTTCACGGCATCAATAAGAATCAGATTGGTGACCCCTTCCAGATATTGGAGAAGGTCCAGACCGCACGTACCACCATCAATCACTTCTATTTCGTCTGGAATAAGATGTTCCGCCTGAAGGCGTTCCAGAACATGGATAGAAAGCCCGTCATCTGACAATAAATAATTACCAACGCCCAGGATGAGTGTTTTTTTCAACTTCTAATCCATCACAATCACTTTGGTAATTTCATTGCCTTCCGCATCCAATACATGAACCGCGCATGCCATACAGGGATCGAAGGAGTGGATTGTGCGCAGGATTTCCACGGGTTTACCGGGATCTGCAACCGGTGTGCCGACCAGAGCTGCTTCATAAGCACCCATCACTCCTTTGGCATCCCGTGGGGATCCATTCCAGGTAGTAGGAACGATTGCCTGGTAATTAGCGATCTTTCCGTCTTTGATATGGATCCAATGAGCCAGAGCACCACGTGGTGCTTCTGTCCAACCCCAACCCATTGATTCAGCTTCCCAGGTAGAAGGTTCCCAATGATCCTGTTCATGAATGCGCAGGTCACCTTTGCCGATATTTTCTGCCAGTTCCATTGTCCAGGGTTGAAGCTGTTCGGCTAACAGGACAGTTTCTACACAGCGAGCAGCCACACGACCCAAGGTTGAGAACAAAGCCGATGCGGGGGCATTCAATTTTGTTAAAACTGTATCAACCAGTTCAACCACTCGTTTTTGCCCGGAAGCGTAACCAATTAACATACGGGCTAATGGGCCGACCTCCATAGAATTATCGTCATAACGGGGTGCCTTCAGCCAGGAATATTTTTTGTCCGTATCTAAAAATTCGTAGGGAGGATTGGGGCCTGTGTAATTGGGGTTCGTCTCTCCAACGGAAGGGTGTAATCCGACACTTTCATCCGCATAGGAATACCAGGAATGAGTGACATACTCATGAATCTTTTCCGGATCAAGAGGATGAACTTTGCTGAGGTCCCGATTGAGAATAACTCCGCGGGGGAAGAAGAGATGATCCGGATTATTGGGATCAAAGTCATCTATCAACGGAATGTCACCATAGGACATAAAATTACCCAACCCCTCACCTAAACCTGCCCAGTCCAGATAGAAAGGAGCAATTGCCAGCACATCCGGAAGATAAACCCTTTCTACAAAATCTTTAGCTTTGGCGAATAAACCCAGTAGTTGAGCGATTTTGTCAGCATTGATCGCCGCTTCACTGTTGGGATCAACCGGGATTGACATCCCGCCGACAAGGTAGGTTTGCAGGTGGGGATTTTTTGCGCCAAGGATGGCATGGGCTTTGATGATTTCCCGCTGCCAATCCAGCGCTTCCAGATAATGGGCAACTGCCATCAAATTTGCTTCTGGCGGCAGGCTATAAGCCGGGTGCCCCCAATACGCATTGGCAAAAATACCCAATTGACCACTATCAACAAATTTCTTTACACGTTCCTGTACACCTCGGAAATAATTTTCACTGGAATTTGGCCAGGTAGAGATTGATTCTGCCAATTCAGAGGTGGCCTTTGGATCGGCACTGAGGGCATTGACGATATCCACCCAGTCCAGAGCGTGCAAATGGTAAAAATGAACCACGTGATCCTGGATGAATTGTACCGCCTCAATAATATTGCGGATCAGACGGGCATTGGTGGGAACCTTGATTTTTAAAGCATCTTCTACAGCTCGCACGGAGCTGACTGCGTGTACAGTCGTTCAAACACCGCAGATACGCTGGGTTATCGTCCAGGCGCTCCTTGGATCGCGTCCTTCCAATATTGTTTCAATGCCACGGAACATGGTGCTGCTACTCCAGGCATCGGTGACTACACCATCTTTTACTTCCACTTCAATCCTTAAATGTCCTTCGATACGAGTGATTGGATCAATTACGACTTTTGCCATCATTTGGGCTCCTTTTTCATTTGCTGTTTTCTAAATTTTTTTGTTCTTGTTTTTCACGAGGATTTGGATACATCGGTAAGAAGCGGATTGCCGCATCGAACATGATGATACCCAAGCAGGTTAGACCGATGGATACGGCTATCTCAGCCGCACTGGGAAAATAGAAATCGCCATTCATAAATACCAGGGTAGAGTTGAATCGATTCAAGATCAGACCACCCATGACCAGGAATGAAGCCCATACCATACCACTGAGACTACTTCGGATGCGCTTGTCCGAGAACATGATGGCAGGAATTAATGCACCTCCCATAATCTCGATCAGAAACATGAAGGTTGGCCAGGGGTCCTGAACAAGACGAATGTAGGTGCCAGACACAATGACATCCACCACTTTAATTACGATGTATAATCCCAGAACGTAGGGGATCCAACTGGTTATTTTGGAAGCAATCCCTATTTCAAATTTCTGCTGGTAAGTTCTGGCGGAATGGTAGCTTTCGAAAACCGTCATTGCCAAACCAGCTGCAATGGCAGTCAGGAAAAAGTAAACCGGCATTAACGGTGAATACCAGAAGGGATGAATCCGGTAAGGCAGGGCGGTTAACATGGTACCCAATGTGGATTGGTGCAAAGTAGAGAGGGCAATACCGAAAATCACCAGGGGTATTGTGATGCTACGAATTAATTTGAGGGGGGCTTTCCATCCCAATGCCTCAAAGACAATGGGGCTGAATTCCAATAACAATACGGTCGTATACGCCATCACACACCAACCAATTTCAAAGAGTGGTGAGTGTATGTTCCAGTAAATGATCAGATGCCAGATATTTTGTGGTAAACCCAGATCTGCCAAAAGCGTCAGAGCAGCCAGGATATAACTGATAAACCCTGTGAGAATGGTTGGACGTACGATGGGATATAGTTTCTTAATGTTGAAAATATACACAATGGCAGCCACACTGAATGCACCGGCTGCCAGTCCGATACCACTCATCATATCAAAACTGATCCAGATCCCCCAGGGGCGGTTATCACTCATATTGGTGATTCTCAACCCGACGATCCAGCGATAGACAGCGATGCTCAAGCCAATGGCACCGGTTATCCAAATCAGTATCATGCCTGCGCCAACCGGATACTTTCGTAATCGAATGTTGTTTGTACCGGTAGCCATACTAACCCTCCTTTTCTTCTTCGTTGCGGTGTGTCCAATAATAAATAGCGGACATCGCTCCAGCCATCCCGAAAAAGACAAATGGTACAGCCTTCATATAAGGCCAGGTAATTTCAGGGATGGGTTGGTCTTTTAATGTTGGATAACCGAGTTTTTCATAAGAAACGTTGGAAAGATATAACATGGAGGTACCACCTACTTCATGTTCACCATACACATGGTTGAAATATTGGTCGGGATGATCAGCCAGGCGTTGATGGGCAATTTCCAGCATTTCTGTGCGGGTACCTGAGATCAAAGCACCGGTAGGGCAAGCCGCGCTACAGGCGGGTTGTTGACCGGCAGCTTGCAAATCAGCGCAGAAATCACATTTCTGAATAATTGGATTTTTTTCTTCCCATTCATATTTTGGAATGTCAAATGGACAGGCTGTCATACAGTAGCGGCAGCCAATACATTTATAACTATGATATACGACCGGACCTTCTGGTGTCTTTTCCAACGCTGATACCGGACAAACGGATGCGCAGGCTGGTTGTAGACAATGCATGCATTGCTTCTTGACATAGGAATAAGTTTCGGTATCCTGGTAAAGCTTTATTAATGTCCAGGTGTCACCATCCAAATCCGTGGGCATTTCATACATCTGGTTTTCATCCATGACATAAGGAAGCCCTGAGCGGTTCTTACAGGCAACCTGACAGGCACGGCAGCCAACACATAAGGTTGAATCATATAACATAGCATGAGCATTTTCCAGAGTGCCTGGTATGGCTGCTGCATGAACGTTGAGTGAAGGCAGAACAAGCGTACCCAGCCCGGCCCCTGCAATTTTTAGGAAATCTCTTCGATTTACATCCATGAGTAGCTCTCCTTTTAATGCTCAGCAGATTCTTCTGATTCGATTTCCTCAACAACTGGTTTCGTGTTGTTTGAACGTTGGGTGAGGGATGAATAGGCAAAAGCACCTGCAGCGCCTGCAATGGCACCAACCGCAGTACCGCTGATCGCAATACTGGCAGGTGATATTTCCCGTTCCGGCTTATCGACAGATGGATAAGTGGTGGGTGGGGTTACCGCATTTAATGTGACAGGTTTATAAACTTCCCAGTTCCAAAAACCTGGCTCAGAGCAACCAATGCATGGATGTCCGGCACCGATTGGCCAATTGACCCCGTCATTATAACGAATGGTTGGGCAATTGTGGTAGGTGGTTGGACCTTTACAACCCATTTTATATAAACACCAACCTGCTCGATGGCCGTCATCTCCCCATTCCATCACGAATTCCCCAGCATCAAAATGACCCCGTCGTTCGCAATTGTCATGAATCCGGCGGCCAAAAGCGAATAACGGGCGATTAAGATAATCCAGAGCCGGTAAACTTCCATAGGTGAGGAAATGAACAACTGTAGCTGTCAGATTCGCCGGGTTCATGGGGCAGCCCGGTATATTAACGACGGGCTTATCTTTGATAATATCCCAAACGCCGACAGCGCCGGTTGGATTGGGATTGGCTGCTGGAATGCCTCCAAAGGTGGCACAGTTCCCAACGGCAATGATTGCCAGCGCATTTTTGGCTGCCTCTTCCAGAATGTAGCGGGATGATTTGCCTGCGATACAACAATATTCACCTACCCCTGCATTAGAAATGGAGCCTTCCACCACCAATACATACCCACCGGCTGCAATTGCATCCTCTTTCGATTTCTCAGCCTGAAAGCCTGAAGGCGCCATGATGGTCTCATGGTAATCAACGGACAGGACTTCCAGTACCAACTCAGCGGCAGTCGGGCTGGAAGACCGGAGGAAGGCTTCACTGCATCCAGCACAATCTTGCAGTTCAAGCCAGACGACAGGAAGGCGTTTTGGTGATCCTAAAGCTCTTGCAATGGCAAAAGCCTCCTTATGGGGCAGAGCAAGCGCACCTGCCATCACACTGCAAAACTTCAAGAAATCACGCCGGGACATCCCTTCCCTTTTTAAAAATTCCTGAACACTTTCTCCAAAACGTAGCATAATCAGTCCTCTCTTTTATGGGTGAAATTAAAAGCAAACACAACTTTTGCTCTTCAAAAGGATTTGGTGACGATGGAACAATAATGTTAAGTGGGGTATTTAAAAACCTGGATATATTTTGAAATAATATGAATGTTTATTCATATTATCAAAAAAAAATTCGCTTGTCAATAAATTTTGATAATTAATACCAAATTTGCCCTAATTGTGATTTTTTGCACAAAATTCTGACGGTATTGTGAAAAAAGAAACAGGAAAACCGCTCAGAGAATAGATTCCTGATCGATATAAAGAAATCTATAATAAAAAATGCAAGGGTTTGAGCCGGATTATTGAAATATGTCTACATTCTGATGATCAGTTTTTTCGATAATCTTGAGGAAAATATCCACAATTTCCGGATCGAACTGGCTGCCCTTATTATCGATCAATTCAGATACTGCTTTTTCGTGTCCCAGGCTTTTTCGATAAATACGGTCGTCGGTCATCGCCACATAAGCATCGACAACAGCCAGGATTCTGGCACCTAAGGGAATCTGCTCATTCGCCAGCCCATCCGGGTAACCCATGCCGTTAAATTTTTCGTGGTGGGCTCGTATGATCGGACTGACAGAGGCCATTTTTGAAATGGGTGCCAGAATTTTTGATCCAATTTGCGGGTGCTGTTTCATCAATACCCATTCTTCTTCATTCAGACTACCGGGTTTTCGTAGAATTTGATCTGGCACACCAATTTTTCCAATGTCATGCAGGCGTGCTGCCCAGCGCATGTTTATTATTTCTTCTTCCGGGAAGCTCAATTGACGGCAGACTTCCACCACCAATTCTTCCATACGGGCACTATGGTCTTCGGTGTAGGTATCACGCGCTTCAACAGCATTTGCAAGAGCAACGACGGTTTCGATGAAACTTTCCTCCAGTTTTGCATGCAAAACCGAACGGCGGAGAGCGCTGGCAGCCTGATCAGAAATTAAACTAATTAATTGTAATTTATTGGCATCAAAGGGTTCGCGTTGGGTATGGCGTTCTTCTCCCAGGATTAACAACCCCAAAAATTCGTCCACTACCTTCAATGGATAGATACAAACACTGGTTGCAAGGTCAAGGAATAATGCCATCTTAAATTCCTCTGATTCTGAAGAACCATTTTTTTCCAGGATCATATAATTTCCGGAATTCTGAATCTGCCGGTAAACGACATTCATGATTTCTGGTTCGACCTTGCCAATTTTTAAATTCGGATCAATATCGCGGACGGAATGAGCAGCCCGGCATACGAAGGAGCCGGAAGAATCCGGAGTGAGAATTCTCGCATAGGTGACATTTGTGCTGATGGTTGCATATTGAGTGATCGTATTTATGACCGTATCTACGTCGTCGGTTGCCACCAATTGCCGGGACATGTTAAATAACATGGTTAATTCTTCCCGCCGATCCTGCTCAATTCTGTATAAACGGGCGTTTTCAATAGCCACAGCTGTCTGGTTGGCGAGGGTGGTTAACGTGAGTTGATCGTCCGGTGAATAGCCTTGGTCGGATCTTTTCGGACCAATGACAAAGATGCCAACCAGCTCTGTTTTCACCAATAAAGGAATGAACAGTTCTCCATTGAGTTTTTCAAGATCTTCCCGTTCTCTTCGCCACAATGATTTGAAGTAAGGTAATAAATCCAACTCTTTTTTTCCCAAAACTGATTTATGGCTGGAAAGCCACAAAACGATGGGGTGATTTTCATTCATGCGAATTTTGATAAAGGGTTCCAGACCTATTTGAGCAGACAGGTAATAGCCAGTCCCTTTTCCTCTTTTGAGAAAAAAAGCAGCGTTTTGAATATGCAGCGTTTCTGTCAGATCCTTTAAAATCATATTGGTGACCTGTTCCAGATCGAGAACCAGAGCCGTACGGCTGCTGAGGCGTTGCAGCATCAAGCTGGAGTCATATTTCTCCCGAAAGAAAAGCCTATCGATGATCGATTGGGCTTTGTCACGAAATGGTTGGGCGATCAGGGCTGTTATGATCGCAACGAAAAAGGAAACCCCAAAAATTTCAACATTCGAATATCTGGAGAATACGGTTAGTGCGAATGAAATGATTAAAAAGTACACAGTTCCGATCATGATGGTTGGGACTGAATACAATATACTTCTGCGAATAATCACCTTAATATCTAAAAGCTGGTGCCTGAGAATCGCATAGGAAATTAACATCGCCGTAATGGAATTTCCGGCGAGATCAATGGGGTATTTTCCTAAGGGAGTGAAATTCACCAGTGAAATAAATAAAATGATTGCAAATCCGAGAATCAAATATCTTAATCGGTTACGAATGATTACATCATCTGATTCCTGAAATCGCCTGATTAGCGAAAAAAGACTAAAAATAATTAAGAGATACCCAGGCCCGGCGATCAAAAAAAGAAGAGGTCCGAACTCGTAATGGACTTCCGAGTTTTCCATGACTGCATATTGAACACCGAGAGGGGTGAACATCATTAATAGAAAACTAACGATCCCGTAGACGTAGACCCAATTAATCCAGACCCAGCGTTTGGCGGTGACCCTGCGGACAAAATTTATCAGTGTCACCGCTGAACCGACTGCACCGAAGGCCATTAATCGGAACCAGAACGTTGGATGATTATCTACGGAAGCTAATAATAGAAAAGCAGCCAATGCCCATAACAACATCATGGCCAGATATGCTTTAAAAGCATTTCGTTCCTGGATCTGGGTCGATGCTTTCGAAAATGTGGTTGCCAGATATAGCCCTAAATACAAAAAGAAGGCGATTAATGGAATCAGTGATGTAAGGGTGAAATTCATTGTGTCATAGCCAAAGCCCCTAGTTTAATAAACGTTTGATTACTTTCTCCGGTGCCTGCATATGTGTTGGTTTTAAGTGTGCAAGATCTGCGCCAGCCGCTCTTTGTTCTTCCATATATTTTGCGAAGGCACCATCTTTTATGCGGGTGACGATAAAGTGTTCTTTCCCGAGCATTTGTTCAAAATCGCCAAATTCGTTGTTCATGGCGCGGAATTTAACTCGTAAATCTTCTTCGATTTTCTCGATAGGTGTTGGATCACCTTCTGGTAATTCAAGGTACAGATGCAAAATCGGCTTTCCATCGGCATCTTCTTTTCTGGCAATCCAATCCACATATTTGAATTTACAGGCTTCAATCACGAACCAGATAGCTTTTTCGGTCAGGCGAACCAATCCTCCCAGGTCGATGATGTCATCACAGCGCGAGTAAAAGCGAATTTGGGGCAGATTGATGCCAATTTCCTCATCACGCATAGAAATCACTTCGATGAGGTCACCAATACGATAGCGCGTGAAAACGCCACCCAAAAGGTTGGTGAAAACCATCTCATAAATGCCAGGTTTCAGGTCACGGAAAAGGACGGTCTTGGGAACGAAGTTTTTATCAAGTCTACTTTTGATATGGTCTTCGTAGGGAATAAACTCATAAAAGTTGCTGTCCGGCACCAGTGTCATGCCTTTATAACTCCAGGCCTGGAAACCAAAAATACCACCCTCTGTGCAGGCATAGCCTTCTAAAGGTGGTTTTCCCCAGTAATATTCAATTTTTTTACGGAAGATTTCTGTATCGGTACCACCAGTCAACACCCCTTTCATATTCCAGATATCCTTGGGCAATAAATTGCGTTTTCCCAATTTGGCATTCATATATCCTTTGACCAATCGGGTTAGGACACTGGGTTTTAGCATCGCCATGGAAGGTTTTCCGGTACCACCACCGTCTTCGAACCTTTCACCAATTTTGGCCAGAATACTGGCAAGGCCATAGAAGTAATCCAACCCGGTGATCATGCCTAGTTTGAAACCGGCATTAATACGCGCACCAAAGTCCATATTTTCACCCTCAGCAAGCGGCGGGACAAAACGGAAACCGGATTGTTCCTCCACGGAAAGGCTTAAATAACCGGACATGTAAGGGCGAGGAGCTGTCCCCAATAAAACCACATTATGGGGATCGATATTGACCTCTCCTTTGCGGGTAGCGGATGACATAACAATAGCACTGATGGAGCCATTGCCAAGTTGATCAAACATTTGTTTTGTGTAAGGAACCCATTTCCAAGGATATTCCCCTGAGCGGCCAGATGTACGAGCCCAGCCGAAAGGTTCAAAGGGTAACGCATCTGATTTTTGATCCATTAAAAACGGAAGGTAATCTTTATAAGTCGTCAATGGAACCAGATTGCAGAATTCCTCCAGGGTGCAAGGGGTCTTCTCTCCCAGTAATGCTTTTCCAATTTCACTGTTTTTGAGGTAGTCAATTTGTTCAAACAACAAACGTTCTTGAATTTCCATGTATTCATCAATATTCAAGTCCAGATGTCCACACAGTTTCGTCCAGATTTCGGCTTTTTTGCCCTGCTGCATCAACTCTTTAATCGTCGCCATTTCTCAATCTCCTCGGTTTTTCTGATTATTTTGTAGCTTGAATTAATAAAGGGTCGGGGACCCAAAATTTCCTGGATTTTAATAAGGTGACTTTTATTTGTTTAAATCCGGCTTTGGATAAAATCTGCTGCCAATCATCTGCTGTAAAGACATTAGAGACAGCGGAAGCTTCTGCCCAGGCCCGGTCTTTGTTTTCGGTAATGAGAAAATAAAGATACGCAAGGATTTTGATGAAGAAATTAATCACTGGATTACGCCATAATTTTGATCCACCTACGTCGGCCAGTGAAAAACGGCCGTTTTCTTGCAGGATCCGGTAAATCTCTGCTGTCAGTAGATCGACCTGCATGTGGTGGGTAGCCAGGCCACACAGTATCAGATTGAAAGATGAAGATTTATAAGGCATCCACATGGCATCACCATTGGTTAGAAAGACTTTCTTTCCGAATAGTTCCGCTCCTAATTTTTGTTTGCCATACTTCAACATAGCCTGAGTGATGTCGATCCCGACGATTTTACAATTGGGATTGGCTTGCATCACTGCGCGAGGAATGACGCCGGTGCCTGTTGCTATATCCAACAATAATTCCCCATTGGAAATAGAAGTGTTCTCAATAAGAAATTGAATAAATCCCTGGTAGCTCCAGCCCCAGAATTTATTTAATTCATGATTGACTACATTTTCATAGCGTGGGGCAAGCTCGGTGAAAGCTTCAACGACGACTTCTTTTTCTTCCATGTTGGATATACCTTGTGTGGATATTTTGTGGATGCAATTATTATACAGAAAATCTTTTTATATTACCAATTTACCGGTATCGAAAATTTGAAAAACAGTTAAAACTGGTGAGAAAATTGCATCTTTGTGGTTATTGATCTCCAAAATTTGGTAAATAATGTATTCCTGGTTAAATCAAAATAATAGCACCTCCTTTTTTCAGTTTTTACTCAATTGGCCGTTTTGGGACAATGAAATCACAACTCGCATCTCCGGCACCAATCGAAGTAATTTGACGGATTTGGAATTGGGCACCATTCGAGATGAAACTGGTGGCTTCCTGTAAAAAACCCAATGTGATATGGCAATCAGGCGTGGTTGGATGACGTCCCCAGCAAACCGGACAGCGCTTATTAATGTAGAGGTAATGATCACCAGCATCCTTTACCTCAACAATCCGGTCACTGGTTTCGGTGTAGTTTTTAGCGATCCATTTGAGAAACAAGGGTAACTTAATTGAAAGCGGTACAAATCTCCCGGTTCTTTCAAGGCTGGACCCGTAATTATCGATAAAACTTTGGATGCCATTGCGAAAGCCGGCTTTACCAGCGCGAATGAGGAATACCCTGGCTCCACGTGGACCATAGGTGTTGGCTACCGCTTCACAAATGGCAGAGTAGATAGAAAAATCAAAGACGTTATCCATCGTGTCAGGTGGGCAGATCTCCTGATAGCCAGGCAGACCGCTCTGTTTCAGTACAGCATTCAGTCCATTTTCACCCATCAAATCTTGCAGAGTCACGATCACATATCGAGCAATGCGATTAGGAACATAATAACCACTGGGTTCAATTGTCATTCGTACATCCTTAAATATGAAGATACAGATAAAATTGCCCTCATTATAACCAGTCGAATTTTGTTTCAAGAGCACCTTGCATTTTTGAAAACGATCCTTTTAACATCTTAAAAAAATCCACAGTCCCAATTATCGAAATGCTGCAAATTGGGATACAATCAAAAGAGTGATGGAAAAAATAGCATTTAATCTCTTCGAAATCCTGACCATACTCCTTTTTATTGCTTGTTTCTGGCATGCTGTCAGACAAAAAAGTGGCAAAGAACTGGAGTTGGTCTTTGCTCTGATTTTTGGTGTATTTCTGGAATGGATGACGATCCAGCAGTTGGAAGCATACCAATATGGCGAATTCATTCTCATGCTGGATGGAGCACCGCTCTGCATCGGTTTGGGATGGGCTGTCATTATCTATAGCGGCATGGAGTTTGTCAAACACCTCGAGATGCCCGATTATGCCCGTCCCTTTCTGGTGGGCATGCTGGCGCTCAACCTGGATTTGGCAATGGATGTGATCGCCATCCGCCTGGGTTTCTGGAATTGGGTAATACCCTTGGATTGGCAGTGGTTTGGCGTGCCCTGGGGGAACTTCTGGGCCTGGTACATCGTGGTGGTGTCGTATAGCGGGTTCCTTTATTGGTTCCGAAACATTCTCAAACGGTACAATCCGCTCTGGTTACGTAAATCATATCCATTGATAGCTTTATTAATTTCTGTGGTCATTCTGGCGATCACCAATTCAGTTTTTGCCAATGTATTTGCCAAAACTGAGTTGGTCAGTGCGATGAGCATGCTGCTGATCATACTGGCGGGTGGAGTGATTATTTATGTTGTCAAACCGGGATTAAAGAAGGAAGCTTATGTCGATAAGACAATTCTGGCGGTCCCATTAACGTTTCATATCTTTTTTACGATTTTTGGATTTGCAGGTGGTTTTTATGCCGACTTGCCCATCCTGGGGGTGGTTGGATTGACCATGTTTGCGCTGGGATTGGGCATCCACCTATGGCCGTGGTGGCGCAATAAAAGGATCAAAGCGCGAATCTGAGATCAACGGATAATCCAGCGCACCAGCGCTACGACCAGCATGCCAACGATGACTGTACCAAAAAGGCTCTTTTTCTTCCAGGCAACCCATCCAGCCGGGATGGCAGCCCAAAGATAAAGATTACTGGCGGAGAAATTGATCTGGTTATTTTCAATTAATAATGAAGGCAATAACAAAGCTGCCAGTACAGCCACCGGCACATAACGCAACCAGGCAACCAGGAAAGCCGGTAACTGTTTATCACGCAGTACCCAGGCAGGGATTAATCGCGGCAGGTAGGTGACAAGTGCCATGCCCACCAGAGTGATCAGGACGTTTGTTTCTGCCATGTTTCAACTCCTGCGCCAATGGTTGCGGCGATAATAGTAGCAATGATCACATGCCATTGGGTGGCTCCCAATTGCCAGAGAACCAGGGATAACCCGGCACTTAAGATGGCTATGATGAGATGACGGCGGTGTTTTATTTGTAAAATTAATAAGGCAATAAACATGGCAGGCAAGGCGTAGTCCAAAGCGAAGGGGCGCACATCCTGGATTAAATTTCCTGCTACTGCTCCCAAAAAGCTGCCCAATACCCAGGCAGACTGACAAATAACATTGATGAGGATGGTCGACTTTGGCTGATTCTCACCGCGATCAAACCTCAGGCTATGCACGCCAAAACTCTCATCTGTTAATTCATAACTGAACACACCTACCTGGTAGGATTTCCAATCGCGTAAAGAGGGTGCCAGGGCTGCAGACATGAGCATATGCCGTAAGTTAACGATAAAAGTAGTGGCGATGATGGATAAAGGCTGAATTGATTGGGCGAACAAACTGACAGCGATTAACTGTGCCGATCCGGCATAAACAATGATCGACATCAAAACGATCTGAAAAGTTGAAAGACCGGCATTGATCGCCAGAACGCCATAGGCAAAGCCAATGGGTAAATAACCAAGTACGACCGGCATGGCTGAGGATATAATATCAGCCCAGTTGATGGAATTTTCATTTACAGCTGCTTCCGGGTTGTTTTGATTCACGGTCTGCTCATTCAAGGGTCATTTTCCTGTGCTATGTCTAATTTATGCATTGAAGAGGTATAAGTTTGAAGATGGATTATATCAAATGACAGGGAAAATTTTATGCACTACGCACTATTTTTCCCAAATTTGATGATATTCAGCGGTGAAAGGATATTCAGGATTTGAAAGAATCACCAAACCGTTGCCACCTGTCAATATCGCACTCCATCAAATTTCTGATCCGACATCCATTCCAGCCCTTCCGTGGTTTGGTCTTGCGGGCGGGTTCAATGGACGGGCGGGGTCAACGGACCGGTGGATTCAACATGCCGGCGGATTCAACGTACGGGCGGGTTCAACATGCCGGAGGATTCAACGTACGGGAGGGTTCAACATGCCGGTAGGTTCAACGTACGGGCGGGTTCAACGTACGCGCGGATTCAACATGCGATCGGATTCAACATGCCGGCAGGTTCAACATACGGGTGGATTCCAAGTACGGGCGGATTCAACGTACGTGCGGATTCAACATGCCGGCAGGTTCAACGTACGGGCGGGTTCCGAACCCGCCCGTACGCATGTGAACCATCATCATTTTCAATACAATCCAAACCCATCCTGCCGGTCACCGAAACCAAAAGGTGATTGGAAAACGAATCTGAAACATTTCAAATCGGTTGAAACGCTCTCCACCCCGCCCGTACGCAGGCGAACCATCATCATTTTCAATACAATCCAAACCCATCCTGCCAGTCACCGAAACCACAGGGTGATTGAAAAACGAATGATCAAATATCGAACGGGATGGATGCCATTAATGATGGCGGGTGATTGCGTGGGGTGAAGGATTGGAGAATTGCCACCGTATTCCATTAAGAGATTTTTACTCCAATCCTTCTCCCCTACAAAAAACCAACACAATAATCAACGAAATAATCCCAATCTAAAACATTTCAAATCGGTTGAAACGCTCGCCACCCCGCCCGTACGCAGGTGAACCTCATCATTTTCAATACAATCCAAACCCATCCTGCCGGTCACCGAAACCACAGGGTGATTGAAAAACGAAAGATCAAATATTAATCATGATCAAGATTTATTAATGGATACACATTCGTTAAAACGCCTATCAGGATGAATATTGAACATAAAAGACACCAACCCCGTTTTATCGAGAGGTTATAAGCTCAATTATTGAGATTTAAGTTCCTGAATGGCGATCAGGATCAAATCGCGCTGGCGGCGTTTATCAGGCACATCTAATAAATAGAAATAAACAGCCCGTAAGAAATTACGCACATTTATAAAGCGGAAGAAATTTTCCGGATCCTGTCCATGAAAATGCGGTTGAATTTTTAATTTTTCAAAGCTCGGGAGAATTTCTTCTTCCAGGATGATTTCTCGTAGAAGAATCTCAGCTACTGGTGCTGCCAGGTGCTCAACTTCATCCCCCTGAAAGCGGAAACCAGGTTGCAGGATTTTATCAAAAATGGCATTGAGAACCAGTAATAACCAGGGTTTCTTAATCTCTGGTAGTTGCACCAATTCGGTTAAAATGTTGGCGGCATGAGAAATGGAATTTGCCCATCCTTTTGCGGGAACATAGGCACGATAATCAACCTCTTCCAGTAAAAGCTTAATCGTTTTTTCGAAAATTATGCCAATGAAATTAAAGGAAAGAAAATTCTTTTCTTTGTGCGTTACAATAATTGCCCATAATTGAAGTGCAGTCGCTGAACGGGTGAATACAGAATCGTCATTTTCACTACCTATGCCATTTAAAATATATTCATCCTGCGCCAGGGTTTCTGCGATTCTGAAAATCTCTTCATGGGTAAACACTCCACTGTATATCCAGTTAGCCATGACGGAAAAAATTAAATCATCTCGTAATTCCGGGTCAGTTGAACCGAGATTTTTATAAAAGTGGGGCAATAATTCTTTTGGAGTGGGACTTTCCAATGGCTCAAAATTATTGGTTTCGATGGAATGTAAAGTATCCTTTAACAAAAGCTCGTTCATATTAAGACCTCGATGAATAATTGGGTATGGAAAAACGGTGGATATACTGCTGATGAGAACAAAAACTTGAGGATGAGTGCTTTCTTACAATAAAGATAGAAAAATCATCCTGTTAATTATAAACTAACTTTAAAGGAAAGTAATCTGAAAAGCCTGTGAATTTTTCAATATAACCACTATAATACCTCTATGAATTCAGGCCTCACGTATTTTATTTCCTGGTATTTCTTTATCGTTTTTTTGGGATGGCTTGTTTTTCCACTGACTTTTAACCTGTTTCGCAGGATGCCTGAGCGGGGAATTACACTTACAAAAGTAATGGGATTATTACTGGTTGGTTTTATCCACTGGTTGTTAAATAGCCTGGGTTTCTCCCAGAACAATGCTGCTGGTATCCGGGCAGCCATCATCATCCTGGCAGTCTTAAGTTCGTGGTCCTTCTATCGATCAGGTTTTTCCCGCTTCAGGCGGTGGATCACTCAGAATCTTGGCATGCTGGTAATCGCGGAGATTGTATTCCTGCTGGCTTTTATTGCCATGGCCTGGCTGCGCGCTTACAATCCGGATATCCTGGGAACAGAGAAACCAATGGAATTGATGTTTATTAATTCCATCTTACGCAGCCCCACCTTTCCTCCGTTAGATGCCTGGTTGTCCGGTTTCAGCATCAGTTATTACTATTTTGGTTACGTAATGGTGGCGTTAATCAGTCTGTTGACAGCCACCCCGGCAGCTTATGCCTTCAACCTGGCAATCGCTCTGGTCTTTGCTTTAGCTTTCAGTGCGGCTTTTGGGGTGCTGTTGAACTTGATTGCCAGAATGAACGCAGATGAAACCGACAAAAAAAATCAACTACTGCATTGGGTCCCGGTTTCACTTTTAGCACCGATTGTATTATTGGTGGTTGGGAATTTTTATGGCATTCTTGAAGTTCTGCATAACCACCATGTTTTTGCAGATTTGAATGTTCCGACCATCTGGTTTCAGACCGGCAGTACAAATTCAGAGACTGGAGCCGAGTTTCCTCCAAGTGTGAATATGGGCAGCATTAATTTTTGGGAATGGATGGATCTGAAACAATTGGGACCAATTCCTGCCAGAGATGTCCCGTTTCAGGGGATTCAACAGGGGAATTGGTTTTTTGCCTCACGAACGATCCATGACCGCAATTTGACGGGTTATGATCCGGAAGCAATTGATGAGTTCCCGGCTTTTTCATTTCTATTAGCAGATTTACATCCGCATGTGCTGGCATTACCGTTTGTGTTACTGGCGATCCTGTTGTGTTTTGAGTGGTTGGTAGATCTGAGGCTTAGAAAGGATCAGGAGTTGCCTATCCCGATCAGCTGGGATCGGATGGGTATCTCGGCAGTGATTCTGGGCAGTTTGATATTTTTGAACACCTGGGATTTCCCATTTTATGCATTTTTATTTATCTTGAGTGGCTGTCTGGCTTATTTCTTCCAGCGTGAATATGACTGGAATTGGAAAAGCCTGCTCTCATTCCTGCGCCCCAGTGGCTGGGTGCTATTCCTGGCTGTATTATTGTATTTCCCCTTTTTGATAACCTTGCAGACCCAGGCAGGCGGTATCATCCCGAACGCTATTTACCCGACCAAATTCCGCCAATTATTTGTCATGTTTGGACCCTTGTTAATCGGTGTTGTGTCTTTGATTGTGGCTGTCATCCGAAAATATAAAAAAGAAGTTGATATCAGGATGGGTTGGAAAATCAGCGCTGTATTTTTGGCTATCATGGTGCTGATCACAGCAGCCCTGATTATGCTGATGGTGTTCAATCCGGAAACAGCCGGCTTGATCAGCGGTGCGATCTCTCCCTTCAGTATCAAAGAGTCTCTGGGTTGGTTATTCATGCGGCGGATCGTGGAAGGTGGCACTCTGCTGTTGGGCTTATTCCTCCTGGCGGGCAGCAGCGCAATTTTGTGGGGTTTACGAAAGCATGGATCGGAAAGCCTTTTGTTTGTTTTTGCAATGGTGATAACCGGAACCTTATTGTTACTGGGGCCGGAGTTTGTTTACCTGCGGGATAATTTTGGCTGGCGCATGAATACGCTTTTCAAATTCTATTTTCAGATCTGGGTGTTATGGGCGCTCAGTGCCAGTTTTGGTTTCTGGTACCTTCTGAAGCGGGTGCGGGGATGGGGGAGAATGACTGCTATCGTTTTGATAATAGCGGGATTTTTGCTGGGGCTGGTTTATTCCCTCGGAACCATCCAAACCACAACTGCTGGAATGAGAGATTCGGTTAAAAATTTAGGTGTTCGCTTGCCTACCTTGAATGGGCTGGATTTCTATGCCCTGTATCATACGGATGATTGGGCGGTCATTCAATGGTTCAACGAAAATGTGCAGGAACCAACCGTTATTTTGGAAGGCACCCGCGGTGCGTATTGGGTGGAAGGGCGTTCTTCGCGGATTTCGATGATGACCGGTCTCCCGACTGTCATGGGTTGGGTTAACCACGAAGGCCAGTGGCGCGGGCAGGATTTTCTATTGGTTGCCAATCGCGAGAATGATATCCGCACCATGTATACAGAAAATGATTGGGCAATCACAGAACAGTTACTTGACCAGTATAAAATTGAATATGTGGTGTTAAGCCCGTTAGAAAGACAATGGTACGGGAGTATTCCACAATCTAAGTTTGATCAGCATATGCAGCGGGTATTTGAGGTTGGTGATTTTGTCATTTATCAGCGCCAGGTTGAAATGGTCCATTACTAATCCAAATCCAGCATTGCAATTCGTTTAAGCCCGGTTGGATCAAGAATTTCAATTTTGTGCGTATCACTCAGGATCATATTTTGTTGCCGGAATGCTTTTAAACTGCGGCTAAACGCCTCAGGGCCTGTTGAAAGTCGAGCTGCCAGATGGTAATTGGGGTTTTCTTTGCGGTTGATTTTATTTTTCCCCTGATCACTGATTTCCAATAATAATTTGGCTGTGCGGGCGAGCAATGGCCGAAAGGAAAGATCCTGAAAGAGCGCAACCAATTTTCGATTGCGATTGGCGAGTACTCGTAATAATCCCAACCCGATGCGTGGGTATTGCATAATCAGATCCTGCAGTTTTTCGGATGTGATATGCCAGATGACACTCTCCAGACTGGCAATGGCAGTGATCGGATTGGGATCATTATCCAGGGCAGAAACTTCATTGAACATGGTGACTGGATTGAGAATCGAAAGAATAGATATTTGCCCTTGAATACTGATTTTACAGAGTTGTACCTGCCCGCTGAGCAAAACATACATGCCTGAGCTGGGTGCTTCTTCCATGAATATCACCTGGTCTTTGTTATAGGTTTTTATGCTTCCTGCAAGAATGATTCTTTCCACTTCCTCCAGGGGGATGTAATTGAAGTGTTCAATGCGTTGTAGTCTTTTTGCGAGTTGAAGAGTATCCATTTGATTCCCATAATTTGTTGAATGCATCTTCAGTATAGCAAACCTCACTGAATTTGGCTGTAAACCAGTAGGGATAATTAGAGAAAATGTGAGCAAAGCTGTCATTGCAGATGATGGTTGTAATCTCCTGTTTGACAAACATAATGACAGGATATATAATTACGTGTAATAGAATTACAAAATAAACTGAGGTAATTATGGAAGAAAATCAGGAACAACCGAAAACGGGTGAACCGGAAGGGCAAACCGTTCCCCCGAGTGGCACGAAAACACATGAGCCGGGAATCAAAAATGCCTGGAAGCAGGTCGAAAATATCGGGCAGGCGTTAGGGGATGCGTTGCAGGGGCGTGGCAATGTGGTGATGGTGCGCATCAATGACGAAGCATTGCGTTATCTGGATATGTTGGTGGAAGCCGATGTTGTCAAAAGTCGTTCAGAAGCGGCCGCCTGGTTAATCAACGAGGGGGTGGGTGCCAACCAGAACTTGTTTCAAAAAATAGGCGAAGTCACAGAGCAAATCAGTGCGCTGCGTGAAAAACTGAGAGAAACGGTTAAAACCCAAAAACCGGATGATGATTAAAATCTGAATTCGAAACCGCATTCCTCATTTTGCAGTAAAATCAGACCATAATTTTTAATTATCTTGAGGATTGGTACCCTTTCAAAAATTTGGGGCTCAGTTTTTTGGCGAGCGCTCGCCTAAAAATACTCTTGGACCCCCTTTGATTGAAAAGATACGGGGATAGGTGGTGTTTGAATAAAACAAACGACGAGGACAACACCTCTAATTCATCCAATAAATGGCTGGTTTTAATGGCAATTGGCATTGGGACTTTCATGTCAGCACTGGATGGCAGCATCGTCAATGTTTCTCTGCCCAGCATCACTGCCAGTTTTAAGAGTTCGGTCAGTACCACCGAATGGATTGTCACCGTTTACCTGCTAACAGTGAGTTGTTTACTGCTGGCATTTGGTCGCCTGGGAGATATTCAGGGTCACAAGCGCGTTTACAGCACTGGTTTCATCATCTTCGGCAGCAGTTCAGCCTTGTGTGCATTTTCCAGTGCTCCCTGGATGTTGATTCTCTTCCGTGGTATTCAGGCGATAGGGGCTGCCATGCTTTCCGCAAATTCGCCTGCGATTCTGACTGGAAATTTCCCTGGCTCACAACGCGGACAGGCGCTTGGATTACAAGCCACCCTGACCTATCTTGGATTATCAGTTGGACCTTCGTTAGGTGGCTGGATGACGCAGCATTTAGGTTGGCAGTCCGTCTTTACCATTAACGTGCCGATTTCTCTTTTAGCCCTGTTCTTCAGCCTGCGCTTCATCCCCAATGATCGCCAAAAGGGCATCCGGGAACCTTTCGATTGGCGTGGTGCGCTGGTATTTATGAGCGGCCTGGTAATGTTGATTTTCGTCCTTAACCGTGGTCAGGTTTGGGGTTGGCTTTCCCTGCAAACCCTGGGTATTTTGTTTCTCTCCATCCTGATTTTGTTTCTTTTTGTGCGTTTGGAAAAGCGTACCAACGCACCCCTGCTGGATGTTTCATTGTTTGCCAGTCGAACGTTTTCATTTTCAACCTTAAGCGCATTTCTCAATTATGCCAGTTTATTCGGGATCATCTTTTTGATGCCTTTCTATCTGGTGCAAGGACGCCAGTTACAGCCTGCCCAGGCTGGTTTGATTCTGACTGCTCAGCCGCTGATGATGGCGCTGGTTGCTCCGGTCAGCGGCTATTTTTCCGATCGGATTAGCCCGCGCTGGTTGGCAACGATCGGCATGGCTGTCCTGACGATGGGATTGTGGCTGCTCTCCTCTTTAAATGAAACTTCGTCAACCTGGGTAATTGTAAGGGCATTAATGATCACCGGCTCCGGCACGGGTATGTTCATTTCACCCAATAACAATGTGCTCTTAGGGTCGGCTCCCAAACAACGTCAGGGCATCGCCTCGGGTATCCTGGCGACTGCTCGCAATGTTGGTATGGTCTTTGGAATTGGTTTAATTGCTGCTATTTACACCACCGTTTTGCAACACGAATCAGCGTCAATTTTTACAGCCATTCAATGGAGTTTCCGCGCCGGTGCATTACTGGCAGCAATGGGTATCTTTAGTTCCTACATGCGTGGTAATAAACCAGTTGCTTCAACTCAAAAGGGTTGAGTTTCTTATTCTGGTGTTTCAAAATAATGTAAATAAAAGGTACTGATCAGCCTTTTAAGCCATAAAACCTGAAATTACAGGACTGACCTTTTCATCATTCGCTGGGAAAGGTCTGTTCAATTAATTCAGGTGCAAGAAAATGCGAATATAAACTTCACAACTTCTTAACAATTTCTAAACATCTTATCGATACAATCAAGAATCAAAATCAGGGATTGTGGAGTATGTGATGAAACGTTTTTTGTGGATATTTGGAATTGTGATCATTCTCGGCGCAGCTGCATTTTTTTATAATCAGGGGCAGGCACAAAAAAAAGCTGAGGAACCAATTGAGGAAAGTGTAAAAACCAGTAAGGTGCGGCGTGGAGATATTATCATTTCAGCATCCGGTGTAGGAGCCATCGTCACGCAAGCTGATATTCAGATCGGTTTCACAACCACCGGTGTCATTGAAGAGATCTTTGTTAATGAAGGGGATCTGGTTCAGAAAGGGGATGTACTGGCAAAATTAACCGAAGATGCCCAACTTACACTGGACCTGGTTACCCAACAAATTAATCTTATAAATGAACAGGAAAATTACCAGAATCTTTTAGACAATTTGGATACAGACCTGGCCAGTGCAGCAGTGAATTATTTAACAGCACAATCGGAGCTTGAGGATTTGTTAACAGATCGAGCTGGATTAAATTATCGTCGCTGTGGTGACCTGTACGTTCTGCAATATGAGGCCGATTACAACACCGCCCTGGAAATTTTGGACCGGTACCAGGACAAATTTAACCAGGTATATGCCAACAGAGATTTAAGTGATCCCGAGAGACTTCAGGCAGAAGCAGATATCGCCAGCGCTCAGGCAAAAGTGGATAGCGCCAATGCAAATTGGCAATATTGTCTGACATATCCTGGTCAGGAAGAAATTGACTTGATGGATGCCAAAATAAAAATCAAAGAAAATGAAGTGATTCGCTGGAAAGCAGAGATGGACTCATTGCAAACCGGTATCAATCCTCTGGATATTGAGCTTTCTCAGGCAAAAGTTGCTCAGGCTGAGGCAAAAGTAAAAATTGCTGAAGAGAACATCAATGGACTGACACTGGTAGCCCCAATGGATGGAACCATCATGAATATTAACGCGATAGCTGGTCAGACTGTGGGCAATAATACCAACATCATTCGGATAGCTGATTTATCCAAACCCATTCTTGAAATTTTCCTGGATGAAACGGATCTGGATCAACTTGTGGTGGGTTACGAGACTGAGGTCATTTTTGACGCCTTTGATACCAGTATTTTTACAGGAAAAGTGATTTCTATTTCACAGGAATTGGTTAAAAATGGCAATGTCGTGTATGCGCATGGGTTAGTTGCGTTGGATCCCGGTTCGTTTGGTAAACCATTCAATTTGCCCCTGGGGTTGAATGCTTCTGTGGATGTCATTGGCGGAAGATCAGAAAATACACTACTTATTCCGATTGAAGCGCTACGTCCGTTAGGGGATGGTACTTATGCTGTATTTGTGGTTGAGAATGGTACACCGACATTAAGAATGGTCGAACTCGGGTTGACTGATTTTACATCGGCAGAAATCCTGTCCGGTTTAAAGGTTGGTGAAGAAGTGACCACTGGCATCGTGGAGACCGTTCAATGACAGAACCTGTGATCATTAGAACAGATCAATTGAAAAAGATCTATCAGATGGGTGAAATCGAAGTCCCTGCTTTAAATGGCGTTTCTATCTCCATTCAGAAAGGCGAATTTGTGGCAATTATGGGTCCATCCGGATCAGGTAAAAGTACATTGATGAATATTCTTGGATGTTTAGATTCCCCTACCAATGGACACTACTACCTGGATGAACAGGATGTCAGCGAATTGAACCGGGCACAATTGGCACATATCCGAAATGAAAAATTAGGTTTCATCTTTCAGTCTTATAACTTATTGCCACGAATGAGCGCATTGGAAAATGTGACCTTACCTTTGTTATATAACCAGGATGGTGCGATCGATCAGGTGGAAATGACCCAAAAAGCAGAGCAATTATTAGAGGTAGTAGGGTTGGGTGACCGCATCAACCATCAACCAAGAGAACTCTCAGGTGGGCAGCAACAGCGTGTGGCGATTGCACGCGCGCTCATTAATGATCCGGTGCTGGTATTGGCAGACGAACCCACCGGGAATCTTGACTCGAAATCCGCAAGTGAAATCATAGATATTCTGCACCAATTACATCAGTCCGGGCGAACCATCGTGATGGTTACCCATGAAAATGAGCTTGCTGAACAAACACAACGAATTATTGCTATTCGGGATGGCCTGGTAGATCATGACAAAAGAAACGGGAAAAAGTAAACCGATGAAATTATTTGATGTCATTAAAGTCGCTTCAAAATCACTTTCTTCCAATAAATTACGCTCAATGCTCACCATGTTGGGGATTATTATTGGGGTTGCAGCTGTGATTATTATGATTGCCGTCAGTACCGGAACAGAATCTGCTATCGCAGAGCAGATCAATAATCTCGGGGCAAACCTGGTTTTTGTGATGAGCAGCTTCAGCCAGGGGGGAGCACGAGGAGGAATGGGAGCTTCAACCGGTGGGTTGGTTTATTCGGATGCTGAAGCAATCGCAAATGGGGTGCCACATGTGGCTGGTGTGGCAGTTGAACAAAATACCACGCAAACCATTAAATATGGGAATACTGTCCTTGAGGATGTTTCGATCCTGGGGACCACACCAGATTTTACAACCGTGCGGGAAATTAAGGTGCAAGAAGGGCGTTTCATCAACGATCAGGAGTTGGAACGAAGCACCCGGACAGCCATCTTAGGAGCAACGATCGCCAAGGAATTGTTTGGAGATACTTACCCGATTGGTCAAAAAATCAGTGTTGGAACATTGAAATTAACGGTGATAGGAGTTTTTGAAGAAAAAGGATTGGTCTCAGGTGTGGACTATGATGCCCGCGTTTATGTGCCCATAACCCTGGTTTTTGATAAATTAATGGATAGCCAATTTTCCCGAATTGCAGGTGATCGGGTACGAATGATCTATGTGACGGTGGAAGATAAGGAATACATTGATGATGTTATCCTGCAGATCAATTTATTGTTGTCCAAGTTACATGATGTGCCGCTGGAATCACCGGATTTTCAGATCAGTACCCAACAGGACATCATTCAAACCCAATCAGCGACCACTGAATCATTCAGATTATTATTAGCGTGGGTGGCAGGTGTGTCATTGATTGTGGGAGGCATTGGTATCATGAATATTATGTTGGTCAGTGTAACGGAAAGAACCCGTGAAATAGGCATCAGACAGGCTGTCGGTGCAACCCCTCAGGATATTCGAATGCAATTTCTAACCGAAGCGCTGATCCTGTCATTATTAGGCGGTTTGATCGGTGTGATTCTGGGTGTAAGCGGTGCATGGATATTCTCCCGATTTGGTGATATGCCCACAGTGGTTAATCCAATATCAATTGTTTTAGCTTTTGGGTCGGCTGCAGCAGTGGGAATTCTATTTGGTTATTTGCCTGCCAATCAGGCTGCCAAATTAGATCCGATTGTGGCATTAAGACATGAATAATTTTGTGAGGTAAAAAATGAGTAAAAAAATGATCTTGATTGTACTGGTATCGATGTTATTATTGAGCGCTTG
The DNA here is from genome assembly GCA_034003505.1 of Anaerolineaceae bacterium. Lineage (GTDB taxonomy): Bacteria > Chloroflexota > Anaerolineae > Anaerolineales > Anaerolineaceae > UBA6170. The sequence goes on along the minus strand of JAVEYK010000012.1, from coordinate 11,398 downwards.
CGGTAGTGGTTCTTCAACTGCACCTGTCCAGACCGAGAAATCGGGGACGAGCGCTGGCGAGAATAATGGTGGCGTAACACCCGGGGGTACCAATCCCGCTGATGCAGATCTCAATCGCTCTCAGGAACAATCTCAGGAAATGGTGCAACTCAGTAGCCAAATTCGTCTCATTCTGGGAAATATGTCCTTAGGGGGTAGTGATTTGCAATTGACCCAGGAGCAGGCAGCTACCTTGCTGCCTTTATGGAAAGTAATGAAGACATTGCTGACCAGTGATACAGCTGCCGGAGCAGAAATTGAAGCGCTCCTCAATCAAATTCAATCGGTCTTAACCCCCGAACAACTGGAATGGGTAAATAATTATAGTATTACCAAAGAAGCCTATCAGGAAATTCTTACAAAGTATGTCCCGGAAGAATTTCAGAACAGCGGAACATTAATGACGGAAGAAGAACGGGAAGCAAGACGTGCAACAGCTATTGCAGCGAATGGGGGTGCAGTGCCTTCCGAATTACAGAGTGGTGGTGGAGGCCGTGGTATGGGAGGAGGTATGGGTGGAGGTATTCCTGGAGGTGGGGCAGGAGCGTCCGCTGGAGAAAGAACGGGTGCCGGTCAATTAAATACATTCCTGATTGATGCCCTGGTTGCCGAATTGGAACTGGTAGCGAACCCTTAAGGTAAAAGTGATTCAAAGGTACGAAACCGAAAAACGCAAACAATTTCTAAAACGGATCTTAACAATTTCTAAACAAGTTTTGGATATCCTTTAATCATAAGTAATAGAAAAATTGGAGGTAAAAAATGTTCAAAAAATTATTTTTAGGATTAATGATAGCAGGTGTGCTGGTGGGTGGTTTGGTCACCTCGGTTTCTGCCTATGGACAGAACCCACCCGTATGCCCGACAGAACCAGTTGCTCTGGATGTGTTAGGTATGACAGCCGATGAATTGCGTACTGAAATCAGATCAGGCAAGACCATTCAGGAAATCTTTACAGAAAAAGGTCTGGATTATGAGACCTATGCTGAGCAATGGTTGGCGGATCATGAAGCCTGTCTGGCTGAAGCAGTTGCAGCAGGCGAGCTGACCGAGGAACAAGCTGCAACGTTGCAGGACCGATTGCAAGAAAGGGTATCTGATGGATTCTTATTCAATCAAAACCAGCGCTTTGGGATTGCCATGGGATCGTATATGCGTTTCCGTGCTGAAAAAATCTGGGAAGGCGGGCATGGAATGATTGGGGAGATACTGGACAAATTGGAGATTTCCCTGGAGGATTTGAAAGCCAGAATTTCTGGTGGAGAATCATTGAATGAAATTGCTGAAGAAGCCGGCATTGACATGAACGCAATTCATGAAGAAAGAATCCAGGCTCAATTAGAAAAAGTTGACCAGGCCTTAGCAGATGGCAAGATCACCGAATCACAGGCTGAACGTATACGTGACCGACTGAATAATCAACTGGAAAATCCAACGCCCTGGAAAATGTTTGATAAAATGCGCGATCGTTCAGAGAAGCCCTTTGAAATGTTCCGTGATGGAGGACGACCTGGTGGTATGGGTAATTCGCGTGGAAACAGCAGTGGCAACCGCTAATTCATAGACTATTCCGGACAAAATTTTGGAAGATCATAAAAAACATCATCTCTCGCCCAGAAACTGGGCGAGAGATGATTAAAGCAAAAATTCTATGTGGATTGGACTATACTATAGATGATGAAAGTGTTAATCGTTGATGATGAAAAACGAATTTCAGACGGGGTACGCAAATATTTTGAGCAGGCGGGCTTTGATGTGCAGGCTGCCTATGATGGTTATAGCGCGCTAAAAATTGCTTTAAAAGACACCCCGGATTTGATTGTCTTAGATTGGATGCTGCCAGGCATGAGTGGGATTGATGTCTGCCGCGAGATTCGGCGCGAATCGAATGTGCCGATCATTATGCTGACAGCCAGGGTGGAAGAAAGTGACAAGTTGATTGGACTGGAATTGGGAGCAGATGATTATGTGACCAAACCTTTCAGTCCACGCGAACTGGTTGCCCGGGCGCGGGCTGTTCTGCGGCGTTCTCAAATGGAACCGGTGCAATCCCGCAGTGTTTACTATTTCGGGAATGTATTTCTGGATACCAATGCGCGCGAATGTAAGGTGGATGGCGAGATTGTCTCTTTGACCCCCACAGAATATGACTTGCTGGTTTATCTGGTGCGTCACCCCAATCAGGTTTTTTCCAGGTCAAAGTTACTGGAAGCAACTGATTTAGGCGTGTATGAAGGCGTGGAGCGCACTGTGGATGTACATATTCATAATCTACGCAAAAAAATCGAAGTTGACCCGACCAACCCGCAATTTATCATCACCGTATTTGGGGTGGGATACCGTTTTGTAAATTCTTTGGGAAGTTCGGGATGAATCGTCTCTCGATTGCTACGCGGTTAACTCTCAGTTTTTTGGCGATCATTATCCTGACCATGCTATTGTTTATGGTGGTCACCAATCGGGTTGTGTATAATCGTTTTGCCGACCTGGTGGTTCGATCGGGGAACAATTTCTCCCACAGGGTTGTGCCGATTCTTGAACAATATTATCAGGCAAATGGATCCTGGAAGGGGGTGGAGAATTTGGTTTTCGACGCACCCGGGAATCGCGAAGGCGGGTTTGGGCGCTTTCGTCAGGAAAACGGAAATATGATGATGCCTGGTTTGATGATCACTGCCCAGGATGAGCGTTTTTTGTTGATTAATGGCGATGAAATCATTTTTGACACAAACCCGGATGGGATTGCCATCAATAAGCCGGAGAACTTAGCCAAATTTGGGTCACCTGTTATCGTCAATGGGGAGCAGGTGGGTACATTTTTGGTGGCTTCAACGATGGGAATTTTAAGTGAAAGCCAAAATATTTATATCGCCAGAGTCAACCGCACATTGATCTGGGTAGGGTCCATTGCTGTTCTGATGGTATTGGTAGTCGCTTTATGGCAATCCAGGAGTATCGTGCAGCCTTTGCAGGAGATGGCTGATGCTGCCAGGCAGCTTGCCAGGGGAAACTACCAACAAAGGGTTGCCGTCGAGAGGAATGATGAACTGGGGGACATGGCCAATGCTTTCAACCAGATGGCTTCGGATTTATCACAACAATCCGAATTGCGTCGCCAAATGATGGCAGATGTAGCCCACGAACTGCGCACTCCATTGAGTGTCTTACGAATCGATCTGGAGAGTATGGAAGATGGTTTAATGGAAGCCTCCGCGGAAAATGTGCGTGCCTTGCAGAGTGAAGTCAGTTACCTCAGCAATCTGGTGGATGATTTGCGCATGTTGTCATTGGCAGATGCCGGTGATTTGAAGATTGAAAAAACCCCGCTGGAATTGAATTCTCTGGTGCGTGAAATGGTGGAACGGCAACAGAATGCTGCCCGGGAACGGAAAATTATACTGAAAGCCAGTTACTCTGAAAAAGAAATCTTCGTGATGGGGGATCCCCTACGATTAAGTCAGGTGCTGGTGAATTTATTGTCCAATGCCATTCAACATACCCAGCAGGCGCAGGAAATCAGCACGAAGGTTGAGATTGATAAACAAACAGCCATTGTATCGGTCACAAACTATGGCACTTCCATTCCACAAGAGGATCTGGAGCGCATATTTGAGCGCTTTTACCGCCTGGAGCGATCCCGAAATCGTGATCAGGGTGGCAGTGGATTGGGGTTATCAATTGCCCGTAGTTTGATCAATGCGCATGGGGGAAAAATCTGGGCTGAGAGTGTCCAGGGTGAATCGACAACGTTTAAGTTTTCCCTGCCTTTATTGGGATAACTCATTAAATTTGAATCATTTCTATAAGTTGGCGTTTTATTGGCGAAGGTCCGCTCGCTAAAAAGACGCCAATCCTTTTTAATTAAGCTGTTACTTAAATTCTTAAATCAAAAGAGTTCACCTGATTTTCTATGAACTCTTTTGACCTTTTTTGGAAATTCGTCTTAGAGGGGGGTTCTTAGGGTCAGTAAGAATATTTATCGCGACGTGTTTCGTAAAAGGAGAATAACACCAGCAGGATTGCACTTAATATCGAGAAGAGGAGACTCTGCCAGGCAAAAAATACATTCGGTGGCCCACCATATACCAGAATATTGGATAAAAATCCGCCAATCAAGGCACCACTGACACCGGCAAAAACGCGCCCGGCTCGAACGAGTTTACAACGCCTTTTAAAGAAATAGTTTGTCATCCAGCCCACGCCAAAACCAATAATTGTCCAAGAAAGTAGTCCCATTTTCTAATCCTATCCTTTTGTTCCCTGATTAAATTGTTCCATACTTCAGCCTGGAAAGATTAAAAAAACTTATTGATTTTGAAAGGTATATCCAAAATGACCTTACAGATATTCGCTGATTGAGGATATCTGAATCCTTGAACTATTCATTTAATGAGTATATAATCATTGAATAAACTTAGTGAGGTGCTCATGCAAAAAATTTCAAAAAAAATATTGGTCATCAGTTTTATTCTTGTCCTTCTGGTCAGTGCCTGTACGGCAGTGCAAAGCACGCCTGCCCTCGAAACTGAACCTGTCGAACCCACAACAGAACAAAGTCAGGTTGAACAACCCACAGTCATTGAACCGACTGAAATGGATGCAACGCAAAGTGATCCAACCCAAAGTGACCCGACCCTGGTCTTCATCGATGGCACAGGCAGAGAAATCACTTTGCCCGCTCTGCCAGAACGGATTGTTGTCGCTGGCAAGGCGACCCCCTATGTAATCGATACCATCTATCTTTTCCCGGATGCTGCCCAAAAATTAGCAGCATTGGAAGTACGCGGTTTTGATACCAAGGAATTTTTAGAGTTGGTGGACCCAGATGTGAATGTCAAAAATATGCTCGAAAGAGATGCAGGTCCTGAACAAATCGCACCGCTGCAACCGGATCTCGTTATTGTAAAGAACATTTCTTTGGGCAAACTGGGGGCAGCTTTAGAAGAAATTTCAATCCCTGTCATGGGGATGAACCTGGAAACACCAGAATTTTTCTATGAAGATATTCAGGCATTGGGCAAGGTTTTTGGAAATTCCGACCGGGCAGATGAAATTATTGCGTATTACCAGCAGATCGAAGCACAGGTGGCGGAGATGATGAGCGGTTTACAGGATTCTGAGCGACCCAGGGTGTTGGTGTTGCAATACACGGAAGATGGGGGAGAAATTTCCTTCAAAGTGCCACCGGCCAGCTATCTGCAAACCACGATGGTGCAAAATGCAGGAGGAAATCCAATCTGGTTGGATGTAGATGGAGGTTCTGATGGCTGGATTCAGGTAGGGTTGGAGCAGATCGCGGTTTGGAATCCGGATGTTGTTTTTGTCGTGAACTACGGTGGGGATTCTGTAGAGACAGCACAACAACTAACCGAAAGCCCCACCTGGGCAGGATTACTGGCGGTGGAAAACGGTCAGGTGTATGGTTTTCCGGCAGATTATGCCAGTTGGGATTTAATTGATCCTCGTTGGATATTGGGTCAGCAATGGCTGGCAACCATTCTGCAGCCAGAGCGTGCTGCCGAAATCAACCTGCTTTCTCAGGTGCAAAGTTTTTATCAGGAACTATATGGATTGTCAGAAGCACAAATACAGGAGTCTGTTATTCCACGTCTGGATGAGATAAAATAGATGCCATGAATTCATCCAAAAGTTTGTGGGCAAAACAACATCAACGCATTTTGATATTGTCCCTGCTGTTATTAGTCATCCTGGCTGCATCAATTTTCATTGGCAGGTACCCAAAACCTTTCTGGATGCCGATTCAGGTGTTACTGGAAGATAGCATGGCGCAGCGACTGGTATGGTTGCTGCGCCTTCCACGTATTATTACAGCAGCTTTATTAGGGGCTACGCTGGCTGTTTGTGGCACAGTGCTGCAAATGATCTTCCGCAACCCGATTGTAGAACCAGGATTTTTAGGGGTATCGCAGGGGGCTGCTTTTGGCGCTGCGGTGGCGATTCTGTGGTTAGGCGGCCATCGATTAACGATTGAACTTTCCGCCTCATTCTTTGCATTGTTAGGGCTGGCGGGCTCATTCATTCTGGCACGCACCATCAAATTTGGCGGCTGGGTGTTGCGCTTGATACTATCCGGGATTGTAGTCTCAGCTTTTTTCTCCTCCGGCTTAGGGGTGCTGAAATATCTGGCAGATCCGCTAACCCAATTGCAGGAGATCACCTTCTGGCTGCTGGGTGGTTTATGGAGCGTCACCTGGCAGGATTTATTGTATGTTGCCCCGGTGGTGGTGGCTGGTCTTTTGATTGTGTATCTGATGCGCTGGCGATTAAACGTGCTGTCTTTGGGGCAGGACACTGCTTTCTCATTAGGGGCAGAAACCACCCGTGAACGTCTGATTATCCTGGTTGCTGCTGTCTCGGCGACAGCTGTCTTAACTGCGGTGAGTGGCATTGTGGGCTGGGTAGGTCTGATTGTGCCGCAGATTGCCCGCCAGTTATTTGGCCCGAATGGTCAATTTACGGTGCCTGGTTCGATGCTGATCGGTGCCATTTTTGGTGTGGTTTGCGATAACCTGGCACGCACCATGCTGGCGGGTGAAATCCCGTTGGGTATCCTGACATCCCTGATTGGAGCCATCATGTTTGTGGCTATCATTAATCGCTCAAGGATCAAACTGCGATGAAACAATCCATGATTGGGCTTGAGAATATTCAATTCCACTATGATCCCGGAAAAACGATTCTGAATGACCTGTCACTGTCAGTGGAAAAAGGCAGCATCACCGCCATTTTAGGTCCGAACGGAACCGGAAAAACAACCCTCTTGCATACCATTCTGGGGCTACTGGCACCCCAGGCTGGTGAAATCTGGATTGCCGGCAAGAATATCGCTGACTATAAACGTTCAGAATTGTCACAGGTGATGGCATTGGTACCGCAATCGGAAGTGGTGCCCTTTAATTTCCGGGTGATTGAATACGTACTCTTAGGGCGCACTCCCCAATTAGGCTTCCTGGATATGCCCAGTGAGCAGGATATTGAGCTGGTTCGCGAGACGTTAGACCTTTTGGAAGTAAGTCATCTCGAGCAGCGAGCGGTGACGGAATTGAGTGGCGGTGAGCAACAGATGGTGGTGTTGGCACGGGCTTTGGTGCAGCAACCCCAGGTTTTATTGCTGGATGAGCCCACCTCCCATCTTGATCTGAGCAATAAAGGCCGCTTGTTAAAGATTCTGGAGACACTGGCACAACGAGGGGTGACGATTGTGTTCAGCACGCATGATCCGGATGCTGCCGCGATGATTGCCGATCACGTGATCCTGCTCAAAGCCGGGGCTGTGCTGGATGCCGGGTTGATTGAAAAGGTATTGACCAGTGAGAAATTGACCCAAACCTATGGGACTGAAGTAAAAGTGCTGGAGATTGATGGCCGCCTGGTGACATTATTGATCAATGGACGATTTGGGAAGATAGAGGAGGTGATATGAATCGTTATCAGGCCGCGGAATGGGATGAGAGGTATCAGTCCAGTGGGCATAATCTGGCCAAGCCACGCGCGTTTCTGGTGGAAACATTGCAGCAGTTGCCGAAACAGGGCTGGGGTTTAGATGTAGCGATGGGGGAGGGTCATAACGCCAACCTCCTGAATGAGCATGGGTTAGAGGTGCTGGGGGTGGACTTTTCCATGGTGGCTTTGCGCAAAGCCAGTCACAAATATCCCAAAATTCATGCGGTGCTGGTGAATTTGCCTGAGATCCATCTGAAACCTGCGAGTTTTGATGTAATTCTTAACTTCTGGTTTCTGGATCGTAGGATGTTTCCACTTTACCAGCATTATCTCAAGCCAGGTGGATACCTGGTGCTGGAAACCATGCGTTTTGATGCACAGACGTATCAATCTCATTTGCGTTATGAATACCTATTACAACCGGGTGAATTACTACAATCTTTTCCAGGTTGGGAAATTCTGATGTATGATGAAAATGTACAGGCTATGGCAAGAGGAAAACCGCAATTGGCAGCCAGGATATTAACCCGAAAACCGAAAGAATAGCAAAGTATTATTAAGGACGGTTATTATGCGAGAAATTTTACAACCCATGCAGGCATGGTTTGATGAAGGAAAAACTGTCGCTCTGGCGACGGTTGTGGAAATATACGGGTCAGCACCACGTGGATTAGGTGCCAAGATGGCGGTCAATCAGAATTCAATGATGACAGGCTCGGTCAGTGGCGGCTGTGTAGAAGGGGCGGTGGTAGCCGAAGCATTGCAGGTGCTCAAAAGTGGTAAACCCAGGTTACTGCATTATGGTGTCACGCAGGATCAGGCGCTGAGTGTGGGGTTAGCCTGTGGTGGAACGATAGAAGTGTGGGTTGAAAAACTTTCAAAAGCTAGCTTTGATCGCATGCAGCACGATTTGCTGTCTGAACGAATGGCAGGGGTGGTGACAGTTCTATCAGGAGACCTGGCAGGTGAGCAGGTGTATGCCTATCCGGATGGAAAATGGGTAGGGCAATTCAGCGACCCCAGGCTGGGGGCAGCGGTTGCAGATGAGATGAGTGAGATTTTCCAGCAGCAGCAATGTGTTCGCAAACAAATCCAGGTGGGAAAAGAACAAGTAGAAGTTTTTTTCGATGTTTTAGCACCATCTCCCAAACTGGTGATAGTAGGAGCCGTCCATATTGCCATCCCACTGGTGCAGTATGCCAAAATTTTAGGATTTCACACCACAGTGATAGACCCACGCAAGGCGTTTGGCAATAAAGAACGCTTCCCGCATGTCGATCGCCTGGTGCAGGAGTGGCCGCAGGAGTTTCTCCAGAGCTTCCCCTGGGATCAGGGTACCTACCTGGTAGTGGTCTCTCATGACGATAAATTGGATGTGCCGGCATTAGCGCTGGGCTGCCAGAATGAAGCACGCTACATTGGCGCTCTGGGCTCGAAAAAGACATTTGCCAACCATGTGCGTGATTTGAAAGCAGAAGGAATCAGTGATGAACAGATTGCCCGCATCCACTCCCCGATCGGGGTAGAGATTGGCGCGCGTGGCCCGGAAGAGATTGCATTGGCGATCATCACCGAAATGGTGGCGGTGAAGAACGGCATACAGCTGACGTAGTCACCCGGCAACTCTTCTAATTGACCTGATTATGGTGCTCCATTACACTTTTCAGCGCGGATAAGGCAGGCAAGTCATCACAACGGTAAATGCTCTTTCCTGCGATTTGGTCATAGCGATCGACAATCCTTTCGTCTCACCATGGTCAGCCAAATGCTAATTGGCTTCATATAATATTAGACGGGCGTCGCCATGGCTGCACTGGCAGCGGTTATTTAAGGGCTGAATTAAATGCAGAGAGATCCCAGATTTGCAGCGTACCGTCACGAGCGATTGAAGCCAACTGATTACTATCCGGGGACCAGTCCAGCTGGTCGATGATATCCCGATGACCCACCAATCTGGCCAGGGGTGTGTTGTTAACCATATTCCAGACAAAAAGTTCATTGCCTGTCGTACCACAGGCCAGAAAGCGGCTATCTGGCGACCAGGCAACGCTCCACAGCCGGTAACCGTTCATTCCCTCTGTGAGCAACTGCTCCTGTTTTCCGGTCTCAGTATCCCAGATCAGGATCATACCTTCATCCTTTCCACTATCCCGATGCCACAACGAACCAACCGCGGCCAGTCTTTTACCGTCCGGAGACCACGCCAACCCGAGCCACAATGGTTCGAGTTTACCAGTCTCTGCCGGTAAAGTGAACAGCACCTTTCCAGACTGGGCGTCCCAGATGACGGGTGGCTGCATGTTCAATGAATCAGCTGAGGCGAGACGTTTGCCATCAGGCGACCAGGCGACCTGATCCGGGGGATGTTTTTGCAGCGGGTCCTGCAATTGGACGAGGAGTTTGCCTGTCTCTGCATCCCATATATGGGTTGGATCAGCCAGTCTGTTGCCATCCCAAGACCAGGCTGTAGAGAATGGATACTGGCTGGCATCTCCTTCGAGAGGACTTTTTGAATTTAAATTTCCTACCTGATGAAATCGATAGTCGACAGTAAATAAGTAGATTCCAGGACCTGTTGGTGGCCAGGTGTTCACGCTTTGCTGAGGGGAACCAACCATATCCTGACGCACCGACTCCCCACCAGCCGGGTTCCACCATGTGATGGCTGCACCGTTCGTGGAGGCTAGCCCTTCCTGAGTCCAGGTTAAAAAATTTCCTACAAATGCGTGACCGTCCAGGCTATACAGCGCACTGCCAGTGTTTATTGCAACAGCATTGATCCGGCCATCCGGAGATTTTAGCCCAAAAAGGGTCTTCCCATCTGGCGACCACCCCAACCCGGAGTCAGCGTAATATCCTTCGATCTTCTGCTCTACCTGGCCGGTGCGGGCATTCCAGATGAGAATAAGGTCGGTATTCATTCTGTATGCCACTGCCAGATACTGACCGTCCGGCGACCAGGCCAGTGAGATGATACCCCCATTGACCTCCTGGTCAAGCAATTGAATCTGGCGATTTTGCTTTGTATCCACGATGGCGATGAATGGTAAGCCCATACTGTCATACTGCGCCAGAAGATTGCCTACAGGAGCAGCGAAAATGATGCTGATCCAGGTATCTTTAGTACCTTGGGCTGAAAAATCTTCCACTGGTGCGTAAGTATCACCCTCCCAGGCCAATATGTTCGTCCCCATCGAAACCCCGTATATGCGTCCATCCGCTGCCCAGGCGACTTTTATGCCGCTGTAGCCTTCGGAACACTTGTCACCACGCAGCTCTTTCAGCGAGGCGCCGTTATTTGCATCCCAAACAGTTACCTGCTCGCAACCGCTGCCGCTAACCAACCGCTGGCCATCCGGTGACCAGGCAAAGGAATTACCTGCGTTTTCCAACCTGGTTAACACCGCTCCGTTGTTCACATCCAGAATGACAATAGCACTTTCTGAAACAACACCCAGATGTTCACTATTCGGATCGAAGATGACAAGCCCAGCCTTTTCCGGCAGGGGAGTGAACCACGCCTCCGCAAATGTGCTGGCATGATACTGGTAAACCCCGAACTGTGTACTGATGGCCATCCATTGTCCATCAGGCGAGACGGCCAGAGAAGTTGGGCTGCCTTTGCCAATTTGTAACGTGGGGTTTAATACTGGCAGGGGAACCCCCACTGACTGATCTAAGCTCACCTTGATGAGCTGGATCACCTGACCTTCCGTTAGCCAGCGCGCAGGATCCACATCGATGATATAGGTAAAATTTTCACCCTGCAGCGGCGTTTCGCCCACCCAATCGATTACCGGCTGCTCGTAGCTTTGCCCGTTCACTTCGACGTTGTAGGCGGCATAGCTGTAGACACCTTGCGGCACATACCTGTAATCCGTTGTTGTACCACCGG